>NZ_JBPWBC010000003.1:0-594298 GCF_051776965.1 Bacillus cereus group sp. BceL220 | reverse complement strand
TATTAGGCACGCCGCCAGCGTTCATCCTGAGCCAGGATCAAACTCTCCAATAAAGTTAGTTTGTCTAGCATCTAAAAATAAAAATTGACGTTTCACGTTGTTTGTTTCGTTCAGTTTTCAAAGAACTACTTGGTCGCTCATTTGCGACTTCCTTATGTTAACATCTTCGTTTTTCGATGTCAACTAAGTTTTTCAATTTCTTTTTTTGTCGTTTTCTGCGTTTCCGCATCAGCGACGGTTATTAATATATCATGGTGAAAAATGAAATGCAACACCTTTTATAAACTTTTTTTAAAACTGCCCACATTTCTTTTTTAATATCATATACTTAAACGAAATATCTCTTTCATGTATGAGTAATTCCTACATATATTTTATATAAAGTTACTCTATCAAAAAACGTTTCTTTCTATACTAAGCGTTTTATTCATATACCATATCATACAAGGAGGAATATATATGGACTATACCGATTTATTAATCAAACTAGGTCTCTCGGCTATTTTAGGGTTTGCCATTGGTTTAGAACGCGAATTAAAACGGAAACCACTTGGTTTAAAAACGTGTTTAGTTATTTCTATTATTAGTTGCCTCCTAACGATTGTTTCTATTAAAGCAGCTTATAACTTACCACATACCGATCATATGAATATGGATCCACTTCGACTTGCCGCTCAAATTGTATCAGGAATTGGTTTTTTAGGTGCTGGCGTAATTTTAAGAAGAGGCAACGATAGCATTGCAGGACTCACGACTGCCGCTATGATCTGGGGTGCTTCTGGTATTGGTATTGCCGTTGGAGCTGGTTTCTATATCGAGGCGATTTTCGGAATGTGTTTCCTTATGATTAGTGTCGAACTTATACCACTCGCGATGAAATATGTAGGCCCTAGGTCATTTCGTCAACGTGATATCGCTGTGAAACTTGTTGTACGAAATATGGACAATATCCCAATCGTAATTGAAGAAATAAAGGAAATGGATATAAAAGTTAAGAATATGAAGCTTAAAACATTAGAAAACGGTTCTCACTATTTACATCTTAAACTGTCCATTGATCAAAAAAGACCTACTGCTGATGTTTACTATGCTCTTCAACATCTTGAAAGTGTCCAACAAACTGAAGTGGAAAGTATGTAGCATAAAACAAACTCTCTTTAATTAGAGAGTTTTTCTTTTTTCTATAATGGTAACAATGAATGTAGTCCTGCAAAACAAGGAGGAATTTACTATTGAAATCCCGTCCGAATTTAGTAGATACATTTCGTGATTCCATTATTTTTCGTTTAATTTGTTTTATTATTGTATTCACTGCTTTTTCTGGTTTTCTTATACATAGATTAGAACCCTCTCATTTCACTACATGGTTTGACGGAATTTGGTGGTCAATCGTT
The DNA here is from genome assembly GCF_051776965.1 of Bacillus cereus group sp. BceL220. Classification (NCBI taxonomy): domain Bacteria; kingdom Bacillati; phylum Bacillota; class Bacilli; order Caryophanales; family Bacillaceae; genus Bacillus; species Bacillus cereus group sp. BceL220. The sequence goes on along the minus strand of NZ_JBPWBC010000003.1, from coordinate 592,904 downwards.
ACCATTTTTACAGTTGGATATGGCGACTTTGCTCCCCATACAACGATAGGAAAACTAATAGGTATAAGTATTATTTTATTAGGAACTGGCTTTTGTTCTTATTATATGGTTCTATTCGCTACTGAGATGATCAGTAAACAATATATGAAAATTAAAGGTGAAGAAGCCGCTACCTCTAACGGTCATATGATTATCGTTGGCTGGAATGAGCGTGCAAAACATGTTGTAAAGCAAATGCATGTATTACAACCAAACCTTGATATCGTTTTAATTGATGAAACACTTTCTTTACTCCCAAAACCATTTCATCATTTAGAATTTATAAAAGGTTGTCCGCACCACGATCAAACTTTATTAAAAGCTAATATTAAAACGGCACACACCATATTAATAACAGCGGATAAAGAAAAGAACGAAAGCTTAGCAGATACACAATCCATTTTAAATATTTTAACTGCAAAAGGACTCAATCCAAACATTCACTGCATCGCAGAACTACTTACTACTGAACAAATTCAAAATGCAACGAGAGCTGGCGCGTCAGAAATTATAGAAGGAAATAAATTAACGAGTTATGTATTTACCGCTTCTCTTTTATTCCCTTCTATTTCAGGTGTACTATTCTCACTTTACGATGAAATCTCTGATAATAAATTACAACTGATGGAGCTTTCTCCGTCCTGCACCGGACAAACCTTTGCAAATTGTAGCTATACCCTTTTAAAACAAAACATTCTCTTACTAGGTATAAAGCGCGACGATCAATATATGATTAACCCAGTCCATACTTTCATTCTTATCGAAAGCGACGTACTCATTGTTATTCACCATTAAGAAAATGTTTTTCTAGTTCCCGCATGAGCACTTTTCCAATATTGATATATTTTCTTTTCACTTCTGCATCTGGATCTTTCGGTTCAGCAAATTGATCCATCCCACTCGTTCCCGCGGTTAAAGTATTCACATTATCATCTAGTTCGTCTTGATATACGTGCGAAAGAATATACGGCGTTTCAAGACGGACTACTACACCAGGTACATCTAGTTCACCATCTACTGCTGTAAACGGCACTCGTAAAAATTGATACCCATCTTCTTCATCGATTTTGTAATCGAAGCATCCTTTATCATAATCCCAATTACCACCAATACTATATCCAAGTGGTTTCATAACCTCTTCTAATTTATATAACGCATATGTACGTCCTTCTAAATTTGATTGAATCGGAATCAAGTCCATCCCTCCAAGACTTTTCCTTTAGCATACCCACTCTAGTTTGAATATACTGATGGACTTTTCGATAAAATAATAAAAAGCGACCGGAATCCGGTCGCTTTTTATTATTTTAAACGCTCTTCTAATTCTGCTTTTAATTCTTCAAATCCTGGTTTACCAAGTAAAGCAAACATGTTTTTCTTGTATGCTTCTACGCCAGGTTGGTCAAATGGATTTACGCCTAATAAGTAGCCGCTCATCGCACATGCTTTTTCGAAGAAGTATACAAGGTAACCGAATGTGTACTCATTTAATTCAGGAATATTTACGATTAAATTTGGTACTCCCCCGTCGCTATGTGCAAGTAATGTACCTTCGTATGCTTTTGTGTTTACGAAGTCTACAGTTTCACCAGCAAGGTAGTTTAATCCGTCTAAATCGTTGTCTTCTAATTCGATTGTTAGTTCATGTGTAGATTTACCTACTTTAAGAACTGTTTCAAATAAGTCACGACGACCTTCTTGAACGTATTGACCTAATGAGTGTAAGTCAGTTGAGAAGTTTGCTGAAGATGGGAAAATACCTTTTTGATCTTTTCCTTCACTTTCACCAAATAACTGTTTCCACCACTCAGCGAAGTATTGAAGTGCTGGCTCATAGTTAACAAGCATTTCAATTGTTTTTCCTTTATTGTATAAAGCGTTACGAACTACTGCGTATTGGTAAGCTGGGTTTTCTGCTAGTTCTGATGTTCCGAAGTCATCATGACCAGCAGCTGCACCTTTCATCATCTCTTCAATATTTAAGCCACTTACTGCGATTGGTAATAAACCAACTGGCGTTAATACAGAGAAACGTCCTCCAACATCATCTGGAATAACGAATGTTTCGTAACCTTCGTTATCAGCTAATGTTTTTAATGCACCACGTGCTTTATCTGTAGTTGCATAAATACGTTTGCGAGCTTCTTCTTTTCCATACTTCTCTTCTAATAACTTACGGAAAATACGGAATGCTAGTGCTGGCTCTGTTGTTGTACCTGATTTGGAAATAACGTTAATAGAGAAGTCTTTACCTTCTAATACGTCCATTAAATCTTTCATGTAAGTGGAGCTAATGTTTTGTCCAACAAATAGCACTTGTGGAGTTTTACGTTGTTCTTTAGATAGCGTGTTGTAGAAAGAATGGCTTAACATTTCGATTGCTGCGCGTGCTCCTAGGTAAGAACCACCAATACCTACAACAAGTAAAATGTCAGAGTCGTTTTTAATTTTTTCTGCGCATTTTTGAATGCGAGCGAATTCTTCTTTGTCATATTGAAGCGGAAGGTCTACCCACCCAAGGAAATCGTTCCCAGCTCCAGTTTTTTCGTGGATTGCATGATGTGTTACTTTCACTGCATCACGTAAATAAGTGATTTCATGTTCACCGATGAAGGATAACGCTTTAGAATAGTCGAACGTTACATGTGTACTCATCTTTTTCCCTCCAATTATGGATATGTATTTCTGTATTCACTTTAGCGAAACTGAAGTTGTAAATCAAGCGATTCAACCATTGTAAACGTAACCAATATATATTTTTTAGAAAAAGTTCATTTTTTGCATAAAAATTCGCATTTTTCGGTATAGATGTATATACATCCTCTTTCGAACATTTTTTATGTATAAAAACAACATAACTACCCCATTCTATAAAAGAGTTAATTAACTCATCGCTTGCTCATGCTTCACAATTAAGGGGGGCTTTTTCATGAGTACTTTGCAACGTATCGCATTAGTCTTTACTGTAATTGGCGCTGTGAACTGGGGACTAATCGGATTTTTCCAGTTTGACTTAGTAGCAGCCATTTTCGGCGGACAAAATTCAGCTCTTGCACGTATTATTTACGGCATCGTTGGTATATCTGGGCTTATCAACCTTGGTTTACTGTTTAAACCATCTGAAAATCTTGGTACGCACCCAGAAACAAACGAAATTCGATAATCAGTATGTCCTTTCACCTCCGACATACGAATATGATTGCATGCAATCATATTTGCAAATATATATCATAAGATAAAGTAAAAGAGGAACGCTCATATGCGTTCCTCTTTTACTTTGTTAACTCGGACTCTTCAATCCATTCTGCCAACTTTTCTCGCAGCGTATTAAATCCGTTTTCAGATGGGTTCGGTATAAGAATCCTTCCTTGTTTTCTTTTCGCCGCTTTTAACGATAAACTCATTTTTCTGTGCTCTTCATCAATTGAAAGTACCTTTACTTCTACTGTATCGCCGACTTTTAAAAAGTCATGAATATCCTTTACATATCCATTTGTAATTTCAGATATATGCACAAGTCCTTGTGTTTCTGCATCTAACGCTACAAATGCACCGTAATCTTGAATTCCAGTCACTTTCCCTGTTACAACCACTCCTGTTGTATATTGTTCTGACATATGAAACACTCCCATACGTTTACCATTCTCTCTACAATTATAGAGAGCAAAGCAGATATATTTATTTTAAATATCCGATTGGTTAGTACGCATTCTAGATAATGATATCTAGAATGCGTATACCTTATATTAGTAAATTATACCACTATGACAGAACTCATTCAAAATTCATGAAAAATTTCCCTTAAAGAAGTATAATTCTCCAATATTGGGATAGACTACTAACACATGGCTTTCTAGTATTCCCCCCCTTTTATGGACAAAGCGTATTACGTTTTGTCCTTTTTTTATTTTCTACAAATCGTTCCATTCTCTTCATCGCTTCCATAAGTTGTTCAAGCGACGTCGCATATGAACAACGAATAAATCCTTCACCACTTTCGCCAAATACGCTACCAGGGACAACGGCCACTTTTTCTTCCAACAATAACTGTTCTGCAAATTCCGCTGAAGATAATCCGGTTGAAGATATAGAAGGAAAAACATAAAATGCTCCGCCCGGCACATGACACGTTAAGCCCATTTCATTGAAAGATGTCGTCATGAAGTTACGACGCTTCTTATAGCTATCTCTCATTCGAATTACTTCATCGTTCCCTGCACGTAACGCCTCAAGTGCTGCAAACTGAGACATCGTCGGTGCACACATCATTGAATACTGATGGATTTTGAGCATTAATTCTGAAAATTGAACAGGAGATGCAATCATACCGAGGCGCCATCCTGTCATCGCAAATCCTTTTGAAAATCCTGAAATTAAAATCGTATGCTCACGCATATTTTTAATACTCGCGAAACTTGTATATACTTCGTCGTATACAAGTTCTGCATAAATTTCATCAGATAATACGATTAAATTGTACTTCTCAACAATCACTGCTATTTCTTCAAGCTCGGATTTATTTAGCATTGCACCTGTCGGGTTATTTGGTGAACAAAGCAAAATTGCCTTTGTTTTCGCTGTAATAGCTGCTTCAATTTGTTCTGGTTGTACTTTAAACTCGTTTTCTAACGTAGTCGCCACAGGAACCGGAACTCCTCCAGCTAATGTCACAAGTGGTGCATAAGAAACGAAGCTCGGTTCAATAATGAGCACTTCATCATCAGGATTTATAATGGCGCGCATCGCTACATCTAACGCCTGGCTCGCTCCAACTGTAACAATGATTTCATCACTTGGATCATAAGATACTGCAAATTGTTTTTTTAGATACTTTGCTATTTCTTGACGGAGCTCCAATAATCCTGCATTTGCTGTATATGACGTATACCCTTGTTCCAAAGAACGAATACATGCTTGCCTTACATTCCAAGGTGTAACAAAATCCGGCTCTCCTACCCCGAGGGAAATAACACCTTTCATATTTGCTGCTAAATCAAAAAATTTTCGAATACCAGATGGTTTTAAAGATTCTGCTGATCTAGATAGTTCAAATTGCTTCATGGTGTCACCACAATTCGCTTATCATCATCGTCTTTTTCATAAATAACACCCTCATGTTTATACTTCTTCAAAATGAAATGAGTAGTTGTAGAAACAACAGATTCAATTGTTGCTAATTTCTCAGAAACAAACATCGCTACTTCTCCCATCGTTTTCCCTTCTAATGTAATAGAAAGATCATATGTCCCTGACATTAAATAAACGGATTTCACTTCTGAATAACGATAAATTTGTTCAGCAACCGCATCAAACCCAACGCCATGCTTTGGCGTAACTTTCACATCGATCATTGCCGTTAAACCTGTATGTTCTTTCACCTTCGTCCAATCAATATGTGTTACATAATCCACAATAATCTTTTCATTTTCTAACCTCGCAACCATCTTCTTTACTTCTTCTACCTCTATATTTAACAGCTTCGCTAATGTATCTACAGATAATCGACTACTCTTTTCAAGACAAGCTAATAATTCTAATTCTTTTTCTGTCACCATATAAATCATCCTTCCTTTTCGTTTGTGTCTAAATTATACAAATACCCTTTCCAGTTTGAAAAGAAGATTTTTCTATTGAATTATGTCAAAATAAAGTGAAACTTTAATCAGCGGAAAAATGCGTGATAAAGCGAAAGGGGATGGAACCGTGAAACCAAAAGTTTATATTGCTGAACCAGTTCCAACATTTGTAGAAAACTATTTATCAGAACACTGTGATTATGAAAAATGGGATCAAAATGAGAAAGTACCTCGTGATGTTCTATTAGAGAAAATACAAGATAAAGATGGGTTATTAAATTTCGGATCTGCTATTAATGAAGAATTACTGACAGTGGCTCCTAACTTAAAAGTAGTGAGCAACATTTCTGTCGGTTACGATAATTTTGATTTACAAGCGATGAAAAACCGAAATGTTATCGGAACGAATACACCATACGTATTAGATGATACAGTAGCTGATCTCGTTTTCGCCCTTATGCTATCAGCTGGGCGCCGCGTTTGCGAACTCGATTCTTACGTGAAAAATGGTGAATGGAACGCTGAAATCGGAAAAGAACACTTCGGACTAGATGTACACCATAGCACAATTGGTATTATCGGTATGGGCCGAATTGGAGAAGCCGTTGCAAAACGAGCAAAATTCGGATTTGATATGAATGTTCTTTACTATAACCGCCGTCGTAAAGAAGAAGCTGAACAAAAATTCGATGCTACATATTGTGATTTACAAACGCTACTGAAGCAGTCTGACTTTATTGTTCTTCTTACTCCATTAACAGATGAAACATATCACCTTATTGGAGAAAAGGAATTTTCATTAATGAAAGAAACAGCAATCTTCATTAATGCTTCTCGCGGGAAAACAGTAGATGAAGAAGCGTTAATCCATGCTTTAACAGAAAAGAAAATCTTTGCAGCAGGTATCGATACATTTACACAAGAGCCGATTCAAAAAGATAATCCACTCTTATCATTACAAAATATTGTAACTTTACCACACATCGGATCTGCAACATTAAAAACTAGGCAGCAAATGGCTATGACCGCCGCTGAAAATTTAGTTGCAGGATTACAAGGAAAAACACCGCCTAATATTGTTCGCGGGTAATACTGAATAAACGAAAGGCAAGATGACGTCGTCATCTTGCCTTTTTTTGTTAACATATTTTCTTCTTCCTTGGAGATGATATGAACAAAAATCAATGGAGTGACAAAAAATGAATCACGAATATACTTGTCCTTATTTCACTTTTTCCACTCGCGGCACTACTATTCATTACGAATTGTATGAACACGATAACAAAACAGAACGTCCTACTTTCGTACTCGTTCACGGCTTTTTATCTTCCTCATTCAGTTACCGTCGTCTCATTCCCTTACTATCGAAAGCAGGAACAGTGATTGCTCTTGATTTACCACCGTTCGGAAAAAGTGATAAGTCTCATCTGTTTAAGTATTCTTATCACAATTTAGCAACGATTATTATTGATTTAATTGAACATTTATCTCTCTCAAACATTGTATTAGTTGGGCACTCTATGGGTGGGCAAATTTCTCTCTATGTAAACCGTATACGTCCTGAACTCATTTCAAAAACGATTTTACTATGCAGCTCTAGCTATTTAGCACGCGCAACCTTACCTTTACTATACTCTTCTTATTTACCGTTCTTTCATTTATACGTAAAGAACTGGATTATTAGACGCGGTATTGTTCATAACTTAATGAATGTCGTTCATGATCACTCATTAATTGACGATGAAATGAAAAAAGGTTACTCCGCTCCTTTTTATGACGACCGTATATTTCCCGCTTTAACTCGCATGATACGAGACCGTGAAGGTGACTTATCTTCAACTGAATTACAAAAAATCGAAACACCTACACTACTCATTTGGGGTGAAAAAGACCGCGTCGTCCCTGTACATGTAGGTCATCGTCTACACAAAGATTTACCGAATTCAAAATTTATTTCTTACGAAAATACAGGACATTTACTACCTGAAGAAAAGCCTGAACATGTTTATGAAGAAATTATCGCTTTTTCTGCGCAATAAAGTGAAACTTTAATTAGCCCCCACCTAACTTCTTTGCTTCTGCTGAATTTTGAGGTGGGGGTCTTACTCCCCGGCAAATAGTGGGATAATATAAAAAAGGCCGTCGGAAATTCCGACAGCCTATAATGAACAGCTTCCGCCTTCTTTTATTACAAGTAATTCCACAGCTAATTTCTCACATTTTTCAAGCGCAGGTACTTCCTCAAAAGACATAAAGTATATATGTTGAATCTTCTTTGCGATGTATTTTGGATCATCAAACACACTTATGACGTTCACAACATCGCTCGCTTCTGTTTCATAAAACTCCGGTCCCATTTGAAACGGATCCCAATTCTTCACAACCTCTATCATCTTTTCATATGTACCCATTCGCTTCCCGCCTTTTCACTTTTTAATACTTTTCTTTATCCTATCACATCAGCTATTCTATAAGAAGAGAGAGAACTTTCATAACTTATTGGTTTTACAGAAGAAGGGGGCAAACGTATGCAACTATTTCATAAAGCAATCAATCGACGTGGAACGCATAGTATAAAATGGGATACATATAAAAACGAAGAACTTATCCATGCTTGGATTGCTGATATGGATTTTGAAGTACCAACACAAATTCAAACTGCTTTAAAGAAACGTATTGAGCATCCTATTTTCGGCTATACACTTCCTCCCGAAAATATTGGAGATATTATTTGTAACTGGACAAAAAAACAATATAACTGGGACATTCAAAAAGAATGGATTGTTTTTAGCGCGGGGATCGTTCCAGCTCTTAGTACGAGCATACAGGCTTTCACAAAAGAAAACGAATCCGTTCTCGTACAACCACCTATTTATCCTCCATTTTTCGAAATGGTCACAACAAACAACAGGCAGTTATGCGTGAGTCCATTACAGAAACAAAATGATACATATGTGATAGACTTCGAGCATTTAGAAAAGCAGTTTCAGCAAGGTGTCAAACTCATGCTTCTTTGTAGCCCTCATAACCCAATCGGACGCGTTTGGACGAAAGAGGAACTTGTGCAGCTCGGATTGTTATGTACTAAATATGACGTTATCGTTGTCGCGGATGAAATTCATTCCGATATCATTTATGCAGACCATACACATACGCCGTTCGCTTCCTTATCTGAAGAATTAGCAGAGCGCACTATCACTTGTATGGCTCCAAGTAAAACATTTAATATCGCTGGATTACAAGCTTCGATTATTATCATTCCAAACGAAAAACTCCGTCACGCCTTTACAGCTATCCAATATAGACAAGGCTTCCACGGGTTAAATATCTTTGCCTACACAGCGATGCAAAGTGCCTATACAGAATGTAATGATTGGTTAAACGAAATTCGATTATATATAGAAGATAATGCTCAATTTGCTTGTGAATATATTAAAACTCACATACCTGCTCTTTCCGTAACGAAGCCAGAAGGTAGCTTTTTATTATGGATTGATTGTTCTCGTCTAAAGCTTTCTCAAAACGAGCGTACTGCATTACTTGAGGAAAAAGGAAAAATCATCGTTGAACCTGGTGAGAAATACGGGTTAGGTGGCGAAGAACATATTCGAATTAACATCGGCTGTCCACGATCTGTTTTAGAAGAAATTTTGAACAGACTGCGTCATACGTTTTCATAATAATAGAGGAGTCTGTCCCCTAATCATTCTTGGACAGACTCCTTTGTCATATTTTGTCGGTAAGTCGATATATTTCAAGTTACGGTCGATATATTCCAATAATCGCTGATATATTTTCACTTATACTACACAAAAAAAGCTACCAGCACGGTAGCTTTTACTTTTTCTTCATATCCGCTGCTTTTTTTACAATTACACCACAAGCAATTCGATCGCCTGATTTACCTGTCGGTTGTGTCATACCATCATCAGGGTTTTCTGTAATAATAATAGACGCTCCATCTTTTCTATGAATCGTCGTTTTTCCTTCTTCAAGTGTGATGTGAGGTGCATCGATTTCCGCTTTAATCTTCCCAGAACCATCTGCAACTACGTTCGGTAAATCACCGTTTTCTGCACCCTTCGGATTAAGAAGACCATGTTTTTTATCATCAGGATTAAAATGATTCCCGGATGATTCAAAACGAGGTGCCTTACACTCTCCGATTTCATGTACATGTAGTCCGTGTGGTCCTGGCGTGAAACCTTCTCCTTTAATCGTAATTTTCACGCCACTTGTTTGCTGCACTACTTTCGCAGTCCCTACTTCATCTCCTGAAGCATTATGTAATTTCACTTCAATTTCTTTCGGCTTTCCTTGGTCACAACCTGCCATCAGAAATAATAAACAACAACTGAAAAAAAGCCGTTTCTTCATTCCATTCCCTCCAAAATATATTCTGCCCTTAGATTGTCCGAGCATAGAGGGAAACATACAAAAATGCGTTACTGTTTCTTTTCAGCTAATAGTTTTTCTTCAACTTTCTGTAATCGCTCCGCTTCGCGTTTTGATACACGAATGAACATACGCCACGTAGCAACGGCACCAATTATAAATAGCACGCAAACAATCCCTGGAATAATATATTCTGTTTTATCTTCCGGAAAATATAAAGGCATCATATAGAACACTCCTTATTATAGGATTTGTAAAACATCAGAATTTTCTGTTATATAACTTTAAATTATAGTGGAACCTATCCATATTCTCAAGGGGGCGTTCCGAAAGTGAATGATTTCTTTGACTCCTTCTCCTACTTTCCTTACTATAAACTTGAGGTGAAAAATATGAGAGAAACATTTGAAATTGGTGAAATCGTTACTGGTATTTATAAAACTGGCAAATACATCGGCGAAGTTACAAATAGCCGCCCTGGCAGTTACGTCGTAAAAGTATTAGCTGTTTTAAAACATCCGGTGCAAGGTGACTTACATAACGTAAAACAAGCTGACGTACCATTTTTCCATGAAAGACGCGCTTTAGCTTTCCGTGAACAGACGAACATTCCAGAGCAAATGGTGAAAAAATATGAAGGAGAAATTCCGGATTATACCAAGTCACTAAAATTAGCATTAGAAACCCAAATGAATTCATTTTCTGAAGATGATTCACCTTTTGCAGAGCGTAGTCTAGAAACATTAGAACAGTTAAAGAAAGACTACAAACTTTAAAAAACAAAACGACCAAATTACATAATGTGCAATTTGGTCGTTACTGTGTGCTCACTTTCTTTAACACTTTTGAAAAATCAACGAGTTCTCCTAATGTTGGAGGTGCTGGTTTTACTAAATACTCTTTATCTTTTTCTACTAGTTTAAAAATATTGTACGTCGTCATCGCATCATCAAGCGCACAATGATGCTTCCCTGTCCCTACTTTTCCGTACGCCTCAATTGCTTTCCATAATCCTGTTTGATTTCTTTCTCCAAAAAACTTCTTATACTCAAGCGATAAATCACGACACTGTCCGAAGAATGGAAAAGCTATCCCTGCCATTTCACAATTATGCTTCAGCACTTTCATATCCATATTTCCCCACGTTACAATTGTCGGTTTACATTTCGTTTCGTATTCCGCAAGCTTCTTAACGAGTTCAGGAAATGAAATCCCTTTATCCACGACTTCTTGTTTTATTCCTAAAAACTTCTTACATCGATCCGTTAAAGAGGGAAATGTTTTCGGCCTGACATGTGATGAATACGTATCTTCCACCTTACGGCCAGCAACTGAAACGAGTCCTACCTCAATAATTTCCGGAAAAAATCCTTTCGGTTTCTTTCTATGCTGGGGCATCGTAAACTCAAAGTCTAAAAATAAAAATCGTTGTTCATCCATACGATCCCTTCCTTATCATTTTTATCATTCCTTTCTATTTGACACTCCTACACGAACAAGCTCGAATGCTAATTCCATTTTAAATATTCAGATTGGATGTATCTTATATATATGTCAAATGCCCACAAATATTTTAAAAAATAAGAAAAAATGACCTATGCAGAAAATATGACAAAATCCCTCCTTTCATTTACATCCGCAGTTTTTCTACTTTATAATGACGTTATGTGTGTTTCATCTAGTTAATATTTGACACACTAAGAAAAATGAATGAAAGGAGATGAGATTTTTGCACGAAACAACGCAAGAACTCGCTAACTGGCAGTATTATTTTGCTATCGCAGTCTTTTTAATTACATATGCCATTATTATTTCTGAAAAAATTAATCGCGCTGTCATCGCACTTCTTGGTGCAGCATTCATGGTAATTGTGGGGGTCGTCGATTTACATAACGCCTTTACGAAACATATTGAATGGGGAACGATTACGCTACTCATCGGTATGATGATTTTGGTGAACATTACGAGTAAATCAGGTGTTTTCCAATACGTTGCCATTAAAGCAGCAAAAGGGGCACAAGGAAATCCAATTAAAATTTTAATTTCCCTTTCCCTACTTACCGCGCTTGGCTCCGCATTTTTAGATAACGTTACAACTGTACTTCTTGTTGTTCCAGTTACTTTATCTATTACGCGCATACTGCAAGTAAATCCTGTTCCATATTTACTTTCTGAAATTATTTTTTCAAACATTGGGGGAACGGCAACATTAATTGGTGATCCACCTAACATTATGATTGGTTCTGCCAATAAGCATTTAGACTTCAATGCTTTCCTATTGAATCTAGCACCAATCGTAATTATTATTATTGGAGTTACAGCAACAATACTTTACTTCATGTACCGTAAACAATTAATTGCCGATCCTGTACAGGTTAAAAAATTAATGAGCTTAGATGAAAAACAATACATTAAAGATCCAGTATTAATGAAAAAATCTTTAACGGTGCTTGGACTTACGATTGTAGGTTTCATGACTCATTCTATTTTCCATATTGATGCGGCTATCATTGCCTTAACTGGTGCTACTGTACTTATGTTAATTGGTGTGAAAGAGCATGAAATTGAAGAAGTATTTGCAAGCGTAGAGTGGGTAACAATCTTCTTCTTCGCAGGGCTATTCGTACTTGTTGGAGGACTTATCGATATCGGTCTTATTAAAATGTTAGCTCAAAAAGTAATTGGTATAACAGGCGGAGATATTTCTTACGCATCCATCCTTATTTTATGGGTATCTGGTATCGCCTCTGCAACAATTGATAACATCCCATTCGTTGCAACAATGATTCCACTTATTAACGATATGGCAGTCGGGCTAGGCTTATCACCATCTGACGCACAAATCGATGTATTATGGTGGGCATTAGCACTAGGTGCTTGTCTCGGTGGAAACGGAACATTAATCGGAGCTTCTGCTAACGTAATCGTTGCAGGTATTGCGAGCCGCGAAGGACATAAATTTAGTTACATGGAATTCCTAAAAGTCGGTTTCCCAATTATGATCGTTTCATTAATCATTTCTCACATTTATATTTATTTACGCTACCTTATGTAGTAAAAAGAGCGCTCTGATAATCAGGGCGCTTTTTTACTTATATCTAAAATATATCGACTTATCAACAAAACGAAAAATCTACTCTTTATATCTCACCGGTTCATTTCGAATAATAAATAAATGAATCGGTAAGAACACCGAAAATGTGATTACATGAATAATCGTAAATAATATAGAGTTCGTTCCATATCTGTCTAAAATAGCGTAGATAAGATAAATAGACAATACAATCGATACAGCTGTTGCTAGTAAACTTATAATTGGTACGAAATTAAAAATGAAACATGCAACATATATACCGAATACTTTCCACCCTGCTTCTTCTTTCAAAAAATCTGGTAATTTATCTTTCGCTAAGTCACCCCACGTCTTACTATTCAAAAACGGAATAAACGCAAGCACCCCGTCCGTTGCACCATCATTTTTCGCCATCGAATAAAGTGCAAAAGCCGTTAACAAATATGAAATAATTGCCCAAATCAATATAACAAGAATAAACGCAAAACTAAGAGCAAAGAAACCTGCTAGTACGCCTTGATCCTCCATCTTATCCTCTCCTCTCTACTTTCAACATATTTCATTACATTGCAAGTTATGTTTTAAAATTTATCCAAACTCTTTGTATAATAAGAGAAGAAAGAGAATAAGAGAGGAGAAACACTTATGCATCCATTTGTAAAAGCATTACAAGAGCATTTCACAGCTCATAAAAATCCTGAAAAAGCAGAACCTATGGCTCGTTATATGAAAAATCACTTCCCATTTCTAGGTATTCAAACACCGGAAAGACGCCAATTATTAAAAGACGTCATTCAAATACATACTCTCCCAGATAAAAAAGACTTCCAAATTATCGTACGTGAGCTTTGGGACTTACCAGAACGTGAATTCCAAGCGGCCGCACTTGATATTATGCAAAAATATAAAAAGCATATAAACGAAACTCATATCCCCTTCTTAGAAAAACTTATTGTCACAAAATCTTGGTGGGACTCTGTCGATAGCATCGTCCCTACATTCTTAGGTACTATCTTTTTAAAACACCCAGAATTGATTTCTGCTTATATTCCAAAATGGATTGCATCAGATAACATATGGTTACAACGCGCCGCTATTTTATTCCAACTGAAATATAAACAAAAGATGGATGAAGAACTTCTTTTCTGGATTATTGGACAACTACATTCTTCAAAAGAATTTTTCATTCAAAAAGCGATTGGCTGGGTCCTTCGTGAATATGCAAAAACAAATCCGGATGTAGTTTGGGAATACGTGCAAAACAACGAGCTCGCTCCATTAAGTAAGCGTGAAGCAATTAAGCATATTAAAGAAAATTACGGAATAAATAATGAAAAAATAGGCGAGACTCTATCATAGATAGACGCGTTCCTCTATTGAGATTTAAAAAAGAACGTGTTAGAATATGTTCATTATTACTAATATAAGTAGCGATGACGGACTTATAAGTACTTGCATAAAAAGCGATTCAGGGATAGTGAAAGCCTGAAGCCGCAAGGAAACGGCAGTCCCGAGCAATACATGATAAAGTGGATGCACCTTTTGTGTATCAACTAGGGTGGAACCGCGGGCAAACGCTCGTCCCTAGGCAAATAAGCCTTGGGATGAGCGTTTTTTTATGTTCTTTTTAGCTATACTGCTCGTTTCCAAAGTATCAGAGTATGTCATCGCCAATACGTTAACTTTCAAAAGGAGGATTTTCTTATGTATTCAATGGAACAAGTTGTAAACTTAGCGAAACATCGCGGTTTTGTTTTCCCTGGTTCTGAAATTTACGGTGGTCTTGCAAACACTTGGGATTACGGTCCACTTGGAATCGAATTAAAAAATAACGTTAAAAAAGCTTGGTGGAAAAAATTCATTCAAGAATCTCCATACAACGTTGGTTTAGACGCAGCTATTTTAATGAACCCTAAAACTTGGATCGCTTCTGGTCACGTTGGTAACTTCAACGATCCAATGATCGACTGTAAAAAATGTAAAGCTCGTCACCGTGCTGACAAATTAATTGAGGATGCTTTAGATGCAAAAGGCATCGAAATGGTTGTTGATGGTCTTACTTTCGACCAAATGGCTGACTTAATGAAAGAACATGAAGTAAAATGTCCTGATTGCGGTAGTGAAGAATTCACTGAAATCCGTCAGTTCAACTTAATGTTCAAAACATTCCAAGGTGTTACAGAGTCTAGCACAAACGAAATCTTCCTTCGTCCTGAAACAGCACAAGGTATTTTCGTAAACTTCAAAAACGTTCAACGCTCTATGCGTAAAAAGCTTCCATTTGGTATTGGCCAAATCGGTAAGAGTTTCCGTAACGAAATCACGCCTGGTAACTTCACATTCCGTACACGTGAATTCGAACAAATGGAACTTGAATTCTTCTGTAAGCCTGGTGAAGATTTAGAGTGGTTCGCATTCTGGCGTGAAACTTGTAAAAACTGGTTACTTTCACTTGGTATGACTGAAGAGAGCATGCGTCTTCGTGACCACGGTGAAGAAGAGTTATCTCACTATAGTAATGCAACAACTGACATTGAATTCAAATTCCCATTCGGTTGGGGCGAACTTTGGGGCGTTGCATCTCGTACAGACTTCGACTTAAAACGTCACATGGAACACTCAAACGAAGACTTTAACTATATCGATCCACAAACGAATGAGCGTTACGTACCATACTGCATCGAGCCATCTTTAGGCGCAGACCGTGTAACATTAGCATTCTTATGTGATGCATATGAAGAAGAGCAATTAGAAAACGATTCTCGTACAGTTCTTCGTTTCCACCCTGCTTTAGCACCATACAAAGCAGCTATCTTACCATTATCTAAAAAGCTATCTGAAGGTGCTACTGAAGTATTCGCAGAATTAGCTAAAGACTTCATGGTAGACTTTGATGAAACTGGTTCTATCGGTAAACGTTACCGTCGTCAAGACGAAATCGGTACACCATTCTGTATCACATACGACTTCGACTCAGTTGAAGACAAAGCTGTTACAGTACGTGACCGTGATACAATGGAACAAGTTCGTATGCCAATTAGCGAACTAAAAGGTTTCTTAGAGAAGAAAATCCAGTTCTAATTATAAGAAAAAGAGGCTGCTCATAAGAGCGCCTCTTTTTTACTTTTCACGTTTTTCTTTAATTGCTACTGTACATCTTGATATACATAGTAAATCATCATTTTCATCAATAATACGAACATCCCAAACCATTGTCGATTGTCCTCTATGTATCGGTGTTCCGATCGCTGTTACAATTCCATCTTTCTTTGAGCGAATGTGGTTTGCATTAATTTCTAATCCGAAACAAATACATTTTTCTTGATCAATTAAATTGTATGAACCAACACTTGCCACTGTTTCTGCTAATGCAACCGATGCACCGCCATGTAAAAATCCAAATGGCTGATGCGTACGCTCATCAACAGGCATCGTAGCAACCACCTTATCTTCTGTCATCTCTAACAACTCAATTCCAAGTGAATCCATTAAAGTTTTTGCCATATCGCTTCCTCCTTCTCTTGCTTTAATTAAATGTATAATTTTACCTATTTATTTTCAAACTACTTATAACACTTATATAAGGAGGCTTCACCTAAATGAAACAGAAATTTTGTATATTACTGCTTATGTTCTCCTTGCTGACTATTGTACCAAATTGTGCAATAACAGCCAAAGCATCTAACCTGACAATCGATGTTAAGACTGTAACGCAAAAAGGTAAGAAACCTTATATAGAATATCAAATAAATAGGCCTTCTTTTCACAACTTTTCTGACTCTACATTTCAAAATAAGCTCAATTTATACTACAAAAAATCCACTGACAAATTTAAAAACAAATTAGAAAAAGAAGCAAAAAAATACTATAAAGAGACAGAAGGATCTAGTACACCATTTCATCCGTACGTAGCAAATGTTGATTATAAAGTCTCTTTAAACAAACCACCTTTTCTTAGCCTATATGTGAATTACTATCAATATACTGGCGGAGCACACGGTCTTTATACGTGGAAGGCAAATACATTTGATTTAAAAGAAAAAAAGCTACTGCACTTAGACGATTTATTTCAACAAAAAGATAAATATAAAGATGTAATCCGTGCAGAGATTGTAAGACAAATTAAACAAAATGAAAGTATTTATTTTCCTGATGCAACTGAAAAGGTAATGAGTATGAAAAAGTTTCACTTCTTTTTAGAGCCAGACAATCTCGTCATTTATTTCCCTTTATATGAGATTGCTCCGTATTCAAGTGGAATTCCGCAATTTCGTATTCCATATACGTTGTTAAGAGACTATTTAAAGCCTTCTTATCAAAATATTTTGATTGACAACAAGTAAATATTTTAGCTACGATAATGTTAACCTAAAAACAACAGGAGGTTAACATTATGAGAAGATTACATGTTTTAGATTTAGCATTAGCTGCCATGTTCGTTGCTCTTATGGCCATCGGTGCAAATATTGTATCTTGGGCACCTTTCTTACAAGTAGCAGGCATCCCATTATCTATGCAACCATTTTTCGCAATTTTAGCAGGTCTTCTTCTTGGAAGTAGACTTGGTGCCTTATCCATGACTGTATATATGCTCGTTGGCTTAGCCGGCGCACCAATTTTCGCTAACTTCAAAGCTGGATTTGGAGCACTTTTAGATCCTACTGGTGGTTTTATTATCGCATTTATTATCGTTGCTTACGTATCAGGAAAATTAGTAGAACAAAAAGAAAGACCAACATTCATTACATTTGCGATTGCCTCTTTCACAGGAATTATTTTAACTTATATAATCGGTACTACTTACATGTACGGGGCAGTCAATCTCTTTATGGGCGGTAATATGAGCTATAAAGCTGCTTGGATGATTATGATGTGGTTTGCAGTAAAAGATATTGCATTTACAATTATCGGTGCTATTATCGCCCCTCGCATATACTATGCTGTGCGTCGTTCTGCTTATCAGCATTCTCATTCGACGATTTCATAATAAAAAAAATGAGTTATTTCAGTATACTGAAATAACTCATTTTTTATTTTCGACAATATACGACACATATTAAAAATAAATTTTGTTATGATAGTCCAGAAAATCTTATATTTTGTACATTTAATTAAAACAATGTTCTGGAGGAAAGTCAGTGAAACTATCAAAAAACACACTTATTAAAATAGGTGTAGGCGTACTATCTTTACTTTTCATGCTATGTATATACAGAAGTTATACATTATATGGAAACGGCGAGTTAGGAATGAACTATATGCTTGGAAACGGTATAGCATTCTTCTTGCTATTTCTTACTATAATTAGTTTATGCGCGGCTGTAATCTTTATTATCATCGGATTAATTAAGAAAATACGAAAAGTAGCAGCAAAAAAAGTTTTTATAACATCTATAATACTATTTCTTACATCAGTTATATCAATCCTTATTTTCCTCTTCACTATATCAAAAGTAACGAATATAGAGGAAGAATATCAGGCTATTCAAGTTCAAAAGAAAAAAGAAGCTGATTACTTAAAGGCTGCAGCATCTTTTTATAACACCATAGAAACTTTCGAATACTCTGCATCATATGTATTGTCCGAGTATTCAACTACATGGTCAAACGCAATAAATAACCGAAGTGATTTCAATACTGCTCTTAGATCTAAGAAAAAAGAAATTGATCATATGGTTGTAGCTGTAGATGTATTTTATAACGGCATGGGAAGAGATTTAAGGTTGGTCTCTGAGGCTGCAAAAGAACAGCCAAGTAAGTACAAAGAAACCTATGAAGAATATAAAAAAATGTATGGTATTGTGACTGCACTTAATGAACAATCTCAATCTCCAAGCGGTAGTTTAATTACATTTAATCAAAATGTTAATACATTAATTCAAGAATACAAAAAATCTGCCGGAAATATTAATATCGCTATTTCTAATGAAATTAAATCAAAAGCTAATGAATTGAAGCCGACCGATAAAAACTTAAGTTCTAATTAAAGACACTCTCTCTAGAGTGTCTTTTTTTCATAAAAAGTCCCCTTTAGATTGCACAGTAAATTACATATCTCTACTGTACATCCAAAAGGGACTTTACCTATAAATTAAGACTCTTGATTCACTTGTTCTTCTAAAATTTTCTTCATCATTACAACCATGTCATCACGTAATTCTGGGTGTTGCAGGGCCATTTCAATTGTCGTTTGAACGAATCCTAGCTTTTCACCTACGTCGTAGCGCTTTCCTTCGAAATCGTAAGCAAATACACGTTGGATTTCATTTAAGCTTTGGATTGCATCTGTTAATTGAATTTCACCACCAGCACCGACATGTTGCTGTTCTAAGAACATAAAGATTTCAGGCGTTAAAATGTAACGGCCCATAATTGCTAAGTTTGAAGGAGCTGTACCTTGTGCTGGTTTCTCAACGAAATTGCGAACTTGGTAACGACGACCTTCTTGTTCTAATGGATCGATAATTCCATAGCGATGTGTTTCCGACTCTGGAACAGTTTGTACACCAATAACAGAAGAAAGTGTTTTTTCATACTCATCCATTAATTGACGTAAACACGGTTTCTCAGCTTGGACAATATCATCACCTAGTAACACTGCAAACGGCTCATCACCAATGAATTTACGCGCACACCAAACAGCATGTCCTAGTCCCTTCGGCTCTTTTTGACGGATATAATGAATATCTACCATTTTTGAAGAGGCTTGTACTTTTTCAAGCAACTCATATTTTTTCTTCTCTAATAAGTTTTGTTCTAGTTCAAATGCATTATCAAAATGATCTTCAATAGAACGCTTTGTTTTACCAGTAACGATAATAATATCTTCGATACCCGATTTCACTGCTTCTTCTACAATGTATTGGATCGTTGGTTTATCTACTATTGGTAACATTTCTTTCGGCATTGCTTTCGTTGCTGGTAAAAAACGTGTTCCTAATCCAGCTGCTGGGATTATCGCTTTTCTTACTTTTTTCATCACAAAATACCCTCTCTCCTGTCGGAATCAATAGCAATTATTTCCTACATAAAACAAAAGGGAGATTTCGCTCCCTTTTGTTCCTTACTACTTAAAATTACTTTGTATTATAAACGATTCATAATGTCTTCTTTAATAGTAAGTAACTTTTGTTCACTATTTTGTAAAGAACTATCTTTTACACCAAAGTAAAACTTAATCTTCGGCTCAGTTCCAGATGGACGTAGGCAGAACCATGAACCATCCTCTAATTGATATTTTAACACATTTGATTTCGGTAAGTGAATCTCTTCTTTATGTCCATCTTGTAAAGATGTAACGATGCTTGCTTTATAGTCTTCCACTGCTACGACTGTTAAGCCCGCTACTTCTTTCGGAGGATTCTCACGGAACGTTGCCATCATCTCTTGGATTTTTTCAGCTCCATCTTTTCCTTTTAACGTTAACGATACAAGGTCTTCACGGAAGAAACCGTACTTCTCAAATACTTCTAATAGACCGTCATATAACGTTTTCCCTTGTGATTTGTAGTATGCAGCTACTTCACATGCAAATAGGACAGATTGTACTGCATCTTTATCACGGCAGAATGGGCGGATTAAATAACCATAGCTTTCCTCATAACCGAATTGGAATTCATATTGTCCGCTTTCTTCATACTGCCTAATTTTCTCACCGATAAATTTAAATCCAGTTAACGTATCAACTGTATCTAAACCGTATGCTTTCGCAATTGTACGACCAATCTCAGACGTTACGATTGTTTTTAATACGACACCGTTCTCCGGAAGCGTTCCGTTTTCTTTCTTTTGAGATAGTAAGTAATCAAGCATTAATGCACCTGTTTGGTTTCCTGTTAATACTTGGAACTCACCATTATGATTACGCACTGCTACACCTAGACGATCTGCGTCAGGATCAGTTGCGATTAATACATCTGCGCCTACCTTTTCACCATCACGAATGGCATACTCAAACGCTGCGTGCTCTTCTGGGTTCGGTGATTTTACTGTAGAGAAGTTGGGATCTGGTAACTCTTGCTCTTTTACAACTGTCACATCTGTAAACCCAACTTCTTTTAAACCACGGCGTACAGAAATATTTGATGTTCCGTGTAATGGTGTAAAGACGATTTTTAAGTCTTTGCCGACCTTTTGCACCATTTCTTTATTAATGATGACATTGTTCAATTCTGCAGCATATGCATCATCTACTTCTTGTCCAATAATATGTAATAAACCGTCAGCTTTTAATTGCTCTACATCAGCGACTTCAACTGTTAATTCATCTTCTACTGCATTTACGTAGCTAATTAACTCATCTGCTTCTTTTGGAGGTAACTGTCCACCATCTTCACCGTATACTTTGTATCCGTTATATTCAGGTGGATTATGGCTTGCCGTAAGAACGATTCCACTTACTGTATATAAATGACGAACTGCGAAAGAAAGTACTGGCGTTGGACGTAAGCTTTCAAACACATATGTTGTAATACCGCGTGCCCCAAGTGTAGCAGCAACTTCCATTGCGAACTCAGGTGATTTATGACGAGAATCATAGGCTACAACAACACCGCGTTTTTTCGCTTCCTCACCTAATTTTTCAATAAAGCTTGCTAATCCTTTTGTTGCTTTACGAACTGTATATACGTTTAAACGGTTCGTACCAGCACCAAGTTCACCACGCATACCACCTGTGCCAAACTCTAGATTTTTATAAAAGCTATCCTCGATTTTCTTCTCATCTTGCTTCATATTTTCTAGCTGTTCTTTTAATTCTGCATCTAATTGTGCGTAAGAAAGCCAGCGACTAAATTCTTGTTTCCAATTCATTCTTCTCTCTCCTCTCGCTCGTCATACCTTTATTATATGAAAAAAACATGCTGTATCTCAATATTTTATAAAATCTAGCAGGATTTTACTAGGAATATTTGTATACACTATGGTTAAATACTCCACTAAAGGGAATGAGGATTATGCACGAATGGGGCTTGTCAGAAGAGCTCAAAATACAAACAAAGCAAATGATTGAAATTGCTGAAAAAGAACTATCGATTATGAGAAACGCAATCGATAAAGAAGACGAATGTATTTTATGCAAAATGGAAGATATTCATCATATGTTAGCAAATGTACAAACATTGGCAGCTACATACTATATTCAGGCATATTTATCACCTTATACGGAAAGTTCATCTTTTATTACGACAGCTATCCAACATTTAAGCGCTAGAAAACATGGTGCTCTTATCGTTGTGGAACGAAATGAGACGCTTGAAGCTTTCATTCAAACTGGAACGACATTAAACGCTCATTTAACTGCGCCATTACTCGAATCAATATTTTACCCAGGTAACCCTCTTCATGACGGTGCCGTTCTCGTAAAAAATAATCATATAGTCTCAGCTGCTAATATTCTTCCTTTAACGAAAAGTACAGAAGTTGATCCTGAGCTAGGAACACGTCACAGAGCTGCAATAGGCTTATCAGAAAAGAGTGATGCACTTATATTAGTTGTCTCTGAAGAAACGGGCCGTACTTCTTTTGCTTTAAATGGGATTTTGTATACGATTTCTTTATAAACACTTTTTAGCACTTTTTTGAACAGCGCGGTAGTAAATGAAGTTATATCGAATTACCAACAAATACACCTACCACATCAATAAAAAAGGCTGTCTCCAAAATTTGAGACAGCTTTTTCTTCAAAAAATTATTCTTCTACAAAATGCTCGAAAAGTATACGAATTACCTACACCATTGCTCGAGCTGACCTTAAATTATGCGCTCACAGGGATGTCTAAGTACAATAATTATCTCTTCATGGTTTGCTACTCTTGTTGTACTCAAAACATGTTTAGACCTCTTTCATAGCAACTATATTTTTTCTAAAATGCTTCACTTCCAGCTATTATTTTTTATCTATTTTTAAGAAATAGTAAAAAAGGGTACTTTAGAAATCCTATCTAAAGTACCCTTTTATTAAAAATCTATTTTATTATAAAGAATAATTGGAGACTGCAAAATGATAAAAATATAGCATACTTTCAAAGTTATTTATAATTATTAATATTAATATTAAACATAAAGCAACTACTTTTACACGTCTCATCACTTTAAAACCATATGCCAATAATAACGGTATTGTAAACAGCATATGTGCGCCATAAATAAATGCTTCAGATGCCCCAAAACCAACAATTCCATGTAAAACAATATTAAATAGTAAACAGAAACTTAAAAACCTTACGAAAGGCTCTGTTCTAAAGTTTTTCCATACAGCTACTATTATAAAAGCATACACAGATACAATCACAATCCACCCGATCATAGTATGCGATGGAAGCATATTTAATTGTGCGAATTGCTCACCTTGTCTTAAAGTAACTTCCGAGAATGGTCCAAAGATGAATGAAGATCCTAATAATAGATGAAATACTAATATACCTGATGGCTTAACGTATTCTGGTGAAAAATTCTGTCCTTGCGCAGCAAAGTCCATACTACCCTTTAATCCTTCGATAAGAACTACATTATTTGCGTTCATTACTAATACAAACAGGACCACGACAATAACAATCGAAATACCAGTCCAAATAATTTTTTTCCGTAGTTTCTTATAACTCATCACACTACCTAAAAACCACATAAACGAATTGGTTAATGTAACCCCTGTTATTCCTATTGCCAACAATACATTCGCAATACTAAATCCTATTTTCGCTTCTTTTTCCCCTGTAATAAATGGATAGCATACAAAGCACATAAGTACCAATGTGAAATTTGCATAGCTAAAAGATTCTGGTGTCCACGTAATAACTAACATAGTAGCTGAAAATCCATACATGACCGCTAGTAAAAAAGAAACAATCGTATTCTTACAAATTTTACAGCATAATGTATAAATCATCACTACACTGAGCGCACTTAAAAACGTTTGAATGAATATAATACCATGTACAATATTCCCTACTTTTACTGTCTCCAGCATCCACATGAATTGTTGAATAAAATAATAAAGGAATGGATGTCGGAACCAGGTCGCCGCTGCTATATCTACTTTTTCAAGAAAAAAGGAGATGATATAATACCCTTGATCAAAAGAAAAATAGGTATCAACCACCCACGCTTCATTAAGAAGCTTAGAGTGAGTATCCATTTTCCAACCGATAAAAAAATAAAATGACCAATAAAAAATGAAAAGGACAAGGGCTAATATCCCCTTTCCTTTATAACCATTCCAAATATTCAATACTTCTTCTCCTCTCTACGGTAGAAATAACATAATTAGATGTGCCACGTACCCAATAACTGTTCCTAACACAAGTCCACCAAAAATCTCATGCCAATGATGTCCTTGACGCTCTCTTAATTTTTCTTCTTCCGAACTTATATGTTTATTCAACATTCTTGCATGTTTACCAACTGTACGGCGAAGTCCTGTGGCATCAATGATAACAATTGTTAAAATTGCCATCCCGATTCCAAACATCGGTGTATTAAACCCTTCATGAAACCCTATTGTCATGACCATACTTGATAAAATCGTTGTATGCGTACTAGGAAATCCACCATTTCCAACTAAACGAAAAGCATCTTTTCCAGAACGAAGATAATTCACTAAAAATTTCAATACTCCCGAAGCTACCCAAGCTATAAATGGAAGTATACAATATAAATATGTTCCCATTGCTTTACCTCCTATGATTTTGCAATAAATAAGATGCCAGCTACTATACATACCATTCCAGCAATTTTCATGAAATTGATTGTTTCACCAAATAATAATGCTGACGCAATAATAACAAATACATATCCGAAACTCACCATTGGGTATGCATAACTTAAATCAACCTTTCTCAGCACAATCATCCATAATAATGCACTTAAACCGTAAAAAGCTAGTCCGAAAAAGTTCGGTACGTTAATGAAATTCATAATACCTACAGCCGCTGAACTTTGTGATTTCATTGCACCAAATTTTAATAAAATTTGCCCTACAACTCCCATACCAACTGATAAAATAATCATTAAAAATTGTTGCATCTCTATACTCCTTAACTGTTTATATTCAAAAAATGTTTTATTCCAAATAAAAAACGTTTAAGACACTCCTCTTAAACGTTTTAACAAACCCGAATAGAGTAATTAAAAGTTCAATAGTATAATAATAACTGTTATCGCATATAACAACACTGTTATTAAAATATGCTGATCCTCTAATAAAACTTTATCTGGTTCTCCACCTTTATCTTCCATGTGAACTAAATATAAATAACGAAAAATCCCGTAAATTACAAATGGGATTGTCCACATTAAATAGATACTTTTCCCTGCATTAAAAGTAAAGATAGCATAAGTTACAATAGTTGCCGATGTAACAATTGTACTTAATTGGTCTAACAAAGCAGGAGAATAACTTTCTAATACTTTTCTATGAGAACCTTTATTATTCTGTAACAATACTAATTCATGTCTTCTTTTATTAATAGCCAAGAATAGTGACAGTAATAATGTACATAATAAAAACCACGGTGTAAATGGCACTTGAATAACTAATCCACCGGCCAATGCTCGTAAAACAAATCCAGCTGCAATAATTAAAATATCAATGATTACAACGTGTTTTAAACGAATTGAATACGCTACATTTAAAATAAAATAGACTGCTAATACTAAGCACAACAACGGATTTAATATATATGAAACTACTAAAGACGCTACTAAAATAACACAACCTGCCGTAATAGCAAAGTACGGATTTAATGCCCCCGATGCCATCGGTCGATATCGCTTAACAGGGTGTTGTCGATCTGCCTCAATATCCATAAAATCATTTAAAATATAGACACAGCCAGATATTGCACAAAATAGCGCAAAACAAATTGCAGCTTGTGCCACCATAGTTAAAGATACTTGTTTTATTGAAAAGACTAACGCTGCAAATACAAGCAAGTTTTTAGTCCACTGTTTCGGGCGTAACTGTTTAAAAAACAATACAACTATATTTTGTTGAGATAAAGTTCCTTCCCTCATAATAATAAGAGTGCTTCTATTTTTGTCACTCTCTTCTTTCCCTCCCTATTCAATTGTTATTTACTTCTAATACAGGAAAGATTATATCACATAAGTATAACATTGAAAATCAACTATTAAATACCAATAAAAAAGGCTGCCTCAAAAATTTGAGACAGCCTTTTCTTCAAAAAATTATTCTTCTCCAAAACGCTCCACAAGTGTTGCAAGTGTACGTACCATTGCACCAGTTGCTCCAGCTGGACCTAAGTCGTGCGCGCCTTTTGTTTCTGATGTTCCAGCGATATCTAAGTGTACCCACGGTGTATCTTCAGCGAATTCGCCTAGGAATGTACCTGCCATAACCGCATGTCCTTCACGGCCTGGTGAGTTATTTAAATCAGCAAACTTACTGTTTCTCACACGTTCTTTATCACGATCAAAAATCGGTAGTTGCCAAATTGGTTCATCTGTTTCCATAGAGGCCTCTAGTACTTGCTCAAACAACTCTTCATTATTTGTCATTGCGCCTGTCGTATGGTTTCCAAGTGCAACAATTACACCGCCTGTTAATGTTGCAACATCAACAAGGTAGTTTGCGCCAAGTTTTTTCGCATACGTAATACCATCAGCTAAAGCTAGACGACCTTCTGCATCCGTATTTAATACTTCAATTGTTTTTCCACTCATAGATGTGATTACATCGTCTGGCTTAAATGCCGTACCACTTACAACGTTATCAGTTGAAGGAATAACAGCGATCACATTTTGTTCTGGGCGCAGTTCTCCGATAATTTCCATCGCACCTAATACAGCAGCTGCACCGCCCATATCACCTTTCATACCAACCATGCCTTCACGTGGTTTTAAAGAATAACCACCTGTATCGTATGTAATACCTTTTCCAACGAATCCAATGACATCTGTCCACTCTTCTTTTCCTTTATAAATAAGAGCAATCATTTTGGGTGGCTCTGTACTACCTTGGTTTACTGCAAGTAACGCACCCATACCAAGATCTTCCATCTCTTCTTTTTCAAGAACTTTATAGTCCATATCATACTTCTCCGCTAACTCAACAGCATACTCAGCAAGCTTTGTCGCTGTTAATACGTTTGGCGGCATATTTACAAGTGTACGAGCTGAATTTGTTGCACGTCCATGTACGTAGCCAACTGTTAATGCGGCTTCAATTTCTTGTGCATCTTCCGCTGTAATAGCCGTGAACTTCTCTAACTCTACACGATCCTTTTTATCTGATTTATACGTTTTTAATTCATATGTACCAAGGCCTTGTACCTCTGCTGCAATATGAGCGACATCAATCGCGTCTAATTTCTCTGTTACGAAAGAATCAAGTAAGATTGCTGCATCTTGTACTTTTGCTGCTTGTAGTGTTTTAAACGTTTTTCCAAGAGCCACACGTAACGTTTCTGTCGTATAAGACTCTTTCTTGCCTAAACCAACAAAGTAATACCGTTTCACATTTGTTTTTCCTAAGCTATGTACTTTCGAAATGGCCTTTTTCTTCGTAGATAATTCTTTCTCTTCTAGTAAAACTTGTAATTGTCCTTCAAACGCTTTGTCCAGTTCTTGTACAAAACTACTCATTTTCTCTTCTTCAAATAAAGCGACAATTACTGCTTCGTGACCTGCTAATTCTTTTTGTACTTGAAACATGTTCAGACCCCCTAAATTTCTCTACCACCATTATAACTTTATTTTCGATAAAATGCGACAATTCTAACTACAGTTATATGACGTGTAAAATCTCCTCTATTATGAAATAAGCCAAGAAAAAAAGTCTAGCGTAATTACGACTAGACTATCTTTGCTTTAAATATTGACCACGAAACACTTGCATCGTTTCGTCTTGATTTAACATCGTTAACTCTTCTTCTGTAAACTTACCTTTTCCTACTTTTACTACATACACATTTACTTTTTTCTTACCCCATTGGCTATAAACATCTTTCACCGTATCATAATATAAATCAAGACGGTTTCCTTTTATTGCTCCGCCCTTATCAGCTACTACACCATACCCGTAACCTGGCACGAAGAGAATCGTTCCAATCGGGAATACGCGTAAGTCCGCAGCAATTGTGGAATATAAATCCCTTTTCACTTTAACACCTGAATATGTAATACCATACTCTGGATGCCCTGGCCTCTTACCTGTTGACTCAATCCCCGATGTATAACCTGTTGCAGTCATTTCAATTGAACGATATTTAGACCAGTCGTTTGCCTGCTCTAAAGCATTTATCACTTCTTTACTCGGAGCAACATTTCTCTTAACTTCTGCTGCATGTACTTCTTTTGCACTCATTCCTTCATATGTCTTTACAATCTCTAATAAAGAAACTCCAGTGAAAGCCTTCCATGTTACGCATAATGCAAATGCAAGTAAACAAGTCATCATAATGCGAATACAATATCGTTTTAACATTTTTATATTCCACACTCCTTCATCGTTAATCATTCCCTATACGATGAAGGAATATGCAAAAAATAATCTCCAACTTAGTTGGAGATTAAAACATTTGATATCCGCTTTTCCGAAGTTTCTTGATTACGACTCCTGCTAAAGCAGCCCCTACTAATCCAGTAGATAGAATAAACACGTCTGCTTGTCCTAAGTGCGATACACTTGTCCCAAATGAAGAAAATGTTTCTTTCGGTTTTGAAAAATAATCCCACATACTCGCTTTATTAATAATAAGCATACAAACAATCGGATACACAATAACCATTACCCAAGTAGCTCGCAAAATCATGTTGAGTAAAAATCCAATTCCAAAGAACAAAATAAAAAATAACATCATTGAAATAAGTAGTACCGGTATACTCACTCTTTCTCCCTCTCCTTCGCACGTGCCGTAAATACGTGATAGGCTGTATAACCAAATGGTTCTCCTGGATTTAATGTTTTGTCCACTTCAAGATGTAGTTCTGATCTTCCTTCTAACAAATATTTAATAAGTACAGACGTATTCGGATCGTCCGCAATCTTATCTGGATGTAAGAACGCCACTTCAGACAATTCTTTCTCCTGTACAATAATATTTTCTCCTTCAGGCTCCAAAAGGAAAATAATCATATTATCACTAATTTCATCACGAATAACACCCGATCGAACACCAATGATCCCCTTCACATGAGCGACAATGCCTGTCTCTTCTAACACTTCGCGTTTCACAGCTTCATCAACTGTCTCACCTTCATTTACAAAACCAGCCGGTAAAGACCATTTCCCTTTTAATCCACTGTATTTCTTCTTAACGAATAGCCACCTGCCATCTTTTGTAGCTACTAAGCCACTAACAGCTAACCATACTTTCCCGCGCTTCCCCATGATGCATCCTCCTCCATCCGAACGGACAGAATATTCTTTCTTTTCTATATATTATACTATACTTTTTAATTCGCTGTGAAATTTCCTTTTTTCAAAAAGTGAAAAAACCCATTTTGTCGATATACTGTTAACAAAAAAATATCAAGATGCAGAAATGTAATTATGAAGAAAATAAAACATTTCTCCCATCTTTCTATTGTTATATCGAAAACATGTATTATATGAAAAAAAAGCAGAAACGGCGCTTAGCCGTTTCTGCTTTTTCTACTATATATTAAAAGAACTTTAATTTACCTTTTTTAAGAACTAATAAAGGTCCACCTAATAAGAATAAGTAGCGGTTATCGATTACTTTCTTCATGAAGGAAGCTTTCCAACCTGTTAACTTTTTACCCATAACAACGCCCATTGCATCGTCATGACCTAAAGAACATACAGATCCTTTATTATCGAATGCGAATTTTTTCATTTCGCCCTTGCCACGAACTAATACAGTTAAGTTGTGTGCAATATTGTAACCTTGTTGAATTGCAATTTGTGCTGTTGGTGGGTAAGGACGGTTAATTTCTTCGTTAATGATTAACGCTGCATCACCAACCATGAATACCTCTTCGTATCCTGGAGCGTGCATGTACTCATCAACTTTTACACGTCCGCGCATTGCTTCAAAGCCAGACTCTTCCACAATACCATTACCACGAACACCTGCAGCCCAAACTACTGTTTCAGACTTAATTAATTCAGTATCATCACCATTTGCAACAATAATACCTTCTTCAGTTGCTTCTTTAATTGCTGTACCGATGCGGAATTCTACGCCTTTTTTCTCAAGTTGTTTTACAGCATATTCTACTAATGCTGGATCGAAACCTGGAAGTGCTGTTGGAGCAGCTTCTACACAGATGATACGTGCTTTTTCACGTGGTACATTGTACTGTTTGCAAAGTTCAGGAACACGGTTTGCAAGCTCACCTACGTACTCGATACCAGTAAATCCAGCACCACCAACAACGATTGTTACTAACTCATCGCGTTTTTCATCTGCATATTTAGCGAAACTAGCTTCCATATGCTCACGAATTTCACGAGTTGCATTAATGTTAGCGATTGAGAATGCATGCTCTTTTAATCCTGTAATTCCGAATGTTTCTGATTCGAAACCAAGACCGATTACTAAGTAGTCATACTCTAACTCGCCGTCTTTTAAGATAATACGTTTTTCAGCAGCTTTAATTTCTACTACTGTGTCTTGTACAAAGTTCACTTTATTTGTATCAATAACGTCTTGAATATCTAGACAGATTTTTTCATCTTGTAATGTACCAGCTGCGCTCTCGTGTAACCAAGTCGCTTGGTAGTGATAGCTGTTGTTGTTTACTAACGTAATTTCAGCTTCATTTACAGATAATGCTTTTTGCAGACGAACAGTCGTAATCATCCCGCCATAACCTGCACCTAAAACTACGATTTTTGGAGTCTTCACCAAATCACAACCCTTTTCTTTATATAATAGTAATGAAAAATAATACCAAGTACTAAAAACTCTATTTGTCAAGAATGTGGAATTTATCACATTCTATATCATAACAAAACGCAGTCAAAAAATCGTACGAATTTTGTCATAGAAATTTAACATAATACTTCCCTATATTAGTCGGTTTTATTCCAGAATTCAAGCATCTGGCGAATTATCAATATTTTAAAATAACATAGCGTTTTCAAGGGTTTTTCAGCCTTTTTTTCATGTATTTTCCTTTCTGTATATTTTATACAATATAAAAAGCACCTATGCGAAAACTTACACACAATTCAGTCGTTTTCAGGAGTATTATGAACCCAAATATGCTATCATTTATTTTGAAAGTGTCATCATTTGCAGGATTTTCGTGTACATATGAACAATATATGAAATCAATATCAAAATTCCATCTATAGGGGGAATGAAAGTGGCAGAAAATCAAAAAGTTTACGACATAACAATTATTGGTGGTGGTCCAACGGGACTGTTCACAGCATTTTATGGTGGTATGAGACAAGCAAGTGTAAAAATCATTGAAAGCCTACCTCAACTTGGAGGACAATTATCAGCACTCTACCCTGAAAAATACATTTATGATGTAGCTGGTTTCCCGAAAGTGCGTGCACAAGAGTTAGTTGATAACTTAAAAGAGCAAATGAAGAAATTTGATCCAACCGTTTGCTTAGAAGAAGCGGTTGATACGCTTGAAAGACAAGCTGATGGTATATTTAAACTTGTTACGAATAAACAAACTCACTATTCTAAATCAGTCATTATTACTGCCGGCAATGGTGCTTTCCAACCACGCCGCTTAGAATTAGAAGGTACAGCAAAATACGAAAAGAAAAACTTACATTATTTCGTTGATGATATGAATAAATTTGCTGGCAAGCGCGTCGTAGTATTTGGCGGTGGCGACTCAGCAGTAGACTGGACGATGATGTTAGAACCAATCGCTGACAAAGTTACAATCGTTCATCGCCGTGATAAATTCCGTGCACATGAACATAGCGTTGAAAACTTAATGAATTCTCGTGCAGAAGTAAGTACACCGTATGTTCCAGTTGAACTCGTTGGTGATGACAAAATTGAACAAGTCGTTCTTCAGCACGTAAAAACTGAAGAAAAAGTTATCATCGATGTTGATGATGTAATTGTAAACTACGGCTTCGTTTCCTCTCTTGGCCCAATTAAAAACTGGGGCTTAGATATACAAAAAAATAGCATCCTTGTGAATTCAAAAATGGAAACAAATATTCCTGGCATTTACGCTGCTGGTGACATTTGTACATATGAAGGAAAAGTAAAACTTATCGCTTGTGGATTTGGCGAAGCACCGACAGCAGTAAACAATGCAAAAGCTTACTTCGATCCAAATGCAAAACTTCAACCGATGCATAGCTCAAGTATGTTTTAATATAAAAACGAAAAGAACTCCTTTTACATGAAAGGAGTTCTTTTGTTATAAAGTGTTCTAATGCAAATTACCTCTCTTTCTTCACAACTACCTTCTGTAAGAAAAAACACTCCCCACTTCCAAAATATGTTACAATAAATAAGAACATACGTTTCTGTTTGATAAAGGAGGATTTTTTAATGAAAGAACCAATCATCGTAAAAAAAGAAACTTTCCAAGCTATTGGCGTTTCGGTTACGACGACTAATGAAAGAGAGGCATCTACTGAAGGGAACATTCCACAACTTTGGAACCACTACTTCCAAGAACAAATAATGCATCACATCCCAAATCAACAAACGAAAGAAACATTCGCTTTCTATTCCAACTACGAGTCAGATGAAACTGGTGCATATACATTTACGATCGGTATGTCCGTTTCTTCATTAAAAGACGTTCCTGAAAATATGACAATTTTAACAATACCTGCCGCTACATATGCGGTATTTACAACGAGAAAGGGACCAGTTGCTGAAGTCGTTTGTGAAGCTTGGGAATATATTTGGCAATGGTCGAAAGAAAATAAACGTGCCTTCACAACAGACTTTGAGCTTTACGACGAAAGAGCGTTAGACCCAAATCATGCACAATTGGATATTTATATTGCGTTAGCCTAAAAAAAGATGCCCGTTCGGCATCTTTTTTTGTCGTTAAATAGCTACTGGGCAAATTCATTATTATTGTCTACAATGAGAAAGTGCAGTATAGAAATATTAGAAACTGTATAAAGTGAAACTATACTCAGTGGGGATTTACGGGCAGTTGGTCTCCCACCTAACTTCTTTGCCCGAGCCAAATTTTGAGGTAGGAGTTTTACTGCCCGTGAACGCGGGATAAAACGATTGTTAACAGGTTTTTCAGTTTAAATTTTTTACATAGAAAGGAAGCAATATGGAGGAACTACAACAAAATAAATCTGCTTTAGAAGGAAGCGGAAAACCGTTATTAAAAAATGCGAATTTCCTTTTTCTTTGGGCAGCTACTCTTTTTTCAAGTTTTGCTTTAGCCTTTTTTACTTTTTCACAAACGTGGTACATAGCAAAAACATTAAACCTTGAAGCTTCACTCGGTGTTGTTTTCGTAGCCCTTAGTGTTCCAAGGCTTATTTTTATGATTATCGGCGGCGCTGTAGCTGATAAATTCCCGAAAAAAAACATTATGTTTTACTCCAATATTATTCGAGCGATTCTTGTCGCAACCATTCTCACATGGTTTATCGTTGGTGATGTAACACTATATACATTTGCTTTATTCGCTTTATTCTTTGGACTTGCTGATGCTTTCTTCTGGTCAGCAGATGGATCTATCTTACCTGAATTGGTAGAAAAAAGCCGGTTAACACAAGCGAATTCACTTACACAAATGACGAACCAAGCATCGGTCATCTTAGGCCCTGTACTTGGCGGAATTCTGATCAAATTTACAAACTACGAGACAATATTTTCTATTACAATTTTATTACTGATTGTCGCAGCCATACTCGTTCAAAAAATACAATTTACGATGCCAGAACTAAAAGATACAGATAAAGGTATGTTCACTTCCATTAAAGAAGGAATCTTATATGTAAAGGAATCGCCATTCCTTTCAACTTTCCTTCTTTGTAGCGCCTTTTTAAATTTATTTTTAATTGGTCCGATGCAAGTCGGTTTCCCGCTTTTCGTTAAAAATGTTCTGCACGGTGACTCGCTCCATTTCAGTTACTTAGAAGCATCTGTAGGCGGCGGAATGGCAATAGGCGCTGTCATTGTCGGTTTAAAAAATATTAATCGTAGACGCGGACTAT
Source organism: Bacillus cereus group sp. BceL220 (assembly GCF_051776965.1). Classification (NCBI taxonomy): domain Bacteria; kingdom Bacillati; phylum Bacillota; class Bacilli; order Caryophanales; family Bacillaceae; genus Bacillus; species Bacillus cereus group sp. BceL220. The sequence goes on along the minus strand of NZ_JBPWBC010000003.1, from coordinate 558,712 downwards.
TTTGCATTATCATGATGCTACTGTCTGGTGTATTCTTCTTATCCATCAACTTTAGCACCGTACTTTGGCAAGCATTATTAGCCGGCATGTTTTACGGTATTACAATCGCAATGGCTATCGTTCCGCTTATGGCGATGATTCAATCGACAGTAAAAGAGGAAATGATGGGACGCGTAATGAGCTTACTTATGCTATCATCAATGGGCTTTATCCCGCTCTCTTATGCATTCACATCAATCGCACTTGCAATGGGAATTCCAATCGTAACCGTTATGAAAAGCGGTGCAATTGCTGTTATCGTCTTCGTACTATTTGTAGCGATTCGTGTTCCAGTTGTAAGAAAGTTCGACTAGCTACTTGGAGTCATGTATTATACGCATGGCTCTTTTTTAAATGGGTCAAACAGCACTATCCCCTTACTTCTCCTTAATGCAGCTCCCCACTCTAATCCAACCTCTAAAAATAGATCTCGCACTGTACTATATAAAAGTGCCTTCACATTTTTACGGATTTCCCCATATTTATAAGCTCTCACAACACTCTTCACTCGCCAAATGAAATTTCCATACACTTCTTCATCAGCTAATATTTGCTCTAGTAAAACACCTTGTTCTAGTAACCCGCTCTTTTTATACGCAAGCTCGACCTTACTCCAAAATATATTAATTTTCTGCGGATTACTCGTCATCGGTACCAGTGCGTATATAAAAGGCTTCGGTATATCATGACGGCAATATGTCTCATCAAGCTCGTACGTTATTTTTCTTTTCTCTTTTATTTGTGGAATGTTTTTAGAAAGAATTGTTTCCCTTTCGCTTTTTTGCTCCTTTCCGCTACAGCCAGCTGTATAATCCTCACTTTCACATGCGGACATTTTCATACGGTCATCCATGCGGTCAATTGCAGATATAAGAAAAATATATAAGTTCGCACTATACCCGCCGCGCTTATGTCTTTCTTTTGTTGCAACACGCTTTATAATTCCTAGTTCCTCTAACTTTGCAATTGAACGGCGTACTGTACGAATACTCTTTCCAACATTCTTCGCAATCGTCTCCATTAACGGACAGGCGACTCCTACTGTTTTTTGTTTCTCATTCACCGCATACTTTCCTAAAAAATGAATAATGGTAGCATCCGTTTTATTCAATTGAAATCGATAGCACTTCAAAACTTGTTTTTGATATGTATTAAACTCTTCTTTACTTCGAAATTCACTGTATGGTTTCATTAAATTATATAAGCTTCCCATTTATATCACCTCATTTATAAGTAAGAGGCAGGAAGAGAATTTGGCGTGGAATTTAATATTTTTTTAATGGAGATGAAAATATGATCGTAATTAGCGCTTGTTTAGGTGGTATAGCTTGTCGATATGACGGAAATGACAATCTCGTTTCAAAAATAGAGGAGCTACTACAAAAAGAAGATACAGTCCTCATTTGTCCTGAAGTATTAGGAGGACTGCCAACACCTCGTCCTTCTGCTGAAATTATTGGCGGGAATGGCGACGACGTTTTGGACGGAAAAGCGAAAGTGATGACAAAAGATGGTGAAGATGTCACAGAAGCTTTCGTAAATGGTGCTTATAAAGCATTAGAACAAATTAAAAATTTACACCCAGAATATATTATTTTAAAGGAACGTAGTCCATCTTGTGGCAGTTCTACGATTTACACTGGTGAATTTAATGGCAATAAGCAAACTGGTTACGGGGTAACTACTGCTTTATTTAAAAGACACGGATTTAAAGTCATTTCAGAAGAAGAATTTGAAAGCAAAAAAAGGAATTGACCCTGTTCGTCAATTCCTTTTCTATCTGTCTTATTTCACGCCTAATTTTTCTTTCACTTTCGCTGGAAGCTCGTCTTTCTTTACTTCTTCCCAAGCTGATACACCTTTTTTATCTGAGTGATATACGCGTAGGAATGCTTCTTTACGAAGATTTTTTTGAGCTGTAAATTCTAATTCTTTCTCTTTACCGTCTTTATCAAAGCCAGTCAACTTATATTCATAATCTTTAAATTTTTGACCATTATCAGCTTTACTATGAACTTCTTTTCCATCTACTGTAATTTGAACGTAGTACTCATCTTTACCCATACGGTTTAAATCACAACCAACTAACAAGCTTGCGAATACAACTAAAATACTAAATAGTGCAATGTATCTTTTCATTTCCTTCACCTCATATGTTTTTTCTTATATTCTTATCTTAAAGCCCAGAGCTTAAAGAAGAAATTCAAAAACATGACATGAACATTACACTTTTGTAAGATAATAATTATTTCTTCACTTTAGAAATTGTCATTCCATCACCAATTGGAACGAGTACAGATTCTAAATGCGGGTGGTTTGCTATCATTTCATTAAACTTCTTCATAACTTCTGTATAACGTTTTTGTTTCACACTCTCATCAGCTACACTACCGCCAATAACGTCTTTCACGCCAATTTCGCCACTTATCACGTAATTTCCTTATACCGTTTATTACGCCTTCTATTATGCCCTCAATTATAATCTCTATTACAAGATATCTTACTAAATTAATAATAGGTTTAATTACGTATCTCCTTATGAATTCAAGAATATCCTCCACCATATTTCCCTCCTTTTTTCAAAAAGGAAACTGCTACTCCTCCGCGTCCTTTTACGTCCAATTACAATTGCTGCCCTACTGCGGTATATATCAACAAAAATAATACGACAACAACATCCACAATAACGCTATTGAATTTGGAAGAAACTTCGGTAAATACTAATACTATAACATGGCTAAGAGAATTATTTTTTCATCTATATTTGGGGGTGCTCCCAAAAACTTTATAAAATCAAAGACAACTTTACTACAACTCTTCCCGTAACTAATTTATTATCGTGGTAAACCGTCTTCCACTACATCCGTAACAGTTCCATTCCGTTCAAAGATTACACGTAATGATCCTTCTCCACCATAACCAGTATAGTCATATACCGAATAAGATTTATATTTCTCAATCACATGTGGCTGTCCAATTGTAGCTTTTACCTGATTCGCGGGCATACCTTTTTTTATTTTCAAATATTGATTGTAACTTACTGCTGCCGAATTGTTATTTACATCTTTATACCACGGTACACGATCGTTTTTTTCTTCATATTCCTTTACAGGCTCTTCAATACGTTTCGTAGATACCCGATTCTCCTTACCTTTATCTTTATCTGTATCCTTTATAGCAGTACGTTCAATATTAACAACGTAACCATATGTATTTAATTCAACCATAATTTCATATGTACCATCCGTATCTTTTTCAGTATAAAATACGCGTTTTTCATTGTTATTATAATATTTTATGTTCTCACCACCGTAGTCAATCGTATTAAGAATATCCGTATACGTCATACCTTCCTCAATTTTTTGAGATTCATCATGAGAAATATAACGCTTCTGTGATGATGAAGCGTCCTCATTTTTAATACTTTCACGTTTACTCGTAGTCATAGGTGTTTTCTTCTGATCTTTTAGTACGTCACCTTCCGCCTTCGCTGGTTGCTTTGCTCCTACTTTTGTTAATACGTCTGTATCGCTAGAACAAGCTCCCAAAATCGATACTGTAGTCAACGCCATCCCTACTATAAGTACTCTCTTAAATGACTTCACTCTAATCCCCCCCGGTATTTTTTAATATCTAGTAATCAACGTATTTTAATTAATACGGAACTATTCAGTTCTATACAATTTGCTATAGCCTTCTCTCTCATGCACCTTTTTTATATAAAGTGAAACTTTAATCAGCCCTCACCAATTATCTTCGTTACAAATATTAACATTAAATATAACTAATAAATAGTATATTTCTTCTATTCATTTACATTTTTGTTGCATAATATTGTCCGAAACGAACAATATTAAACTCGAATTAACAATACTTATCATTAATTACATATATTATAATATTAAAAATTAATTTAAAAGTCACTTTGCATGTATTTTCTGTTTTAACGCCAAAAGAAAAGACCTTTCTAACGATTTTATTCTATCGTTAAAAAGGTCTTTCCTATTTTGGCTAAAAACTTAGTACTCTTCTGGCTTACCAGCATTCGTCGCTGTACGGAAAAATGATCCAAATCTGCATGATGCGATTGCGTTTAAATAATCAATCGTGAATTATGCGTTCAATTTAAAGCAGGTTAAAAAATAATAATTCCTTATTCAATTAACATATGCATTAGTTTAACAGCCTAATGCTGCTGTACCAAATGATAGTTTAGTTTTCAATATGTGAAAAGGGATTTCTAAATGATGAATTGAATATATATTTATTGTTTACTCGTTTTTGAGAGGTTCCTTTATGAGAGATAAGCCTTACTATATTCCTGTACTTCGCACAGTTCTATAATAACTAATAGTGATGCTGTGACGTGATTTTCTATTAGTGAGATAAAGTATTTTTCAATTCATTTATTATAAATTGCAACTCTCGTCCTCCAGAATTATTTCTTTTGGGTGAAAGTTTTTTATGATATAAGTTTCATTCTGTCCTAATTTAAAGTTTTCGAGAGGAGAAATGATATGAACTCTATTTTATTAGATGTTCCGTTACAAATAGAAACAGACAGACTCATTCTTCGAGCACCACTTCAAGCTGGTGAAGGGGATATAGTACAACAAGCTATTAAAGATTCCATTAATGAATTAAAGCAATGGTTGTCTTTATTTCAGTCCATTCCTACTGTTGAAGAAACGGAAATTCTTCTGAGAAATGCACATATAGATTTTTTGAAAAGAGAAAGCTTTCGCTATCTTATCTATCATAAAGAGACGAATGATTTTGTTGGAACAGCTAGCCTTCATCGAATTGATTGGAAGGTTTCTAAATGTGAAATTGGATACTGGATTAACACGCAATTTAGTGGCAGTGGATATATGACAGAAACAGTAAGTGCGTTAACAAACCTTGGATTTCAGTTATTCAAATTTAGAAGGATTGAAATACGATGTGAATGTAATAACACGAAAAGTCGTGCACTCCCTGAAAAACTAGGCTTTGAACTTGAAGGGATATTACGTAATGAAGATTTTTCAGCTGACGGCAAACAACTAACTGATACTTGCATCTATGCAAAAATAAAGTGAAATATTGATTAGCCTTGGTAATCGGGCTTTTACGGCAAAAGAAAAGACCTCCTTAACGATTTTATTCCATCGCTAAAAAGGTCTTTTTCTATTTCGGCTAAAAACTTAGCACTCTTCTGGCTTACCAGCATTCGTCGCTGTACGGAAAGATGATCCACATCCGCATGATGCGATTGCGTTTGGATTGTCGATTGTGAATCCGCCACCAAGCATAGATTGTTTATAATCAATTTTTACTCCTTTAACAATTGGAGCACTTTCTGTATCGATAACAAATTCAACACCGAAAAACTCAAGAACTGTGTCGTCTTCTTTTGGTTCTACTTCAAATCCTAAGCCGTAAGAAAGGCCAGTACATCCGCCGCCATGTACAGCAAGGCGCACGTACTTCTCTCCATCTTCAGCATCTTTTAACATATCTTTAATTTGAAAAGCTGCTTGTTCTGTTACTTCAATCATGAAATACACCATCCTTTCTGTTCTCATTCTATTATACATCTTTACGCTTCTATCTTGTACTCATACACTCCGCGGCAAATTACTTCCGCAGGTCCTTTCATTAACACGTTTCCTTCTTCTGTCCACGCAATCATTAAATCGCCGCCAGCTAAATGAACGGTAATTTCTTTACCACGTTCCATCTTCCCATTCAAAATAGCAGCTACAACGGCAGCGCATGCCCCTGTTCCGCAAGCTTGCGTTACACCTGAACCACGTTCCCAAACGCGGAAATTCATTTCTTCATCGTTTAAAATCTCGATAAATTCAACATTCACTCGCTCTGGGAACATTTCATGTGTCTCAAGAACTGGACCAAGTGTTGTAAGAGGTGCCTTCTCTACATCCTCAACAAAAATAACCGCGTGCGGGTTCCCCATTGAAACAGCCGTAAATGCATAACGATGATTATTATATAAGAAGTTTTCACGAATAAATGGTGTTTCACCTTCACCGAGCATCGGTATTTCTGCACGTGTTAGACGCGGTGCTCCCATATCAATTTTCGCTAATGTCACGAAACCATCTTCTACTGTTACTTCAGCCGTTACAATACCAGCTAACGTTTCAATTGTGAAAACTGTTTCTTCTACTAGTTTATGCTCATACGCATATTTCGCTACGCAGCGCAAACCATTACCACAGCTCTTTCCTTCTGATCCGTCATTATTAAACATACGCATTTTCACCGGAGCTACATCAGACGGACAAATTAAAATCATTCCGTCTGCTCCAATACCAGTATTAATATTTGAAACCTTTTCCGCCACAAGAGCTAAATCTTCTTCAGGAATTTGCTCTTCAAACATATTTACATATATATAACTATTGCCAAGACCATGCATTTTTGTAAAAGAAAATTGGCTCATTTGTATTCACTCCAAAAATAATTTGTTATTTTAAGTATAGAATGCATGCTTTTAGAACACAATATGAATGTCCCCCGTTTCTCATATTTAACAACGTTTGGCGATGAGCCACTCTTACACAAATTGTGTAAGAAAAAAGCCCTTCTAAAAAGGGCCTTTTTTTATTTATCTATAGTATTAAACTACCCTCCAAAATAACGTTTTATCTAAAATAAAATGAAAAAGGCGTTGCTCATTCGCAACACCTTAAAACATTGGATTTTCATCCAAATACTCATATACATTATTAACAAGCTCTTCTACTGTTGCACCTTGTACAACTTCACCATTTACAAGTGCAAACGGTCCTTCAAAACAAATACCACAATATCCTAAACAACCATACTCCATTACATCTAAATTTGGATCTTTTTCTAACTTTTCTAGAGCTGCTTGTGAACCACTTGCAAGGTTACCTACACAAAATTCAATTAATGGTTTAATCAAAATTCTCCCCCCTGTACTACAAAACAAATTACCTTCTGACTTCATCTATAAGAAGAAAACTAAGCTGTCTCTTGTTATTTTCGTTATATATCCTAAACTATTTAGTTACTTCACTATTTCACTTCAAAGTAGATGATTTTATTTTATATAACATGCTACTTGCAATGAAATAGTAACTAAAAAGGCAAAACAGTTTACTTTACTTTTCTTCTTATTGTACAACAGAGTATTCATTCATGCATTGTTATTTGTTCACAAATTCGATATAATTTGATTGAGTAAAGTCAAAATATTTTATTAATATAAAATTTTATGATTAGGGGATATTTCAACAGAAAAGGGGTAATCCATCATGAAACACCTCGTAATACTAGGTGGCGGCTACGGTGGAATGAGAATTCTACAAAGGCTACTTCCAAGCAACCAACTTCCAGATGATGTACAAGTGACATTAATCGACAAAGTACCATATCATTGCTTCAAAACTGAATATTATGCATTAGTTGCGGGTACTATTTCAGAAACGCATATTCGTATACCATTTCCTGAGCACCCACGCCTCAATATTCAATACGGCACAATAACAAATATTGATCTCGAAGAAAAAGCGGTTCATCTCGATGGCGGCGAAGCAATCCAATATGATGATTTAATTATCGGACTTGGCTGTGAAGATAAATATCATAACGTTCCTGGGGCGAAGGAATATACACATAGTCTACAATCAATTGAACAAACACGTAAAACATATGAACAATTAAATAGTCTAGAACCAAATGCAACAGTAGCTGTCGTTGGTGCTGGCTTAAGTGGTGTAGAAGTTGCAAGTGAACTTCGCGAAAGCCGTTCTGATTTAAAAATCTATTTATTTGATCGAAAAGATAGAATTTTATTCCCGTATCCAGAGAAATTAAGTAGATATGTAGAAGAATGGTTCGTAAAACATAAAGTTAATATTATAAGAAACTCTAACATTACAAAAGTGGAACCAAATATTGTGTATAACCACGATGAACCACTTGAATGTGATGCAATCGTCTGGACAGCTGGTATTCAAGCAAATGAAGTTGTTCGAAACCTTCCAGTTGAACAAGATGGTAGCGGACGGGTTGTCTTAACGAAATATCACAATATTCCAAACAACGAGCACGTTTACGTTGTAGGAGATTGCGCAGCACTTCCACATGCACCATCTGCCCAACTTGCTGAAGGTCAAGGAGAACAAATTGTCCAAATATTATTAAAACGTTGGAATAATGAACCACTCCCTGATGAACTACCTGTTATTAAATTAAAAGGTGTTCTAGGATCTCTTGGTAAGAAGCATGGATTCGGTTTACTCGCAAATCAACCGTTAATGGGACGTGTACCAAGATTATTAAAATCCGGCCTTCTTTGGATGTACAAATATCATAAAGGTTAATACTTTACAGGCTGTCTACTATGTAGGCAGCTTCTTTGCATCAGTTTTTAAAAATTATCAGACACATCTTTCTCAATATGTATAATGATTTATTTTTCATTTTTATATTAAAAACTATTGATAAACAGTGTATGCTATTTGTAAGTTGTTTTATTATTTCCTTGAAGACCGAATTCGTTCGGTCTTATTTTTTATGTTATAAATACTTTTGTAGGAGGCATTACATTCCACTTATGAACTTATCGAAACTAAACAATCGAATAGAAGCGAAAAAGAAAGAGTTAATCTATCTCGTTGAACGATACGGATTCACTCATGATAAAGTGATTTCTTTCAGCCAAGAATTAGATCGTTTACTTAACTTATTAATAAAACTCAAGACGAAGAAAAAACGTTGTTCGTTATAACCATTTCTCCCTCTTTTTTTGATACGATATAACTAGAATCAGAAAGGAGCGATTTATGTTTATATTAAAAGAGGTTATATATAAAGATATACTACACATTCCTTATTTACAGATTCAAAAAGAAAAGATCACTTGCATTATCGGTGAAAGCGGAAGCGGAAAAAGCACATTGCTTCGCATGTTAAACGATTTACAATCTCCAACATCTGGCACAATTGAATATAACGGAAAGTTAATTTCTGATTATCCGCCTATTCAATTACGTCGTGACGTAGTTATGCTTGGGCAAACTCCACCTCTTTTTGATGGAACCGTTAAAGAAAATCTATTAATGGGACTTCGTCTTTCTGAAAAACCATTTCCAAATGATGATGCCCTGCGGAGCGCACTACAAACCGTTAGCTTAGACAAGCAATTAAAAGATATCGCCTCCTCATTATCCGGCGGTGAAAAACAAAGACTTGCCTTTGCACGTATCGTACTTATGGATCCGCCTGTCTATTTATTAGATGAACCAACTTCAGCATTAGACAGTGATACAGAACGCCGCGTTATGAAACAATTTACTGAACTAGCACGAAAAAAGAAAAAAACAATTATCTTCATCACACACTCACAACAACTTCCAGAAGAAATTGCAGACGACATTATTGAGATTAGTAAAGCAAACGGTGCAACTAGAAAGGAAGTGCTCTCTGTTGAAGGGCGTTATTGAACTCCAAATTTGGCAACTTGCAGCTGCCTATATTTTTATTCTTATTTTAATTGGACTTGTAAAATTAAAAGGAATACCTCGCGAAAAACAAATCGCGCTCGCAACATTCCGTATGACCATTCAGCTCGTACTTGTTGCATATGTCCTTACATACGTATTTGAAAACAGTAATCCATTTTATACAATTGCTCTCATTACTTCTATTACTACCTTTGCAATTTTTAATATTTATAAACGAGTTAACATCCCGATGTCTAAAGAATTAAAACGAGTAGCCGCCCTTTCCATGGTCGCCGGATCAATTGGGCCACTTCTTCTATTCATCTTCGTTATTATCGGTCATGACCCTTGGTATGCTCCGCAATATATCGTCCCTATTACAGGAATGTTAGTTGGGAATGCCATGACTGGTGTTTCTCTCGGCGCAAATACGTTCTTAAACAATATGAAGTCGCAAAGAGGTCAAATTGAAGGTGCACTTATGCTCGGCGCAACACCGAAAGAAGCTGCTTCTCCGCTCATTCGAGACGCTTTTGACTCTGCTATTTTACCAACAATTAATTCTATGGTCGGAATGGGAATTATAAGCTTACCAGGCATGATGACTGGTCAAATATTATCCGGTGTATCACCATTCACAGCCATTCAATATCAAATCGCCATCATACTCGGTATTTCTGGAAGTACTGCCTTTGCTGTCATTATCTTTTTACAGCTTGGATATAAAACATTCTTTAATAAGCGATGTCAGTTGAAAGAAATTGACTATGGTGCACGGTGAATCGTGCGTAGTTCACGATGAATGAAATTATATTAACGATTTTTTCAATATATCTATCATAACTTGCAATATATCAACGATTTTTCAAATATATCTATCATAACTCAGAATATATCAACGATTTTGTACGAAATATCGATTTACCGACAAAAAGTGACATAATAAAAAGAGGAGGCTATTCGCCCCCTCTTTTTATTGTCTTACGCCTTCTTAACGAACTGTGATTTTAACTTCATAGCTCCGAAACCGTCGATTTTGCAATCGATATCGTGATCGCCATCAACTAGACGGATACTTTTTACTTTCGTACCGATCTTCACAACTGAAGAAGTTCCTTTTACTTTTAAGTCTTTAATAACAGTAACTGCATCGCCATCTTGAAGAACGTTTCCGTTCGCATCTTTTACAACTTTTGCACCATCATTATTTTCAGCTTCTGCGTCTTGGCCCCACTCATGAGCACATTCTGGACATACGAAAAGAACGCCATCCTCATACGTATATTCTGAATTACATTTTGGACAATTTGGTAAAGTAGCCATAAATTCATTTCCTCCGTTCATTATTTATACGTAAAAATCAAAATTGATGTTTACATCTCGATAAATAAAATTTGTATAGCATTTCTTTATAGTGCCATAGTCTCACGTTATTGACAAGCCTACCTCAAATTCTCATTTTTTATTGTATTTTACAAAATTTCAATTCGTATGCCTTTTTTCTATTTGTTCTTCTACTAATTTTAAAAATCTTCGTTGTGCATTTTTACTTTTTACGAGCAATCGAACTCTTAACTTACTTTGTAAATATGAGCGAACTTTGTAGTTCGTAATAAATAAATTTCGATACTTTTCGTCTTCATATATGATTCGAAACCATTCATACTGCTGCAAGTAAAGTATGTTAGCATCAATCTTTTTCGTGTGTAAACCCGTACTTAAACTAATAGATCCTATTAGAGCTTCTATTAATGCTGAAATTATTTCTCTTCCCCTAATAAATAAAAGAAGAACCTTCACAAGATTCTTCTTTTCAAAATGAACGAGTTCCCTCTAGAAACCCCAATTATTTTCTTCAATGTAAATTTGATATTCTTCTACTTCTTCTTCACTTAACTTCTTATTATTTTCATATACCTCTTGCCACTCGAAATAATCTTCATCGAAATAAACAGCAAATTTAATTTTCACGTTTTTCTTCTCTGTATAATCATAACCAGTAAACTCTACTACATCATAATCTTTTTCTTTCTTCACAAACTTCCAGGTTGGATTATCAGTCATAATCTCTAAAGTAACCCCTTCACCAGTTGAACGAACAACGTTTTTAATATTCGGCTCAGTTGGTAAAAGAGAAAGTCCGAGCATAGCTCCGCCAAACACAATCCCGACTATAACTTGTAAACCAATCATACCAGCTACACTAACGCCGCCCTTTGATTGTAAGAAATACGCCTTCTCATGATCAGACGCATCTTCTCCCTTACGAAAAACACGAACAGCATGCTTATAATATAAACGGTTTCCTTGCCATCCAGTAAATATCATCATTCCTAATTGAAGAGCTAAACTAAATGTTACATAAATCCCCTCTGGAATATCTATAAAAGGGGTTATAACTATACTAGGTATAGCCAATAACGCAAATATAATAAATAACTTATACATTTTACGATAAGCTAACCAAAAGGTTGGGAAGAAAAAGGCTACCCAATTCCACGTATTCCCTTGCGCAGGGTTTTCTACTTTACCCCACTTAAAATCATAATAAGCTGTATTCTTTTGAACAACTTTATGTAATTCTTGTGGAGAAATCGTTTCTTGTAAAACAGTGTCCTTCACGTACATCATCCTTTTCTTATTTCTATATACATTTATTGTATATGCACAAAATAAAGGAATCTAACAAAAAGTACACATATTTCATAAAAATGAACGGAAATCGAATATATTCCGACAATTATCCGTTTCTTATTTCATTTTACTTTTAAATATATTAGAATACTTATGAATGATACGTTTAATACACTAAGTTAATCATTTTGTATATTTGATAATAAAAATGTTTCACATGAAACTATTTATATTTTGTATTACCTTGCCTCTACACAATGAGTGTAAAGCCCTTTCTACTTACTACAAAATACGAAAGACGCCCTTTTCAAAAAGGCGTCTTTTTATAGTTGAAAATTCAATAATAAATAAAACGAATTATTTAATAAATGAATCCCAATTGGAACGAGTAAATTCTTCGTTTTCTTATATGTGTATGCTAAACATATACCCATACCAAAAATATATAAAATACTACCTACTGTAAGGGGATGGCCAAAAGTAAATATGAAAGCACTTATAACGGCACTAGTAAGTGCAGAAAAGCGCTGGGATAATTTCGTAAAAAACATCCCCCGAAATAAAAGTTCTTCCCAAATCGGTGCAAAAATGGTGAGCACAACTACGTATAAAATGATTTCACTTTTAGTAGGCTTTATTACTATACTAGACTCGTCCACACCAATCCCATGTGGTAAAACTAAATTTAATATTGCAAGATATATAAGCATTACAATCGCTGTCATTACTATCATTACATAGTGTTTAAAATTATTGAATTGTAATGATTTTATTAAATGTAAGCAGCAATTTCTTGCCGGTGCATACATTACGATAATCATACAAAACGTGAAAGGTGGAATAAGATGATCTACATACCATGGATATAAGGAAGAATCATATAAAAGGTTCAAAAAACCAATTCCATGCATGACCCCAAAAATAATTACTAGAATGCTAATTACTTGGCGCATACTCATTTGTTCATTCTTTTCTTCATATGTAGCTAATTCTATATTCATCCTATCCCCTCCAGTATAATTAAACCTTTTAAACCATTATATACCAAATTCAACATAAAAAAAGACAATACACCCCACTGTATTGTCCATTTTCTTCCCTACCATTTCTCTCTACACGTCTCAATTAAATACAGTAAGTACCTCTTCGTCATATCTGCTCTTCTCCACCTTGAGAGCATTCGCTTTTCTTTTGGATTGTGCCGTATTCTCGCTACTTCTTTTAATAAGAGCTCCCATTCTTCCGCTGAACGTTCTGACAAGTATTGCAATCCTCTATCTTTTGAAACGATTGTTTTATAATCTAGTGTATATAAAATGCGTCCCATCGTAACGACAGCTGATTCTACCCACTCTTCTATAAAAAATAAATATGGCTTCTTCACCTTTTCACTCCAGTACTGTTCTACGTTGTATTTCATCGTATTTACTACATCATTCCATTGTATTTGCAGCGGAAGATCTTCTGCTTCTTTTCCTGTAACTGTAATGCCTTGATTTTTCAACGTCCACCATGTGACCGCATTAATGTCCCAATGACCAACATTAGCTTTACCATCTGCACAATACACGTACTCGTTCATTTCATCATTGTATTTCCCTAAGTCAGCAAGCGGAATATACATACCGTCCATTCTTTTACCTAGCGTATTATCACTAAGTTTCTTATGTAGTTCCACAAGCTGCTGTTTTTCGGCTTCATTCACGGAATCACTTATCACTGTAACAAAATCAACATCGCTCGTTTCTGCATAAAATGCACCAAGTGCGATGGAGCCGTAAATATATACCCCTACTATTTTTTCATCTAAAAAAATTTCTTTTAATTCTACTGTGTACCGCTCCATTAACTGTTGTACTTCCGTTGGTAACGCATGCTTCACTCCATTTTTCATATCTATCCCTCCAATAAAAAAAGCCTTTGCAAATTCGCAAAGACTTCTTGTTTTATAAATATTTCTCGATTTCTTCATAAACATCCTTCAAACGAGGATTTCCTTCTCCAACAATTTCTCCATTTACAAGAACGACCGGATAAAATAAATCTTCTTCCACTACGCGCTCTGCGAATGCTTTTTTATCTGCATCTTCTTGTTCTTCTTGGAAATCAATATACTCGAAATTAAATTTATTTTCTTGTCCTTCATATTTACGACCAATTGCCGCTTGTAACCATTCAAACGTTTCTGTTGAAGATGGCATTCCGACGCAGCTCGCACAAATTACTTTCGTCCCATACACTTGAACATTAACCATTTCTTCTCCCCCACTTCTTGTTCCAACAGTATATTCAGATGTCTTATTACATAAGCACATCATTTTACAATCTTATCCCATACCCCTATACTGAAAAAACACGATACAATATTTCGACAATAAAACAAGAAGAGAAAAAATAGATTTTCCCCTCTATCTTGATTATAATAAAACTGATGAAAGGAGTCGATAAAAATGGAAAACCCACATATGCAAGAACAAGTATTAGAAGTATTAGATAAATTACGTCCATTCTTACTTCGCGATGGCGGAGACGTTGAATTAGTAGACATTGAAGAAGGTATCGTAAAACTACGCCTTATGGGTGCATGCGGAAGCTGCCCAAGTTCTACAATCACACTAAAAGCTGGTATCGAGCGCGCGTTACTTGAAGAAGTACCAGGCGTTATCGAAGTAGAACAAGTATTTTAATTAAAAGCGGAAGCGGCTCGTTCAGAACAGGAGGTCATTGGAGCTCCTGACGAAGAGGCGCTTTTTGCCTCACAGGAAGGCGCGAAATGGCCGACTGTTCTAGCCGCTGGAGCTAGATATTAATCTAAAAGCGGAAGCGGCTCGTTCAGAATCGCCTTCTAAAAGGAGACCAAATTTGGTCTCCTTTTTTTATTCAAATCACATTTATCCGTTAACATCATAAAACAAAATTGGAAATCCCTCTCAAAAAATGCGATAATTAATACTATATAGTGAATCGTTCACACATATACAGTAAAAAAACATAGGGGGACGACAAATGCCAAAAATGGGGAACACTTTTGTAACAATTCAAGAACTAGAAAAGAAAAAAGAGTATTTATTAGGCCTTTCATCCGTTATACCAACATGGAATACAAGCTATCAATTTTTATTTAAAGAAATCCAGCAAGAATTATTAGGTAAAGTAAATGAAAAGCTCGAAAGGCATCAATTCGTTTTAAATATATGTACAGATCAGCAGGTAGGGGCATAATGTATTACATAAAATTGTGGTATATAAAAAAGAGACCTCACTCGGTCTCTTTTTTATATTTTTAAGATAGCCAATCTAATTTTCTAATCCCGAGCTTATCTACTGGTAAACGAAGTGAGCCATAAAAATGCTTCATAAATTGCTCTGAGCGGTTCACATCGTGTAAAATGGCTTCTAAGCGATCTCTATATATGCTTTTTTGTTCTTCGTTTCCAGTTTGGTAATATCGTTCGACCGTTTCAAAATAGTGAAGCGGGAACAGGAGCCTTGCAAATAATAAGCGCCAACCAAATGAGGACAGCGAGTAATTTCGTTCATAATCTGTAACAAATTGAACGATTGTTTGATCCCAGTCTTTCTTTTTTTCAATCATCATATAGCGAATCCATTCTGCTATATCTCGAGTTGGGTGATCATACACCCAATCAAAAGGGAGTTTGAGACGCTTCGTTTGATGCCATAATAAAGGTGTGAATCGTTCTTGGCAAATTGTCGCTGCATCCGTTAGTTGCGGCGTATCATCCATTTCTGTATCAACAACATATTGAATGGCATTTTCTGCAACTCCTAAGTAATACGGGAAGGATTCAATAAACAATTGATCGAATACGTCTGTAGGGTGGTTCATCACTTGCGATTGCCAAAACTTTTCTAACTGATCGAGTCTCTTTTCCCATAACGCTTTCCATTCACCAATGCGGCTTAATTGCTCGATTTCTTCTGGAAAGAATGCACCTCGTTTATGGAATATAGAAAGTTCATTTCCTAATGACATAGCATGTCGTTCTAACGTGCGCATACCTTTTAATAAGCAATAATTTTGTTCTTCTATCTCACTTACATAGTAGCCGTGTATAGTCGGAACGAAAGTCGCTACAGTTATATCCCCTTGCTGGTTCATATAATCACTGAGCTTTTTCATCTCTACAAGTACTTCTTCCTCCATTTCTCCAATTGGAACAAGTACATAAATTTTGTTGCGAATCCAAAAGCTTTTATAGGGGCCAAGGGGGATTAATTCTTTAACATGCATGTGATAATGCTCATAAATATGCTGAATCATCGCAGTCGCCACCTATGGTTTTTCTTTATATATATGAGCTTGTGCTCGCCTTTCATTCCTATGCACATGATAAAGCAACGAAACGTATACAAATACTAAAAAGAAAAAAAGGTGATAAACATGAAAGAATCAAATCAACTACAAGAAAGAGCATTACAACTATTACAAGAACGCGGTGTAACAATTGACGATATTGCTGAACTTGTTCATTTTCTTCAAAAAAAATACCATCCAAATTTAGAGATGTCAGAATGCCGTTACAATGTAGAACGTGTACTATCAAAACGTGAAGTACAAAACGCACTGATTACAGGTATCGAACTTGATGTCCTTGCTGAAAAGGGAATGCTAAGTGAACCGTTACAAGATATTGTAAAACGTGATGAAGGCTTATACGGAATTGATGAAGTTATCGCACTTTCTATCGTGAACGTGTACGGCTCTATCGGTTTCACAAACTTTGGATATATTGATAAATTAAAACCTGGTATTTTAGAATACTTAAATGATAAATCAACTGGAAAGGTGCACACGTTCCTTGATGATATCGTTGGCGGAATCGCTGCCGCTGCATCAAGTCGTTTAGCGCACCGAGCTGAGCACTCAGAATAATAATGTTTTCTAGGCCGTCAGTTTCATGCTGACGGTCTTTCGTATTCCATAAGCATAAATTCTCTTCCGCGGCTCAAAAAAATAAGCCCTTGCTTAAATCCGATATTTTTATATAACGTAATCGCTCTTGTATTAAATGTTGCTACACTTAATCGAAACATGTTTGCGTTAAACTCTTTCGTGGCAAACGCTATTCCAGCTTGGAAAAATTCTTTCCCCATTCCTTTCCCAGTTAACGCCGGCTTCATACCAAGTCCGATATCAATCGCTTCTTCTCCACCATATACATTAGCATCTCTGCCACCTGGTACTTGTGCATTTTCTCCAAAACAAAAATAGCCGATGAACTCTCCTTGATCATCACAACAGCCATAATACGTTCCATCTAATAGCTCTTCTATTACTTCTTTCTCGCCTGAAAAACTATATAAACTATATGGTTCCTCGTACGTCCACGTATTTATCTCATTTGCTTCTTCCTCTGTTAACTTATGTATATCCACTTTCTCTTTCCCCCTATTATATTTCTATTAACAATATTCGATATTCATCTTATAATTCATCTTTCTCAATATGTTTTTTTTATTTATCGCTTCATTTTAATGGAAGATTTTTCTTATTATGTTACGATTAAACAGAATCATTACGAATAAGGTGGTGACAATGTGAATTACTTTTCTTACCTCTCCTTAGAAGAACGGCAAAATTTTTTCTATAAAGAACCTCTTAGTTTTTCAAAAAATATAGGGAAAGAACAACTAGCTTACGCACTAGGCGCTACACTATATACTCCTGGCACGAAAGAAACGATTGCGGAAGATATAATTAGAAAGAAACATGTGGATGCTACCTCAATTATTCTTTGTCTAGAGGACGCTATCAGCGATGAAGAAGTAAAACTTGCAGAGCAAAACATCGTCGTTCAAATACAGCAAATCGCTAACTTAGTCAGTGCCAACATACTAAATCAAGCAGACATCCCACTTCTTTTTATTAGAGTTCGACAGCCAAGTCAAATGAAGACAATTGTTACTGAATTAGGTAGTGCTGTTCATTGTTTATGTGGTTTTGTCTTTCCAAAATTCACACCGATTAATGGAAAGGCTTATATCAATCAGCTTGCATATATAAACGAGGTATACTCATTATCGCTATATGGCATGCCGATTTTAGAATCACCAGAAATTATGTATAAAGAAACACGGATAGAATCATTATTACAAATAAAGGATTTACTAGATTCCTATCGTGATCACATCTTAAATGTACGTATTGGTGCTACTGACTTTTCAAGTATATTTAGTATTCGGCGTAATAAATACACACCTATCTATCATATTACTGTTGTTCGTGATTGTATTTCGGACATTATTAACGTTTTCTCAAGGGCAACAAATGAATATATTATTTCAGGATGTGTATGGGAATATTTTTCTAATGATTATGAAGAAGGGCTCATCCAAGAGGTATCACTCGACCATGCAAATGGATTAATCGGAAAGACAGTTATTCACCCATCTCATATTAAAGTTGTACAGGCAATGCACATTGTCACAATGGAAGATTATTTAGATGCGAGATCAATTTTACAAAATGCAGATACGTATAATGGAGTGCTAAAAAGCAGTTTTTCTAACAAAATGAATGAAGTAAAACCTCATTATGGCTGGGCTCGCAAAACCATTTTAAAATCTAATATTTACGGGGTGCTACATGAAAACAAACAATTCACCGATCTCCTTATTACAAACGCAAAGCAACACGTATAACGTTTTAAATAATATACAAGTCCATGTAGAAGTACGTGATAATCCATATAATTTAGCGCTAGACAAGCTTTTTCAAATGGCTGCGAGAATAAATAAGAAACGTAGTTTTTTATTTGTGAGTACAATCCTTGGAAAGCATCTTCCTATTAAACCTGCAGTCTCCCTATCAAGTGGAGTTGCTCTCGCTGCAAGATATATGGAAATACTACATAATATTTCTCATCCATTTCAAAAAGAAATTTTAAATCTCATTTCATTAGAAATTGATGAAATCCCAGAGGAAGTATTTCGTTATCAATATCCTCTGCAAGAAGAAGTTTTGTTCATCGGATTCGCTGAAACAGCGACAGCACTTGGTCATTCTATGTTTCAATGCTTTCAAAATGCAAAGTATGTGCATACAACTAGGGAATCGATACCCCACCTAGAATCTGTCATTACATTTGAGGAAGAACATTCTCATGCAACATCGCACCGTTGTTATGTAGATGAAAGCTTTTTTCAAAACAACAATCCAATTGTTCTCGTAGATGATGAGATGACAACAGGAAAAACAGCATTAAATATTATTAGATCTATTCAAAATAAATTCCCACGAGAAGAATATATAATTGCTTCTTTATTAGACTGGCGTTCTCATACTGATAGAAAACAATTTAAACAATTAGAAGAAGAACTTCAAATTAAGATTCATGTTATTTCTTTATTAGAAGGCAGTATTCATACAACTGGCCAACCATTAAATATTGCAAAAACAGATATTCAAATTAAAGAAACAAAACCTGATTTCAAAAAACATACCCTTACCTGCCCAAAATCACCCTATACATCAAATTATATAAAATATACTGGGCGATTTAGCATTTCAGCATATGAACAAAAGCACATTCATTCTTTCGCTCAAGAAGCAGGAAAAGCTTTAAAAAGAGAAAGAGTTGGAAAACGAACACTCTGTCTCGGAACGGGTGAATTTATGTATATCCCAATGAAAATTGCTGCTGAAATGGGTGAAAATATTTTATATCAATCTACAACAAGAAGCCCTATCCATCCTGTTTCAAATGATGTGAACTATGCCATTCATAATCATTTCTCATATCCAAGTCCTGAAGATTCTACTATTACAAATTACTTTTATAATATTTCACCTCATGATTACGATGAAGTATTTGTTTTTATTGAGCGTGATTTAGGAGAAAAAGCCCTGTTTCCTCTTCTACAGCAGTTACAAACAGTTATTCCCTTTATTCATATCGTCTCATTTTCAAATAGTATAGAAAAGGAAGGTTGATAATTATGGTAAAAGTAAATTCTCATATTAGTAGTTACAATCCAAATGATGCTATTTTTCTATTAAAAGATATTAGTGATTTAATGAAAGAAAGTTCCACGGAAACTAGAGAACAAGCAATTCAAGCTGGCACACATTATTCCGAAATGTTACCAATGGAATATAAACCATCTAAAGCGTATATGGATTTATTCTTTTCTTCCCTGCAACAATACAAACACAAACTAGCCATCGCTGTTGGAGTTGTCGCCGAACAGATTATACAAACTAAAGGAACTAACCTTGTCCTCGTTTCATTAGCTCGTGCTGGTACACCTATTGGCATTCTTATCAAACGCTACATACGCTATCAATACAACCTTGATGTACCTCACTATTGTATTTCAATTGTTCGCGGACGCGGTATTGATGAAAATGCACTCCATTATATTTTAGAACATCACCCTAAAGAAACAATTCAATTCATTGATGGATGGACTGGGAAAGGTGCAATAAAAAAAGAATTAGAATATGCAGTACACACATTTAACGAACGAAATAATACACACATTTCTCATTGTATGGCTGTGCTTGCTGATCCCGGTTACTGTACTTCAATTTACGGTACACGTGAAGATTTTCTTATTCCTAGCGCTTGCTTAAATGCAACAGTCTCTGGACTAATTAGCCGCACTGTACTAAATGACACCTATATCGGTCCAAATGATTTTCATGGTGTTAAATATTATAAAGAGCTAGAACAAGAAGACTTATCAAATTTCTTCGTTGATGAGGTAACAGATTTATTCCCTTCTGTTCATTCTCATATAGATAATCAATTACGTTATATTACTTCAACTTACACTGATCCATCTTGGCAAGGATTAAAAGATATACAGTCTATCCAAAATCACTTTAAAATTGACGATATTAACTTAATTAAGCCAGGAGTCGGTGAAACAACTCGTGTATTACTCCGGAGAATACCGTGGAAAATTTTAATACGTAAGCAAAATAATCCCGATTTAAAGCATATTTTACTTCTTGCTAAAGAAAAGAATGTCCCAATTGAAACCTATGAGAATATGGCTTATTCATGTTGCGGGCTCATTAAGCTTCTTAGGAAGGAAACAATATGATTTTCGCCAGTGATCTTGATCAAACGCTTATTTATTCCCGGAAATCGTTTCGTGCCCCTATAGAAGATGAATCAATTCAACTCATTGAAACTTTAGATGGAAAAGAAATTTCTTTCATATCACATAAAACCATTTCACTACTAAAAAAATTACAACTGCACTCACATTTCATCCCAGTTACAACAAGAACTATTGAGCAGTTTCAGCGTATTGCTTTATTCCAAAACGAAATCATTCCCGAATACGCCATTACAAGTAACGGCGGCAATATCCTTCATAACGGTAAACAAGATGGTACTTGGAACAGGACAGTAAAAGAAAGACTATCGGTTGAATGTATAGAGAGAAACGACATACTAAAGGAATTTGGACAAATAGCTCATAAAGATTGGGTTATATCACAAAAAACAGCTGATGATCTATTCCATTATTGCATTATTAAACGGGAGAACATTCCTTATGATGAATTATCATCCTTCACTTCCTGGTTAGACAAACAAGGCTGGAATCATTCACTTCAAGGTAGAAAGCTATACTTTGTACCAAAACCAATTAATAAATGGGACGCCGTGCAATATATAAAAGAAATTTTGCAAATAGATACGATTATTACAGCTGGGGATTCTTTACTTGATTTATGCATGCTTGAAAAGGCGAACCATGCCTTCGCACCACTTCATGGTGAGTTAGGGGCAATGCATGATAACTTACAACCCCATATTTTAAAAACAGACGCAATCGGCATATATGCCGCAGAAGAAATCGTAAATAAATCACTTCAAATTATTCACAGTTCATTACCTACCTCATGATCATAATATGCACAATTGCATACGCACCGCGATTAAACAGATGGTACAATTTATTTGAATCGCTGTTGCTACACTTCTTGATTAAAGAAAAGGCGTTAACACGGAAATTAGCGTCTTATCAACCTCAAGCAATTGGCACATTTTGTCATCTTAAAAGACACTCGAACGAGTGTCTTTTTTTCTATATCCAACAAGGACTTACTCATTTCAAAGTATAAATACATAAAATAATGTAAATCATTACACGCATGAATCACTTTCTAAAAGTTATAAAGTAGATTCAAAATAAAAAAAGCACTCTTAACTAGAGTGCTTTTTACTTTCAAACAAGGAGGCTACATATATGGATAGTACTCTCGTATTTAACTTTGGCATTGGTATTGTTATCATTTTATTCGTCTTCTTTGTACTTTGTATGAGCGGGGTATAAAAAGGCGATTTTCGAGCGTCTTTTTATACATACATATGTATTACTTGACTTCTATAAAAGCAGTAACCATAATAGTTACAGATATACAAATAGCTATTCACATATCCACAAATAGGAGGAAGAACAATGAAACATGTAATCGTTTATGCACACCCAAATACAGAAAGCTTCAACCATGCGATTTTAGAAACGGTAAAACGTGAATTAGAAGAAAAAGGTCATGAAGTACGCGTTCGCGATCTATACGAATTAAACTTCAATCCAGTATTAGGCGCTTCCGATTTCATCTCATTTTCTCAAGGAAACACACCCGAAGATATTAAAGAAGAACAAGAGCATATCTCTTGGGCTGATAGCATTACATTCATTTATCCAGTGTGGTGGGCGGGACTTCCTGCTATTTTAAAAGGATACGTTGACCGTGTGTTTAGCCATGGATTTGCTTATGCTTACGTTGAAAACGGCATTGAAAAGTTATTAAGCGGTAAAAAAGGATTGTTATTATCTACAATGGGCAATACGAAAGAGGCATACACAGCAGGCGGCATGTTTGATGCAATGAAGAAAACAGCGGATGTTGGTATTTTTGAATTCACAGGTATTGAAACACTTGAGCATACATTCTATACAAGTGTCCCTTCTGTGGATAATGATGTGCGTAAACAATATCTTGAAGAAGTAAAAGACGTTGTGAATCGTGCATTCTAATAAAATTATATCAGCGATTTTTTTAATATATCAGCGCAACTCAGATTATATCAGCGATTTTCTAAATATATCGGCGTAACTCAGATTATATCGGCGATTTTTCAAATATATCGACTTACCGACAAAAATCGACACTAGTCACAACGAAATAAAAAAAGCTGTTCCAAAGTTTGGAACAGCTTTTTTCATTACATCTTCTCAATCCACTCCGTCAAGTTATGCACAACTTGCGTCGGTTGAACTTCGTATTCTGTTAACTTCTCCACAGTTGTGACTCCAGTGTGGACAAGAAGCGTATGCATACCAGCATTTACTCCTGCTAAAATGTCTGTATCATAGTTATCCCCAACCATTAATGCTTCATCTTTTCCTATACCAAGAACTTTTAAAGCTTGTTCCATAATGATTGATTCTGGTTTTCCGATAAAGATTGGATCCACACCTGTCGATACTGCTACAACCGATGTTAATGAACCGTTACCTGGTAATAACCCGCGCTCAGTTGGGATGGCAATGTCCCCATTTGTGGAAATAAACGTTGCACCGTTACGCACAGCAAGACACGCTTTTGCTAACTTTTCATATGTGATGTCACGATCTAAACCAACAACAACGAAATCAGGATTTTCATCCACAAGTTCAAATCCTTTTTCCACAAGTGCATCGTGTAAGCCTTCTTCACCAATCATATATACAGTTGCATCTTGTTTACGTTCATAAATGAAGTTCGCAGTCGCCATACTCGTTGTGAATACTTGCTCTGCTTTCGCTGGAATATCGAAACGAACAAGTTTTTCTGCCACTTGTTCTGGTTTACGCGTTGAGTTATTCGTAACGAATAAATAAGGAATGCCGCGCTCTCCTAAAACTTTTACGAAGTCGCTCGCTTCTTCAATTTGTTCTTCTCCGCGATACATCGTACCGTCTAAGTCAATTAAGTAACCTTTATACATCATTATGTCTCTCCTTCTATGCTAACGTTCTCACCTATCATACCACTCTTATATTACCCGCTTTTTCCAAAGAAAAAAACGCTTTACCTTAAAGCGCCCCATAACGTTCATTTTTTCTCTTTTATTTGGTAAGAACAACTACAATCGCCCTCGCACATGTTTGCTAGCGTTTTCACATCTGCGTTCGTAAATAAACGCTTATACATCTCTTTTTCATCTTCACATACTTGTGGGAATCTCTCTGCAATTTCTTTTAACGGACAGTTTTGTTTTTCAATTACGAAAGAGTTCTCTCCATCTCTCTTTATTTGAACCATATAACCATTTTTCTCTTGCATAGCTGCTATCTCTTGCACTTTATATGCTAAATTCTTTTGATTACTTACTCTCTTTTGCAACTGTTCTTCCATTCGCTTCGTTCTCTCTTTTAAAACGTAACGAAGTATTTTTTCATCGCCCATTCGAGCTAAATCTTCTAGCATATCAATCGCAAATTGCTTATACTCTTTCGGGAATGTATCTTCTCCCTTTTCACTTAATCCATACAAATAAGTTGGTCTTCCGACATGTTGCCTTACCATCTTAGAATAAATGAGTCCGTCTTTCTCAAGATTACTTAAATGTCTTCTGATTGCCATTTCTGTAATCTCTAAAACGTCAGCTAGTTCAGCTACTGTGTGCTCTCCCTTTACTTTCAACAATTGTACAATCTCGTCTTTCGTAGTACGTGCTTCCCCCATACTTCACCCTTCTCCCTTTTCTTTCTCACATACAATATAAGATCCCCAAAAGGTATTCTCTGGGGATCTTATAAGCATAATTATTCTGGTACAAATGCAGATACAGGTCCTAATTCCTTTTCTAAATAACTGCGAATATTTGCTGGGTACTTTTCCACCACTGCAATATGTTTTTGAATCGTCTTATATAATTCATCATGATTCATTTGAATATAATCTTGCGTAAGCATTTTTCGAAGAAGGATAATTTCTTTCATCCCTTGGCCATCTTCTTCACTTATCACTCGCTCGTCCATTAAAATATCAATAATATCTTCATAGCTTCCTGGATCGCGCATAATAAATCCATCGATCATCGCATTTCCTACATCTAATACAGTATCAATAATAAGATGGGCTATGCGCTCTAATGCGTAAAATTCAAACTCGGTTTCATATATCTTTTTCTCTTGAAATGTACTTGTTGCTCGTTCTAAACATACTAGCATTTGTTCTATTTTCTTTCTGTCTACAAAATACATGAATGTCACCTACCTGGAAATTAAAGCATTTACATTTTAATTGTAACGCTTTCTTCTGAAAAAATCGACAATTTTTCGAATTCACCTTTTCTCCGTTATTTGTTATAGTTATATTTGTATGATTTTTGAAATTGGAGGAATGGAATCTTGGAACGTGAACTCGCACTAGAAATTGTCCGTGTAACAGAAGCAGCAGCCTTAGCATCCGCACAGTGGATGGGCCGCGGAAAGAAAAATGAAGCAGATGATGCAGCAACTACAGCAATGCGTGATATGTTCGATTCAGTAAACATGGCAGGTACAGTTGTAATTGGTGAAGGAGAACTTGATGAAGCACCGATGTTGTATATTGGTGAAGAACTAGGAACAGGTAACGGTCCGGAAGTAGACATCGCCGTTGATCCATTAGAAGGTACAAACATCGTTGCAAAAGGTCTTGCAAATGCAATGGCAGTTATTGCAATCGCAGACAAAGGGAACCTTCTTCATGCTCCTGATATGTACATGGAAAAAATCGCGGTTGGTCCAAAAGCAGCTGGTAAAATTAGCTTAGATGATCCAATTGAAAAAACAATTGAAATTGTAGCAGAAGCTAACAATAAAAAGATTCGTGACCTAACGGTTATCGTTCAAGAACGTGAACGTCATCAAGATATTATTGACCGTGTTCGTGCAAAAGGTGCACGCGTAAAATTATTTGGTGACGGTGATGTTGGTGCGTCAATCGCAACAGCACTACCTGGAACGGGTATCGACTTATTCGTAGGTATTGGCGGAGCTCCAGAAGGTGTTATTTCTGCAGCAGCATTAAAGTGCCTTGAAGGTGAAATGCAAGCTCGCTTAGTTCCAATGAACGAAGAAGAAGAAGCTCGTTGTCGTGAAATGGGATTAGAAGACCCTCGTCAACTTCTTATGTTAGATGACTTAGTATCTGGGGATGATGCAATCTTCTCAGCAACTGGTGTATCTGCTGGTGAGTTATTAGACGGTGTTAAATTCCTTGGCGGCGATTTAGCTGAAACATACTCTATCGTAATGCGTTACAAAACAAGAACAGTACGATTCATTAAAACGCATCACCATTTAGATCATAAACCACACTTAAACTTAGATATTTAATAAAGGAGCCATGTGTATGGAAGAACGTTTCTTTCTGTACGACGACACTGTCGCTACAAAAACTCGTTTCGTTAGCTTTATGGGAGAAAATGAGCGTCATGATTTAGCGCTTTTATACTCCGATCGTCATTACGGTAAAACAATTGTACTTGATATGCAAAGTAATAAATTTGCAATTATCGGTGCTGACGATTTAAACGAACCAGGCTACTTAGAGCACGCATTTTCTATGACTGAAGAAATTGCAGAAGAATTACGCTCATTTTTATTTGAACTTATATAATTTATCGTATGCACCAGCTATTTTAGCTGGTGTTTTTTCGCCTTTATTATTTTGAATTTTCAGTATTATATGTTATAATGAAGAATAAATCTATTTGGATAGAAAGGACGTTATCTACGTATGCCAACATTTACTTTGTAATGGACCAGCAATTGGATAGCATTACTCTCAAAAAAGCACCACGCTTTTTCAAGGGAGTAGTCTGCCCATTCCCATTACAAAGGAACGTATTGCATCTGTAGTATGATGTTTACGGAGGTTCCTCTTTGGGGAACCTCCTTTTATTTTTGTCTTTTTCTCATGTCTTCATACTACAAGACATCCAAATAGCTGTATTACGTTTCTTTGCCACTACTATAAGAGGTGAAGGAAAATGCAGAAAGTACAACTTTCTTGGAGTTTATATGAAAATCAGCAACACACAATCGAAAAATATTGTAAAAATTGCGGACGTACTACCCTATTTACTGATACGAATATTCGTAGGCATAACGCCAATGGAAAAAATATATACCGCTTTGCCATTTATAAATGTCCGAAAGATCATACGTGGAATCAAAAACTGCGTATTTATAAATCATTTACTGATCACGTTGAAACGATCGATATGACTCAGCAAGATCAAACGGAAACAAGTACTACTATTTCTATTACGCAACATAAAGAAAGTGGAGTAGCTGAAATCACGATCGTATTAGACCTCATTTTCGGTTCCCACCGCATTGATAAAGCCTTATCCACATATATTTCCGACTGGAGCCGTACACGCATTGTGGATAAAATTAAAAATGGGGATATTCAATTAAATGGACAACAAATGAAACCAAATGCAATACTTTCTGAAGGCGATTCTATTTCAATTTGTTTATAAGGGGGAGTTTCATGCTAAATGTGAGAAAAGGTACGATGAATTTATTAGACGAATTAGATGCAATGTATACAGAATGTAAAAAAGCACTCTTACAAAAGAAAATTTATCAATGGGATGATTCATATCCGACTCGAGAACATATTTCCTATCACTTAGAACAAGGTGAACTCTATTGCCTATTTGAGCATGATTCGCTTGTTGGTGCTGTTGTATTGAACGAATGGCAATCTCCCGAATACGCGCTTATTGATTGGTCAGAAACAGATGGATGTTTTCTTATCGTCCACTCTTTCGTCATCCATCCTTTCGCCCAAGGAAAAGGATATAGCAAAGTACTTTTATCCTTTTTGGAAAGTGAAGCGAAACGAAAAAACTATACCGGCATACGATTAGATGCTTTCACTGGCAATCCTGTTTCATTACGTTTGTATGAAAAGAATCATTATATTTGCCGAGGTGCTGTTTACTTTTCAAGTAAACAGCCTCCTCACAATTGGTATAACTGCTATGAAAAAATCCTCTTACAATTGTAAGAGGATTTTTTTATTTCTTCACTTTTCGTAATACGAAGTGTGCACAACCGAAGTTACAGTACTCGTATAAATACTCCGTTAACGTACTAATTTTCGTATCATATGTCGCACGTTGGTTACTATCATCAAAGAATCCTCGCAGTCTAAGTTGCTCATATCCCCAGTCTCCAACGATATAATCATATTTATTTAAAATTTCTGCATAGCGCTCTTTAAATGCTTCTTCACTAAAACCGTCACGAAAGTTTTTAATTACTTCGTACTGAACATTATTAATGCTCACCGTAGCATGAATCTCTTGCTCTTGCTTTTGCTCCATCATTAACTTCCTCTCTAAGCATTCTTCTTTTTATCGTATCACAAAGCATAACAACCAACAATTTCAAATACAAAAAATTGCAAATTAGTACATGCTATGGAGAAGGAGGTGATACATCGTGAAAAAACAAATTTTACTTTCCCTTCTCACTCTTTCCTTATTTGCAGGCTGCCAATCAGCGAACAAAGCTGAAATGGAACGTGAAGAAGGAAGCCGTGTTCTTGTTTCCAATAAAAACGACATGTATCATACGGAAAATACAAATACAAGACTCACAAGAGTCGGTTATTCTTCTAAACAAAAGCATGAAGTATCTAACAAACAAGTAGGGGCCATTAATCGCGAGAAAGTCGCTGAAATGATTACAAGCATGACAGTCAAACTTCCTGACGTTACAAACGCTGCTACACTCGTTACCGATGATGAAGTGTTCGTTGTATATCGTGCAAACACAACGGATCCAAAACTCGTAGCGGATCAAGTATATAGAGCTGCTTTGTCCATCGTCCCTCGCTATTATAAAGCATATGTATCAACAGACCAAAAGTTGATTTCCCAAATTCAAGGTCTTCAATCTGGCGCATTAAATGATACAGAATATACGCAAAGCCTCGATATGCTAAAACGTGAAATGAGTAAAAATCCTCATTTGAACAATACGGGGGATCAGACTTTAAATAATATGATTAAAAAGTAAAACAGGTGGAGAGAACCTCCACCTGTTTTACTTTTTATTTTTTATTACGATCCGCATAAATCTCCATCGCATCACACATAAACTGCGCTAACCCCTCGCCAAACTTATCGATATTTTTCGTGAAGCGCTCATCAGCGACGTACATTTGACCGAGTCCCTTAAAAGCGTCTAATGAATAGTGACTAAAGTTTTGCAAGTAATCGTACCATACTTTGATAGCTGCCTGCGCCTCTTTAGAATCTGGTGCATCGTGTCTAAGCGTTGCTAAATTTCTATAAATAGCATTAAACTCCTCTTGGTTCTCTTTTGACATACCTTTTGCATATTCGTTCGCTTTATCTACAGCTGCATCTCCCCATTTTTCACGTGCTTCTTCTTCATATGGGTTATGGCTGAAATCGAATCCTTCAAATTTCTCTTTATTCGTCATTTCAATCTCTCCTTTTGTATGCTGAATTGTTTTATCAATCGTCGCAATCACCTTATCTAATCTGGCACGCTTTTCAAGAAGCATCTTCTTATGAAGCTGTAGTGCCTCTTCGCGATCAAATGATGGACTCATGATAATCTCTTTAATTTTCTTCAAAGGGAAGCCAAGCTCTTTAAAAAACAAAATTTGCTGCAATGTCTCTAAATTCTCATTGGAATACAGACGATATCCAGACTCTGTCGTCTCGTCTGGGGTTAACAACCCAATTTCATCGTAATGATGCAGTGTGCGCACACTAATTCCAACTAAATCAGCTACTTCTTTTACTCTCATTGTCATTTGTATCTCCCCCTTAGTACATACGATAAAGTATGACGCAACGTTAGAGTCAATAAGTAAATTCATTTTCTTTCTAAAAGTTTCATCTCTCCCCTATTTCATGCATAATAGATATGTACATATATTAGAAAGCGGTGAAAGTATGGTTTCAAATACTGTAATTGCCAGCATCATTTTTCAACTCATTGTCTCGATTCTGGTCCCAATTATCGTACTCGTTTATTTCCGTAAAAAATATAATATTAATTGGAAAGTAGTCGGCGTTGGTGTTCTTATCTTTATCGGATTCACCCAAATTCTTGAAACACCATTCCACCTATTTATGCGCGGTAATCCAACAATCGCTCCATTTTTAGAAAATCCGTTTGTCTTCGCAATTTATGGCGGATTGACTGCTGGTATTTTTGAAGAATTAGGACGCTTCGTTGCCTTCTTCTTCTTACTAAAAAAATATCTAGAATATAAAGATGGCTTCGCTTATGGAATTGGTCACGGCGGAATTGAATCTATTTTAATTGGCGGTTTTTCTGCATTACAAGCATTAATTTTTGCTAATTCTATTAACGATGGTAGCTTCTCTCGACTGATTGAACAAAAACCCGAGCTCAGTATTTTACAGGACATGTTAATTCAGCAACCTGCCTACTTATACTTCCTTGGTAGCTTAGAAAGAATTATGGCACTCGTGCTTCAAATCGCCTTTACAATGCTTGTTTTATACGCAGTAAAACAGAAGAAATACATCTTCCTAGTATACGCTATACTATTCCACGCATTTGTAGACTTTTTCGCGGCACTTTACCAAACAAAAACAATCAACATCTTCGTTGCCGAAGGAATTACACTTCTGTGTACAATTGGCGCTGTCGTTCTTATTCGCAAAATGAAAGAGAAATTAATGAGTGTACCGGAGTAAAAAATAAACCACCAAAATTGGTGGTTTATTTTTTATATGGATGATAACTTTTGCCCTCTTGCAGCTCCCTCTTTGTTTCTGCATCTATAACGATGTACTTATGAAACGCTTCTACTTCATTTTGAGTAAAAGAAGCGAAAAAATAAACTTGGCGATCAGGGTGAACAAAAAAATCTTGAAGCACCACTCTACTTCGACAACCGACAGCTGTTTTTTGCAGGAAAGAAAATTCCTCATCAGCCACTTCTTTAAATGAAATTTTTTTACGAACACTATATGCTGCATTTTTGTACTCTTTATAAATTTTCTTATCTAACTGTTTATAAAAAACATCCCCACTCACAAATGACTTATTTTGATTGCTTGGATAATTTAGTTTTCGGTTGGATTCTGCATATGTTGTGGACAATTGCGCAAGAAAACAAATAATGAATACGATACATATCATTTTTTTCATCATTGCACCTCAATTTTTTATTATCCACATTACTTTTCCACATATTTAAATCCATATGCTGTTTCCAATAAAAAGGAATTATTTCCACATTTGTCGAAGTATATAGCGTCAACTTGAAAGATGGGGATGAATTATGAAGAAAATTATTTTAATACGACATTGTTCAGCAACTGGGCAAGAATGTGATGCTGAATTAACGACCGATGGAAAAGACCAAGCAAATACCCTTGCTACATTCCTCTTAGAAAATACTCTACAAATCGATCATATTATTTCAAGCCCATTTGTCCGAGCTATCGATTCCATTCGGCCCTATGCACTCCAAGCTAACTTATCTATCCAAGAAGATGAACGATTAACTGAACGCATATTGAGCAACGTTCCAATGGATGATTGGATGCAAAAACTAGAATCCACTTTTACGAATATAGATATTGCCTTTTCAGGCGGAGAGTCAACAAAACAAGCAACAGACCGTGCCATATCGCTTATTCAAGACGTTTTACAATTAAACCATACGACAACACTACTTGTTACACATGGCAATTTACTTACGCTCATTTTAAAGCATTTTGATCATACGATTGGCTTTAATGAATGGAGAACTTTAACGAATCCTGATATTTACGAAATTACAATCGACGAACAATGTATCATAACACGCTTATGGGAAGCATCGTCCAAGTAATATCCCTTTCCAAAACATTCAGTTGACGCCACGAGAAGAGACTGTTCTAACAATAGAAAGGGGTATCATTTCATATGTACGAAGACGTACTTGCTTTACTACATAAAACAAATGTTTCTTATGAAAAATTCGAACACGAACCAGTACTCGATTATGAGACGGATCGGATCGTACGCGAGAGACTTGGCTTACAAGGCACTCCAAGTAAAAGCTTATTTTTAAAATCAAAGTCTGGAGATTATTACGTATTTTTTACGTTAGAGGGCACAAGGCTCAACCGGGGAGAGATGAAAGAACTAACAGGAGAACGCTTATCTCTCTGTTCTCCTGATGAACTGCGAGACAAAACTGGTTGTACGCCGGGATGTGTGGCTCCTTTCGGATATTCACACGATGTAACAATTATTGTGGATAACGCTATTTATACGTACGATAAAATTTTAATTACACCTGGTGTACCTGAATTTACAATTGAATTATCCACAGAAGAATTAAAAAAGATTTTATTAACATGTACAAATACCGTTTTAGAGTACAAACAAAAAGAGAGCTGATCGTTAGCTCTCTTTTTTCATTATTTAGCTTCTGCTGTTTTTTCTTTTGCAGAACGTACTTGCTCGTCCGCATGGTAAGAAGAACGCACAAGTGGGCCAGCTTCACAGTGGCTAAATCCTTTGCTAAGTGCAATTTCTTTAAGCTCTGCAAATTCTGCTGGTGGATAATATTTAATAACTGGTAAATGCTTCTTAGATGGTTGTAAATATTGTCCAAGAGTTAAAATATCCACATTGTTTGCACGTAAGTCATCCATTGCTTCAATTAAATCTTCTCTTGTTTCACCTAAGCCGACCATAATGCTCGATTTAGTTGGAATATCAGGCTGCATTTCTTTTGCTCGACGTAAAAACTCTAATGAACGGTCATACTTTGCTCTAGCGCGAACTCGGTTAGATAATCGACGTACTGTTTCAATGTTATGGTTTAAAATATCTGGTTTTGCATCCATTAACATTTTTAAGTTTTCTTCTACCCCAGCCATATCAGATGGTAATACTTCGATAGACGTGAATGGGTTTTTACGACGTACTGCTCGTACTGTTTCAGCAAAAACAGCTGCTCCGCCGTCCTTTAAATCATCACGTGCAACCGCTGTTATAACAACGTGCTTTAAGCCCATTTGTACTACTGAATCTGCTACGCGTTCTGGTTCTTGTAAATCAAGCTCAGTTGGTAAGCCTGTTTTAACCGCACAAAAACGACAAGCACGTGTACAAACCGCACCTAAAATCATAAATGTTGCTGTTTTTCTTACAGCCCAGCATTCATGAATATTCGGACATTTTGCCTCTTCACAAACGGTATGAAGATTCTTAGAACGCATCATTTTCTTTAAGCCTGTATAGTTTTCATTCGTGTTTAACTTAATTTTCAACCATTCGGGCTTGCGCTTATATTCTGTTTGTTTTGTCATGGTTATCAACTCCGCACAATATGAAATAGTTTACCGTGTTCGCTTCTTTCAATGTAACATATCTATTCTAACGTATGAAAGCGATTTGCTCAAATGAAGATTCTAAGATTTTTTCCAATCGTTCCCTATAATGAAATACTCCGTATATCCCACACTAAAAAGAGTGATGTTGTGAAAGGAGTCTATTTCATGCTTCGAAAAATTTCTCTTTTGCTTTCTATTTGTTTTCTTCTCCACCAAAACATCGCTTACGGTGAAGATAATCAGCAAAGCATATACGAAAAGCGCATGGCACTATATAAAGAAACCGAGCAATCTTCAGGCATTCCATGGTATTACTTAGCTGCAATGGATCAATATGAAAGAAATATACGGAGCGTAAGAAAAGATATTCCAAAAAAACCAGATGCCATCATTTCCCTTTATTTCAAACCAGAAATATGGGCTGGACCTGTTAATAGTAACGATACTCTCCCCCATACAATTTCTCTATTTGGCGGAATAGGTTTAGATGGTGACAAAGATGGATTTGCAAATGCAAATAGCGACCGTGATCTTCTGCATACTGCAGCGACTATTTTAAGGAAACAAGGAACGTCAGAAGACCGTATTAAAATTATGCTTTGGGAATATTATAGACGTGCAAAAACAGTTGATTTAATTAGCGAGTACGCCCAAATTTATAAACATTATGGACGTATTAATTTAGAAGGAAATGCTTTTCCTCTTCCGATTCGTAGTGACCATAGCTACCGTAGTACTTTCGGCGCTGGAAGAAGTTTTGGCGGAAGACGAATTCATGAAGGAACCGATATTTTCGCCGGATATGGCGTGCCAGTAAGATCGACTTGCTATGGCATTATTGAAACAAAAGGCTGGAACCGCCTTGGTGGATGGCGCATTGGTATTCGTGACCTTCATAACAATTACCATTATTACGCTCATTTAGGCGGGTTCTCAAAAGAAATACAGCTTGGACACATTGTTGAGCCAGGAAAAGTAATTGGATTTGTTGGTAGCACTGGTTATGGACCTCCTGGTACAGCCGGAAAATTCCCACCCCACTTACATTTTGGCATATATAAAGACAATGGCTATACAGAATGGGCCTTCGATCCATACATGCATTTAAGCCTTTGGGAACGCAAAGAACGAGCAAATACAAAAAGATAACCGTAGCTGCATTGCTACGGTTATTTTTTATCCAGTAACAGCCCGGCTCAGCCGAGTTTCACTTTATATGCAACTAACTATCTGTTTTCTTTTTATCAGGTACAGCAACACTTCCGCTTCCATAATACGTAGGCACTTCCCCTTGAACGATACGCGTCGCAATCGGAACATTTTGTTTCACAGTTATCTCTTTCGTATGAAATGGAATAATTACTTGCAATGTTACTTCCATTTCCATAACAATTTGAATCGCTGTAGTATTAATTCCATGCGGCTCAATTTTTTGTTTAATATCTGTATTCACATGCCCAATTGGCGTGAAATGAATCGGAATATCTGGTCCTATATTACCAAGAAGTGCATTATCAGTTACACGTCCAAAAGGAACTGCCATAGTCGCCCCATTTTTTTCAGAAATACCTAGCTCCTTCAACTTCCCTTGTTCTACTTGTTGCAAATATTTTTCTATGTACGTGGTCGTTGACGTTACGATTTCATTTACTTGCTTCGTATTTAAATTAATTGTGGATACTTTTCCGTTTTTATCATTCTGTACTTTCATTAATGAATCGACATCGAATCCTTCATTAATTCTATCCTTTACCGCCTTCGTCATAATTGCTGTCGCCATTTTATGTGTCTCTACTTCCCCATATTTAATTAAGGTCGGCTGAATACTATTATTCACAATCCACAACCCTTGCGTAAGTAATATAACAAAAAGAATAAACGACATAAGCAGTATATACCGAAAGGCAATAGGTCCCCTTCGAAACCGCGAGTTTTTCGAGCGAAATATACTCATAAAAAAACCTCCTTCTTATATCATTTCTATGCAAGAAGGAGGGACGATATATGCTTATCTCATTTTTAATAATGCTTCTTTTCCAATCGTTCCTACTGGAATGCCTAACGCTTCAGCTCCAGTCGTTACCGATTCTAGTGGCGCTTCAAGAAGTTGTTCAATCGTTCTTACACCAACCGCACGGCCAGCAATAATTCCTCGATCACCTAATTTCTCATTTAAAAGACCTACATCTAATGCACCACACATAATATATCCTTTATCGCTCATTACAGCTAGCAAATTCGTCTTTGGAAGTTTCACGCTAACCGCAATAAACGTATAATTATCAATTATAATTGGCTCCACATTAACCATAGTTCACACTCCTCTCTTTCTTATCTGTATGACAAGAGAAAAATGAGTGTTACAAGTTAACTAGCCTATAGTTTAACGGAAGTTGTATGAGTTATTAACATATCCGTTAACACATCTCTAAGTAGTTCTGGCATATAATATTGTTTGCTAGAAAGTGTGGATAGCTCTGGGTATAAGTATCCAAACGTAAACATATCGATTGTTCCTACCGTATATATACGGTCTAACTCCAGCGATTCGCCGTTAATCAATACATCTTCTAATAAAATTTTATTGCCAGGAATCGTATCTGGAATGACTTCTACACCAGCATAAATCATTTTCCCCATCACTTTCCCCCGAAATCCGAATCCTTTCACCTCAAGATTCTCCATGTTCGGTTTACTTGCTTTCAAAATAACTTCTCTTAATATCTTTCCTGGAACTTTCAAAGCACACGGATTAATTGGATGTGGACAAATTCTGTGAATATCTCCGCGCGTTACAACACCCTCTTCTAGCCCTTCAAGAAGTACACCGGCGTTCACCATGCCAATCTCTGCATCGCACCATGTTTTCAGCGCACTTGCTAACATATGAGAAAACGGCGTCTCCTGAAACCAATCAACCGGTAATGACTCTTTTAAATGAACGACAGGCTCTGCCATTATATGCTTACTTTCTTCCTGCAGTATTTCAATTGTGGATAACGGCTCGCTATAAGCACCTAACCGTTCCGTCTTAATCGCTCTACCGTCTTTTTTCAACAGCTTCTTCGTCTCTTTATCCACAGTAAGCTGAACGTGGCCAACGTAACGTCCCCACTTTTCACAACAGCAAAGTAAAGTATTGTTCAGTAGAACACCACGCTCAAATAAATGATGCGTATGTGCACCTAAAATAACATCTATATCATAATGCTCTGCCATATACTCATCCATACTTTTTCCAAGGTGAGATAGGACAACGGTAATATGCGCCTCATCTTTCACTTCTTCTAAAATAGACTCTAAATGGATAAGCGGATCTTCAATATGCCAATCGAGCATATGATAAAACTCTGGATAAGCTACCGTTAATCCGATAAAAGCAATGATAATCCCATCTGTCGTCGTATGTAATTTATAAGGCTTCGCCCACGCTGGACGTACCCCTTCTTTTTCAAATAAATTTGCGACAAGCACTTCAAATCCAGCATCATCATATAGACGATTCAAATGCTCCTTCGCTAACGTAATGCCTTCATTATTTCCGATCGTTACATAATCATATAACGCCTCATTTAAAAGCTTCGTATTCCCAAGGCCATTTGTCGCTTCCGAAATACTATGAAAACGATCTACATGATCACCGATATCAACCGTCAAAACAGTCTCTCCCGCTTCCTGTCTTCGCTTTTTCTCCCCTAGAACAAACCGAGAAATTTGCGGCCAATTTTCAAAATGACTATGTATATCGTTTGTATGATAAAGGTGGATGATTGTTTCTTTATTTGTATTCAGAGAAAAAACCTCCTCTCAGTTCCTTACTGCCATTTACGCTATGCGCACACAATAATCCTGTAAATACTTTTCGTCTTTTCTTGCTATTTTACATTGTACTCGCATTGTGAGAAAAAGCAAAAGATTGTCCTTTTCATATGAGAAACTTTTGCTAATGCAGGAAAGAATTCCAGATAGTGGAGGGAGGGGGGGATTTGTCAAAAAGTTTAATAGAGAATTCAGTGAGTGGTTGTTCAAGTGGATTTGTCAGTATCTTTGTCTTAAACCTAGTCGTTCTCTGTTCTTATAAAATGTTTGGGGTATGTGAGGATTTTCTTTTGTCTTATCTTGTCGACAAATCGATATTCCTTGTCGAAACGTTGATATATTCCCATTTATGATCGATATATTTGAAAAATCGTTGATATATTTAGCTGAACACCCACCCGGGTATCCTCTCCCAAGCCAAGACAAATCCGCAAAACAAAAAAGCGCCCTGCACAGCAGGGCGCTTCTACTTTATCTATTAACCAATAGAACCTTCCATCTCAAACTTGATTAGACGGTTCATTTCAACTGCGTATTCCATTGGAAGTTCGCGAGTGAATGGCTCGATGAAGCCCATTACGATCATTTCTGTAGCTTCTTGCTCAGAAATACCGCGGCTCATTAGGTAGAATAATTGTTCTTCTGATACTTTCGATACTTTCGCTTCGTGCTCAAGTGAAACGTAATCGTTTTTGATTTCGTTGTAAGGAATTGTATCAGATGTAGATTGGTTATCCATGATTAACGTGTCACACTCGATGTTAGAGCGAGAGTTTTTCGCTTTTGGTCCGAAGTGTACGATACCACGGTAAGTTACTTTACCACCATGCTTCGCAATCGATTTAGAAACGATTGTTGAAGACGTGTTTGGTGCTAAGTGAATCATTTTCGCACCAGCATCTTGGTGTTGGCCTTTACCAGCAATCGCGATTGATAATGTTAAACCACGAGCGCCTTCGCCTTTTAAGATAACTGCTGGGTATTTCATCGTTAATTTAGAACCGATGTTACCATCAATCCATTCCATCGTTGCGTTTTCTTCACAAACCGCACGTTTTGTAACTAGGTTGTATACGTTGTTCGCCCAGTTTTGGATTGTTGTATAACGGCAATACGCATCTTTTTTAATGATGATTTCTACTACCGCACTGTGAAGTGAGTTAGTAGTGTAAACAGGTGCTGTACAACCTTCTACGTAGTGTACGTGTGCGCCTTCGTCTACGATGATAAGCGTACGCTCGAATTGTCCCATATTTTCAGAGTTAATACGGAAATACGCTTGAAGTGGTGTATCAACTTTAATACCTTTTGGAACGTAGATGAATGATCCACCAGACCAAACTGCAGAGTTTAATGCAGAGAATTTGTTGTCTGTTGGTGGAATTACTTTTCCGAAATGCTCACGGAAAATATCTTCGTTCTCTTTTAATGCGCTATCTGTATCTTTGAAGACGATTCCTAGAGCTTCTAGGTCTTCTTTCATGTTGTGGTATACAACTTCAGATTCGTACTGTGCAGATACACCAGCTAAATATTTTTGCTCAGCTTCTGGAATACCTA
Source organism: Bacillus cereus group sp. BceL220 (assembly GCF_051776965.1). Taxonomy (NCBI): domain Bacteria; kingdom Bacillati; phylum Bacillota; class Bacilli; order Caryophanales; family Bacillaceae; genus Bacillus; species Bacillus cereus group sp. BceL220. Next base: position 519,795 of record NZ_JBPWBC010000003.1, on the reverse strand, counting down.
ATTTATCAAATGTTGCTTTAATTTCATCAGGTACTTCATCCCAAGACTTCTCAGATTTCTCAGATGGTTTTACGTAGTACGTAATTTCATCGAAATCTAAGTCGTTTAAGTCGCCGCCCCATTGTGGCATTGGCATTTCATAGAACTTATCCAGTGATTTTAAACGGAAGTCTAACATCCACTGTGGTTCTTCTTTCATACGTGAAATCTCTTCAACGATCTCTTTTGTTAAACCGCGTCCAGCACGGAAAATCGAAACGTCTTTGTCTTTGAAACCATATTTGTAATCGCCGATATCTGGCAGTTGCTTCGCCATGTTGGTGTGTCCCTCCTTAGATAACCTCATTTTTAGGAACCTTTAACATTACTTATCTTCGTTTAAGCCCTTTTCTAACGCTTTCCACGCTAATGTTGCACATTTAATACGTGCAGGGAACTTGCATACGCCTTGTAATGCTTCAATATCTCCTAAATCGATGCTGTCATCGTACTCTTTTCCTAGCATCATGTCAGAGAAAATTTTCGAAAGCTGAAGTGCTTCTTCAATTTTCTTACCTTTTACTGCTTGTGTCATCATTGAAGCTGAAGACATTGAGATTGAACATCCTTCGCCTTCAAACTTCGCCTCTTGCACAATACCTTCTTCTACTTTCATCGTAAGTTGAATACGATCGCCGCAAGTTGGATTGTTCAAGTTAACGGTAACACTATCTTCTAACACGCCATGGTTACGAGGATTTTTGTAATGATCCATAATAACTTGACGATATAACGTATCTAAATTATTAAATGACATTTGTGAAATACTCCTTTGTCTTGATTAGCGATTCAACAAATGTATCAATTTCTTCTTTTGTATTATATAAATAGAAGCTCGCACGTGCTGTTGAAGAAGCTTTTAGCCACTTCATAAGCGGTTGTGCACAGTGATGTCCTGCGCGAACTGCAATGCCTTCTACATCTAATACAGTCGCTACATCGTGAGGATGTACGTCTTCAATATTAAATGTAACAAGACCAGCGCGATGCTTTGGACCATAAATTGTAACGCCATCTACTTCTGATAGTCTTTCTAAAGCGTATTGCGCTAATTCATGCTCATGCTTTTCAATATTATCAAGACCGATTTCTTCTAGGAAATCAATTGCCGCACCAAGTCCGATTGCATTACCGATAATCGGTGTACCCGCTTCAAACTTCCACGGAAGCTCTTTCCAAGTAGATTCTTGTAAATCTACGAAATCAATCATTTCACCACCAAATTCAATTGGCTCCATATTGTTTAGCAATTCTTTCTTACCATATAATACGCCGATACCTGTAGGTCCGCACATCTTATGAGCAGATAATGCGTAGAAATCACAGTTTAAATCTTGTACATCCACTTTCATGTGAGGTGTACTTTGTGCACCATCAACGACCATAATTGCTCCGTTTTCGTGTGCGATTGCTCCGATTTCTTTTACAGGGTTAATCGTTCCAAGTACGTTTGATACTTGCATAATAGAAACGATTTTTGTATTCGGTGTAACAGTTTGACGAACATCTTCTAAAGAAATTGTACCGTCTGGTTGAAGCGGAAGGTATTTCAAAGTTGCGCCAGTTTTCTTCGCAACTTGTTGCCACGGAATGATGTTACTATGGTGTTCCATGTAAGAAATAACGATTTCATCGCCTTCTTTTACATTTTCAAGGCCATAGCTAGCCGCTACTGTATTTAATGCAGTTGTCGTTCCGCGCGTGAAAATAATCTCTTCCATTGATTTCGCGTTAATAAACTTGCGAACTTTCTCACGTGCACCTTCATACGCGTCGGTAGCTTTCGTACCGAGCGTATGAACACCGCGATGCACGTTAGAATTATATTCTTTATAGTAACGTTCTAACGTTTCAATGACTTGAATTGGTTTTTGAGAAGTTGCTGCACTATCGAAATAAACAAGTTGTTTGCCGTTCACTTTTTGATCAAGAATTGGAAACTGTTTGCGTATTTCATGAATATTCATTAGCGAACTTTCCTTTCAATTACCTCAACAAGCTGTGCTTTTACTCCTTCAATTGGAAGCTCATTTACTACAGGTGCTAAGAATCCATGGATGACTAAACGTTCTGCTTCGCGTTTTGGAATACCACGGCTCATCAAGTAGTATAATTGGTACGGATCTACGCGGCCTACTGAAGCTGCGTGACCTGCCATAACATCATCTTCATCAATTAAAAGAATTGGGTTCGCATCACCGCGAGCTTTTTCGTCTAGCATAAGAACGCGAGAAGATTGTTGTGCATTTGATTTAGATGCACCGTGTTCAATCTTACCAATTCCATTAAAGATAGATGTTGCACTATCTTTTTGTACACCGTGTTTTAAAATCCAACCTTCAGAGTGTTTACCGAAGTGAACAACTTTAGTTGTAAAGTTTTGTGTTTGGTTACCACGGCCAATTGTTACTGTTTTCGTATCAGCATATGAACCGTCGCCCATTAAGTTCGTAACGTTCTCTGAAATTGTGTTTCCATCATTCATAAGGCCTAGAGCCCAATCAATGCGGCCGTCGCGTCCAACAACACCGCGGCGGTTAACGTAAGTTGTTACGTCTTTTGCTAATAGATCAACCGCACCGAATTTCACTTGTGCGCCTTGTTCCACAATTACTTCTGCTACGATATTTGCAATACCTTTAGCATTTTCATTTGCAACATAGTTTTCTACATAAGTTGCAGTACTGTTCGCATCAGCTACGAATAATACGTGGTTATATACGTTAGCTTCTTCGCCGTCTACTAAGAATACAGCTTGAAGTGGAGTTTCAAGAACAACGTTTTTCGGAACATATACGAATGCACCGCCGTTGATTAATGCAGCATGAAGTGCAGTTAGACGATGCTCGTCTACTTTCACTCCGTCTTTCATTAAATACTTTTGTAGTAATTCAGCATGCTCTGTTGCAGCTGTTACGATATCTGTGAAAATAACACCTTTGTCTTTTGCTTCGTCTGCTAAAGAAACGAACGCAGTTGTACCAGTACGTTGCACTAATACGCTGTTATTTTCATCGATTAAGTTTTTCACTGCTTCTGGAAGCTCTGTTAAAGAACTTACAGGCTCTTGCTTAGCAGCGTCGCCTTTTCCGATAAAGTCCCATTTTTCAATTTTCGTTTTATCAGGCGTTGGCATTGGAAGTTCTGTTGCTTGTGCAAGAGCTTGTAAGCGGAACTCAGTCAACCAAGCAGCTTCGTTTACTTCGCTTGCGCGTTGACGGATTGTTTCTTGATCGAAAGGTAATGTACCGATTGTCATGTTTATGCTCCTCTCTTACGCTTCTTGCTCTGTTGTTTCGTCTTCAATACCTAATTCTTTTTTAATCCAGTCGTAACCTTCAGCTTCTAGACGTTGTGCAAGCTCAGGGCCACCAGATTTAACGATACGACCGTTCATCATAACGTGAACGAAGTCTGGAGTGATGTAGTTTAATAAGCGTTGGTAATGCGTAATCATTAGGCAACCGAACTCTTCGCCGCGCATTTGGTTAATACCTTTAGATACAACTTTTAATGCATCGATATCAAGACCTGAGTCGATTTCATCTAAGATTGCGATTTTTGGCTCAATCATCATTAATTGAAGAATTTCGTTACGCTTTTTCTCTCCACCAGAGAAACCTTCGTTTAAGTAACGTTGTGCCATTTCTGGATCCATTTCTAGGAATTCCATGTTTTTATCTAATGTACGGATAAATTTCATAAGAGAAATTTCATCGCCTTCTTCACGACGTGCGTTAATTGCAGAACGTAAGAAGTCAGCGTTTGTTACTCCGCTAATTTCACTTGGATATTGCATTGCTAGGAATAGACCCGCTTGTGCGCGCTCGTCTACTTCCATTTCTAATACATCTTCACCGTCAATGATGATGCTACCTTCTGTTACTTCATACTTTGGGTGACCCATAATTGCAGAAGATAAAGTTGATTTACCTGTTCCGTTAGGTCCCATAATTGCGTGGATTTCTCCACCTTTTACTTCAAGGTTTACACCCTTTAAAATTTCTTTGCCGTCAATTGATACGTGTAAGTCTTTAACCGTTAATGTAGAACCAGCCATCTCAATACCTCCATTAATCCTATATATACATTTTAAAAATTCCTAAAACGTTCATATTCTCATTTTATTCTCATTCTAATTTTATATCAAATAAAATGATATCGCAAACGACGAAAAAAAGTAACCGTTTTTTCACAAATGTATATAAGTATTTCCTTTACATCTTTCTATGATACACCTTTCTTCTTATTTATATAAAGAAAAAAGGACTGGTAATTTCCCAGTCCTTTCCTTATATTTATTCACTTACCGGAAGTACAGCACCTTTATATTCTTTATTAATAAAATCTTGAATTTCTTTTGAATGTAACACTTCTACTAGCTCTTTAATTTCTTTTTTCTTCTCATCACCTTTACGAACTGCAATGATGTTTGCATACGGAGAGTCTGCTCCTTCAATCGCAATTGCATCCTTCGTTGGATTTAATTTTGCATCAATTGCATAGTTCGAATTAATGAATAAAGCATCTCCCTCATTATTTTCATACAACTTCGGTGAAAGTCCAGGTTCAACATCTGTTTTAAATTTTAAGTTTTTCGGATTTTCGACTACATCTTTTACTGTCGCCTTAACCACATCTACACCATCTTTAAGCTTAATCACGCCGCCTTTTTGTAACAATGCTAACATACGGCCACGCTCCGCTACGTTATTACTCATAATCACTGTCCCGCCATCTGGTAAGTCTTTTAAGCTTTTATATTTCTTAGAATAAATGCCCATTGGCTCTAAATGGATTTTTCCTGCGTTTACAATTTTATATCCTTTTTCTTGGATTTCTTTATCTAAGTAAGGAATGTGTTGGAAGTAGTTCGCATCAATTTCCTTATCCGCTAACGCTTTATTTGGCAACACATAATCTTGGAATTTTTTAATTTCTAATTTAATACCCTTTTTCTCTAATATCGGCTGTGCCTTTTCTAAAATAACAGCGTGTGGCACGTTAGAAGCTCCAACAACAAGCTTATTCTCATCTTTCCCTCCGCAAGCAGCTAATGTAAATACAGACAGCGCTGTAACAACTGACAATAGAATCTTTTTCATATGATGTCCCCTTCTCCCCAATAGTTATGTAGTTATGAAAAAGAGCTGGCATCAGACCAGCCCTTTTCAGCAATTATTCTTTTACAGGAACAACTGCCCCTTTATATTCTTTATTAATGAAGTCTTCAATTTCTTTAGAATGTAATACTTCTACAAGAGCTTTAATCTCTTTCTTATCTTTATCGCCTTTACGAACAGCTACTATGTTTGCGTACGGTGAATCATTTCCTTCAATTGCAATGGCATCTTTTTCTGGATTTAACTTTGCATCAATTGCATAGTTAGAGTTAATTAAAACAGCATCGCCTTCTTTATTGTTATACACTTGTGGCAATAAACCAGGCTCGATATCCGTTTTGAATTTTAGATTTTTCGGATTATCTGCAATATCTTTTGGAGTTGCTTTAACTGGATCTACCCCATCTTTAATTTTTAAAATGCCTTCTTTTTGTAAAATTGCTAAACCACGTCCATGGTCAGCCACAGAATTACTCATAATGATTGTTGCTCCGTCCGGAAGTTCTTTTAAGCTCTTATATTTTTGAGAATATACACCAATTGGCTCTAAATGAATTTTTCCTGCTACTTCAAAGTCATACTTTTTATCTTTAATTTCTTTTTCTAAATACGGAATGTGCTGGAAGTAGTTTGCATCTAAATCCTTATCCGCTAACGATTTATTTGGTAATACGTAGTCTTGGAATTTTTTAATTTCTAACTCGATTCCTTTTTTCTCAAGTAACGGTTTTGCCTTTTCTAAAATTTCAGCGTGCGGTACGTTAGAAGCACCAACAACAAGTTTCTTTTCATCTTTATCTTTCCCGCCACAAGCAGCTAAACCAAAAATTGAAGTTGAAATAAGTGCCGTAAGTAATAATTTTTTCATTTGAAACATCCTCCCGTTTTTTATTATCGTTTATCTATTCGAGTCGTTAAACTATCACCAATCCACTGAATTAAAAATACAACTAGTAATACACAAATTGTCGCAACGATTGTTACATCGTTATTCCCTCTCTGGAATCCTTCTAAGTAAGCAAGTGTTCCAAGACCACCAGCACCAACAACTCCCGCCATTGCTGTATAGCCTACTAAAGCAATTGTCGTAACCGTAATACCAGATACTAATGCTGGTAACGATTCTGGAATCAATACTTTTAAAATAATTGTGCTTGTTTTTGCTCCCATTGCTTTTGAAGCTTCAATTACACCTTTATCAATTTCGCGAAGTGCGATTTCAACCATTCTCGCGTAGAATGGTGCCGCTCCAATAATTAAAGCCGGTAGTGCTGCACTTGCTCCAAGAATTGTTCCAAGAAGAATCTTTGTGAATGGGATTAATAAAATAATTAAAATGATGAACGGTATAGAACGGAATATATTTACGAATGCTCCAATCACCGTATTAATTGATTTATTTTCCCATAAATTATCTTTCGCTGTCATGAAGAGTAACAATCCTAAAATTAGTCCTAAAACAAATGTCGCAAGAGCTGCGATTGCCGTCATATATAACGTTTCACCAGTTGCTTCTAACATTTGATTCCAATCAACATTTGCGAGTAACTTATCCATGTGCAATCACCTCCAGCTCTACTTGATCTTGATGAATTCCTTCTATTGCTTGCTGGATCGCTGTTTCCTCACCATTTAAATGAACAACTAAACTACCGTAAGAACCGTTATTCGTTTGTGCGATATTTCCTTGCAAAATGCTAACTTCTATATCACTGCGTTGCATCAATCGTTGAAGCACTGGTCTTTCTACAGCCTCACCGATAAACTGCAAACGAATCACTTTTCCATCTGGATATTTTTCAATTAAACTTTCAATCGTTTCATTTGTATCTTCAGAATCTGTTAACTGCTGTACAAATCGTTTCGTAATATCTTGCTTCGGATTACGGAATACATCAAGTACTGGACCCGTTTCTACAATCTTTCCTCTCTCCATTACCGCCACTCGATTACAAATCTTTCGAATTACGTGCATCTCATGTGTAATGAGTACAATTGTTAAACCAAGGCGCTTATTAATGTCTAATAGTAAATCCAAAATTTGATCTGTCGTTTCTGGATCAAGAGCTGACGTTGCTTCATCACATAAAAGTACTTGTGGGTTGTTAGCTAATGCTCTTGCAATCCCAACGCGTTGTTTTTGTCCCCCGCTCAGCTGAGATGGGTACGCGTCTCCTCTTCCTTCTAATCCAACAAGATGAATTAATTCATCAACACGTTTTCTTCTCTTCGTTTTATCAACACCTGCAATTTCAAGTGGAAACTCTATATTTTCACGTACAGTTCGTGACCAAAGTAAGTTGAAGTGCTGAAAAATCATTCCGATTTCTTGCCTTGCCTTACGAAGTTCACTTCCTGTAATTGCTGATATAACACGATTCGCAATTGTAATTTGGCCAGAAGTCGGTTTCTCTAACTGATTAAACAATCTGATTAAAGAACTTTTCCCAGCGCCGCTATATCCGATAACACCAAATATTTCGCCTTTTTCTATTTTTAAATTGGCGTTATCTACAGCAGTGACATCACCGCTTTTCGCCTTATATATTTTCCTTACATTCTCTAATAGAATCATGATGTTCACCCCTTTTTTGTTTAGGTCGACTCCGCAATTTTTTATTTTTAATGCGTGTAGTCCACTGTTATCATTACTTTTATTATTTGAATGTCCTCCACATTCAAACAATAAAAAAACCTTTCTGCTTTAGAGAAGCAGAAAGGTTTATATGCGTATATAACAACATTATCCCTCTCTCTCATCTCTCAAAGCATTCGCTTTGCAGGAATTGGCACCATTTCAACATAAGTTGACGGTTGCCGGGCTTCACAGGGCACAGTCCCTCCACCTCTCTTGATAAGAGAAATCAGATTCAATTTTCGTCTGATTTGAAATTTATGAAATTGTCTATATTTTATGACTTGAATTGTATCAATATACACTTACCATGTCAACAGAAATTTTCGCAAAAAATGAAACTTCAGAATTTTAAGCACCTACTGACATCGGTTTACATATATGAAACATTGATTCAACTAATAACATCGTTTGGTACGTTCCCGAATATTGTACACGCCCATCGTTCATTAACATTTGCAATCGTACATTTCCATTCACCAATTGCTCTATATCTTTTTCATCTAAGCAAATGATTTGTTCCGTTCCTCTTTCCTCTTGTAGCAGCTCTATATAATCTCTTGAAATTTGTAACGAACAACTTTCATCTCTAAAGCGGAAATTAACAGTTTTCTCCTCTCGTCTTAAAAGCGGCTCTAAATGATATTGACCATTAGCGTAATTTACAAATGATTGAAGCAAAGAATATAATTTCACCCTAAATCACATCCTTCATATCACTTTCTATTACATACCATTCCCTCTCAATAAAGAGCAATCCTGTTATTTTCGCTCGACAAATACTGTATCCATCCTGCATCTCGACATATTTCCCAAGAAATATGTCGAGGCGGCAAAAATTTTGCCGCCTACTTTAATTCCGTATATAAATATTCAACCGAATGAAATGCATATATCTTCTTCATCAGTGTCCCATTTTCAAAAACAAGTAAACAAGGTACACTTTCAATCCCATACTCTTTCGCTAAATGCGGAGCATAATTTAAATCTAACATCCCAATTTTGAGGCCTTCAATTGTCATCTCAACGACTGTTAACATCTTTTTTGCTAATTGGCATGTTCCACACATTGGAGTATATACATATAACACTGTTTTTTCTTCATTCTCTATTAGGGCTGTAGCTTCGGCTCCTGTCCAATCGATCACTTCTATCATTCCTTACCGTAAATATTCTGTATAAACGTCAATGTCGGCTCCCCATAATACATTTGCTAAGTGTGTAGATGGCGCAGTTGCCACTTCTCGGTACGAGCGATCAATATAGATATGCTCGGCTTGCGGAAATTCTTTTCGAAATTGTTTCCTTAACTTTTCTCCAGCATCATCAGCATCTACTAGCACATACACTTCCTTATCAAAAAACTGATCAACGAGCTCATCCATTTTCGACAAACCAATTGTACCATTTGTACAAACAATTTCCACTGGTTCACGAATAATAGATTCAATCTTTCTTCTATCTGATGTACCTTCTACAATAATGACTTTTTCCACATAAATCATATGTCATCACCCGATCACCATATACTATACAACCTTGAACTTAGTATATAGTATATTCGTTATTTTCATGTTGTTTCCTGTTTATTTTTGCAAAAGAAAAGCGGAAGCGGCTCGTTTAGAACAGGAATGCACCCGAACTCCTTCACTCAAGGCTCTTTTCGCCTCAAGTGAAGGAGTGAAATGCCCAACTTTTTATTCCTTTTGGCTAAAGTTATTTCGCACAGAAAACGCTTTTTTGTCTTCTTGTGCAGAAGATTCTTAGACGTGAAAAGCTAGACAACGAAAAGCAAAAGCGGCTAGACCTGCATAAAGATTAAACGAAAAAGTTTTTTTCAAAAAACGTTCTCCTACACGATAATTAGTATATGATTCTACATTCATTATTTTACACAAAATAAAAAAGGACAGCACAAAGGCTGTCCTTTAGTCGACTATAATTAGTCTTGGTTTGTCATTTCTGCGTATTTTTCTGCAGTTAATAACTTCTCAACTTGGCTTGCATCAGAAAGTTCAACTTTAACCATCCATGCACCCTCGTATGGAGATTCGTTAACAAGTTCTGGTTGGTCACTTAATTCTTCGTTTACTGCTACAACTTTACCGCTTACAGGTGCGTATAACTCAGAAACTGTTTTAACAGATTCTACGCTTCCGAATGGCTCGTCAGCTTCGATTGTTGCACCTACTTCAGGAAGTTCAACGAATACGATATCGCCTAGCTCACCTTGTGCAAAGTGAGTGATACCGATAACAACTTCATTACCTTCAGTTTTTACCCATTCGTGTTCTTCAGAGTAACGTAAATTATTTGGAATGCTCATGACTGTACCTCCAGTGAATGTATTAATTATGTAAAAATACCTTATTGGTACTTTTTCCACACACTTTCAAACTGCTCTTCGTTAAAACCAAGTGTTACATTCGTTCCATCTGTTACAATTGGACGTTTGATCAACATGCCATCAGATGCTAAAAGCTCATACATTTCGTCTTCGCTTGCATCTTTCAACTTATCTTTTAGACCAAGTTCACGGTAACGCATTCCACTTGTATTAAAGAATTTTTTTAATGGTAATTCACTTTTTTCATGTAAATTACGTAAATCTTCTTTTGATGGTGGATTTTCAACAATATGAATCATCTCATATGCTACATCGTTTGCCTCAAACCATTTCTTTGCCTTTTGACATGTGCCACACTTTGGATATGAATAAAATGTTACTGTCATAAATTCACCTACTTTTTTACTAACCTTTACCTTTATCATATAGAAAACGTTTTATTATTTCAAACCATTATTCGCTAAACTTTTACTTATTTCGTGATAATTTTTAATAATCCTGCGAATTTTTCTTATTTTTCCGCCATTTGTTAAGAAAAAAATAAATATATAAAATTTTTTAAATTCTGCACCAAACATATATCTTAAACAAGCGTTTGATTAATTCTTCATTTTTCTTTGTTGACCTTTGAACTACATGAGTTTCTTTCTACCGAACATACAGCTTAAACAAACGTTTGATTAATTCTCCATTTTTCTTTGTTAACCTTTGAGCTGCATCGGTTTCTTCCTACCGAACATACAGCTTAAACAAACGTTTGATTAACTCCCTATTTTTCTTTACTAACCCTTGGGCTGCATCGGTTTCTTCCTATAGTCACAAAACCTGGAAACAATTCACATGACAAAGGCGTACAGATAAAAGGAACTAACGATTTTGGCCGTAATAGTGAGAGAATTCCATGATGATTAAGAAATTACTACAAAGAAAAGCCATGAATAAACATGACTTTCATAGCATAATCACTTCTATATTCAATACAAATTAAAGTGAATTATATTTCTTTACTTTTAAAGGAATAGATATTACATATAAATCTATTGCATAAGTAATAATCAAAATCCCTTTTCCTTCATCAGCAAATTTTGCTTGCAGAAACTTTTCTGAAACTTTCCTTTTTCCCCATCTCTTTGGAAGGTATTCGAATCCTAAGAACATAATAATAGCCCAATACTCATTAACTTAACTACTTTTCTTTTTTCCATGATATTTCAAATTCTCCACCATGTTCTTCTGTTATAATTTTAACTTTATATGTATCATCTTTAGACACTTTAATATTATTTTCGCCTTTTCCACTATTAACTTCCAGTATTGTATTATCATCTGAATCTAAAACATAAGCCTTTATGGTTCCTTGCTTAGTTTTATCATCAAAAGTAAATATCCAACTTTCACCTTTTTTTACATCCATATCTTGAGTTGCAAAACCTGTGAAACTTTTATACTTTCCATCTATACTATTTGAACCTCCATGAACCTTACCACCAACAATCGTTCCCTCTCTTGTAAAACAACCACTAAGAACCACCAAACATAGAACAAATAATAATGTATTTTTAATAGTTTTCAACATCATTCCCCCTTATTCTCACAATAAATACCCCCTATTTCCATTCAAAAAAACTATAGCATCTATAATATTATTTTAACTCTTCACGCAACTCCATTTACATATCCAGTAAAAATCACCTCTGATATATGTTCATGATTAAAAAACATATTATATTCGGTTGAAATATTTCCGATAGGATAATAACAAGCTACATAATCCCAAGTTTTCTTAGTTTTTGAATCTTCTTGTTTTCTATCATATATCATCAATGGTTGTTCCCATGTTTTAAATTTCACAGCTGAACCAATCGGAAGTAATGTATCTTTCTCTACTTTCTCCATTTTAATTCACCTCTTTATTTAATGAAAAATTTACCTATTTTATATAAAATTAAAAAACTAATAGGAACTGTAATTAAATATATCAATGAAAAGATTATTTTTCTTTTAAATTATATGTAACATCAAACATTGTAAAAATAATAGTACCAAAAAAACAAATAACAAAAAGAATTATTAAAATTTTTTTCAAACTTTCTAAAGTCATAAAAAATAATCCTTTTTATTTTATCTTTACTTCAACACCTGTACCCACAGGACTAGCTCCAGGCCCCCAAGGGAAATTTACTTTAAATCCACTTGAACTTACCTTAAAAGAACCACCCGTTTGTCCAAGTGAGGGTGAACCCCGATATGTAAATCATGATTTGTAAATGGTATAGGTATATCTATACCCACTTCATATTTTGCTAAAGAGGCCTCCTCCCCAAGTTCAAAACCATTTTTATCTATTTTATCAGCAACTTCTGTATTCCCCATACTTAAACTAGCTTCTACATAAAAAAATAAGAAGCCTCGTTTACAGGCTCCTTCATCATCGACTTAAGTAATCCGAAATGGTTTGAAATACTACTATATACATATTATGAATATTTCGATCGGAAACAGTATCATTATATAATCCCATACCCCAATATTGACCTTCAGGGTTCCCCATATTTACAAACCCTTGCGTATACGTCATCGTTTTATCCTTTGGGGTATTATCATAATCTAAATCCTTGTTAGTAAAAATTAAATACGGTCTATCTTGCAAACCAATAAAAAATACCGGCTTCTTTAACGATAAAAATAAGTCCGTATACTGCTCCTTTGATGCCTCTTTAAAGTATTCTTTCATAACGAAAAAACCATCAACTTTTGCTGATTTCTCCTGCATTTCTTCTAACTTTATACTTTCAAACTTTACATTCCTAAACGTATCTTTCGGCTTTTCTCCAACAACTCCAATTACGAGTGCTCTTCCGTTATATTCTAATTTTTCTCCTTCGTTATTCTTTGCACACCCAGCACCTACTAGGCATAACAATATAAAAACTAAAAAATATGATAAACGCTTCATTTAGCACCCTCCCCCTTCTTTTTAGTCAAGTGACAAAAACGTAAGGTTAATTCAAGAAAATGTAAGTAAAATCGATAGCCCAATTCACGTTTCTATATTATAATCAATTGAATTTACTTACATTACTAAACATAGGAGATCAACATGAAGAAATTTAAACTTTCATCTTTTCTTCCGTTAAGTTATATACTTCTACTCGTACTCGTAAGTCCCCTTTACGACGTATTAAATAAATCGACTGTTCACGCAGTAGACGTTACAACTGTAGTAGATGATTGGATTCCATTTGTAAAAGCATTTATTATTCCTTATTTACTTTGGTTTCCATACTTATACGGCGCACTTATTTATTACTGCTTCGCTGACCGAAAGCAATATTATGTCACTTTAAGTAGTGTTATTTTTGGAAAGCTTGCTTGTTTTTCTATTTATTATTTTTGGCAAACAACTGTACCGCGTCCGACTGTCGTTGGAACAGATGTATTTTCTGAACTAGTTCGCTATATTTATAGTATCGATCAACCGGTAAACTGTTTCCCTAGCATTCACGTTCTTACTACATTTGTAATTATGTTAGCTGCCTTTAAGCGTAGAGAGCAACATGCTTTTGAATATTACATCCTTACTTTCTTCGGTACACTTATTATTTTATCAACGCTATTTACGAAGCAACATGCCTTTGTAGATGCCGTTTCTGGAATGACACTCGCAAGCATACTATACTTCGGCGTTCAACTCTTATTGGCCAAAGAACCAATAAGAGTTCCAGTAAAACAAAATCATAGAATGTAACATGACAAAAAAGCAGACTGTGGCTTCTCAGTCTGCTTTTATCTATTATTAAGGAGATTTTCAATTTAAGATTGTGGTACAGTCATATCACCAGAATGAATACGACCTGCTTTTTTAAGAACAATGTAAAGTATATAAGAAACAGCTACTGGAATGACGATATAAGTAATTACCATCGCCGGGAGAACTTCCCATCCTTCGCTGGAAATTAAATTAATTGGTGCGATAAGAGAACTTAATCCAAGACCTGCAATTTCTTTTCCTGCTTCCAGTTGGAAAATTAATGCGGATACCGGACCGACTATAGCACTGGCGACGACAGTTGGGACGAGAATCATTGGATTTTTAGTGATATTTGGCAACTGTACTTTCGGAGTACAAAGAGCTTGAGCTAATATGCCACCTAAATTGTTTTCTTTTGCTGAGATGACAGAGAATCCGATAAACTGAGCGACGCATCCGGCAAGAGCTGCACCACCTGCAACACCGTCTAAGCTAAGTGCGATCGCTAACGCAGCTGATGAAGCTGGAGAGATAAGTAATAGTCCCCAAACTACTGCAATGACGATAGAAGCGATAAACGGGCTACCAGCTGAGCTATCTTTAATAAACGCTCCAACTGCATTTAAAACAGGAGTAATATTATGAGATAACCAAATACCAACTAAACCAGAACCTAATATGGCCGCAAATGGAACGAGCATCATATCTAAAGCAGTTTTTCCGCTTAAACGTTTACCAATATATACAGCTAAAGTTGCTGTTAATAACGCACCGATTGGCTCACCTGTTTTAATAATTAGACCAGCTTCAGTAATTGAAATGGATCCGGCACCAATCGCTCCAGCTACCATAGCCGAGAAGATTACAAGACCATTTGCACCGAGCATAAAAGCAATTCCAGCACCAATGGCCGGTGCCATAAGTGATTTTGCAACAACTCCGATTGTAATAAGCAACGGAATATCAACAATTCTTCCTATATTTTCGATTAGTAAACCAATTCCGAGGGATACGAAAATACCTTGTGCGATTCCAGCAGATGCTTTAAATACACGAGACATTATATATTCCTTCATTTGTTTCACCTTCTTCTATAAGTTAGTAACCAATTGTTTTCATATAATCACGTAAAATATCGTTTGATTTTGCGAATCGAGATTCTTCATCCTCTGTTAAATTGAGTTCTACAACTTCTCTTATACCGTCTCTAGTAATAATAGCTGGTACTCCTGTACAAATATCGTATTCACCGTACTCACCATCTAAAATGGCTGATACAGCAATGACACGATGATCATCATTAAAGATTGAGCTTGCAATATATGCTAGAGAATTTCCGATTCCGTAATAAGTAGTTCCTTTACGTTTATAAATTTCCCATCCGGCTTTTGCAGTCTTCTCAACGATTTCATCTAAATCTATTTCACCAAATCGTTCTTTTTGTTCTTCTAAAATTTGCAGAATTGGCTTTCCACCAACAGTTACATGAGACCAAGCAACCATTTGAGAATCACCATGTTCTCCTAATGAATACCCATGAATACTACGAGGGTCTACATGTAGCATTTCAGATAAAATTGTTCTTAAGCGAGAAGAATCTAGTGATGTACCAGTACCGATTACGCGATTTCTAGGTAATCCAGATAATTTCCAAACTTGATATGTAATAATATCAACTGGGTTCGATGCAAGTAAGAAAATACCATCAAATCCACTTTCCATTACGCCACCAACAACACTTTCCATAATCTTCGCACTCGCTCCTAAAGTATCTAAGCGACTTTGCCCTGGTTTTGGTGCTGGACCTGCTGTAATAATAACGATGTCCATATCTTTGCAGTCTTCATAGCTTCCTGCATATACTTTTGTTCTTGTATTTGTAAAGTTAATGCAATGTGATAAATCCATTGCTTCCCCAACTGCACGTTCATGATTTATATCAATTAATAATAGCTCTTCGCAAATCCCTTGATTTACAATGGAATACGCACAACTTGATCCAACTAATCCAGTACCGATAATTGCAATTTTTCTTGTATGTCTTTTCATAGCAATCTCTCCTAAGTGATCATATAATCTATTTCTTTTGTTCTTTACACTCTTAATTATAGAGGTTCTCACGATAGAAACCATGGATACTTTGTGAAATATTGAACAAAGTGTTTGTCCTTTTTGTGAATTGTTATATTCCATTTTCGTCATATTTGTTACAACTGGAAAAATATTTATTATGTATTTATTGACATACAAAAAAATAAAACGAGCGAATCTATTTTCGCCCGTTTTTTCATCCAATTATTCTGCACTTAACTGACTTTTTAATTGCTGCACGATCATCGGATTAGCAGGTGCTGCCGGTTTGTAATAACTCTTTTGCTTTGCGTACTCATACATATTACGTTGGCGCGCCTCATCTTGATTACGAATTTGGATTAACGTTTGATGTAACTGTTCATTATCAGACTGAGCAATATAATTTGCATAGCTTGTTAAACTTGCATTCAATCCTGCTAAATAATCATTTACCATATCTTTTTCATTCATCTTTCTCTTCCTCCTATCCTAGGAAAGTCATTAATTGCTGTTTCGTATTTCGTGCATCTTGCGCATCTTTTTGTAGCATTTGTTTCAGTTGTGGATCTGTACACGTCTGTGCATACTGCTCCAACTTGTTAATAATGGTAGCGTGTCCACCAATCAAATGACGTAAATTTTCTACTTCAAGCTCTGTTAAGTTTTGCATATAACATACCCGCCTTTCTTTGTTCATTCATCATTAGTATTTGGTTCTTTTTGGATTGTATTCATCAACTTTTCCCACATATAAACAAAATAAAAGATGAATAGCTAGGCCATTCATCTTTTATGCTAAATATTCATTCAATTTTATAAAGAAACAATCATACTTATACTCACAAGTAGGTTCCATACAATATGTAAAATGATGCTAGGTAAAATAGATTGTGTTTTCTTATATAACATAGCAAATACAATCCCCATAATCATTGCCGTAACCGGAAAACCACCATGAAGAATCCCAAAGATAAAGGAAGAAATAATGATACCAACTAGAAAACTATATTTCTTTTCAAAAAATCGATACAAAATACCTCTATATAAAATTTCTTCTTTAATTGGTGTAATTATAGCAACACTTAACACATATATAATACTTTGTAGACTATTTTGAAGTCCTAAGCTCCCTAATTGATCTCGTTGCTGCTCTGCACTTTCAAAGCTAAACAACTCTAACATTACATACTGAGTTAATGCAATGATGATAAAACCTATTAATAAATACAAGTAGGTTTTCCCATTTTTTAAAATAGATACATCCCATATGTTCTTAATAAAATGAAGCACTGGTTTATACGCAAATAAAACAATAGTAACAACAGCTGCATCAAATAGAAGTAAATAATATCCCTCTAAATTAGCACGTAATACCTCTTCTCCAAAAATTCCAAGGGCTAAAGCAAGGAATAATCCCCCTAAGAGTGAGAACCCTAGAATGCTTGCAATCGTTACAACTAGATTTTTATATGTTATGTTATCTACTTCTCTTTCTGCATTATACGCGTCTAATACTGTTTTTCTCATACTATTCCTCCATTTGTTTTCATTACCTTAACAAAAACCCTTTAATACAAATATATAGATAATATAACAAATTTTTCAAAAAGAATAATATGCAATTTTACATATCATGAAAGCTTTGTATTATATAGTTTTTGGAATTAGATTACTATAGAATAATTATTAGATGAAATTCCAAAAATTTCTTATCTATCCACCATAACCCTCGCATCATATAAATTTTATTAGTTAAAGGAGCAATGAACATGAAAACACATGACTTCCTTACAGGAATCCAGAAGGGCTCTGAGCCTAGTCCATATCAAGATCCTATTGCTTTTATTTTCGTTTGCCTTTCCGTAGCTATATACACATTTTTCAAACCTGCTAAATAATATCATGTAATGAGAAAAAGCCTACCGTTCTTTTTGAATCATATGCACTAAAAAACCTTAGAATCACTTCTAAGGTTTTTGTTTGCCTCGCTTCTTATTCACGTAATCCTTTAATAAACGTTTCCAATAATACATGTAAACTTATATCCAGATCTAACGGCAAACCAAATCCGCCTTGCTGTTCAATCGAAGCAAATCCATGACAAATACTTCTGAATCCGCGTGTCGCATGAAGTGCATTCTCTCCTTCTAAGCTATACTGTTGTAAAACTCGAAGACAAAGCTTTACAATTTCGTCACCTGCTTTTCTTACTTCTTCATCTCGTAAAAAAGTTGCTTCATATAGTCCAGGATGTTTTCGGACAAATGCTACATACGCTTCTCCTAATGCATGAATTGCTTCATCCATACGTTTATCCTCGGCCGCTTCTTCCAGTTTGTTATGCAGCTGTTTTATTCCGTAAATACCAAGATTTTTCCTTACATCTTGTAACCCTTTTACATGATTATATAGTGAGGGCGAACGTATCCCTAACCTTTGCGCTAATGAAGCTAATGTTACTTCGTGTATTCCATTTGTATCTGCAATTTCTGCAGCTGTTTCTACAATTTTCTGTAATGTAAGTCCGATTCTCGGTGACATAAATTACCCCTCTTTCTTACTTTCTATATTCCGCTTCGCTTCCTTAATAGAAAGCTCTATGACGGCCCCTGGATTCTTTATCATTTTTCCGTGCCCTGCCGCAAGCAAGGAAGGTTCATATTCGCTTAGCTTCTGTGCACTTTGTAATGATATTTCTTTGCTCCACGTTGCCATCGCTGGAAACGGAAACCAAAATTTCATTTGTCCCGAAACAGCCATACCTCCTCTTGTTTGAAATGCATCCCCAACAATAAGAGCTTTATTTCGTACATCAAGAAACGACATGGATCCTGGTGTATGTCCCGGTGTCATAATTGCAAGAAGCGATCCAACTCGGTCGCCATCTTCTAATAAAACATCAGGTACCGTTTTTACTTTTTTAGGTACACCGCCTTTTATCGGTATATTCGGTTCATCCTTTTGTAACATCGTATCTCCTTCTAACAGCTTTGCATCCCGCTTAGAAATATGGACTGGAACATGAGGAAGTACTTCCTTTAATGCATCTAATGCACCGATGTGATCATCATGCGCATGTGTTAATACAATCTTAGTAATTGGTTTTCCTATTTTCTCAGCCGCCTGTAAAATACCTTTTGCGCTATATGGCAAAGCCGCGTCAATTAAAGTTAAACCATCATCTTCCTCTACAAAGTAACAATTTACAGGAAACGCTCTTGGCAAAAATGACAATTGATATAACGTTTTTTCATGTATCATCCTCATAGTCCCATCTCCCTTTTCACAAAAACTAATACCATTAGTTTTATTATACTAATGGTATTAGTTTTATGTCACTAAAAATTTCTTTTTTTCAAAAAAAAAGAACAGTAGCCGTATAAACGACTACTGTTCTTTAAAGATATTAAACTGTGTAACGCTCATCTTCTAAAATTTTCGCAGCGATTTCACGTTTCTTCGGAATTACGTTAAGTGGTGTGTGGCGAGTTAATTTACGTAATGATGATAACATCATGCGCAGCATGTCGCCGTTTTCAACTGCGATAAGTGTTTCTTTCGCGTCTGCTTCGATTTCGTTGAATGCTTCTTGGCAGAATACTTCAGTGTATAACACTTTTTGTTTATTCTTTTCAAGACCAGTTGTTTTAATTGCTTTTTCTGTACGAAGAACAGCTGACTCCATTGCGTATAGGTTGCTTACGATGTCAGCGATATTTACAAGAATTTCTTGCTCTTTATCTAATGCTTTACCGTATTTTTGAGCCGCTAATCCAGCTACCATTAAGCCGATTTTCTTCGCATTAGTTACTAAATACTTTTGAAGTGCTAATGGCTCATCGCCTACTTCTTCTGGCATCATCATCATTAACTCTTCTTGTAATTTTTGTGCTTTTTGAAGAAGTGGTAATTCACCTTTCATCGCTTTACGTAAGAACGTACCTGGTACGATTAGGCGGTTAATTTCGTTCGTTCCTTCGAAAATACGGTTAATACGAGAATCGCGGTACATTCTTTCAATCTCGTATTCTGCCATGAATCCGTAACCACCGTGAATTTGAACACCTTCATCTACTGTATAGTCTAATACTTCAGAACCGAATACTTTGTTTAAAGAGCACTCGATTGCATATTCAGCGATAGAAGCTGCTACTGCTTTACCGTCTTTTACTTCTTCTTCAGATAATGTGCTCATGCGGCTTTCGAATAAACCTACTGTACGATATACAGAACTTTCAGCTGCATATGTTTTTGCTGCCATATTCGCAAGTTTCTCTTGAATTAATGGGAAGCGAGCGATTGGTTGCTTGAACTGTTGACGTTGGTTTGCATATTGTGCTGAAATTTCTACTGCACGTTTTGCAGATCCAACTGTACCAACACCTAGTTTATAACGACCGATATTTAAAATGTTGAATGCGATAATATGACCTTTACCGATTTCACCAAGTAAGTTTTCTTTCGGCACTAACGCATCTTCTAAAATTAACGTACGAGTTGAAGAACATTTAATACCCATTTTCTTCTCTTCAGGGCTTGTAGATACACCAGCGTATTCTTTCTCTACGATAAATGCTGAGAAATGCTCTCCATCAATTTTTGCATATACAACAAATACGTCAGCGAATGCAGAGTTTGTAATCCACTGTTTTTCACCGTTTAATACATAATGTGTACCTTCTGCATTTAAACGTGCAGTTGTTTTTGCGCCTAATGCGTCAGATCCTGAACCTGGCTCAGTTAATGCGTATGCAGCTAATTTTTCACCAGTTGCAAGTAATGGTAAATACTTTTTCTTTTGCTCTTCGTTACCGAATAATACGATTGGTAAAGATCCGATACCTACGTGAGCACCGTGAGTGATTGCAAAGCCGCCAGCGCGAGAGAATTTCTCTGCGATTAACGCTGAGCTTACTTTATCAAGACCAATCCCACCGTACTCTTCTGGTACGTCAGCGCCTAATAAACCAAGCTCCCCAGCTTCTTTTAAAAGACGAACTGAACGATCAAATTCATGTTGCTCTAAATATTCAAGCTCTGGAAGAACTTCATTTACGATAAAGTCCTCTGTCGTTTTTGCAATCATTTTATGCTCAGATGAAAAATCTTCTGGCGTAAACACTTGATCAATCGTAATCTCATCAACTAAAAAGCTACCGCCTTTAACCGCATTTCCTACTGTTTTTTCCATGAAAATTTCCTCCTTCATATTTTCATGAGCAGCTTCTCTCTTTTTGAAAGAAGCTGGCTCTCCCGTTTATTTTTTATAAACCTTTGTTGCTTCCATTCTTTGCTTTAGCGTCGTCTCGTTCTGAACAAGCCGCTTCCACTTTTTTATAGTAATTCAAATACTCCCGCTGCTCCCATTCCGCCGCCAATACACATTGTTACGATACCGAATTGTTCGTTGCGGCGTTTCATTTCGTGAATAAGAGATAGTGTTAGTTTTGCTCCTGTACAGCCAAGTGGATGTCCAAGTGCGATTGCACCACCGTTTACGTTTACTTTTTCTTCATCTAAACCAAGTTCACGAATAACTTGGATCGATTGAGAAGCAAATGCTTCGTTTAGTTCGAATAAGCCAATATCAGATAGCTCTAAGCCAGCTAGTTTTAACGCTTTTGGAATTGCAGCGATTGGGCCGATTCCCATTACTTCTGGTGGTACGCCAGCTACTGCAAATGAACGGAATTTCGCAAGTGGCTTCATGCCATCGCTCACTGCTTTTTCACGATCCATTAATAGTACAGATGCTGCACCGTCACTCATTTGTGAAGAGTTACCAGCTGTTACAGAACCGCGAACGTTAAATGCTGGGCGTAATTTACCTAAAATGTCTAGCGTCGTCTCTGCTCTTACACCTTCATCTTGTGCGAAAATGATTGTTTCTTCTTGCAGTTTATTGTTTGAGCCAACCGAGCGTAACGTCACATCTACAGATACTGTTTCATCAGCAAAGTTTCCTGCCGCTAATGCTTTGGCAGCACGTTGATGACTTCTTACTGCAAATGCATCTTGCTCTTCACGAGAAATTCCATATTTCACAGCAACTTGCTCTGCTGTATGTCCCATACCCATATAATATTCCGGAGCCGCTTCTACAAGGCGACTATTCGGACGAACAACGTGTCCCATCATTGGAACTAAACTCATTGATTCCGCTCCGCCTGATAATACAGCTTCAGAGTGACCAAGCATAATGCGCTCTGCTCCGTAAGCGATACTTTGTAAACCAGAAGAACAGTAACGGTTAATTGTAATAGCTGGAACATCGTAAGAAAGTCCTGCTAATCCGCCGATATTACGAGCCATATTTAAACCTTGTTCTGCTTCTGGCATCGCACAACCGAAAATTAAATCATCGATTGGTCCTTCATAATTTGCACGCTTTAACGTTTCCTTTACTACTAACGCCCCTAGATCGTCAGGACGAACTGTTTTTAATGAACCCCTCTTTGCTTTTCCAATTGGTGTTCTTGCTCCCGCAACAATGACAGCTTCTCTCATGAACGATATCTCCCCTCGTTATTAGTTACGTAATGGCTTTCCTTTTACAAGCATGTGCTGCATTCTTGCTTGTGATTTCATCTCACTTACTAAGCTAATAAATGCTTCACGTTCTACATCTAATAAATACTGCTCATCAACTTCTGTTCCGTACGGCACTTTTCCGCCCGCAATGACATATGCAAGTTTCTTCGCAATGTGAAGATCATGTTCAGAAATGTAACCTGATAAATGCATTGCTTCTGCACCAAGTACAAGAGTTGCATATCCTGTTTCACCAACAACTGGTATCTTTTTACGAATCGGTGCTTTATAGCCAGCTTCATATAAAGCAAGTGCTTTCTGTTTCGCATCATATAGTAAGTGATCACCATTCACACTAATACCGTCTTTATCGCCTAAGAAGTTGTTCGATACAGCTTCTTGTGCTGATGTAGAAACTTTCGCCATCGCTACAGATTCGAACACTTTATTCGCAACTTTTTGCAGATCAAACTCTACACCGTTTGGCATTTTATTTAAGTGTTTAATGTATAGCTCTTTATTACCGCCTCCGCCAGGGATTAAGCCAACACCAACTTCTACTAAGCCCATATACGTTTCACTAGAAGCTTGAATGCTAGCTGCTGGTAAGCAAACTTCTGTACCTCCGCCAAGCGTCATACCGTATGGTGCTGCTACAACTGGCTTAGAAGAGTACTTAATTTTCGTCATTGCATCTTGGAAGTTTTTCACAACCAACTCAATTTCAAAGTAATTGTCGTCTTGTGCTTCCATTAAGATCATTGCTAGATTCGCACCAACGCAGAAGTTCTTCGATTGGTTACCGATAACAAGACCTTTATAATTCTTTTCTACTTCATCAACAGCGTAGTTAATCATTTGCGTAATATCCATACCGATTGCATTGCTCTTCGAATGGAACTCTAAGCAAAGGATGCCGTCGCCTAAATCAATTAAGCTCGCTCCGCTATTTTTCTTTAATACACCATTTTTCGCTTTTAATTGCTTAAGAGAAATTGCTTTTTTATTACGCTCGATTAGCTTATATTCGCCATTATCGTAATAGTAGCTATCGCCGTTATCATGTTTATAGAAAGTAGTGAAACCTTTCTCTAACATTTCTTTCACCCAAGTAGGAACGACTACGCCGTTTTCTTCCATCTTTTGAACAGATTTTTCAACGCCGATTGCGTCCCAAACTTCAAACGGTCCTTGCTCCCAGCCGAAGCCCCACTTCATCGCTTGGTCAATTGCAACGATATCGTCAGCAATTTCTTTATGAAGTTTTGCAGAGTATAAAAGAGTTGGTGTAATGATGTTCCATAATAACTCTCCTGCGCGGTCTTTTGCGTATACAAGCGCTTTCAATTTATTCGCTAATCCTTTTTCTTGTTTACTTAACTCTACGGATGCAGCTTTTAATTTTTTACGCGCTTCATATTCCATCGTTTCAGGATTTAGTTCTAAAATTTCTTTTCCTTGTTTTAAGAAGAAGCCTTGACCTGTTTTGCTTCCAAGCCATTTTTTATCAAGCATGTCATGCATGAAAGCTGGTACTTTAAATACATCACGCTCTTCTTCTTGTACGTTTTCATATACGTTATTTGCAACGTGTACGAATGTATCTAAACCGACAACATCTAATGTACGGAACGTTGCACTCTTCGGACGACCAATTAATGGACCTGTTACAGAATCAACTTCCCCAATGCTGTAGCCGCGTTTTATCATCTCTTGAAGAGTTACTAATAAACCGTACGTACCGATGCGGTTTCCAATAAAGTTTGGTGTGTCTTTTGCGATAACAACGCCTTTTCCAAGAACGTCTTCGCCAAATAGTTTCATGAAGCTTAATACTTGTGGATCTGTTTCTTTCGTCGGTATTACCTCTAGAAGTTTTAAATATCGTGGTGGGTTAAAAAAGTGTGTGCCTAAGAAGTGTTTCTGGAAGTCGTCTGAACGACCTTCTGCCATTTTTTCAACTGAAATACCTGACGTATTCGAGCTTACAATAGAACCTGGTTTACGAACAGCGTCTACTTTTTCAAATAATTTCTTTTTAATATCTAAGTTTTCAACTACTACTTCAATAATCCAATCTACATCAGCAAGAAGCTCAAGATCATCTTCTAAGTTACCCGCTTCAATCAGTGCTAGATTTCCTTTCACTGTCAGAGGAGCTGGTTTTTGCTTCAATAGTTTCTGTACAGCCGTATTACTAAAACGATTTCTCACACTTTTATGTTCTAATGTAAGTCCCTTCGCTTCCTCTTCTTTCGTAAGCGCAGGTGGTACAATATCAAGCAATAATGTCGGAATACCAATATTAGCTAAGTGTGCCGCAATTCCCGAACCCATTACGCCTGAACCTAGAACAGCAGCCTTTTTAATTTGGAACATCCAATTCTCCCCCTATTCTTGAATGAATGCTCATTCAATTTTTCGACATAAGTCGCAATCAATGAGTGAGCCTCTACTAATAAATATATGATACTGTTTAAATTTTCGCAATATATTTATTGATAAAATTTTCTGAAATAAATATTTTTCTTTCATTTGGTTATGCTATACATGTGTATTTTCTTTGTTTAAATGCACTTTTCCTTTTTATAATCTGACGAAACTGGAGGAATATATATGGCAAAACTTAAGAAGAACCCTTCAAAGGCTGGAATTAGTGCAGCTAGTGTAACTGGAAACGCAGGTCCACATAATCAAGGTGTTGAAAAAGGACGCCAAGGTAATAACCAACAATATAAGAAGCATAATATGGGCGAAAAATAACGCTATATTTTTGGGCAGAGAACGTGGCATAATGATTAATGGCTGCTTTTTCTGCCCAATTTATTTGTACATATGGAAAACAAAAGAGGGAACGATGATGAAACGAACAATAGTTATGATTGTAATGATTGCTACACTATTTACAGGAATGATTTTCTTCTCTTATGCACAAAGGCAACAAGCTGTAAGAGCTGATCAACCTAATATTACTGGGCAATATGGAGTTACAATCGATGCAAAAACAGGTGAAATTTTGTATGGGAAACGCGAAGACGAACGTTCTTACCCGGCTAGTATAGCCAAAATGATGACAACCCTTCTTTTACTAGAGAATGTAAAAGAAGATGAAGAAATTACGGTTACAGAAAATGCAATTAAAACAGAAAGTCAAAGCAAGAAAATTAAACTTCGTGCTGGAGAAAAATTAAAGCGTGATGAGGCATTAAAACTTATGCTTATCATTAGTGCAGATCCAATAGCTGAATCAATTGCAGAACATATCGCAGGATCAAAAAATGAATTTGTGAAAATGATGAATGCTAGAGCAAAGGAACTTGGTACAAAGCATGCAACTTTCAAGAACGCAAGTGGTGCTGATGCAATTGGGAATAAAGTATCACCATATGACATTGCTATTATTACGAAAGAAGCATTAAAGTATCCAGTTGTTTTAGAATATATGAATTCAACACGTACAACTCTACATACTTCAGAACGCTCTCCAAACATCGCAAACTATGGACGAGAAGAACTATATGACGATCCATATGCGATTGGAAGTAAAAGCGGTCTATCAGCACTCGGCAAATATACAGTCGTAACAGTGGATGAAAAAGACGGTAAACGCGTCATTAACGTCGTATTATCTTCTACTCGCGCGCAACTATATCCTGATACGAAAAAAATGGCGCATTACGCATTTCAGCAATTAAAATAACCAAGGAGTATTTTCTCCTTGGTTATTTTTTAACCATACCTTTTAATACGAACGCAACGTTTGCTGGACGCTCTGCTAGACGACGCATGAAGTAGCCATACCAGTCGTTTCCATAAGGTACGTAAACACGCATTTTGTAACCTTCTTTTACTAGCTCAAGTTGACGCTCATTACGAATACCATATAGCATTTGGAATTCAAATTGATCCCTTGGAATGTTGTGTTCTTCGGCAAGTTTTTTTGTATATTCAATAATCGCTTCGTCATGTGAAGCAATTGCAGTATAATTCCCATTTAATAAGTGCATTTTAATAATTTTTTTATAATTGTCATCTACATCTTTCTTGTCCGGGAACGCCACTTCTTCAGGTTCTTTATAAGCCCCTTTTACAAGACGTAAATTAGGATTATAAGCGTTTAAGTCTTCAATATCTTTTTCTGTACGATATAGGTAAGCTTGAATAACAGTACCAATATTATCGTATTCAGATTTTAATTGTTTAAAGATATCAATTGTTTTCCCGCAGCGTGTATAGTCTTCCATATCAATTGTAACGAACACACCATTTTCTTTTGCAGCTTCTAAAATACGGCGCATATTGTTCATTACGATTTCATCAGAGATATCTAATCCCATAGAAGTCATCTTTAAAGAAAGCTGCGAATCAAGACCTTCTCTTCCAATTGCACGGATCGCTTCAATCGATTGGTTAGCCATTTCATTTGCTTCCGCTTCATTATCAACGAATTCACCTAAATAATCGATTGTTACACAAAGTCCTTGCTTATTTAATGCCTGAATGGCAGCTGTCGCTAATTCAATCGTCTCCCCTGCGACGAAGCGACCTGCACCAAAGCGTAAACCGTACTTTTTAGCCAGTTTTGTTAGCGCTTTATTTTTAGATAAGAAAAGAAACGAATTTCGCATTAATTGTTCCATGTAATTCACCCCTATGACTGTAATTTATCTGTTTTTTACCCCTCTTCAAAATTATATCATTGTTTAAAATTATTGGATACAAATAATTATTTAGATAATTTACAAAATACTATAAAAACATTTAAAAACCTATATTCTCGCATGTAAATATGAAGGGAATATTTTTCGACATTTAGAAAAAACGGGTTTACTAGGGCAAAAATAGGCATACCGAAAATATTCGACATGCCTATAAAACCCTTAATATTCCATGTAAATTATATAAGGATATTAATAAAGAAAACTTGAGGTAGCATTCACCTCAAGTTTTCTCACTGCTCATTTCGCTTCTCTTCATTCAGCCTTTTAATATCCGTAATTAACTGCACCATCTCTTCTTTCGCATCTGGATATGTCTCATTCCAATGCTTCACTAAAGCTGGCATCGTCTTCGCTATGTAAGAATAAAGTGCCCACTTCTGCACCTGCTCTTTTCTCTCTTCATTGCTCTCTCCAAGTAATAATTCCGTGTATTTCTCTAACAACCCGTCAAATTGTTCATTAAACTTTTCACTCATCTTATTTACCTCCTATATGAAAAAAGCAGCGAAAATCGCTGCTTTTTCTTATAATTTTGATCGAACAGAGTTTAATTTTTTCTCCATTGTGCTTACTTTATCACGACGATCATCAATACGAATTGTTGTTGCAACACGCTGTGCACCTTTCGTATACGGAACTTCATGCATTTGTTGAATTACTTCTAGAATGACAGGAAGATCTCCTTCAATAATTGTATTCATCGGCGTTAATTGATACTTCACGCGATCCGCATTTTTCTCTAGCACCTTTTGTACTTCTGCTACATATTCACTAACACTTGGATTACCTGTTCCTACCGGAATAATCGATACATCAACAATTGCCATAGTAGTCTTCCTCCTATAATCGCTTCTTATATATCCATTGTCTATTTTACCGAAATCCTCATCATTTTACTAATATGTTACTCTTCCACTTTAAACTGCTCAACTAATCTTTCTAAATCTCTCATATGTTCTGTCAAACTTTCCATCGTGTGAGCTACCTTTTCTAAATGATTCACCTGTGATTCCGTTGCAGCATGTACCTCTTCGGAAACAGCTGCACTTTCTTGACTCGTACCAGCAATTGTGTGCATTACCGCTGTAATTTCTCCTTGCTCGTAACCTATGTTATGTACCTCTTCTACAATTTTTTCAACTGAAGTACTAATCGTATTTACAACTGACATAATTGTGCGGAACTCCATTTCTGCCTCTGTCGTCACTTTATTTTGCACATCTGCAATGTCTTTCAATTTACTTACAACTTCTACAACTCTTTTTACTTCTACTTGCACATCACCAATCATCGTTGTGATTTCTCCGGTAGCCTCTTTTGATTGTTCCGCTAATTTCCGAACCTCTTCAGCAACAACCGCAAATCCCTTACCTTGCTCACCTGCACGGGCAGCTTCAATCGAAGCATTTAAAGCAAGTAAATTTGTTTGATCCGAAATGCCTTTTATAAGCTCAACAACATTTTGAATCGATCCAACTCTTTGTTCTAACTTATCCGATGCTTCTTCTGTATGAACAACAATCGAAGATGATTGTCCCCTCGTACGGATTAAATTCCTCATTGTATTTAATCCTTGCTTAGATGCCTCTTCCGCTTTGCCAGCCACTCCTTTTATTTCATCAACAGAGCTATTCATTTGTTCCACTGACTCCGCCATATTTTCGAGCTGAGCAGAAACTTCATCCACACTATTCGCAAGAGTAGAAGCTCCTCCGCTCACATCATCCATTGCTCCTGAAACTTCTCTACTAGCCGCCACTGTTTCGTTCGTTAAATAATGTAAACTATTCGTTGATTGTTGCACCGTTGATACGCTGTTTTTAATTTTACTTACCATTTCATTCATTTGTTCAACCATATCATTAAAGTGCTTCGTCAACTCTCCAACTTCATCTTTACTTGTCACTTTCATTCGCAGCGTTAAATCGCCTTCTGCTACTTTTTGAACGTGATTCTTTAATAGTTGCAGTGGTCTTGCTAATCTTCTTGAGAATAAGTAGGAAGCTACGATTCCAACTAATAAACTAATACATGCCATTATAATAACTGTATTTCTCGTACTATTTAATAGCCCATCGATCGTTTCTTTCGGATAAAAGATTCCTATCGTCCATTTCATCGTATCAAATGATTGACTATAAACAACTACATCTTCACCTTTTATTGTAGTGACCGCATATTTTGTTACCTCTTTATTTAAACTCTTTATAAGCGGCTCTTTAGAAACATCTTTCCCTATCTTTTCTGGATAAACAAGAGCCATATTTTTATCATTTATAATAAACATTTCTCCGTCATTATTGTATTGAATATTGTGAAGCAACTTCTGAATCGTCCCAAGCGATACATCCATCGCAACAACGCCTAATACAGACCCATCTTGAGCTGTAATTGCTTTAGAAACACCTACACTTAACTTGCCTGTTGCAATTTCATAAGAAGGTTGTCCCCAATGGACCTTTTTTACATCAGCCTCTGAACCTTTATACCATGGTCTTGTCGTTGGATCGTATCCTTCTGGCACTTGCCCACCTTCAGCAAGATTGGCACTTAATGTTTTTTTATCTTTCGTACCAATATATAAATCTAAAATACCAGGATGATTCTTTTTATACTCCGCAAACTCTTTCGTTAAAAACGCTTCCTCTTCCGGAGTAACCCCACCTTGAAGCATATTACGAATCATCTCACTGTTCGCGTAATACCCCATATCTTCATCCGTTCTTTGAACAAATGTCGTAAGTTGCTCTGTCACAAGATCCATCGCATTTTGAGAATACTCGTCTAAGGAACGCACTTCCTTTTCTTTCTGTAATTGATACACAGCTGTACCCAATATTACGAACATCATAGAAATAAGTACCGAAAACACTACCGCAATTTTTAAACGTAAACTTCTTAACATTTTCCCCCAAGCATCCCCTTCGTATTAAATTAAAATCTTATTAATCATTATATTAAGTATAATAGATAAAATTAAAAAATTGAAATTAATTCTCACCTTAATACAATTAGAAAACGGACTACCACTTGTGCAAAAACAAATAGTTCATTATCCTTAAAATATAATCTCATTCGTTCGGAGGGAACTATGTTACAAAAATTCGGTTTCTCACAATATGAAAGCCAAGCTTATGAAGTTGTCGTATCAAGCAATGAACCATTAGATGCTACAACAATTGTGAAGCATTCAGGTGTTCCAAAAGCAAAAATATATGAAGTACTAGCACGCCTAATCGATAAAGGAATGGTAATGGATTCTGTTTCAGAAAAGAAAAAATTGTATACAGCATTACCACTAAAGCTAGCAATTGAAAAATTAACGACAGAATTCCAATCAAATATTAAAGAACTGGAAACAAATATATCAAAAAAATCATTTACAGATGACCGTGTGTGGAGCTTAAAAATGCAATCTTCTATTCGAGTTCAAAGTAAAGAACTCATTGAAAGTGCACAAGAATCAATCCGTATTTCAGCTTGGAATGATACTCTTTTAGAATATCTCCCTTTACTAGAACAAAAAGCAAAACAAGGTGTTCAAATTGAAGCCCTTATTGTTGGAGAAGTAGAAACAGACTTAGAAAACATGCATTTTCTAATCCCAGCTGAAGAACCTAATGCATTAGAGCGCTACTTGCTACTCATCGTTGACGATCGTGAAATTTTATTTGCTGGCGTAGAACAAGAGTCATGGCAAGCGATGAAAACAATGTCACAACCTTTCGTAAAGTTCTTTACAGAATTTTTCTATCACGACGTTGCACTTGCAAAGATCACCCAGAAGCACCACGATCTCTTTATGGAAGATGAGGAAATTAAGAGTTTGTTAATGAAATTAAGATACTAATTAAATAATAAAAAGGAGTCTAGTTTTTCACTTAGACTCCTTTTTATTTTGTTCCTTTATCTCCATCAACAGCTCAATGATTTTCTCATTTTGCTCTACCTGTTTCTCAGAATTTTTATAGATGAAACGGACCCATCTAAGTGCAAGAATAATAAGAAACAAAGGGAGCATTGAAATTAGAAGACCAATAATTGAAAAATTCGTATACATATACCTCACCTCGCTATATACCCTTTTCTCCATTTACCTACTAAAACCTGCAATTTTTTACAAATAAAAAAGAA
This sequence comes from Bacillus cereus group sp. BceL220, assembly GCF_051776965.1. NCBI lineage: Bacteria > Bacillati > Bacillota > Bacilli > Caryophanales > Bacillaceae > Bacillus > Bacillus cereus group sp. BceL220. Next base: position 488,441 of record NZ_JBPWBC010000003.1, on the reverse strand, counting down.
CCTATCAAACGATAGATTCTTCTTTCACGAACTGAGTAGAGCGTCCTCTCGTAATCGAGAAAATCGCGCAAAGCAGTGCTAATATAATAAAGCCACCGCCTACCCAAGCATTATATATAACAGATGATTTTTCAATAACAACTCCGCCTACTGTTGAACCGAGTGCAATTCCTAAATGAAGCGCAGAGTTATTTAAACCTTGCTGAATACCAGCTGATTCCGGTGCAATTTCAATTAAATAATTTTGCTGTGCTGGTGAAATCGCCCAGCTCAGCATACTCCAAAGTCCCATCATAATGATGAAGAGCGGGAATGAGAATGTCATTAATGGCAACATGAAGATTGCACATGCAAATACGATAATAATCGAGATAATACTTTTCTTCGATCCCCATTTATCAGCAAGCCATCCACCGAATCCGCCGCCGATTACTGCTGCGATTCCGAAAATAAAGTAAAACACACTAATCCAGTTTGCTTCAACATGCATGACATCTTTTAAAAACGGTGTTAAATATGCATACAATGTTAAATGCCCCGTTAAAAACAAAAATGATGTTAACTGTGCACTTACAATTTTTTTATCTTTTAAAGTAGCAAGTTGTTCTTTTATTGATAATACCGATGTCGGTGGTACTTTCGTTAAGAACAATGAAATACAAGCTATTGCCATAACTGTTAATACAGAAATCAATACAAATGGTGCACGCCATCCGTATGCATTTCCGAGTACAAGACCAAGCGGTACTCCAAGTACAAGTGATCCACTAATTCCCATAAAAATGATTCCAATTGCACGCGCACGAAAATGCGGTTCTACTACACTAGACGCAAGTGTTACCGATAGTGCAATAATTAATGAACCACTCGCCGCACAAATAACCCTTGAGAACATTAGCATTCCATAATTCACACTAAATGCGGAAATAATATTTCCGATTAAGAAAATCGATAGTGCTCCAACATACAATGTTTTTCTTTCAAACTTCCCTGTCACAGCTAATAAAACTGGACCTGACAAAGCAAATACTACCGAAAATATTGTTATAAGCTGACCAGCTGCGCTAATAGATACTCCTAAATCATTGGCAACTAAATCGAGCGTTCCTCCTATAATTAACTCAACCGTTCCGACTACGAAAGCCGCGATAGCTAAAATATAAACACGAAAATTCAAGTCTTTCCCCACGCTTTCTATTTTGGTTACTACGACTATAGTAACCAAAATAGAAAGTGGACGCAAGTATAATTTTTTTACAGTAAAAAAGGTAGGCGTATTATACGCCTACCCTTCCATCATTCTGTTTCTTTCTTCTTATTTAAATACCAATACACCGGAAGTCCCGTAAAGACAATTCCAATTGATAAGAAACAACTTACCGGATCATTGATAATTGCACTACCAATTACAAAGAGCGAACCTAAAATCGCTATGATTGGTACGATTGGGAATAACGGCACACTATATGCACGCTCTTTATTCTTATTACGTTTTCTTAAAATGAAGACACCAATAAACGTCATTACATAGAAAATATAAATAATGAATACGGAAATCTCAGATAGCTTATTTGGATCACTAATAATCATTAAAATAATCCCTAAAATGATTTCAACAGTAATCGCATTTGCTGGTGTTTTAAATCTCGGACTTTCCTTTGCAATAAACTTAGAAAATGGAAGTTGTCCACGTTCCGCCATAGACATTGGAATACGTGGGAATGTTAAAATCTTTCCATTTAAACAGCCGAAAATAGAAACGATAATACCGATACTAATAATTTTCCCGCCATATTCTCCAAGTAACATACCCGCAGCTGTCGCTGTCGCATTTTCTCCAAGGTCTACAATTTTCGCTGCTGGTAATACATTTAATAACGCCAAGTTAATTAATACGTATGCAGCTGTTACAATTAAAATCCCAACTGTCATTGCTTTCGGTAATAACTTTGTTGGATTCTTCATTTCTCCGCCAATCGAAGCAAGTAAAATCCATCCGTCATAAGCAAATAACGTTGCTAAAATTGCCATACCGATACTTTGATTTTCTGATATCGGCACAACTACGTTAAAGATATCGCTATTCCCTTTCCAGAAACCTAACACGACAATTAATACAATCGGAATCATTTTCCCAATTGTCGTGATTGTTTGAACGATACCTCCGTATTTTGTTCCCATACTATTTACAAAGCCAAGGAACACAACTGTTCCGATTGCGATTGGTAAGTTCCATACTTTATCTAAATAGAAAAAATTAATCATTAAAGAACTAAAGTATAAACCTAATGTTCCGATAATAGCTGGTCCATAAACAATTGTTTGCATCCAGCCTGATAAATATCCCCAAAAACTTCCGTAAATCTCCTCTAAATACGTATACAACCCACCATTTTTCGGGATTTGCGCTCCAATTTCAGCTACTGTTAAACCACTCGCTAACGTCAACAGACCACCAATTACCCAAGCAAGAATGGCCATATTAGAACTCCCCGAGTAATCTAATACGCTCCCTGGTTTCATAAACACACCAGATCCAATAATCGTTCCTACTACGATAGAAAGTGCTACTGTTAAACCAATTTTGTTCTTCTCATCATGATGCATGCTGCGTATCCTCCTTCCAATCCTAGTGTGATGCAAAAATGAAATAAAAAAACACTCCTCCCTAAAAAAGGGACGAGTGTTGTATTCGTGGTTCCACCCTTGTTTCAATTCGTAAAGTAACATACTTCACCAATTTCTCAAGTCTAAATAACGGTTTTTGCCGGCAAGCAATTACTAGGTGTTCGTTCACTGCTGCAGTTCAGAGGTGGTAATCCATTTTTCCGTATTAGGAAGCTCACAGCCAAAGGCTTCCCTCTCTGAGAATCGTAAAAAATTGATCGTGTCCTCATCATCACTTCTTGATGTCGAATTTTGTAGTTATTGTTCATTATATTGAATTGTTAGAAAAAATCAATATTTTTTTATATAACATAGGAAATATTTCTCTTCTTATATTATAACAGAAGATACAAAACTTCTCTAATTCCCTAAAAATGGTATAATTCATTTAGGAGGTGTACCAATAATGATCGCTGTCTTTTGTATCATCGCTACGTTTCTCTCTGTTCTATTCGCTATCATGTATCGAAACAAGTATCCTGGTTATAGCATTTTAGCGGTAGCTATTATACCAGCTGTTTCCTTCTACGTATTGGGTAAATATCAATATACGGAAGTGTTTATCGGTTTTGCAATCTTCTACTGCGTCTTCGGATACATACTAACAATAAAAAGAATTTCAATGCCTCATTAAAAGGGACCGATTTCTACTTATAGAAATCGGCCCTTGCACGTACCTTCCGGTTGCCCACACGAAAGATACGACTTCATTCAATTATTTATCTTCTTTTTTCATAAAAAACTTATGGTGCGGTAAATCAACATTCAATGCCTCTAATTGTTTCTTTTCATTGTCTAAAATCGCTTTTGCTTTTTCTTTTGTTGCTTCATCTAATCCCGCAAAGATATCTTCACGCTTCTCTTTCTCTGGAAGTTTCACACCTAATTTTGTTAATTCTTCTTTTGCTTGCTCATGCGTTAATTTTCCAGATTTCTTTTGCTCTAAAATTGACTTTGCTTTCTCTTTTGCCTGTTCATCTAAGTTAGCAAACATGTCTCCATGTTTATCTTTCTCCGGCATTTTCACGCCTAGCTTTGTTAATTCCTCTTTTGCTTGCTCATGCGTTAATTTTCCAGATTTCTTTTGCTCTAAAATCGACTTCGCTTTCTCCTTCGCCTGTTCATCTAAGTTAGCAAACATGTCTCCATGCTTACCTTTCTCCGGCATTTTCACGCCTAGCTTTGTTAATTCCTCTTTTGCTTGTTCACGTGTTAGTTTTCCGGATTTCTCTTGCTCTAAAATGGACTTCGCTTTTTCTTTCGCCTGTTCATCTAATCCTGCAAACATGTCTTTACGCTTCTCTTTCTCTGGAAGCTTTACACCTAGTTTCTCTAACTGTTTCTTTGTATCGTCCATAATTGTTTTTACTTTTTGTTTTGTAGCGTCATCCAAATCCTTTTTCGCCGTTTTTGCAGGCTGATCCACTGCTGGAGTATTCGTTGCCGCGAATGCCGGAATGCCGACTCCTCCAATGATTCCGAATGATAACGCACCTGCAATCGCTAAATACCCAACTGTTTTCTTCTTCATAGGAAATTTCCTCCTTCATATTTCTAATGCATGTACACTTTCGTATACAATGCCTATAGTAATGTCGGTTTCTTAACATTTCCTTAACGACTTAACAAAAAAACACCGCTCGTAATGAGCGGTGTTTCTCTATGCTTTTTGTAATTGTAACTCTTCACGTTCCATTATTTTTCTTAATACAATTGTTTGTGTCATTGTAAATAAGTTACCTGTTATCCAGTACAACACAAGTCCTGATGGCGCCGCAAACCCCATAAATAGAATCATTGCCGGCATCATAATTTGCTGCATCTTTAGCATCTGTACTTGTTCTCCAGGTGTAATATTCGATTGGAAAACTTTCATCTGAATAAATGTCGTTAACGCTGCAATAATCGGTAATATATGATATGGATCTGCATGTCCTAGGTTCACCCATAAAAACGAAGATGTGCGAATCTCTTCCGTTCTGCTAATCGCATAATACAAAGCAGAGAAAATCGGCATTTGTATTAATAATGGCCAGCAACCAGCAAGTGGATTCCAACCGCCTGATTTCATTAGTTCTGACATTTCTTTTTGATACTGCTTTTGTTTTTCAAGGTCTTTGCTTACATCACCGTACTTTTTCTTTAACTTCTGCAATTCAGGTTGCATTTTCTTCATTTTCGCTTGGCTGCGATATTGCGAAACAGCTAATGGAATCATTGCTGAACGAATAACGAGCGTCATAATAATGATAGCAATCCCAAAGCTAGCTCCAGGTATATGATGAGCGACAAATTGAATCATAAACGAGATTGGATATACAAAATAATGATCCCAAATCCCAGTACTATGTGCATCAATTGGGGCTGCATTACTGCAACCAGATAAAACAAAAACAAATAATAATGATAAACTAACGAGCACAGCTCGGTATGATTTTAACATGTTCATTCCTCCAATGTTTCGTAATTATTTAGCGAAACATTGGTGTATACGGACCGACCTCGTCATTCTCTTCACTTGATTCTTGTCTGCGTACAGAACGAATCATTCCATATTTATAAAAAATAGAAAATAGCGGTACATTTCCCGCACTATCTTCACATGTATCAACTAGCGCAAAAGCTCTTTGTCTACCGCTTGATGCTTGTTGACGCACAAAGCGAGAAACATTAGCAAGGAAGAAAACTTCTAATAAACAAAGTGCCGTCGTTACAAACGATATATATAGAATTGCATCCTGCAATAAAAATTCCATCGCTTCACATCCTTAATAAGGTCATTTTAGCACATTAGGCAAACATTCTCTATTTCCTTTTATTTTCAAAAAAAGTATTTTGCATATTTTCTCAAGAAAATAATAATTAAGAAACGTTGTATTCGCTTTCTTTAGTATATTCACGCACCTCAATGAATAGGCTTGATTTATTAGAAATTTATAAAATTTTTGCATTATAATAAAACTATTGCCAGTTTTTGAAAAAACCTTTATTCTCTTCTTGTAATCAAAAATGAATATGGAGATGAAACATACTATGGGTCAACTAGGAGACGCCGATTACGTTCCCGACACCGCCTTTTTATCCTTCCCAGCAGCTAAAACATTTCACTTAGAATTTATGATACAGTTGGTTGTTATTTTTATAGCTTCTATTTTGTATGCAATTTCTATGAATATGTTTTTTATCCCGCATAACATGATTAGCGGTGGATTCGCTGGTGTAGGGATGATTATCGGTTATTTAATGCACTACAATATCGGTGCACTTATCTTTTTACTAAACATTCCTCTTCTTATTTTAAGTCACTTTTACTTAGGCAAGAAGACAACCTTTTTAACAGCTTACTTTGTAGCTGTATCATCGTTAGCGATGAACATTATCCCTGTACACCAGGTTTCAGACGATATTTTACTATCTTCTGTATTCGGTGGTGTAATCTGCGGAGCAGCTTCCGGAATCATATTCCGATTTGCTTCTTCAACAGGTGGCTTTGATGTTGTTGGATTGATTGTAGCGAAACATCGAGATATTTCAATTGGAGCAATCATCTTTGTATTCAACTTAGTCTTACTTGTTGCAGCAGGTTTTATTTTCGGATGGGATATTACACTTTATACGTTAATTAGCCGGTTTGTAGTCAGCAAAGTTATCGATGCTGTGCATACGAAACATATTAAATTAACGATAATGACAGTTACAGAAAAAGGTGAGGAAATAAAAAGCGCACTACTACATCACGGCATACGCGGGGTGACAATGGTAGACGCTGTCGGCGGCTATACAAACCATAAGAAAAAAATGATTTACACTGTCGTGACTCGCTATGAGTTAGGCGAAATGAAACGTATTATCCGTCAAGTGGATAACAAAGCATTTATGAACATTACTGAAACAGTTGAAATTGTCGGCCGTTTCAAACGCATATAAAAAAGGTTAATAAATTAAAGGGCATAACATATTAGTCATATATAATATGTTATGCCCTTTGTTATTCAACTCACGTACCTTTTAGCATAATAAAATCACTAAGTTTATTACTACAAATCGGAGGATAGCATCCCATATACAATACTATCTGTCCATTCATCTTTATTCCAAAAATCTTGTATGAAATGGGCTTCCTTTCTCATGCCTATTCGTTCACACAATTTTTGTGAAGCTGTATTACGTGCATCAAGATTAGCCTGTATACGATGTACATTAAATTCATTAAATAATTTCAATACCAAACTACTTACTGCTTCTGTCGCCAAACCTATCCCAGCTACTTCATTTGAAAAACTATAACCAATCTCAACAGTGTCTTTCATATTTGTGTACCATACGGATAAATCACCAACTACTTTAGTTTTGTATATAACTGCCAAACTTAATATTGATTCTTTAGTAAGTACATTATTTGCTAACTTCTTATTAAATCTTTTCTGCATGTCTTCATGAGTCCACTTATTATGTAATAGGAACTTACATGTATCATCACTATTATAAATAACAAATACATCCTGTAAATCAGTACTCTTAAAAGGTCTAATTATTAATCTTTCTGTTGTGAACTCCAAGTTAGCTCTCCTCCCTTACATTCATACTATAAAACATTTTTTATAGTATTTAAGCCTCCTTCTTAGATCTCACCTTGATTACATATTTCATCATAATAAATTAAAATCCTTCTTCCACTAAACTGCACCGTTAATGGTATTTCCTTGCGCTTTTTATTTTTTACACTTATTACAAAATCAGATAATTCTATTATTATGTCTCTAAATGTGTTATAATGAAAGCAGACTCACAAAAAAAGAGTATATAGACTTGGAAGTTTCTCTTATTTTACAAGCAAAAAGAAACGAGCAGTCGGGTATATTTCAGACACCATACACGTAACGGTTTAAACAACCGATCATCTTAGTTACTCTTCAATGATCTTTTTATAAAAAGATACGTACAATTAAAACTCACTTCAATATACTATACCTACCTTTTTGACTTCCAAATCATCTTATTACATAAGGAGATGAACATATGAATCAATATATACGATATACAATAGCTGTCCTGTTTGCTATTATCGGCGGAACAATCTGCTTCTGGACAAACACACAGCTTGGAGAGAATATCATTTTTAATGGAATCGAAACACTTGTAAGCGCTTCAATTTTAGGCGGATACATTTACTTCCTCTTTAATCCAGAAGAAAATGCTCAAAAAACAATGTTATTAACAATGATCGGAATCGTTGGTGGATGTATTTCCTACTCAATGACAAACTATACATTACCACTTCAATTAAGCTCAGCTTTCTTCCACGGTCTATGGACTTGGTTCATTGCATTCTGCCTAGCAGACGTATTCAACCTATTACAAGACAATGAAGAAGATAGCGGCCGCCAAATTGAAAGTAACTCTTAAGCTGGAAGATACTCTTCCAGCTTTTTTATGTTGGTTTGCATATCCCCGCATCACGATAAAAAGAAGTTACCCTCACGGCAACTTCTTTTCCACATACCCCACTTCGTATTCACTAAAATATATCAACGATTTTTCAAATATATCGATCGTTTCTCCACTTATATCAACGATTCGACGTAGGATATCGATTTACCGACAACCTTCGACACTCAAAACGCACAACATACCCTATCCCCCAAGCAACTTACTGCCGAACTCTACGATTAAAAAGATAATTAATAGGATCGCGAGTATCTTTAATGCTACATATGCTACTTTAAAAACAACATAAATGAGCAAGACTATTAAAATAATTGATAAAATTTCCATATTTACTTCCTCCAAGCTTTGCTCTTCTTATCTCATTTTACTCGCCCTAGGCTGTTTATGGAACGGCATAAGATGACATATAAAAAAGAGGATACCTCACCCATCGTAAGATACCCTCTCTTTCAGCTGCTTAAACCATTCTCTTTCTAATTGTAAATATCCCATTTCACTCTTCTCGGCGCTCTTTAATTCTTGATCAGCTTTCTTCATATAAGTACGGGACGCTTCCATATTGCCCTCTACATATTTAATAATTCCTTGTGTACGGTAATATCCACTTAGGTCCATTTTTGTAATAGCCTTTGCATGTTCCTTTGCTTCTTGCAACGAAAGACTATCCATCTGATAAAGAGCTTTATATAAAAGGTACCAACTATGAAAACTACTAACGAAAAACTTATTTTCTTTCGTTACAGGTAGTTGAACAATTCGTTCTATATACGGTATCGCTCTTTCCATTCCCTCTTGATCTGCACGAGCAAAAAAGACGAGCATAAGTCTACTCATTATCTCTCTTATCCCTTTATTCTCTTTTATTTTCTCCTCACTCAATTCTACTAATCTTTCATCCCAATCTTTCGGTCTTTTATAACTAAATAACTCACTCGATATTTGAATCTCATATAAGTGATTTCTAGCTCTTTCATCATCTTTAATTAAAATAAGAAATTGCATCCCATCACTCATAAGCATTCCTTTTATTGGCACAATTGTAACCGCAAAGATTGCAAAATGGAAAAAGGAAAAATATAAAAGATATTGATAATAACTCACCATGTATATGTAACCGGAAGTAATACCAAATAGTAAACTCGTAATCGGTCCACCTAAAGTGAGCCACGCCCACTTTTTCGAAAGATTCGGTGTCTCTATAGAAGGTGGTACTAGTGTTGCAACGCCTCCAAAGTACGCCCATAATTTATTTTCTCGAATACGTAATTTTCCCTTTTCTTTTTGAATAGTAATGGGTCCTACTGTCATAAATTTAAATGTTAAACCACCTATTACACCAAATACTACATGTCCTAGCTCATGAATGGCTAACACTAACAATGAAATTCCAACTATTGCCCATAGGTTCAAAATTACTTCTAATTTCCCAGTTCGGATTACTCCGTATAAAATGGACAGAATTAGCGCCACTGTCATTGAGCCAGCTGGCCTTCTTAAAATATCCACCTTTTTCTCCCCTTAATAAATCATTTTTCTCTGCATTTCGTACATGAACTTCCCGAGATGCAATATCCAAATAAATGAGATTAAACCAATTAACACAAAATCAATATCACTAGCAGCTGTATATATAACGGCAGCCCACCATACATATGCCAATATTGTATTCGTAAATTCATACGCTTTATATCCAGCCTCATGCACAATGTGCTTTAATCCTTCATCTGCATTTTTCGTCCACATTTTCATAGATTCCATATACGTTACACCTTGTTCAGGATATAGCTTGTTATAACGATTTTTTGTTATGAGTCCGATAATTACTACAGTAGTTAAACAAAGAATAGAAACTACTAAATTCCACACCGCAAATGAAACATTTGTATCCTGCAACAATGCACGTCTACATGTAATAACTGCATATACAAACCATGCCTGCGTAACTATATCACCTACACGTAAATATATACTTATAATGCCTAATTTCCTACCTTGTACGCTCTCTTCTTCATCGCGTGCCTCTGCTAACATACGTGTATTCTTCCAAGTATAGTACATCATTAAGATTCCAAAAATAGTACATATACCTATAAATGTATTAGATGATAATTTTCTCGGTTCATCCGAGAGTAAATTTAAAGCTATATAAGACGTTAAAAAGCCACCCATCATACTTACTGCTATTTTCCCCACAGAATCAAATTGTTTTTTTCGCTTACTCTTCATCGTCCTCTTCCTCCTCTACTAACGTAAATATTTCCTCCACTGGTACATTGAAAATTTGTGCGATTTTTAACGACAATACAATAGATGGTGCATAATCCCCACGTTCAATTAAACTAATCGTTTGCCGTGATGATCCAATCACTTTTCCTAAATCCCCTTGTGATAAACGATGCTTTGCTCGCAATTCCCTCACTCGATTTTGAAGCTTCATGTCTTCCCTCTTTTTCATTTATTTAATTAAAATTGTAAATAATATCCTTATTTTTGTCAATTATAATTGTCATTACGACTATAATAATTGACAAGATACTTATTTCTTATCCTGTATCAAATTCCTATAAAGAATGTAAAATGTACATTAAACATAGTCTTAACAATAAAATAAAAAAGGCAGTGCTTTTGCACTGCCTTCCTAAATTCTGACATAGAATGGATTTCATATTAGCTTGCGTTTTGTAGTAATACTCGTTTTAACTGCTTACGGAAACGAATACCTAACGTAACCGCTACAATCACAATAACTCCAAAAATGATTTTACCGATATGACCTTCTAGCACTCCAAAGATATCATGTAAGTTTCCACCTAACCAGTAACCACCGATTAAGAAGAATGATACCCAAAATAGAGCGCCTGAATAAATTGTAATGGCAAAACGACGGAATGGTAAATTAATAATTCCTGCAAAGTATCCTGTGAAATGACGTACACCAGGAATAAAGAAACCAATAAAAATTAGGAAGTACCCATACTTATCAAACCACATTCTCGTTAAGTCAATTTTTCTTTGTGTTAAAAATACGTATTTCCCATACTTTTGAATGAAAGGCATACCTAATTTATTTCCTAAAAAGTATTGAATCGTCATTCCTACACTTGTCCCAATAAAGGATAGAATAATTAAAATCGGTAAACTTAAATCACCCTTATGTGCTAAAAATCCCGCATATGCTAACGTTGGCTCTCCCGGAAACGGAAGTGCAATATATTCTAATAGCAAACCTACAAGTACAACATAGTACCCGTATTGCTGAAATAATTCATGAATCCATTCCATGTCATCTCTCCTTTCAATCACGTACAACTTCTTACTATTATTGTATAAAAAAATTGTCGAAATAACTATCACAATAGCTTACATTTTTATTACATTTTTGTAAGGGTCACACTAATGATTTCCGTTCTTTATTAAGTAGCTAAAAGCATTTTTTAAGTCGAAATAACAAAAAGACGCATTAATAATATGCAAATTTTATCCATTTTTTAACACTGAAAAACCTTTCTTATTTTGTTCTCAATAAAAAACCACCACAAACTCATGCTAACTTCATATTAGCTTCATATACGTATTGTAAGATTATATCGGAATTTGTTGAAAAATTTAACTAATATATGACTAAGCATTAATTTGAATAAATATAAGTCGTTTTTCGAAATTGAAAAAAGGGTGAATACGAAATGGAAGCATATAAAATGCACGATTTTATTAATACAAATGTTGAATCTCATCAAAATGAAACCGTTTTTAATTTACACATATGTGAAACAAGTGAATTTGACGTAAGTTTAACAAAATCTACAACACTATCTTTTATCGTTTCAAAAAAGAATATTAAAATTGTCACGAAAAAATGGACTAACTCAAACCAAGAAAGCATGATTGGCAAAAGCTACATCATTCCAACGAAAGCTTTTCACTATTTCTTACCAATTATTTCTGAAAATGAAGATGAGCTAAATATTCAAGTTCAAAGTTTTGGACTACGTGGCGAGCTTTTATTAAACGAAAGATTACTTATTGATAAAAACAACAAACACAACAGCAAAATCACTACATTCTTTGAAACATTAGATGAAAATGTAAATAAAGCATTACGAGGATTACAACTTCATTGTATGTAAGACTATTACGATCGTAAAAGGAGAATAACAATGAAAAAATTATTATTAAGCGCACTATTATCATTAGGATTTTTAACTCTTCCATTCGCTAGCGCAGAGGCCGCTACAACGAAAGATCAATTAATCATAGACACTCAGTTAAATAAAATGGATTATTATCAGGATGGAAAATTTATAAAAAGTTTTACTGTCGCTACTGGAAAAGCTGCAACGCCTACACCTAAAGGTACTTTTCAAATCGTAAATAAAATTAAAAACCGCCCTTATTATACAGGCAAAATTAAAGGCGGCGATCCACGTAATCCACTTGGTGACCGTTGGCTTGGATTAAATATGGCAGGAACTTACGGAACAACTTATGCGATTCACGGAACTAACAATAATCAAGCAATCGGCAAATGGACAACACTTGGTTGTATTCGTATGTATAATAATGATATACACTGGTTATTTGAGCGCGTTCAGCAGCAAGCTACTGTCACTGTAAAATAGCCTAAAAACAAGATTTATGTGTAGCCAAGAATTTTATGTCTTGGCTTATTTTATTTATTCATTTACAGTAGCAAAACAACTGTATTTACATATATAATAGGAATAGATTTGATTAGCTAATATCCAAACATTGATAAACGTAGATATTAAAATTATACAGTTATAATGTTTTATAAATTTTATAATACATACTATAATAGAACTACTGTAATTCTGAACTAATCAGTAACACTAAACTATTCCCCTTGCTACTTTTATTATTATTTTATAGCGGGGGCTTATTATATGTATAAACAATCTGAGTCACTCGAAAAATGATGAATTCGAATATTGCAGTAAAAAGCGTTATTTAGGAGGTGTTACTATGACGCATATACTGGTGATTGAAGACAACCCAGATATACAAGAACTTATTCGTGAATTTCTAATGGCACAAAACTTTACTGTTGATGTAGTTGGTGCTGGAACAGAAGGTATTCTTCTTTTCCAAAAAAATTCATACGATCTTGTCCTCCTCGATGTAATGTTACCAGATATAGATGGCTATAGTATTTGTAAAATTATGCGAGGACAATCTGATGTACCAATCATTATGTTAACTGGCTTACATAATGAAGAAAGTGAAATTAAAGGATTTGAGTTAGGTATTGATGACTATATTACGAAACCGTTCCATTACACCGTATTTATTAAGCGTGTAGAGGCTGTATTAAGAAGGGCAGCAACAAAGGAAGCAGAAGCTGCAACTATACTACAATTCCATGAATTGATGTTAAATTCTACAGCATATGCAGCTTATGTTCATGGTAATCAAATTGAATTGACAACAAAAGAATTTGAAATTATTTATACTTTACTGCAAAATCGAGGAAAAGTATTATCAAGAAGTGATTTGTTGAATAAGGTATGGGGCTATGAACATTATGGTGATGTAAGAGTTATAGATACACATATTAAAAACTTAAGAAAAAAATTAGGAATTCCTTATATTAAAACGGTGAAAGGCATTGGCTACAAAATCGAATCGTAGCAAAGACAACATCACCAAAAATATTTTCATCAAAACCTTATTATTTTGTATTCTTTTATCACTTTGTCTTTATCAAATCATTTACTTTCTAGCTTCAAACTACGATAAAGAACGTTTTGTGAAAGAAAATGGAACGCCGACTACAGAACAGGCGGATTTAGATAAGCAAAACGATCAAAGTAAAACGAATCAAAATAAAGCTGTGTCAGAGGGAAACATTTCTAATTTCCAATCTTCTATTGTAGATTATAAATCTCTTTCTACAGCTATCAATCACCTTTTGCAGCCTAGCCAAACTGCAAAGGCAAAAGAACATACACAAAACCTTTCGGGGGAAAATAGCACTTCTAATCAGCTTACAGAAGCAGAAAAGAAAGCCGCTAATAATGATGCCTTACATACACAAAATGCAGCAAGTAAAACAAATGATACAAATGATAATCCAAAGTTAGCAGATGCGTTGCAGCAGTTAGCTCCACAGGTTGGCGCGACAATGCTTGCATTATCTCTACTCGGATCTTTAATGTACGCAAAACTAATTGCTAAACCTTTTCAATATATGAGCGATGCTTTAAAAGATATTATGAATCTTGATTTCTCAGATAAAAAGCTACTTAACAAAAATACAGATCAAACAGATTTTAATTTGTCAGTAGCTGCTTCACAAGTACCAAATATTGTGAAGAATTTACATGAAAGCAATCAAGATTTAAGAAATGAGCTCAAGAAAGAACAACAATTAGAACAATCTCGTAAAGAATTTATGTCTATGGTATCCCATGAATTAAAAACACCAATCGCAGCCGTCATGGGACAACTAGATGGCATGATTCACGGAATTGGAGCTTATAAAGATAGAGATAAGTATTTGAAACGTTCCTACGAGATGATGCAAGACATTAACATATTAACGGAAAAAATGTCGGAATTATCCAAAATACAAAACCCTCAATTTAAACCGAATTTAGAAGTCATTTCTTTATCTAATATTATTGAGGATGTTATGAAGAAAGTAGATTACTTTGTATCTGTAAAACAATTAAATGTACAATCTAATATTAAACACGACGTACAAATTTTAGCTGATCCTAAATTTATTCAAACTGCTATTTTTAACATTATTTCAAATGCAATTCATTATACAATTGACCATCAGCACGTATATATAAAGCTTTATGAAAAACCAAACGGTTACGCATTAGAAGTATTGAATACAGGTTCACAAATTGATGAAGATAAACTTGCTCATTTATTTGAGCCTTTCTATCGCGCAAACCCTGATAAACACGGTTTAGTACAAGGTAGTGGTCTTGGATTATATATCGTGAAACAAATATTAGATAAACATCAGTTTCCTTACGGGATACAAAACACAGCTCAAGGTGTAAAATGCTCCATTGTATTCCCAAAAGCAATGTAACATTCACTATAATTACATACCCCAAACTCATACTTCATGTGTGAGTGGCGGAATTTTGTAGAGTGTCTTACTCTGTTTCGTTCGCCCGTTATCCTTATTTGGATAGCGGGCGTTTTTTATTACTTAAAAGGAGGATTTTTTATGGATAAGTTTAAATATTCATTGCTCGTTTTATTCGGTGCTTGCAGCTACGGCATACTTTCAACTATTTTCAAACTCGGATTCATAAATGGATTTTCAGCACATCAACTATTAGGGGGACAATATGTCTTCGGATGGATTGGACTATTTCTACTCGTTCTTTTCTTTTCACGTCATAAGGTAACAAAAAAACAATTCTTTTCATTACTAACCGTCGGAACAACAATGAGTATGACTGGGATTTTCTACGCTATTTCTGTAGAAGAACTACCCGCATCTATCGCTGTCGTCCTACTCTTTCAGTTCACTTGGATTGGTGTCATTATCGAAGCGATTGCAAATCGAACCTTTCCAAGCCGCGATAAGATCATATCTATCCTTATTTTATTTGCTGGTACATTGTTTGCAGGTGGTGTATTTGAAGGCCTCGGACAAAGTTTTTCTACGAAAGGGATTATCTTTGGACTATTAGCTGCAGTCTCTTTTTCATTCTATGTTTTTGCAAGCGGACGCGTTGCTACAGATGTTCCCCCTTATACGAAAAGCTTTCTCATGACAACAAGTGCGACTCTTATCGTATGTCTATTCTTCCCACCAACCTTTTTAACAGATGGTGCCCTCCAAGCCGGTCTATGGAAATATGCTTTCTTCCTCGGATTATTCGGCGTTGTTGTACCTGTCATTTGTTTTTCAATTGGCGTACCGAAAGTAGGAACCGGACTTGGTACAATACTAGGTGCAGCTGAATTACCAACTGCTATTATCGCTTCTATTACACTTGTACATGAAGTCGTAACATTCATGCAGTGGATTGGTATTATTTTTATATTGGTTGGGATTTTCACTCCTCAGCTGCTTACAGCTAGGAAAGAAAGGAAACACAATCGCGTGCATAGCGCTTGAAAAAATACAGAATTTATATAAAAGATATAACTGCAATTAAAATAAGTAAATTTATCTGGAGGTATAAATGACTATTTTAAGCATCGTATTTTTTGCTATTATGTGTATCTTCTTCCTAATAAGATATATGAAAGAAAAGAAATTTTACGATTTACTTCTCATTCCCGTTTGTATATATGCAGGAGCAGTGAAAACTCCTTTCGTAGAATACTTAAACTTTAATACTACATTTAAAATAACGTATGATATCGCAGCTATTATTCTTGTAATCCTTGCCGTACTTTTCTTTTTGAAAGATAAGAAAGAGAATCATACTGCATAACAAAAGACCTTTCATTTACTTGAAAGGTCTTTTTCTATATTTCACTTTACCGCTCCATATAGCTTCCCTACCTCATGCTCAATTTGTTTTACATCGATTCGCTCAAATAGTGGCTGCACGCTATAAATTCTACTTGGCAACGTATTTTGCGGTTCCCAATTTCGTTTAATAATCGACAATGTGCTTCTAACTCTTTCACTTGAAAATGGTAAAAACGGTTCAAGGAGATTTGCAAAATTAGCGATAAGATACACACAGTTATAAATCGTTTCTTCACACGAAACTGGATCATCTTCTCTTTGTTTCCAAGGCTGCTTTTCATCAAAATATTTATTTGCAAAACGTACTGCATCAAATATTGTCTCTAACGCCACCTTAAATTTAGTTTGCTCAATCTCCTCTCCTACATTTTTATATAATCCTTCTACTTTATCTTTCAGCTCTATATCAATAGTCCCCTTTGGTACAGTGCCATCATAATATTTTTCAATAAACTTTAATGTGCGGTTCACGAAGTTTCCATATGCTCCTAACAATTCACTATTATGACTGTAAATAAATTCACGCCATGAAAAATCAGTGTCACGATTTTCTGGTGCATTTACTGTTAAGAAGTAACGGATAGAATCTGGATCATAGCGTTCTAATATGTCAGGTACCCATACTGCCCAGTTTTTACTTGTAGATAATTTTCTTTTTTCAACTGTTAAATATTCATTCGAAACGATATGACGCGGGATTGCTTCTTCCCCTATTCCAAGTAATACCGCTGGCCAAATGACGGAGTGAAATGGAATATTATCCTTGCCGTGTACATAATATGTTTGCGCATCGCTATTCCAAAACTCTTGATCATCTTTTCCTGTTTCTTCAGCCCAATGTTTACTCGCTGAATAATATCCTGCCACTGCTTCAATCCATACGTAAATTTTTTTATCTTCATACCCTTTCACTGGAATTGATACCCCGATTGGTAAATCTCTTGATACAGCCCTATCTTGTAACCCTTCCTTTACGTATCTTTCCGTTAATTGAATTGCATTATCACGCCATGTTCCTTTTTCTTTTGCGATTTCTACAACTTTTTTAATTTGCTCCTGAAATGTATGCAATGCAAAATAGAAATGCTCTGTTTCCTCTACAGATGGCGTACTACCACATAACTTACATTTCTTTTCTAACAAATCAAGAGGATCTAAAATAGCAGAACAAGCATCGCATTGATCTCCTCTTGCTGCTTCATGGCAATATGGACATATTCCTTCAACATAACGATCCGGTAAAAACTGCGTACACGTTTCACAATACGCTTGTTCCACTGTTTTTTTATAAATATAGCCTTCTTCTAATAAACGTAAAAAAACTTTTTGAACAGTTTCATGATGATGCTCGCTATCGGTACGTGTATAGCAATCATACGTAAAACCGAGATCACGAAAACATCGCTGAAATTCTTCATGATACTTATTAGCAATTTCTTTTGCTGTCACACCTTCTTGTTTTGCTCTAATTGCAATCGGTGTTCCATTGCAGTCACTCCCTGAAACATACAGCACATTCTCACCTTTTGTCCTGTAATAACGCGCTAAAATATCTCCAGGTAATAAACTCGCAATATGGCCAAGGTGTAACGAACCATTTGCATACGGCCAAGCGCCTCCAATAAAAATACTCATCTTATATTCCTCCTTTAAAATATAAAAAGCCCCGCCCCTATCTTAAAAAAGATAAGGGCGGGGCTGTATAAACAGTCGCGGTACCACCTTATTTCGCCAATCACTCACATAATTAGCCTTAACAAGTACGGAGCTCTATGCTCTTATACTGTGGTTTTGATAACGAGTACCAACTCTCGTCGCCGCCTACTATTATCATTTGATAAGTTCAGGACGAAGCTCAAAGGCCATTGTTCAAATGAATATTCTTGCTTCTTCTCAGCTACCGAAGCTCTCTGGAAAGAATGTGTTCATCCTACTTTTCCTTTTCAACGCTTTTACGTATAACAAGTATTTTACGACTTAATCACAGAAAAATCAAACTTTTATCCAGAACGAAAAGGAAATCCCATCCTCCCGCCGAATACCTATACGTTCACAAAAGGAGTGATAACATTGAACCAAAAACAACTAAGCACTATAAATGAAAAAAGCTGGAATACAGCTGCTTATGAAGCTTGGACGAATCGCCACGGGGCACCAGCTGATTATGCGAAAAAAATCATGGAAGATCCCACACGCGAAGTAGCACATTATTTACCTTACATACAATCTCCAAAAGGAAAATGTATTATTAATTTACTCGGCTCAAAAGGAAATAAAGCTGTTGCTCTCGCCCTTTTAGGCTCTGATGTAACAGTTGTTGATATTTCAGCGAGTAATGCAAAATATGCAAATGAACTTGCATATGCCGCAGGCGTTTCTATTCATTACATCGTTTCTGATGTACTAAATGTAAATCTCTCAAAATCATTTGATATCGTATTACTGGAGCTTGGTGTACTCCATTACTTTCTAGATTTAAAACCACTCTTTCAAAAAATTGCTACTTTACTTAAGCAAGATGGAATGCTTATCCTTCGTGACTATCATCCTGTTTACACGAAATTATTAGGAGTCGACCACCCATCATTTCAGGCCAATGGAAATTATTTCGATGAAGAATTAATTGAAGATGATGTTGCTTATAGCATCCTTCTTACAGAAGCACAGAAAGAATCGCTACCTAAAACAACCATCCGTCGCTGGACGCTAGGAGAAATCATTACAACACTTGCGGAAGAACGTTTTAAAATTGAAAAACTAGTTGAAGAACATGGATCTCATCAAAGATGGGTCTTCCCTTCTACTGCACCAGAAGGAATCGAAGAACGTATCCCTGGTCTATATACAATAATTGCGACAGCATGCAAAAAAGGATCCCTTCACGGATAGGATCCTTTTTGCATGCTCACGCATATAAGTTGAGGTTGGAGATTACCATAATTCTGTAGAATAGGACACAAGATATTTCAACATTTCGTCTCTGACTTACGTCGTCAAAAAGGGGTATGACCAACATAACGAAGAGTAATGTTTTTAGTTGATACTGATAATCGTTATCAACTAATTAGAAGTATACATGATGTCATTTCAAATTTCAATAGCATTTCTAATATTTATTTATGAATTTTATGATATGCAAATGTATACATTTTAAGAACTTTTTCTAATACCAATCTGACTCCTTCCATTATCTGCTATAATTTTTATTGAACAGATTAATAACTTCATAATAATGTTTTTATTAATTTCGTTCTAAATATCTATAAATCATAATAAACAGTTTAAATGAGGGTAGGGGTAACGATGAAATATGTTAGTATTCGAAAAAAACTACTGTTCACACTCTTAAGCATTTCTTCTTTATTTAGCATTGCTCTTATTGTTATTCTTTCATTCGCCATGAATCAAGCAAGTGAAATCGAAACGTTAAAAAATGATGTATCGAAAAGAGCGACGATTTTAAAAGAACGTGGCGATTGGTTCCAAGGACAAGTTGCTGGTTTACAAGAATATTTGCTATCACATGATCAAAAAGGATTAGATAAGTTCAACCGAGAAGGGAAAAAATTAGCTGATACTAGAGAGAAAGTAACAAGTGACAAAAAGCTCCCAGAAGGAATGAAAGAAGCCATTTTAATGGGAGGAAAATGGCGTAGCGTCATAGATAATGAGGTACTCCCTCTTGCGCGTGAAGGAAAATGGGACGAAGCATCTAGAATTGCTTTAGCACAAACAGATTATGTAAATGATCTTTTAGGTCGTTTTAATAAATATACAAATGAAGAAAATGAGAAACGTGACGCATTAATTGCTGATGTCGAGTCTTCTTCATCACTTATTCAATATATTATTTTCTTCTCACTCATTACATGTACATTAACGTCTATTTTATTAGCATGGTGGTTCTCTGGTAAACTCGTTAAACCAATTCGACAAATTGATGAGAAGTTAAAAGAATTAGCTTCTCAAGATGGAGATTTAACGGCTAGATTACACGTAACGAGTAAAGATGAAATTGGTGACATTGCAAATTCCTTTAATCAAATGCTCACTAACTTACAGCATATAATAAAACAAGTTCAACAAACATCAACAAGTGTAAAAGAAGCTTCCGAAAATGTATTTATCGAAACAACCGCTTCTATGGAAAATACCGCAAGGACCCAAGAAACTATGAATGCTCTTGAACACAATATTCGTTCACAAGTTTCTAGCATTGAAGAAAGTTCAACCGCAATGGATGACATGGCAACGAGTGTTCAGCGTATCGCTGAGTCCGCCTCTTCTGTTACTAGTTTAGCTGTCACAACTGCAGAAAAAGCAGATGATGGGAATAAAGTCATTGAGAAATCTATTACACAAATGCATACAATTAACGAAGCTGTTAACGCCACATCACAAGTAGTTGAGCGACTCATTACACATACAAATCATATCGATACTGCACTTCAATCTATTTCGAATATCGCCGAGCAAACAAATTTACTTGCTTTAAATGCTTCTATTGAAGCAGCTCGTGCTGGTGAACACGGCAAAGGATTCGCTGTTGTTGCCGATGAAGTTAGAAAACTTGCTGAACAATCTCAACTAGCCGCAACTGATATTAACCATTTACTGCATCAAATTCAAACCGATACAAAAATAGCAAATGACATGATGACACAAGGTCAAGCAGAGGCTTCTGAAGGAATTACGGTTATTCGTACCGCCGGATCTTCATTCTCAGAAATTGTTAACCACATTAACAAAGTCTCTACGCAAATGCAAGAAATGTCTGCAACTGCTGAAGAGATGGCTGCAAGCTCTGAAGAAATGAATGCAGCTTTAAATAATATCGCTTCTATTTCAAACGAAGTTGCTGCAGAAACATCACAAACAGCACATTCGGCTGGTGATCAAGTAAACAAAATGAGTATCGTGGCTAACAAATCATCTGAAATGAAAACAATTGTACAAGAACTTGAAGTTCTCGTTTCTCATTTCAAAACAAACGCTTAAAGTGAAAATGACACGAACTCAAAGGTATAGGAAAGCAAGTTTTACAGTCTCTCTTTTTTCACTTTAAAATATCTCTTTCTATCTCTCATTCCGTCTGCTATAATTCCTAAAGGAAATAAGAAAGCTTTATTCCAACTGGAGTAAAGCTTTCTTTCAATTTTTTTACATTTATTAATTCTAATACTAAGATTTCACAAAGGAGGCTTTTTATCATATGAATTTTGTAAGTATCAGAAAAAAACTTATGTTCATGATGGGAACGATTTGCGCTTTATTCGGTATCGCCTTAGCATTTATTTTATTTTTTGCTATTGACCAATCTCGTAAAGCTGAAACATTACAAAAAGAAATTTCTCCACTGGCAACAGAATTAAAAGAGCGTGGAGACGCTTATCAAGTACAGCTCTCTGCTCTAAGAGGTTATTTACTACAACATGATCAAGTCGAATTAGACAAGTTTAATGAGATGAGTAAACGTCTTGAGGATTCAAAAGATAAACTTCTTTCTAATCCAAATGCTTCTTCGTCCGTAAAAAGCACAATGGAATTAGGGTCTACTTGGAGAAAGTTCGTTGAGGAAAAAGTATTCACTCTTGCAAAAGAACAAAAATGGGAAGAAGCTTTACAAGTAGCTTCTTCAGAGAACGGAACTGTCTATAAAGTAATTGGTGACTTCACAAATTACAGTAATGAACAAGCTAAATTACGTGAACAATCTATTGAAAAAATTGACCAATCTGCACTCTTAATCGAATATGTTATTTTCTTATCACTCGTTATTTGTATTGTCGCTGCAATTATTCTTGCATGGTGGTTCTCTGGTAAACTTGTGAAACCAATTCAACAAATTGACACGAAGCTAAAAGAATTAGCCTCTCAAGAAGGTGACTTAACGGCACGTCTACAAGTAAATAGCAACGATGAAATCGGTGCTATCGCAACATCATTTAATAAAATGTTAGAAAACCTACAACATATCATTAATCGTGTTCAAAAAACATCAGTGGAAGTACAAACTGCTTCTGAAAATATGCTAGAAAAAACGAATACATCACGTGAGGCGACAGTAAGAGTCCAAAGCTCGATGTCTAACTTAAATGCAAGTATTCAATCACAAACTTCTAGTATGGAAGAAAGTTCAACTGCAATGGACGATATGGCAGTAAGTGTTCAGCGTATTGCTGAATCTGCTTCATCTGTAGCGGAACTTGCTGTTGCCACATCTGAACATGCTAGCGATGGAAGTACCGTTATCCAAAAATCTGTTTCACAAATGACAACGATACACGAAGCTGTAAATGCTACGTCAGAAGTGGTTGAACGTCTAATCACTCATACGAAATATATTGATACTGCTGTACAATCTATTTCTAATATTGCTGAGCAAACAAACTTACTTGCTTTAAATGCTTCTATTGAGGCAGCTCGTGCTGGCGAGCAAGGAAAAGGATTTGCTGTCGTAGCTGACGAAGTTCGAAAACTTGCTGAACAATCTAAAACAGCTGCAACAGACATTAATCAATTACTACATCAAATTCAAAATGATACAGAGACTGCTAGCTCTATGATGTCTCAAGGCCGTTCTGAAGCATTTGAAGGCATTAATGTTATTCGTGAAGCTGGTACTTCTTTCTCAACAATTGTAGAACAAGTAAATAAAGTATCTACTCAAATGCAAGATATATCAGCAACTGCTGAAGAGATGGCTGCAAGTGCTGAAGAAATGAACGCTTCACTTAATAACATCGCTTCTATCTCGACTGAAGTATCCAGCGAAACTGCCGCAACGGCACAATCTGCTGAAAAAAAAGTTATCGTTATGAATGAAATGGCAGTAACTGCTGGAAAAATGAAACAAACAGTTGAAGAGTTAGATCAACTCGTATCTCATTTTAAAACAGAATAGATTTTCAAAAAAATATCCCTCTTTTAAAGAGGGATATTTTTTTGAGCTCATTTCCTGCACATTATGCTCATTTCCGTTATAATGAGAATCGATATCATTAAATTGTAGGAGGGGCTGCTTATGTCACAAGAAGCATTTGAAAATAAATTATTTGCCAATTTAGAAGCTGTTATTGACCCTGAACTAGGTGTTGATATCGTTAATCTTGGATTAGTGTATGATGTTACAGCAGATGAAAATAATAATGCTGTCATTACGATGACGATGACTTCTATCGGTTGTCCAATGGCTGGGCAAATCGTATCAGACGTTAAAAAAGTATTATCAACGAACGTACCTGAAGTTAATGAAATAGAAGTAAATGTCGTTTGGAATCCACCGTGGTCGAAAGAACGTATGTCACGTATGGCGAAAATCGCATTAGGCATTCGCGACTAGCGGGATAAAGAAAAAAAACCTGACACTCTAGTCAGGTTTTTTTCTCTTATTATTTTACGCCTACTGCATCATAAGCTTTCGTTACAGCTTGTACAGCTTTAGAGTTTTTACCATATAAATCTTCAGCTGACTGAAGTGCAGCTTGACGCATCATTTTGAAGTCAGAGTTTGCAGTTAAATATTTCGTAAGCGCACGGTAGTAAATTTTTTCTGTCGCTTCACGGCCCACTCCAGTTACTTTCACGCCGTAGTGATCTCCGCCTTCAGATACTAAATAAGCAGCTTTATTATTAATACTACTGTTAATATGAACGCCGCCATTATCAGCTGTTCCAGTATAACGTTTACTATAGTGATCTGGGTAACCTTCACTTGGTTTTAATGGGTTTGGAATAGATGCTGGATCTTTTAGTGAACGAAGTGCATCGCCTGGTTTATCAGGTGTATAAATGTCAGCACCTAAATCCCAGCTCTTCTTCTCAACCATAACACCCATAATGTCAGATAACGATTCATTTAACGCCCCTGACTCATTTTTGTAAACAAGGTTTGCTGTATGTTCAGTTACAGCATGCGTTAATTCGTGACCGATAACATCAAGTCCAGCAGATAATGGAATGAATGTTTTTCCATCGCCATCACCATACATCATTTGCACACCATTCCAAGCCGCGTTATTCCAAGCTGTACCTACGTGAACAGTAGAAATAAGCTTCGCACCTTTATCATCGAAAGAGTTACGATTAAATGTCTTTTTGTAGTAATCATATACTTTTCCTGCATTTACATGCGCATCAACTGCAGCTTTATCTTCGAAGAACTTAGATTTACTTTCAACTTCTTCTCCTGTATATCCAAGCCATTGTGAGAATAAATTAAACCAGTTCTCGTCCATATTTTCTGCATCAAATGTATGAACACCTTGTCCTCGTTTACCATCAAATAAGTTGAATTGTCCTGTTTTCGTATCTTGAGCAATTTCAAATGATTGTCTAGCACCTAATACTCCGTAACCAAATCCAGTAATGTTATCTACAGCGTTATATTTCTCAATAACATTTCCATTCGTTGCATCAACAAAATAATGCCAATATCCTGGAGCTGGTTTTGAAATCGATGCCTTAACTAAGTATGCAAGGTAGTAATTACCGTCCTTTTCATATACAAATAAATCTTTTTTCACACCGTCATAACTCTTTACTTTACCAATTTCTTTCTCAATATCTGCCTTTGCAATTGTTTCTGCTTGTTCCGCAGTAATGCTTGCAGCTGCAGGAATATTTTTATCATCTAAATTCGGAATAACTTGTCCGAAGAATGCTTTTACATTATTCTCTTTATCAAGTGTAACAGTTTGATCAGAACCGTACACAGGAATGTTATTATGTTTCTCAACTAGCTTCACATGTGTCGTATCAGATTCAGCGTCTTTTTCTTCCCCAACGATATTAAAATGCTTTTCAATATTTCCTGCTAATTTAAACATATCTTTCTTACTCTCTAAGTATTGAAAGACCGTCTCTTTTTTATCTAGCCCTTCCGGTGCTTTCCATTCTTCACCTATGTATGCAGGTGTTTTAAATTCTTGATGATATTGAATTTTTTGTTCTTCCGCTTTCGTTGTCGTTGCCCCAAACGCTCCAAATCCCCCGGCGATAACAGTTAACGCTAATGCTGATGAAATGACTTGCTTTTTCACTATAACATTCCCCATTCCCATAAAGATTTTTGACACTTTTATACAATTCTGATTTTTACAGCTGATACCTCTACCCAAAATTTGAGAAACATTTTTCAGACAATTCCAATCAAAAAAAGAGGACATCCTATCGGATGTCCTCTTTTTTTTACGCATTTTATTGTTTTTTCAATTCAATTGCTAAATAGTGTGATTGCTCTTTCGCTTGAATGTGAATATCTTCTTCTACCGCTTCTGCTGCATCACGCATAACAAGATTTTCACCATTGATTACACTGCTTCCTTCAATTTGTACAAGGTACAATTGACGGCCTTCTTTCACTGGAAAATGAATTTCTTTTCCAGCCTCTAATGATAAGGAGTATAAATTCGCATCTTGGTGAATTTGAATTGGTGCATTTCCTTCTACTGAAGATACCATATGAAACCATTCATTTTCGCGCTTGCTCCAATCAAATTTAAACTCACCATAGTTTGGTTTATGATCCGCACGGTCTGGTAAAATCCAAATTTGTAATAACCGCAGCGTTTCATTGCCTAAATTATGCTCGCTATGAAATACACCCGTGCCAGCACTCATATATTGAACATGTCCACGCTCAATCGTTCCGCGATTTCCCATGCTGTCTTCGTGTGTTAAAGCACCATCTACAACGTAAGAAATAATCTCCATATCACGGTGCGGATGCATATCAAAACCAGTTTGTGCCGCTACTAGATCATCATTAATAACACGTAACGCTCCGAAGTTCATGTTATTTGGGTTATAGTAATTAGCAAAAGAAAAATGAAAATGTGTATTTAACCAGCCATGATTTGCTCTGCCCATATTTTTATGATCAACTTTTCTAAACATATCCTTCACCTCATACTATCTCGAATTCGAGATTTATTTTAAAATTTTTTCTTACTGTAACTTTTTTAGTAGTGTTAATAATTGCTTTTGTTCCTCTATATTTAAATTATGAAACTTCTCTGCTTGGAACGTTTCTTGAGGTGGGACGATTTCCTCATATAAAGCTCTTCCCTTTTCTGTTAAAGAAATATATTTCGTAGTACCCTCTTGTTCACGCGAAATCCACTCAAGCTGCTCCATTTTATTTAAAAGCTGCGTTACATTTCCTTTCGTAACAAATAGCTTATTTCCAAGTTCTTGCTGCGTTAAACGATTATGTCCTCCAACTTGAGCTAACACATCAAACTGGGCGGCAGATACATTCCATTTTTTCAAATGCTGATTCGTCTCACGAATACTCTTATTATAAAAACGTGATAAACGAAACCATAATAGTAACCCTAGTCTATCTTCTGTTTTCATTTCATCACCTCGCTCGTTTCATATCATTAGTTTAGAACTAAACTTTATAAAAGTCAAATACTTATTTTTAATAAGTACAAAGAAAGCACAGCGCTATTTCTCCACTATGCTTTACATTAACCTTCTACTCTTATATTCATCCAATTTCCTCTCCGCGAACTTCCTCGCATCTTTTTCAATCCACCGCTCTTCGTACCGTTCACTTCCCACATACAATATATCTCTCTTATGCTGCATCGCATGGCGGAATTCATGCAGTAGCGTTTTGAGAACTTGCTCATACTCTTCCCATATACAAACGAAAATTAATTGCTTTTCTTTATGATAAAAACCACCTACTGGGAATAGGAACTCTTCTTCCTCTTCTCCTAATGATAGAAGCACATCGTTTGCATCACACGTATCACAAAAAATAACGGGCGTTTTACATACTTCAATAAGAGAAAACAAATCCTCTCTCAACTTTTTGACATCCCAAGGAAGCTCCGAATCCAACACATACCAATTCTCTACCTGTTGATATACATTTTGAAACTGGAGTTCCATTTCTCTTTATTCCCCTTTCCAAGCACCCTTTTTCTATATGTATGCCACAATATGGTAAATATTAAACGTATTCTTTCATCCTTGAAAAAATGCCAATAAAAAAGAATCTACGTCGACATAGATTCCTTTTCTGTAATCACTTTTTTTTCATCATTTTTTTTAATACAAAATAACCAATTGCACAAACAATAGCAGCAAGTGCAAAGTATTTCACATATGGCCCCGCAACTTTATTAATACTTTCCCACTCTGTTCCTAATTTAAAACCTAAATATACAAACACAATTGACCACGGAATAACAGCTAATGTAGTTAGCGTAATAAACTTAGCATGTGACATTTTTGCAATACCTGCTGGTATCGAAATAGCATGACGCACAACCGGAATAAAACGTGCGGTAAAGATAACGCCAGTTCCATAACGATTAAACCAATCTTCAGCATAATCAATATGTTTCTTCTGAATTAAAATATATTTTCCATATCGCTCAAGAACAGGTCTTCCTCCATATCGACCAATCCAATAAATGAATAGTTGTGCAATTACACCACCAATTGTACCGAACGCGACAGCGCCCCAAAATGTAATGCTTCCTGTTGATACTAAATAACCTGCATAAGACAATACGATTTCACTTGGAATAACCTCTAGCATTAATCCAAGCATAATTCCCCAATAACCAAGTCCTTCTAAAAAAACTAAAACCGAATGAATCAACTCTCCTAACATCATTTACCTCTCTTTACTGTTTTCATTACAAAAATCAAAGTACAAGCAGGAAATATCTTGTACTTTGATTTTTTTAATTTAGTTAGTCTTCGTATCCCACTTAAAGATTTTATTTAAGAATTTATATACATTCTTCGACTCTTTTGTCAAAAGTGGGCCTAAAATGGATAGTATAAGCACGTATAGTGCTGAGAATGGTTTCAGTACTGACATTAAACCACCGGCGATACCGATATTAGCCATAATGATGGAGAACTCTCCTCTTGAAACGATTGTTAATCCGATATTTGTTGATGCTTTATGAGATAATCCAGCTTGTCTTCCTGCGATCATTCCTGCTACAAAGTTACCGATTATCGTAAGAAGGACAGCGCCTAACGTTAACCATATTGCTCCGCCTAATGAGAACGGATCAATACTTAACCCGAAGCTGAAGAAGAAAATAGCTCCGAAAAAGTCTCTAAATGGAACAACAAGATGTTCAATTCGATCACTATGCTCTGTCTCAGAGAAAACTAATCCTAGAAGAAGTGCTCCAATTGCTTCTGCAACGTGAATTGTTTCTGAAAAACCAGCAATGAAGAATAACGAAGCAAATACTACAATAATAAAGATTTCATCTGAGCTAATGTTGAGCAATTTATTTAATAACGGCGTAGCCTTTCTAGCTACTATAAAGAATAGAAGCATATATCCTAAAGCAATTCCAATTGAAGTAAGGGCACCTAAGAAGGAAGCGTGATCTCCAAGTACTAAACCAGAAACAACTGATAGATATACAGCAAGGAATATATCTTCAAACATAATAATTCCTAAAATTAATTCGGTTTCATTATTACCAGTTCTTCTTAAGTCCACTAACACTTTAGCAACGATAGCGCTAGAAGAAATCGTAATAATACCCGCAATAATTAAGATTTCTAGTAATGGGAATCCCATTATAAATCCGTATAACAAACCAAGTGAAAAGTTAATTAAAATATAAATCGTTCCACCAATCGCAATAGAGCGTCCAGATTTAATTAGTTTTTTCATTGAAAATTCTAATCCTAGATAGAATAGAAGGAATAGAACCCCAATTCGTCCAAGGAAGGAAATTACACTTGCACTTTCAATAAATTTGAGATCGATAACACCTATTGTCGGTGCATGCGGTCCTACTAACATTCCAAGAACGATTAGAAAAGGAATTACTGAGAATTTAAATTTTCCAGCAATTACTGCTGCAATTGCCACTAAAACTAAAGCTGTACCAACTTCAAAAATTAACGTATCCATCTAATCAGTCCCCCCTATTTGAAAGTAATTCATTAATGATTTTTTTAATTTCTTCTCTCTCACCTGAAACTACAAGCATATCTCCTTCTTCAATTACTGTTTCTGGTCCTGGATTAAATAGCTTCTTCATGTTCTTCTTCATAACTGCGATTATCGTTACGCTATATGTTTTTCTTATTTCAAGATCGCCAATTGTTTTTCCGATTGCTGGAGCTGTATTCTCCACTTTGAACCACTCAATCGCTAAACCTTCAAAAACCATCTCAACATTTTCTAACGCCCTAGGCTTATATACCATTCCACCTAATATTGCCGCGATTTGTCTTGCCTCTGAGTCACGTAGTGAAATACTTGAGATGCTTTCTTCATGGTCTGAATCAAAATGATACATTTCTCTACGACCATCATCATGAATGACAATTACCATCTTTTCATTACCTTTTGTAACGATTTGAAACTTATAACCAATACCCGGAAGTTCACTTTCTCTAATATTCATTTTTAGCTCCTCCATAACTTATTTATTTTAATTTTCTGTTTTTCTGTCTTTTATTCATCCAATCAGCTTTAGAAATTCTAACCACTCAGGATATTTGTGATTTGGAAATCTTTTATTGTAATAATAAGTGGACCCTAAAAAGATACTTAAAGATGTAATGATAAAAAATATATTACTTCTCATTTTCAAACTCTCAAGGCTTACTTTCCATAAAGAATCTTCTTTCAAATTATCCCCACCTTCTCACTTTAAATTTAGTTTTTTAAAATGTAAATAATTCTAAAAATATTACGATGTAACATAATCATAACACAAAAATGATTTAAGTAACATAATTTTTTAGAAAAATTGATTCTCGTATATTTTTTGCATATAATTTTCTTATTACGAAAAAAAGGAAGTGTATTATATGGTTGATATCTTTAGCAGATTCCTTGAGGTAACGAATAATATTTTATGGTCATATATTCTTATTGCAATGCTAATCGGCTTCGGTCTTTACTTCTCTTTTAAATTAAAATTTGTCCAAATTACTCATTTCAGTGAGATGGTCAGCTTAATTAGTAAAGGGTTTAATCGAAAAGAAAAAAAGAAAGATAGCATCTCCCCATTCCAAGCATTTTGCTTAAGTGCAGCAGCACGTATCGGTATTGGGAACTTAGCTGGCGTAGCATTAGCAATTTCAATGGGTGGACCTGGCGCAATATTTTGGATGTGGTTTATCGCGATTATCGGAGCAGCTACTAGTTTCGTAGAATGTACACTTGCGCAAATTTATAAAGTAAAAGATGGAAGTAGGTTCCGTGGTGGACCAGCATATTACATGGAAAAAGGGTTAAACAAACGCTGGATGGGCGTCTGGTTTTCACTTCTTATTACAGTTGCGTACGGATTAATTTTCAATTCAGTTCAAGCGAATACAGTAACAATAGCGTTTGAAAATGCTTTTGGACTAGAGCGAACGATCGTAGGAGCTCTATTAGCCTTATTAGTTGCAGTTATTATTTTTGGTGGTATTAAGAGCATTTCACGTATTACAGAAATGATTGTTCCGCCAATGGCAATCGTTTATATCGGCGTGGCTATTTTTGTCGTTATTAACAACTTCAGTATGTTACCAAGCATTTTCATGGAAATCTTTAACGGTGCATTCGGTTTAGACCAAGCCATCGCTGGTGGTATTGGAGCAGCAATCAAGTTCGGTATTCAGCGCGGTTTATTCGCTACAGAAGCAGGAATGGGTAGTTCTCCTAATGCAGCCGCAACATCTGATGTATCTCACCCTGTAAAACAAGGGCTTGTTCAAGCATTAGGCGTTTTCGTAGATACATTCTTAGTATGTACATCAACAGCATTTATCGTATTATGTTCTGGACTTTACAAAGGATCAAATTTAGAAGGCATCGAATTAACACAAAACGCATTAAGTTCACAAATTGGACCGTGGGCAAGCACTTTCTTAGCGATTATTATTTTCCTATTCGCTTTCAGTTCACTTCTAGGAAACTACTATTATGGTGAAACAAATATCGCATTCATTAAAGAAAGCAAAACATGGTTAATGATTTATCGTGTTGCAGTTGTCGGAATGGTATTCTTCGGATCAATCGCTGCTCTTAAAACAGTTTGGAGTTTAGCTGATTTATTCATGGGACTAATGGTATTCACAAACTTAATTGCCATCTCATTCCTTAGCAAATTTGCTTACGCTGCATTAGTAGACTATTTGAAGCAAAAGAAACAAGGCAAAGATCCTGTCTTCGTTGCAAACTCTATCCCTGGCTTAAAGAATACAGAGTGCTGGGATGGACAGGATGTAGAAGAAAAACAAAAGGCTGTTTAACAAATAAAAGCGGAGGTGACTTGCTCAGAACAGGAGGGCATTGGAGCTCCTGACGAAGAGGCGTTCTTTGCCTCACAGGAAGGCGCGAAATGACCGACTGGTCTAGTCACCGGAGCTGGATATCACTAAAAGCACAAGCGGCTCGTTTAGAACAAGAGCCATATCTCAAACAAAGGCCCTATTACTTCATCGTAATAGGGCCTTTTATTTACAACAGTTCATAATTTGTTCAAATTAATTCCAGCAAAAGGGTTGATTTATAGAGATTACTAGATTATAATAATTATAAATTAGTAATTGATATCACATAACAACTCAAAAGGAGATTGATCATAATGAACAAACAAGTAATCGAAGTATTAAACAAACAAGTAGCAGACTGGAGCGTTTTATTCACAAAACTTCACAACTTCCATTGGTACGTAAAAGGACCTCAATTCTTCACATTACACGAGAAATTCGAAGAACTTTACACAGAATCAGCTACTCACATCGACGAAATTGCAGAACGTATTTTAGCAATTGGTGGTAAACCAGTAGCAACAATGAAAGAATACCTAGAAATATCTTCTATTCAAGAAGCAGCTTACGGAGAAACTGCAGAAGGGATGGTCGAAGCAATCATGAAAGACTACCAAATGATGCTAGTCGAACTGAAAAAAGGCATGGAAATTGCTCAAGACTCTGACGATGAAATGACATCTGACCTACTACTAGGCATCTACACAGAACTAGAAAAACACGCTTGGATGCTACGTGCGTTCTTGAATCAATAATACTTAAAAGCGGAAGCGGCTCGTTTAGAGTCGCTTTTTTATGTAATGGTCGCACTTAACGGTACACGAAATTATATCAACGATTTTTCAAATATATCGATCATAACTCGCAATATATCAACGATTTTTTCATTATATCGATCATTACCCGCAATATATCAACGATTTGACAAAGGATATCAATTTGCCGACAAATCACGACAATATCAGCGCCCCTCTCCCCCTACTTTTATCAATATATTACAATCTCATCTATGTTAAAATATAGGAAACACCCTTTAGCTTTTCCAAATTCATCATTTACTACTTAAATGACGGGAGTGGTTCAGTTGAAAGACTACTTAATTAGAGCATTTTTTGCGTTAATAACAGTTGGGATTCTCTTACTTATAGCTAATATTTTCAATATACGTGTCGAGGTTAAGGACTATGCTTTCCTCGTTGTCGTAGCAATTGGTGGCGGCTGGGGTGGCTGGTACCTGTATAAAAAACAAAATAAAAATAACAATAAAGGCATTCCGAAATAATATGGAATGCCTTTATTCTATATTACATAATTAAACTTAAACCAATAATAAAAGCAGTCCCCAAAAAATATCATAAAAACCCATATTCTATGGTAAATAAAAAGAATTCATTTTGAATATAGAAACAGTCCAAAATCTTGCATAACAGAGGTATAACCCATTTGCCGCAACATTGTGGCTATATTCCCACGGTGATATGCTCCGTGGGTGACGACGTGTAGTATTGTTTCAGAAACCGTCGTATCTAGGTGCCCAGCATATGGATTATCAACCTCAACCACTTTTTCATAATCTTGTTGACTACTTAAAAGTACTTTATATCGTTTAGATAATTCATAAAAACTAGTTTTCATTTCCTCAATATTTTTTGTTTCCAGCTGCTCTTTCAATTGGTCTGTGTGTACCATTGCATCACTCATGCTTTTACCAGAAATAATCTCAAACCAGGCTAAATCTGTGAGGTATATGTGAGACATTACTTTTGCCACCGAAGAAAAACCACTCTTAACTTCCTTATGGAAAATGTCTTGCGGTAGTTCTTTTAAGCGATTTAAAATAACTTCATTTGCCCATAAGTGGTAGTTATACATTTTTAATACAGAACGCCCCATGCTCATCTCTCCTCCAATTTTCATTTTAATGATTAGATTATGATACATAGCTGATTAAAAATTTCCAAAGGATTACATCTATAAAATTTATTCTCATTTCGATTAAAAAAACCTCTACTAACTTCATAAAAACATTCGGTATCTTCCACAATCTGACCCTTTAACGGAACAATTATATGTCACTCAATAATTCCTTACTCACCCTTTATTCAGATGTTCTTTTTTAATTCATCAAAACATCCCTCCATCTACTTCCCCTCTTCAAACGCTTCCACATCTCACTATCAATATATTGAACCAAATTAAAAACACATGCTTTTTTAAAATAAACTTTCATGTGTTTCCAAAGACATCTATAAAAAACAAAGCAATCAAAATGATAAAGGCATTCCAAAGTAATATGGAATGCCTCTTTTATTGCCTTCTGTAATAAATAATGAAATTCAGACCACTAATACAACCAATCGCAATAAACATACAAAACGATTGTGGATCTCCAGCCAAATTATACTCATCAACAATAAAGCCAATCATAAAGAGTGTTATCGCCGAAACACCGATACACAATATCGAAATAAACCAAAGCGAAAATTCATTAATTAGCTCTTTCTTCTGTGTTGAAACGATTAGCATAACAAGAATAGACGCTGCTAAAATACTTTTAAAAACAGGACGTAAATACACAAACTCCTCCATCAATTTCTCCTTTTCCAAAAAACATCATATCTCAACATTAACATATTTAACCAAATTAAAAACACATGCCATCTTAAATTAAAACGACATGTGTTTCCGTATTTGCTATGATAGTTGCTTCCACTTCGTTCCCAAAACAGGACGCTCATAATTTTGGATTGCATGAATTAGTTTATCTGCCGTCTCAGCTGAAACGATCAATTCTTTATTTGATGGATTCATAAATCCTTCTTCTGCTGCACGTTCAACCATTTGCAGAATTGGCCCGTAAAAACATTTTATGTTTAATAAACCAACCGGCTTATTATGTATACCAATTTGTGACCAACATACAACTTCAAATAGTTCTTCAAACGTTCCGTATCCGCCTGGAAGCGCAATAAA
Organism: Bacillus cereus group sp. BceL220; assembly: GCF_051776965.1. NCBI lineage: Bacteria > Bacillati > Bacillota > Bacilli > Caryophanales > Bacillaceae > Bacillus > Bacillus cereus group sp. BceL220. Next base: position 453,601 of record NZ_JBPWBC010000003.1, on the reverse strand, counting down.
AGCATCTGCAAGCTCTGCCATTTTCGCTTTACGTTCATGCATCGTCTCTACTTCAATTAATTCTGTTAATCCTGTATGCACAATTTCTCCTCGGAATAGACCGCGTGGCATAACACCTGTTACACGTCCACCTAAACGAAGAACTTCGTTTGCTACTTCTCCCATTAATCCAACGCATGAACCACCGTATACGAGCTCATACTCGTTCTCAACAAACATTTTACCTAACTGAATTGCCTGCTCTTTGAATTCTGGTCTCTCCCCTAAATTAGAACCTGCAAACACACAAATCTTTCTCATTCCTACACCCCGAAACTATATATTGTTATGATACAATTGACATTGTACAACATATTGAGGAGATGAGGAAGAAATGGATATCGTTGCATTTCAAAGATGGGTTGAGGAATTTTACGAAAAACGAAGCTGGTCACAGTATAATGCCTTTATTCGCTTAAATTTCTTAACCGAGGAAGTTGGGGAAGTTTCACGAGTCGTTCGTGCTATTGAAATCGGCCGCGATCGCCCTGATGAAGATGCGAAAACAGAAGAAGAGCTAAAACAAGAACTAAAAGAAGAACTTGGCGATGTACTATCTAACCTTATTATTCTTTCGCAAAAATATGATTTAGACTTACAAGACATTATGGACGCACACGTCACAAAGCTTTCGAAAAGGTTCGAAGTATCTAAATGAGAATATTATCAATTATGGTATAATATTCTTGTCACAATACTAAGGGGGATTTTATGTTATCAAAAAAATTGCACGACGCATTAAATGAACAAATGAACTTTGAATTTTACTCTGCCCATGCTTATATGGCAATGGCTGCTTACTGTACAGCTGAGAGCTATGATGGATTCGCTAACTTTTTCCTTGTACAAGCTGAAGAAGAACGTTTCCACGCAATGAAGCTTTACAACTATATTAATGACCGCGGAGAGCGCGCTATTATTACTGGATTTGATAATCCGAATAACGAATACGAATCTGTATTAAACGCTTTTGAAGTCGCACTTGAGCACGAGCGTGAAGTAACGAAACGTATTTACAACTTATCTGATATCGCTTGGGATGAGCGTGAACATGCAACAATTACATTCTTAAAATGGTTCGTTGACGAACAAGTTGAAGAAGAAGCTTCATTCGATAGCATCATCCAAAAACTAAAACGTATTACAAGCGATTCAAACGCACTGTTTATGCTAGATGCTGAATTAGAGAAACGTACATTTACGCCTCCAGCTGAGTAATATTTCAATCACCTTAATACATGTATTAAGGTGATTTTTTTGTTTGCTCTCTATCTTAAAATCACCTTAAATTTCCTCATATTTGACATAGTGCCAGATATAAAATGGTATTATTTTCAATATAAAAACGAATATACGAGGAGAGGAAAAATGAATCAACGTGTAGAAGCTGTTGATGCAATTCGTGGTTTCGCTTTGTTTGGCATTTTACTAGTCAATATGACATTAATTCAATTTGGGTTCTTCACCAGTGAAAAACCAACTTATCTATTTGGCGATCTTGATAAAGGTGCTAATTGGTTTATTCAATTTTTCGGCACACATAACTTTATATCCCTATTTTCTTTTCTATTTGGGCTTAGCATTATTTTGTTACAAAAAAGTATTATCGCAAAAGGAAAAAAATTCTTCCCCACATACATAAGACGTATTATCATTCTTTTACTACTCGGCTACATTCATGGCACTTTTGTTTGGGAGGGAGATATTTTATTTGCATACGGAATAATCGGGATTTTTTTAATGATATTCATCAATCGAAAACCGAAAACTTTGCTTATTTGGGCGATTATTCTACTCGCACTTATTACACTTATGTCTTATCAAACTGATCCATCTACAAATATAAATGATTTCGCACCTTATACTGAAAAAGAACATAAAGTCCATCAAACTGGAAGCTATATGGATCACGTCAACTTTAGATTGACTGAAAATCCTTTTGATTACATGGGAATTGACGGTGCATTCGGATTATTTTTCATATCAGTTTTCGCAATAATTTTTATGTCTCCACTGTTCCTACTCGGAATGTATGTAGGGAAAAAAGGCTGGCTATTTGAGGTCAGTAAACATATACCTGCTGTCAAAAAAATATGGTTTGCCACCGGTCTCTTCTCTTTTACAATTAAAATCTTAGCTATGTTCATAAAACACCCGGTTTTAATTATGTTACAAGATGGCCTTACACCAGTAACTATGACCTTCTTTTACGGAAGCACAATCATTTTATTATTCCATTACAAAAAAGCAACCCGTCTACTAACATACATGGCGAACATGGGGAAAATGTCCGTTAGTAATTACTTAGCGCAATCTATTATCGCAACAACCATTTTTTACGCATATGGATTTGGCTTATACGGGAAAATCGGCTATTTCTTCGGTATTCTTTTAACCATCGGAATTTATACGATTCAATTATTCGTTAGCACCTATTGGCTCCAGAAATACCGAATGGGGCTAGTGGAATATGTCTGGAGACTGGGAACTTATTTAGAGAAACCACATTTTAAAAGAGACTTGGATAAAGCAAGTTAAAAAAAAAAGCAATGAGCCTACGCTCATTGCTTTTCTTAATTTATTAAAGCATAACCCCAACGATAATCGCTGATAATATACTTACTAACGTTGCACCGTATACAAGTTTTAAACCGAATGATGATACAACGTTTGCTTGTTTGCCATCGATACTCTTCGTTGCACCTGCGATAATTCCGATAGATGAGAAGTTCGCAAATGATACAAGGAAGATAGATAGAATACCTACTGTACGAGCTGATAAATCGCCCGCTACTTTTCCAAGGTCAAGCATTGCAACGAATTCGTTCGTTACTAATTTTGTTGCCATAATTTGTCCTGCTTGTAACATCTCTGATGTTGGAATACCCATTACGAATGCTAATGGTGAGAAGATATATCCTAAAATGCTTTGGAATGTGATTCCGAAAATTGAATCGAATACACCATTAATTGCTGTAATTAATGCCACGAAACCGATTAACATCGCCGCTACTGTTACAGCGATTGAGAAACCAAGCATAATATATTCGCCTAACATTTCAAAGAATGTTTGTTTCTTGTCTTCTTGTAATTCTAAAATATCGTCTTCTTCTTTTACTTCATATGGATTAATGATATGAACGATAATGAATCCACTGAATAAGTTTAATACAAGTGCTGTTACTACATATTTTGGATCAATCATTTTCATATAAGAACCGACAATTGACATCGATACTGTAGACATTGAAGATGCACAAAGTGTGTATAAACGATTTTTCGGTAATTTGCTTAGTTGATCTTTTACTGTAATGAATACTTCCCCTTGACCAACGATTGCAGCTGCTACCGCATTATATGATTCTAGTTTTCCTAAACCGTTAACTTTACTTAATAGGAAACCGACTGCACGAATGATAATCGGTAAAACTTTAATATGTTGCAGGATCCCGATTAATACTGCTAAGAAAATAATCGGTAATAATACTGTTAAGAAGAATGGTGCTTGTCCATCGTTTGCTAGACCACCAAATACGAAATTAACCCCAGCTTCCGCAAATTTTAAAATAGAACCAAATCCATCTGCGATCCCTTTTACTAATACAAATCCGACCTTTGTATTTAGTAAGAAATACGCAAGTACCAATTGAATGACGAGCATAAGTGCAATTGGTTTATATTTAATCTTCTTACGATCTGAACTGATAAGGAAACCTAGTACAAACACTACAAGTAAACCGACTAGAAACATTACGAACTTCATATGTGAATCCTCCACTTCTCCCACGAGTTATTGGTCGTATAACGTATAACGAATGACGTCTGACCATTGTTGTTAAAAAAATTTAAAACCCCTAAAACTATTCAACTGTCATCTAAAATCAGTAAGCGTTTACATAAATTGCAATTTATAAAAGGTAGCTTCTTCTCTCCTACCATACTTGAAAGCCTGAAATTGATACCACCTACAAATCAAATTGTAAGCGTTATCTAGGTGAAATGCAATATAAATTTTAAAAGATTTTTATATGTTAATATATTCCTAATTAATTGGTTTTTTCATGCAAATTTACCATAAAAAAAATAGCCCTAGCTATGAGCTAGAGCCATCCTTTTTTTATAACATAACACCAACGATAATCGCTGATAGAATACTTACTAACGTCGCACCGTACACAAGGCGTAAACCGAATGATGATACAACATTTGATTGATTTTCATCGATACCTTTCGTTGCACCTGCGATAATTCCGATAGATGAGAAGTTCGCAAATGATACAAGGAATACAGAAAGAATACCAACCGTACGAGCCGATAAATCACCAGCTACTTTTCCAAGGTCAAGCATCGCAACAAACTCGTTTGATACTAATTTTGTTGCCATAATTTGTCCCGCTGTTACCATTTCTGCTTGCGGGATGCCCATTACGAATGCTAATGGTGAGAAAATATATCCTAAAATAGCTTGGAATGTAATACCGAACATTGTATCAAACAAGCTATTGATTGCTGTAATTAATGCTACGAAACCGAGTAACATAGCTGCTACTGTAATCGCAATCGTGAAACCAAGCATAATGTACTCGCTCAGCATTTCAAAGAATGATTGTTTTTTCTTATTTTCTAATTTCAGTGTATCTTCTTCTTCTGTAATATCGTACGGGTTAATAATATGAATGATAATGAAACCACTAAATAAATTTAATACAAGTGCTGTTACTACATATTTCGGTTCGATCATTTTCATATAAGAACCAACGATTGACATCGACACTGTCGACATAGAAGATGCACATAATGTATATAAACGATGTTTTGGGATTTTACTTAATTGATCTTTTACTGTAATAAATACTTCTGCTTGTCCAACAATGGCAGCTGCTACTGCGTTATATGATTCTAGTTTTCCTAGACCATTCACTTTACTTAACAACGTACCAATAGCACGAATAAATATCGGTAAAATTTTAAAGTGTTGCAGAATTCCGATTAAAACCGCAAAGAATACGATTGGTAATAACGCTGTTAAGAAGAATGAAACCTCTCCTTTATTAACAAGACCACCAAATACGAAAACGATTCCAGCTTCCGCATATCCAAGAAGTGCGCCAAATCCATCTGAAATTCCTTTTACTAAAATATAACCAACTTGCGTATTTAATAAGAAATAAGATAATGCTAGCTGAATAATAAGCATAATTGCGATTGGTTTATACTTAATCTTCTTTCGATCGGCACTTATAAGAAAACCGAGTACAAATACAACGAGTAATCCTACAAGGAACATAACAAACTTCATTAATAAAATCCTCCATTTAACTCTTCATTAACGTTGAACGTCTGACCATTCAAAACAAGAAATAATCCGAACTTTCCATTTCTCCTCCAAAATCTTCAATCGGATAGGAAAGATCATAAAACCTCTTATTTCAAAGGCATTTTCCATTCTAACATAAATCACAACTCATATCCGCACTTTTCTTAAAAAAATACATTTTATTATGAAACATTCATGAATGTTCGTCTTTTTCATTATAAAGCGAAACTTTAATGATCAGGAGTTTCACTTCACACAAATAGCTGAACCAACAAAAAATGAGCATCAAGTTTCACTTGATGCTCACCTCATTATACTGCTTTTTCTTTATCAGCTACCGCTGGCTTATCCCAACACTCTGTATTGTTCAAACCTGGAATAGACTCCGCATAAAAGACTGGATCTTTCCCTTGTTTCTTTTGCTTAATATAATCTGATAACGCTGCGAAAGCGTACTTAGAAAGGAATACAATTGCTACTAAGTTAATAACAGCCATAATTCCCATAAATAAATCTGCTAAATCCCAAACGATTTGAATTGTCGCTACAGATCCTAGCATAACCATACCAAGTACAGCAATGCGGTATGCATTTAATAGCACTTTACTTCCATTTAAGAATTCAATATTTGTTTCACCATAGTAGTAGTTACCTACTAATGAACTGAATGCAAACAAGAAGATTGCAACTGCTACAAATATAGAAGCCCATGGACCGATATGTTGACTTAACGCCTGCTGCGTTAATTGAATTCCATTTAAATCAGCTGCATTATGCACGTCTGATAAAAGAATGATAAATGCTGTACAACTACAAATTAATAATGTATCTGTAAATACCCCTAAAGTTTGAATGAAACCTTGTTTAACTGGGTGCGTTACGTTTGCAGTCGCTGCTGCGTTTGGCGCACTACCCATACCTGCTTCATTTGAGAATAATCCACGTTTTACCCCTAATAAAATCGCAGCTCCTAATCCTCCGCCTACTACTTCTTTAATTCCGAAAGCATGTAAGAAAATTTCTTTAAATACATATGGAATTGCCGTAATGTTTGTTACAACAACGAATAATGCTACTGCTACATAAATAATTGCCATTACTGGAACAATCATTTCAACCGCGCGAGCAATTCGTTTTACTCCGCCGAAAATAATAACTGCAAGTAAACCAGCCATAACAAGACCTACTAATCTGCTATCTGTTTTAAATGCACCATCAAAGGCAGCTGCTACAGTATTAGACTGTACAGCGTTAAAAATCAATCCGAAACTTACTGTTATTAGAACAGAGAACACAACACCTAACCAGCGTTTCTTTAAACCCTTTTCCATATAATACGCTGGGCCCCCACGGAATGCATTCCCATCTTTTACTTTATAAATTTGCGCTAATGTGCTCTCTACAAATGCAGAAGCACCCCCAATTACCGCAATTAACCACATCCAAAATACTGCTCCTGGACCACCTGCTGAGATCGCAATAGCTACACCTGCTAAGTTACCAGTACCTACACGAGAAGCTGTACTCATACAAAACGCTTGGAATGATGATACGCCGCTCTTCTCTTTTTGCGCTTTTCTCGTTTTCGAGCTTGCTCCATCCCCAAGCAAACGAATCATTTCACCGAAGTAACGAACTTGGACAAATTTCACACGAAATGAAAAATAGAGCCCTAACCCAATTAACATCGCAATAATGACATATGACCAAAGGATATTATTTACATCCCCAATTACCCTAGCTAAAAAATCCATATTTGTATTGCCCCCTCTTCCTAACAATAAGAAAATTATATTCTAAAAACTTTAAGTAATCAAGAACTTTATGTAAGGTTTTATGACATTAGTATGTTAACTATCTTAACATACGTGTTTTTTTTCATAAAAATATAGCTATTACATGCATTTATCCAATACTCAATCACTTATCCTCTTCAACCAGTCATACTTTTAAAACAGCACGTTCCCCAAAAATAACGAGAGGAACAAATAAAAAAAGTTATATTAATAACTACCTCTCACCCTTTTCATCATTTACTACAACAAAAAAGGCGAGCATCGAATTCACCTCGATGCTCGCCTTTTCATTTACACTGCTTTTTCTTTATCTGTTACCGCTGACTTATCCCAACACTCTGTATTCGTTAAACCAGGAATAGAATCTGCACTGAAGACTGGATCTTTCCCTTGTTTCTTTTGCCTTACATAGTCTGCTAATGCTGCATACGCAAATCGGCCAAGAAGTGTAATCGCAATTAAGTTCGTGATTACCATTAGACCCATAAATAAGTCTGCCATATTCCACACAACTTGAAGCGTCGCAACAGAACCGAATAATACCATTCCAACTACCGCAATACGGTAAATTGTTAACCACGTTTTGCTTTGCTTAATGAATTCAATATTTGTTTCACCATAATAGTAGTTTCCTAGAAGTGAACTAAATGCAAATAAGAAAATAATAATCGCTAAGAAACTGCTCGCCCATGGGCCAATTTGTGAACTTAATGCATTTTGTGTTAATTCAATACCTTCTAAATTCGTTGCTTTATACGCACCAGAACATAGTACGATAAATGCTGTTGATGTACACACTAAGAATGTATCTACTAATACTCCAATCGTTTGAATAAAACCTTGTTTTGCTGGATGCGTTACATCAGCTGTTGCTGCCGCGTTCGGCGCACTACCCATACCTGCTTCGTTCGCAAATAATCCGCGCTGGATACCATATTTCATCGCAGCACCGATACCACCACCTACAGCTGAATCTAAACCGAATGCACCTTTAAAGATTTCCGTAAACACATCTGGTATTAAATAGAAGTTTTTAATGACAACAAAAATAGCTACTGCAATATAAATAAGTGCCATTGGCGGAACAATCATTTCCGACATACGTGCAATACTTTTTACACCACCAAAAATAATAACCCCAACTAATGCAGCTAATACAATACCAACAATATAACGCTCTAAGCCAAATGCATTTTCAAACGCTAATGTTACTGTATTTGCTTGTACTGAGTTGAAAATTAAACCGTAACTAATTGTAATCAGAATAGAGAACCAAATCCCCATCCAACGTTTATTTAAACCTTTTTCCATATAATAAGCAGGACCACCACGGAAGCCACTGCCATCTTTTATTTTATAAATTTGCGCAAGCGTACTTTCTACGAAACTTGAAGACGCACCGATAATCGCAATAACCCACATCCAAAATACAGCCCCAGGTCCTCCCATAGAAATAGCTAACGCTACACCAGCTAAGTTCCCGATACCAATACGAGCTGCAGAACTCATACAAAATGCTTGGAACGATGATACGCTGCCCTTTTTACGTGTCTTGCCAGTTAGTCCATCACTCATTAAACGAATCATTTCCCCTAAATGAGTAAGTTGTACGAATTTTAATTTAATAGAAAAATAAAGCCCTAAACCAATTAACATTGCAATAAGAATATATGACCAAAGAATCGTATTCGTTGACGAAACGAATTGTTCCAAAATATTCATACAATTAACCCCTCCTTTTCTCCATAAAACGAATTATATTTAAAAAACATTCAAAAATCAACATTTTTCGACAATTTGCAATTTCCAAATATTAGCCAAGCGCGAAGTAACAATATCTTTATGACTCTCCTCCCTCTAACTGTGCATACTAAAACAAAAAATAAATCTACAAACTACCCCATTGACAAAAACACCAACCTGTAACTATAATGATTACAACAGGTTGTAACAAACTTAATTACAATATATTCATTCACTTTCAGATATACAATTTAACAAAACACTTTGGAGGGATTTATTATGAAAATCGGAATTATCGGAGCAACTGGTAAAGCAGGAAGTCGTATTTTAAAAGAAGCATTAGATCGTGGACATGAAGTAACTGCAATCGTAAGAAACGCTGCAAAAATTACAGAAGAAAACGTAAAAGTTTTAGAAAAAGACGTATTTTCTCTTACATCTAACGACCTACAAGCATTCGACGTAGTTGTAAATGCATTTGGCGCTCCAGCAGGACAAGAACACCTTCACGTAGATGCAGGAAACGTACTAATTGAAGCTATGAAAGGTGCACCTAATACAAAATTACTTGTAGTTGGTGGCGCTGGAAGCTTATTTGTAGACGAAGAGAAAACAACACGTGTATTTGAGACATCAGGTTTCCCAGGCGAATACCTTGCAACAGCTCAAAACCAAGGTAAAAACCTAGAAATCTTACAACAAACAAATGATATCACTTGGACATTCATCAGCCCTTCTGCACTATTCGCATTAGGAAAACGCACTGGTTCTTACAAAGCTGGCAAAGACAATCTCCTTGTTAACTCAAAAGGTGATAGCTACGTAAGTTACGAAGACTTCGCAGTTGCAGCACTTGATGAAATAGAAAACCCAAAACACGTAAATGAACGCTTCACAGTAGTTTCTGAAGCTGAATAATAAAAAAAGCTCGTAAAACATTATGTTTTACGAGCTTTTTCTTATTATTGCACTTGCTCTAATCCATTTTGAGTAATCTTAAAGGATATTTCTTGCCCCTTCATCGCATCCTCTTTTTTAACTAACTCATTCTTTTTGTACCAATTCAAACGACTCGGTTCCGCATGGTATACTTTCAGTACATCTCCATACTCAAATGCCGTTCCATTTACTTGCCCAGCAAAATTCTTTGAAGTCTCTTGTCCTTCTGCCGTTACATGCTTCTTCTCTTTTCCATTTTTATCATAAATCGTAAGTCCTATATACTGTTCATTTACAAAACGATAATGTATTTCATCATCGGTAAATGTCGCATGTAATTTCTTTTCTTCATTATTTAACGTAACGATTGAACGTGTTACATTAGCTACACCTTGATATACTATACTATCTCCATATGTTACTTCTAATGAAACTTCCGTCACTTTCTTATTTCCAAAGCGATCTTTCGTTTCTACTTTTACTTTTTGTTCACCAATTTTTGTTGTATTCGGTTTTTCTACAAAACCAATTACTTCTCCGTCTTTTACTTGAACAAAGTTTTTGGCATCTAATTTATCAGCGTTTGTTCCGATTACTACTTTTTGCGGTACAGTTGTTACTTCTTGCTTAGCTTCCATTCTTTCAAAGCCGTTTTCAGTAATTTTGAAGACTAGTTCCTTTATCTCTTTATTCTTTCCTTCTCCCGCATATACATCTTTTTTGTACCAGTGTAAGCGTGAAGATTCAGCATGATACACTTTCACCACATCTCCATATTCAAACGCTAGTCCGTTTATTTCCTTAGCAAAAGCTTCTGTACTCTCCAGCCCTTTTACCTCTATATTTTTCTTCTCTTTTCCCTCTCTGTTGTACAGAGTGAATGCAAAATACTTCTCATCTCCAAAATAATCATGAATCAAATTACTCGTATCCGTCGCACTCATTTTTTTCGCATCATGATGTAACGTTACAATTGATTTCATATCGTCACCACCATAGCTTAACCCATATACAAGTAAGCTATCTCCATATGTTACTTCCAGGAGAACTTCCGTCACTTGCTTATTTCCAAAGCGATCTTTCGTTTCCACTTTTACTTTTTGTTCACCGATTTTTGTCGTAATTGGTTTTTCTACAAATCCAATTACTTCTCCATCTTTTACTTGAACAAAATCTTTTGCATTTAATTTTTCAACTTCTGTCCCAATTACTACTTTTTGCGGTACTACCGTTACTTCTTGTTGAGCTTCCATTCTCTCGAAACCTTGCTCTGTCACTTTAAAGATCACTTCATGAACACCATACTGTGTATCCACTAGTTCATTCTTTTTATATACTTTAAATCTATCAAACTCTTTTTGATATACTTTTACTATATCTCCATATTCAAACGTCATTTCGTTGAATTGTTCCGCAAATCCTTTTGTATTTTCAGATGCTTTTACTGATAGAGTTTTCTTCTCTTTTCCATCTTTATCGTATACAGTCATCGCCATATACTTCTCATCTGCAAATGAAGTATGCATTGGACCTTCTGAATCTGTTGTACTGAATTTCTTTTCTTCATGATTTAACGTGACAACCGATTTAATATTTGTTCCTCCATAACTTGTACCGAAGAACATAATACTATCACCGTAAATCACTTCTAATGGAACTTCTGTCACCTTTTTATTACCAAAGCGATCTTTCGTTTCCACTTTTACTTTTTGTTCACCGATTTTTGTTGTATTTGGCTTTTCTACAAACCCTACTACTTCTCCGTCTTTCACTTGAACAAAGTTTTTTGCTTCTAATTTTTCAGCGTCTGTTCCAATTACTACTTTTTGCGGTACCAGTGTTACTTCTTGCTGAGCTTCCATTTTCTCAAAGCCTTTTTCTGTAACTTTAAACATCACTTCATGAACACCGTATTCCGTATCCACTAGTTCATTCTTTTTATATACTTTAAATCTATCAAACTCTTTTTGGTATATCTTTACCATATCCCCATATTCAAAGGCCATGCCATTAAATTGTTCTGCGAACCCTTTTGTATTTTCAGATCCTTTTACTGATGCTTCTTTCTTTTCTTTTCCATCTTTATCGTATACAGTCATTCCCATATACTTTTCGTCTTTAAATGACGTATGCGCTGCACCTTCTGCACCCGTTGTACTGAATTTCTTTTCTTCATGATTTAACGTTACAACTGATTTAATATTTGTTCCTCCATAACTTGTACCAAAGAACATAATACTATCTCCGTAAATCACTTCCACCGGAACTTCCGTCACCGTTTTATTTCCAAAGCGATCTTTCGTTTCTACTTTTACTTTTTGTTCACCAATTTTTGTTGTATTTGGCTTTTCTACAAAACCTACTACTTCTCCGTCTTTTATTTCAACAAAGTTTTTCGCATCTAACTTTTCTACATCCGTTCCAACTATTACTTGTTGAGGCTTCACTGTTACTTCTTGCAACATATCCATTCTCTCAAAGCCTTTTTCTGTCACTTTGAAGAATAGTTCTTTTGCCCCTTTTTTCTCACCTTGACCAGTAAGTGTATTATTTTGATACCATTTCAAACGAACCGGTTCTGCGTGGAATACTTTCACTACATCTCCATACTCGAACTGCATACCATTCACTTGCTTCGCAAAGTTCTCTGATGTTTCTTGTCCCTCTGCTGTTACATGTTTCTTCTCTTTTCCTGCTCCATCATATAACGTGATTCCCATGTATAGCTCTTTATTAAAATACTCATGAATTTCGCTATCCATATCAGTTGCATGGAATCTCTTCTCTTCGTGCTTTAAAGTTACGATTGAAGCAATATCATCGCCATATCCTGCATATGCAATACTATCTCCATAAACCACTTCTACTGGCACTTCTGTTACTTGCTTATTTCCAAAACGATCTTTCGTTTCTACTTTTACTTTTTGTTCACCGATTTTTGTTGTATTTGGTTTTTCTACAAATCCGATTACTTCTCCATCTTTTACTTGAACAAAGTCTTTTGCATTTAATTTTTCAGTGTCTATTCCAATTACTACCTTTTGCGGTACTGCTGTTACTTGTTGCTGAGCTTCGACTCTCTCGAAACCTTGCTCCGTTATTTTAAAGTAAAACTTTTGTTCCGCTTTCCCTTTCCCCTTGCCTACAAATTCGTTATTTTGATACCAGTTTAATCGATCTGATTCCGCATGATATACTTCGACAACATCACCATATGCGAAATCTAAGCCATTTAATTGATTTGCAAAGTTTTTCGAACTCTCTTGCCCTTCTACTGAAATGCTTTTCTTTACATTTCCACTTCGATCATATATCGTTATTCCCATATATTTTTCGTTTTCAAAACGATAATGAACTTTAGAGTCCGTAAATGTTGCCTGTAGCTTTTTCGTATTATAATTAGCCGTTACGATAGAACGTATCTTATTCCCATCACCTTGGAAGACTATACCATTTTCATAACCGACATTCACCACAACAGGAATTAAATTCTTATTACCTTTTTCATCTATAATTTCTACTTTTACAGTTTTTTCTCCAACTTCAGGCTTATCTTGCATAATCACACCTGTTGTCTTTACACCTTCTCCTAAATTCTGTACAAGTTCCTTTGCTTTTTCCTCATCATATGTAGTACCGATTACCACATTTTGTATTTTTTCATTATTTGGCTCGCCATATGGAACTTCATATAACTCAGTTTGTTTTTCACGAATTGGATTGCTATCTGTAGATAACCATATTTCTTTTTCTAATTTTGGTAAATTTAATTTTTCAATCTTTTCTCTTGTAGCATCATTTGCAATTAATCCCCATTTATCAAAGAAAGGAATTAAATTTTGTCCTGCCACTTTTGACGTCATATAAATAAACATCTGCTTTTTCTCTTCATCAGATTTAGGCAGTTCTGTATCATGTAACAAACGATACATTTGATGTAAATTTGGATAGAATTGATCCCCATAGGCTAAATGCAACTGCCAAAACATAACTAATTTCTCAAATTCATTCATCTTTTCTTGTGCATCCGGTTTACCTAAATAAGCAAATGCAGCTTCATAGCGCCCCTCTTGCTCTAACCTTGTTTTATGCCCGAATGTAGTTTGAACTGCCAAAGAATAAATATTAACGGTTACTTCTCCAAGTCCATCCCATAACCAAGTGTCTTGTTGATGTTGATGTCCAACTTCATGCCAAGGCCCCCATCCATCATTGGTTAACTCTTCTAGATTTAGTACTGACTCTAAATTGCCTTTACTATAAGCTGTTCGATAATAAGTCGCATACATATAATCGTCTGTATACCAGTCTTCAACAAAATGAATGGAATGTTTACCTTGATTCGCAACACCCGCACCATCTTTTGATAAACCTGATATCTTATGTTCTATATTAATTATTTCATCGTGCTTCTTTAATAGCGCAGCTGGATCTTCTTGCTTCAAATGTTCCGCCACAGTTTCAGGATGCATAGTTAATAAACTATTTTCTCCCTTCATTTCTATTGCATATGGATCAGGGTTTTCTGCCAACATACGCTTCCAATCTTTTGTCGTATGCTTTCCTAAAATAAATAAAGGGTTTGGTGTACCACCTTTTTTCACTTTAGCGACTACTTCTGCTGTGTTGTGATAATTGTAAAAGTATAATAGTCCCCCATTTGAAGAAGAAATTTTATTCTCACCAGGATTTAAATTGAATTGTTTAGGTTCTTCTTTTTCATAAGAATATGTACCAATATAAGCTTTAATCTGTTGAGTCCCTTCTACTTGAATAACTACTTCTTCACCTGGCTTTACATAAATGCCCGTTGGCTCATAAGGAGAAAAACTCATTCGACGCTGATGCAACTCACGCATCCCTTCTACATCACCTTTTGGCAGTAATTGATACACTCGCTCTTCTTGCTGTTTCTCTTTATCTTCAATCGTCATCTCTGCATACACCTTAGGTAATTCAAGTCCATATGGCGTTAATAACGTAGCTAAACAAACACCAGCTACTAATACCCTACTCGTCTTTTTCTTCGACATAATCTGTGTCCCCTGTTCCTTTATTTAGAGAAACTATCCTATATATCCATTTAATAAGAAATCCTATTATTTTTATAAAAACATTTAATGAATAGACTAACACCTCGCGCACCTGTATCAATTACTACCGCATTCCTCCCTATGTATTCGCTTTCTTACATTGTAAAATTTTTATGTAATATGCCCTCCTCACTTCTCTCTATTTGTGATGAGTTCTCTTCGTACATAAAAAGAGAATAGTAAAAGATACACTTTAGTATTGTCATCTATACATCTAAAAGTAAAAATAGTAATAGAATCTTACATTTTCTTCATATATGACCATCTATAGGTAGTTTTTCCAACTGAATTGTACACGCTTTACACTTTGTTTGATAGCCTCTCCAATTAGAATAATGTTACAATTTTGTGAATAAAATCCGTTAATTGTAACGTTTAGATTTTGTTATATTTTATTATTTTAAAATACTTTTTAAAACGTTGAAATAGTGTTTCACTTGATTAATTATTATCTTGGTATATCTTTAAAGAATCCATAATGAAAAAGCATTGGCACACGCCAATGCTTTTTCATTATCTTTTTTGATTCGGTTTATGTGGCTCATTTGGAGTATACGGTTTATTTGGCGTCTGTGGCCCTTCTGGTTTCTTCCAACTTACCGCTAACTCTGGACTTGTTTTTTCTTCACTACGCTCAAGTAATACTACTGCATTTTGAATAGTCGGTGTACCTTTATGCGCAATTCCTTGTAGTTTCGTTAAATTTCCTGATACTTTAAAGCTAAATCCACCAGCTGGCGTTTGTTTCGGAATTAAAATGCGGAACTTCTCTCCTACATTAAATTCTGTTTTTGTTTCGCCTTTTTCATTTGCAAATTTCACGCCCGCTGGTGCACCTGTTGCTTGCACTTTATACGTTCCGCTTTTTGCATTTGTTTCTACCGTATATAAACCTGTTTCAAAGAAATCATTTTTTAATACTGCTTCTTGTTCTTCTGTAGGAGTTACACTCATCGTAATTTCTTGTAGCTCTTCGCTAGCGTTTGCTTTTGCAACGATATCTTTTGTTACTTTCTCTACATTTTTATTTCGGAAATCTAAATCATTAACATCAATTTGTTTTAACGCATTCCATACTGCAAGCTGCGTTGCATAATGCGCCTCTCTCCAATCAGATACTCCTAATTCTTGTGGGCTCTTTTGTGGATATCCATTCAACAGTACACGGTACACATTAATATCCACTTTACCCATTTCTGGTAAATCTTGACCACTCGGAGATTTTAAATCTACATTTAAGCAAAATGCAATTTTTCCATCTGCCGTTTTAATAAGTTCTGTTCGAATTGGTTTCTTCTTTGACTTACTATAACTCCAATTCATTTCATACTTTGTATGATCCATAACTTCTGCGAATGCTTTTTGAAGTGGGAATAATACAAATAAGACACTTAAAAACATAGCTAAAAGTTTGAACGATTGCTTTATATTCATGTTTACAGCCCCTTAATAACAAACTTAATACTAAGTAGTATTTAATTAGAAAATATTTTTATGCAAAAAAAAGAGCGCATAAAAGCACTCTTTTTTCTTTCTTACTTTAATCTTAGAAATCGAAGTTATCAGGATCTGGACCAACGCGGTGATTTTGGTTTAACGCATCGATTTTTTCCATGTCTTCTTTTGTTAATTCAAAGTTAAATACATCAGCATTTGCAATAATACGGTGTTCTTTCGTTGATTTTGGAATTGTAATTACTCCGTTTTGAAGATCCCAACGTAAAATAACTTGAGCTGTTGTTTTACCGTGTTTCTCAGCAATCTCTTGTAATGTTTCGTTATCTAATAATTGACCTTGCATTAGTGGTGACCATGCTTCCATTTGAATACCTTGTTCTTTACAGAAAGCTTGTAGTTCTTTTTGTGTTAAACGAGGGTGGTATTCTACTTGGTTAATCATTGGTTTAATTTCTGCATCTTTCATTACATCTTGTAAGTGATGGATTTGGAAGTTACTTACACCAATTGCACGTACGCGCTTTTCTTTATAAAGTGTTTCTAGCGCTCTCCATGTATCTTTATATTTTCCTTCTGAAGGCCAGTGAACAAGATATAAATCTAAATAATCTAGTCCTAATTTTTTTAGACTCTCTTCGTATGCAGCGATTGTTGTTTCATATCCTTGATCTGCGTTCCATACTTTTGAAGTGATGAATAATTCTTCTCTTGAAATACCAGTCGCTTCAATACCTGCACGGATTCCTTCACCTACAGCTTTTTCATTTCCGTAAATTGCAGCTGTATCGATGCTACGGTATCCTGCTTTAATCGCTGATTTTACAGCTTCTACAAGTTCTGGTCCTTCTTCTACTTTAAATACACCTAAACCGAACCAAGGCATTTCTACACCATTATTTAATACTGTTTTACTTTGTAAGTTTTTCATTTTATTTTCTCTCCTTTTATTTTACTTGATCTCTTTTTTCTAATGTCATGCTCCATGCTGTTAAAATCACAGCACCTACTACCATAAGACCGCCTACCCAAGCAGTATGGATTAATCCTAACGAATTCGTTACAAGGCCACCTATATAAGAACCTAAAGCGATTCCTCCGTTAAATGCGGCAATATTAATTGCTGAAGCAACATCAACCGCACTTGGAACAAAGCGCTCTGCCAATATAACTACATATACTTGTAGCCCCGGAACATTCATAAATGCGAATAGTCCCATGAAAATAATTGTGATTAATCCAGCTACTTTAAATGGCGCTGTAAATGTTAAAACAAATAATATAATCGCTTGAATAAGGAACATGTAAAATAGCGCTCGGATCGGATTATGATTCGATAATTTTCCGCCGACCATATTCCCTATCGCAATGGCAATTCCATACACTAATAAAATGATGGTAACGGTACTTGCTTCAAATCCTGTTACTTCTTGTAATAGGGGTGATAAATAAGTAAATGTTACGAATGTACCACCGTATCCAAGTGCAGTAATAATGAAAACAAGTAACAGTCTTCCATTTTTAATTAGTTTAAATTGATCACGAAACGATACAGGTACACCATTTTTTAAATTAGATGGGACCAATATACTGTTTGCGATGAAAGCAATAATTCCAATTACAACAATCGCCATAAATGACGCTCTCCAGCCAAACTCTTGACCGATAAATGTTCCAATTGGCACACCAGTAATAGTCGCAACTGTTAATCCAGTAAACATAATCGCAATTGCGCTAGCACGTTTATTTTCTGGTACGATTGCAGCCGCAATTGTAGATCCTATCGACATAAACACACCGTGTGCAAATGCAGCTACAATCCTTGCGATAATTAATACAGTGAAGCTTGTTGCAACAGCCGCAATGCCATTACCAATAATGAAAATAACCATAATCCACATTAATAATGTCTTTCGCGACATACTAGCCGTTAACGCTGTTAAAACAGGAGCTCCTACTGCCGCTCCTAACGCATATAAGGAAACCGTTAAACCAGCTGTTGTAACCGACACATTTAAATCTTTTGAAATAGATGGTAGTAAACCGACACTAATAAACTCGGTCGTACCAATCCCAAATGCACTAATTGCTAGTGCTAATAAAGCAAACATACTTCTTCGACTCGTCTGAGCTTCCGAAGATGGTACTGTATATGAACTCAATTGAATTCCTCCTTATTACAAGAAATCCAATCATAATAGTGTGATAAAAAGGCCCTTTTATCTTCTAAAAAATATATTTCATACTTACAAATGCTATTATGAATGGTTTCATTCCTTTTTTGAAGAACGCACTTTAAAGTACGATAGGCACTAAAAAGTAACATAGTCACTTTTCGGTACCGTACTACTCATTTGCCTCTTACATGTGCTATTATGAAACATATTTAACATAATAAAAAGTACGTACTTTAAAGTGCTATAGGTACTAAAAAGTAACATTTGTATTATTAAACTTACTTTACTCAAAAAGGGAGGGTTTCATATGAAGAAATACAATATTCCTGTAGAGGCGACTTTAGAAGTTATCGGCGGCAAATGGAAAGTTGTTATTCTTTGTCACTTAACGAAAGGTACAAAGAGAACGAGTGAATTAAAACGCTCAATGCCTGGTATTACACAAAAAATGTTAACGCAGCAATTACGTGAATTAGAAGACGACGGTGTTATTCAAAGAAAAGTATACAACCAAGTCCCACCGAAAGTAGAATATTCTCTTACCGACTACGGTTGGTCTTTAGAATCCATTCTTGATTCTCTTTGTTCTTGGGGTGAATGCCATCTTGAAAAAGAAGGTAACACATCGATGCTAATTGCGGAAGGTGAATAATAGGAAAAAGGAAAAAACGAACATGAATTTGTTCGTTTTTTCCTTTTTTTCTATATATATATGTACATTTCTAACTGAAACAAAATATTTTATACGCTTTCATACCTTGTCAGCACTACGTTATACACTCAATATCAAATAATTAGGAATCATTTTTATGTTAACATAGGTGTATATAGTATATAATATAGGATATATATTATATACACTTTCCGGTAACGGAGCTTTTCCATTATGCGGACAAGCCATATATCGGACAGTTCATAAATAATAAGTAAGACGTTATGGTTTTAGATTTATGTTTGCAGCTTACTTGCTGTCATAAATTTAAAGGCATTTTATTGTGTTTTGTGAAACTTTGCATAAAGTTTCGTAAACGTTTACTATCTTACTTATAAAAAAATAAGAGTATTGCTATCGTAAAGGAGAATTGGAGATGCCAGAAACTATGACTCAAACAAAGCCAGAACAAGAAACTGTACAAATTTCTGCTAGCCAAGGACAACTTGATGTACTTGATCAATTGTTAAAACCTGAGGTACAAGAATCATTAACAACACTAGTAGAACAGCTTCCAAAATTAACTGAGCTTGTTAACATTTTAACTAAGTCTTATGACTTCGCTCAAACTGTTGCTACTGATGAAGTATTAAAAAGCGACACTGTTGGTGCAATTACAGAGCTTGTAGAACCTGTAAAAGATACAGTGAAAAGCATGGCTGCAACTGCAATCGAAGCGAAAGATCGTGCTGACGAAAGCAACGAAGTTATCGGCCTATTCGGTCTGTTAAAATTACTAAAAGATCCACAAGCACAAAAAATGTTCCGCTTTGTGAACGCATATCTTCAAATTAGTGCAGAACGTAACAATAAATAATTTAACTTATAACAACAATTAGTAAAGACGGGGGATATCATACTATGTCAAAACAAATTGTCATCTTAGGCGCTGGTTATGGCGGTCTTCTTGCCGCTTTAAACGTACGTAAATATTACAGCAAATCAGAAGCACAAGTTACAGTGATTAACCAATACCCAACACACCAAATCATCACTGAATTACACCGCCTTGCAGCTGGTAACGTGTCTGAGCAAGCAATTGCAATGCCACTTACAAAGCTTTTCAAAGGTAAAGATATCGATCTTAAAATTGCAACAGTTGAGTCATTCTCAGTTGATAGCAAAGAAATCAAACTAGCTGGCGGCACTACTTTATCTTACGATGCGCTTGTAGTTGCTTTAGGAAGTAAAACTGCTTACTTCGGTATTCCAGGACTAGAAGAAAACAGCATGGTATTAAAATCTGCTGCTGATGCAAACAAAATCTACAAACACGTTGAAGACCGTATTCGTGAATACGCGAAAACGAAAAACGAAGCTGATGCTACAATCGTAATCGGTGGTGGCGGATTAACTGGCGTTGAGCTAGTTGGTGAGCTTGCTGACATTATGCCTAAACTTGCAAAAAGCCACGGCGTAAATCCAAAAGAAGTTAAACTTCTTCTTGTTGAAGCAGGTCCAAAAATCCTTCCAGTATTACCAGACCACTTAATCGAACGTGCAACTACTAGCCTAGAAGCACGCGGCGTTACATTCTTAACTGGTCTTCCTGTAACAAACGTTGCTGGCAATGAAATCGACTTAAAAGACGGTCAAAAACTTGTTGCTAACACATTCGTTTGGACAGGTGGCGTTCAAGGTAACCCATTAATCGGTGAATCAGGTCTTGAAGTTAACCGTGGACGTGCAACAGTTGATGCATACCTACAATCTACTTCTCACAAAGACGTATTCGTTGCTGGAGACAGCGCTGTTGTCTTCTCTCCAGACGGTCGTCCATACCCACCAACTGCACAAATCGCTTGGCAAATGGGTGAGTTAATTGGATACAACTTATACGCAGCACTAGAAGGCAAAGCATTCGAAGAGTTCGCACCTGTAAACTCTGGAACACTTGCTAGTCTAGGACGTAAAGATGCTGTTGCTACAATCGGAGCAAGCAATACTCCACTTAAAGGTCTACCAGCATCATTAATGAAAGAAGCAAGTAACGTTCGTTACTTATCACACATTAAAGGTCTATTCAGCTTAGCTTACTAATCTGAATATAAGCCCGAATCATTCCCTGCATGGTTCGGGCTATTTTTTATCCGTAATTTTCTCTAATTTATTTATTCGGCAAAAGAATAATATAACCCTTTTAATTATCTAAATTTACTGATTATTTTATGTCTAAATTGTGTATATGAAAAGAGTGAAAGCATCTTCTTTCCTTCCACTCTTCCACAAAAACTATTATCCCAATTTCACTAAGCTATAGTTCTTCTTTCCTTTACGGATAATAATAAATCTTCCATCAAACGAGTTTTCTACAGTAACATCTATACCCACATCTGTTACTTTCTCGCCATTCATAGATATAGCTCTATTATTAATATCCTCACGCGCTTGTCGTCTAGATGGTTCAATTCCTAAATCAACTAGCCACTCTACAATATTTTTCGTCTCTTTTGAAGACTGGAATGTCGGCATCTCTTTAAAGCCTTGTTCAATTTCATCAGCTGTTAACGATTTAATATCTCCGCTAAATAACGCTGCTGTAATTTTCTCAGCTTGTAATAACGCCTCTTCTCCATGAACGAATTTCGTCATTTCTTCTGCTAATACTTTTTGCGCTTCACGTTTATGAGGCTCTGTTTCTACCTTCGCTGCTAATTCATCAATACGCTCTTTCGTTAAGAACGTAAAGTATTTCAAGTATTTAATTACGTCACGGTCATCTGTATTTACCCAGAACTGGTAAAATTCAAACGGTGTCGTTTTTTCAGGATCAAGCCAAACCGCACCACCCGCTGATTTACCAAACTTCGTACCGTCCGATTTTAATAATAACGGAATCGTTAATCCGAATACTTTCGCCTCATGACCTTCTAACTTACGAATTAAATCTAAACCACTCGTAATATTTCCCCATTGGTCACTACCACCAATTTGAAGTTGAACATCCTCTTTCGTGTATAAATGATGGAAATCCATTGCTTGCAAAATTTGGTACGTGAATTCCGTGAAAGAAATACCTGTATCCAAACGGCTTGCTACAATATCCTTCGCTAACATGCTATTGATGCTAAAGTTTTTCCCGTAATCACGTAAAAACTCAATAATATTTATTTCATGTGTCCAATCATAGTTATTTACCATCTTCACTTCGCTATTTCCACCAAAATCAAATAGCTTTTTCATTTGTGCTGTTAACGCATCTACATTATGTTGAACCACTTCTAACGTTTGAAGTTGACGCTCTGATTGTCGTCCACTCGGATCACCAATTGTTCCTGTTGCCCCGCCAATTAAAATAACAGGATGATGACCAGCTAATTGGAATCTCTTCATCATCATAAACGGAATCAAATGTCCGATATGCATACTATCACCAGTCGGATCAACTCCGCAGTATAGTGAAATCTTTTTCTCTTCTACTAGCTTACGTAAGCCTTCTTCGTCAGTCTGCTGATTAACGGCGCCGCGCCATTCTAATTCATCAATAATATTCATCTTTTGTCATCCCCTTTATTTTTTAAAAACAAAAAAGCCCCTATGTCTACGATAGACATAGGGACGATTATTCACCGTGTTACCACCCAGTTTGCATAAATAGCATAGCTACTCATACCACTCTTAGCAATAATATCGATTGCTAGTCCGCTTAGCATTACCTAAGATACTCCAGAGTGTAATTCGCAAGTTTGTTTGTGCTAGGTTCCAGCAACCCCTAGCTCTCTCGTTAACAGTGACAAACTGCTACTGGGCTCTTTCAACGTATGTTATTTGTTAAATTATTAGCATTATATTGAATTGAAAACAAATTGTCAACAATATCCAAATATTATTTTAAAATAATTCATATCTTCATACGTATTTCGTTATTCCTTATCTTCTCCAATAATCCTTACTTCTCGCTCTAACTTCACGCCAAATTTCTCTTCAACTGTCTTTTGTACGAAGTGAATTAAATCGATGTAATCTTGTGCTGTTCCGTTATCAACATTCACCATAAATCCAGCGTGTTTTAAAGAAACTTCCACTCCACCAATTCGCTTACCTTGTAGTCCTGAGTCTTGAATTAACTTACCAGCAAAGTTATTTGGTGGACGCTTAAATACGCTACCACATGAAGGATATTCTAGAGGCTGTTTTGACTCACGTTTAAACGTTAAATCATCCATTTTAGCTTTAATTTCTTCATGTACACCTTCTTCAAGTTCAAATCTCGCTTCAAGAATAATGTAATGGTTGTTCGCAAATACACTCTTACGATATCCAAATTCAAATGCTTCTTTCGTCAAAGTACGTAGCTCTCCATCACCTGTCATTACGACAGCTTCTGTTAATACAAACGAAATTTCACCGCCGTATGCACCTGCATTCATATATAACGCTCCGCCAACTGAACCTGGAATACCACAAGCAAACTCAAGACCCGTTAAGTTATGGTCTAAAGCAATACGTGATACGTCAATAATTGCTGCACCACACTGTGCTACAATCGTCGTTCCTGTTACAGTAACACCTGTAATATGAATTAAACTTACTGTAATCCCGCGAATTCCACCATCTTTAATAATGACATTCGATCCATTTCCTAAAAACGTAACTGGAATATTATATTCGTTCGCATATTTGATAACTTCTTGAATTTCATCATAATTTGTAGGCGCAACAAAAACATCTGCTTTTCCACCAACTTTAATATGCGTATGATTCTTTAACATTTCATCTTGTTTAACATGTCCTTCAGGCAATACCGTACTTAAATATTTATAAACCTCTTGCATATTCATTTTACGATTCCTCTATTTCTATATTCATTTTATCCCGTTATACGGGCCCATAATATCCCCACGTACATGAAAGAACCTAAAGTGGTGGATACAGTGTACCCAAAATCAATTCGAGACACCTATAAACCTCTTAATTTATAAGAGGTGCCACTCATATTAAAATATATATTGCATAATAAAGCAACCCAAATGGACTACTAAACTTGACATGTCATCAGAAAGACAACAATTTGTAAAATATGTGACTTTTTCAAAACACTATCCCTCAGTATCTTACTATACCATACAAAAAGAAAGTGGTATTTTTTTGTACTTTTTACTTTATTTACATCAATAAAAAAAGCACATCCGACAGAATGTGCTCTTTCTATACTCTTTATATTACTTTTCGTTCTCTTCTTTTTCTTTATCAAACCATAACAGCTCATCGTTATCAACTTCACCATTATAATTGATTAAAATTTCTTCTCCTGCTTTTATATCCTTATAAGCAAAGAAGTTAAACGTATGGTTCTCGAAGACAATATCATACGTTGCATTCGGTTTATATGAATGATTAAATAACATACCGTATCCTAAAAGGATTGCCGTATGATTGATCCCATACTCAAATGCGTAGTCAGCAAGTAACGTTTTCTCAATATGTTCATGCTGTTCATTTGGATAAGAGATAACTGGTGCTGCGTGTATCAACTCACCCTTTTTAATATCACGAGTTGCAAATACACCTCTATTAAATTCTCCATCACTAAGTTCAGAAGTCTTAACTTCGATCATATGCGTCACCTATATAATTCTTTCTTTGAAGTATTTTATTCCGCTATTTGCGGATAGCTTGATTAGTGAGGGCTAATAATCAGTATGTACTAGTCTCACTTTATCTCCTTAAGCTTGGCAGAAAACGCGCAGAAAAGCAATTAAATTCCTATCAAGTATTCATTTCAATGAAAAAAGAGCACATCATTTGTGCTCTTTCCAAGCAATATTACTTTTCTAAAATATCTTCTAACAACTTCACTTGCTCGCTAACAGTTTGTAACGTCTTCACTGACGTATCATTTCGATGTTTTTCTTCTTCCACACTCGCTAGCACTTCTTCTGTAGCTGTAGAAGTTTGCTGAATTACGTTAGAAGCATGCGTAACATCCTTTACGATATTCGTCGTTTTAACGTGGAAACTTTCTTGATGAACAACAACCTCTCGCATTACTTCATTAATCGTATCAATAAACTTCCCTAAATCAGTTACGTTTGTTAAAACGCTTGCTAACATCTCGTTACATTCTTCTTGTACTCTTTCTGACTTCTCTACCTGCACTTCTACCTTACTTGCTTGATTACTAAACTCCTTCAAAATCCCTTGAATTCTTCCCGCAGAACGATTTGATTCTTCAGCAAGCTTTAACACTTCACTCGCTACAATAGCAAAACCTTTTCCATGCTCGCCTGCCCTCGCAGCTTCAATATTTGCATTTAAAGCTAGCAAACTCGTCTGACTTGAAATATTCGTTATTACATCTACAATTTCATTAATTTGTTTCGATTGCATCATTAAATCTCTAAATATAATTCCAGACTGTGAAACAACATCATTTAAACTTCTCATGTTAGCTTCAAAATTTCTTAAAGTATGTACGCTACCCTTTGAAATTTCTAAACTTTCATCCACACGAGCCGATGCAGTTCTTACTTGAGAGATGATTTGTTCAATATTTCCCTCCATATCATTCAATACTTCTACCGAACGATACATCATTTCTGATTGTGATTGCGTACCAACTGCTACCTCTTCAAAGGCAAAATTAATTTCACTCATCGATTCCATCGACGTGTTCATATTTTGTCTTAAATGATTGAAATTACTATCTAGTTTCACAACTGTTTCTTCAATAAGTCTTTGCGTCTCTTCTAACTCCTGAGCTTTTCTCATTACTTCTTGCTTCTCATCACTTAAACGAAGGAGCAGATTAGAACCGATTTTCGTGACGCCCCACATAGCGATTGTTACAATCGCTAACAAACTTGCGAAATTAGCAGCTTCAGATGAGGCTGTATAAGCAAAAAATTGCTCCGGCCAATAGCTACAAAGGATAAATGTGATCACAACAGCTACCCCGCCAAGAATTAAAATGAGGCGCTCACTTAAGTAAATAAGTGAAACAGCTAATGTAAAATAGACCATTTGAAATACAGCCGGGCTTTCATTAAAAGCTTGTACCATAATGTAAGACATTGTAAGCAACATAAATGTCATGATATATTTATACGCTGATTCCATACTTTTTATAAAAGTAAAAAGCGTTCCAAATACAACGACAGAAATACCACAAATCCAAAACGCTATTGCTCTCTCTGTAAAAATATATCCATAATACCCAATCGCGATTATCCCAAGGAAGAAACTACAAATCGTTATAAACAGTAATAAATGATTTTTCTGTGATTCTTTCTCAAGGTTAGAAAAACAAGTCCTCTTTAACCACTCCATATGAAGCCCCACCTTCTACTTATACATATCAATTACTTCAGTTTAAATACTGCACTCACTGGGTTATGATCGCTATTTTCAAACTTTAAATCTTTCCCTTGTACATTTACAATCTCTACATTCGGTGAAACGATAAAGCCATCAATAATAGTGACGAAATTTTCACCTTCTACATATTTCTTTACATCATCTCTCACAGTCATAACAGACGGATCTACAGCCCACTTAAAGCCACCATCCGTAAAGTCCTTCGGTAACTCTACTAACCACTCAGGGCGCTCTTTCACGAACTTCGGATCACTTAATTGAGCGTTCGAAACTAATTGATTCCAATCTCCGCCCATTATTACGTAATCACCATTTTCATAATGCTTGTTCATATATTCTTTTAAATACTCTACTTGCTGTTTTCTAATTTTCCCGCCTTCATCATAAGCAGACAAATGTAAATTTACGAGTCTAACATGTTTCCCATTATTAACAGGAATTTTATATTCCACAATTGCTCGATCTAAATCAAACAAACGCTTTGGCCAAGGCTCCATTCCAGGAAGCTGGAACCTCTTCGCTTCTTGAACAGTGTATTTAGAAAACGTACTTAATCCAGCCTCCGCATAGCCCATTGGATTTGTTATTGGCACTGGAACCCATTTCGTATCGTAGTTCTTGCCAAATGATGAAACATAATCAGGTAATCCTTTTTTCAAAAATTCATGTTCATTTACATCAAATGAACGAAGTGACTTTATATCAACTTCTTGTAATAGTGCAAAATCACTATTCTCATTTTGTAAAAACGAAAGCATATTCTTTAAATTAGTTTCCGTTTGCTCT
Source organism: Bacillus cereus group sp. BceL220 (assembly GCF_051776965.1). NCBI lineage: Bacteria > Bacillati > Bacillota > Bacilli > Caryophanales > Bacillaceae > Bacillus > Bacillus cereus group sp. BceL220. The sequence goes on along the minus strand of NZ_JBPWBC010000003.1, from coordinate 426,227 downwards.
TTACTACTTGAACCAGATCCCTTTCCACCATCCATAAAGAAATCTTGATCCTTATCTAACCCAGCATATCCAATATTAAATGTTGTAACTTTAAATTCATTTCCAGTCGCTAATACGCGCTCCTTATTATTCTCCACCTTCAAGCTTGTAACATCAGCAGGCTGTTCTTTAGTAAGTGTCATATACGCTAGAAATCCTCCTACAATGCCTGCTACTACTAAAACACATATAAATATGATTTTTAAAAATTTCTTCAAATAAATGACTCCTTTTCACGTGAATTTATTTTTCTTTATTTTCAGTCAAATGAAATAAAACGACACACATAAGAAACATTTTATCATAATTAAAACCTTATATCACTATATTTAGTTGATAAGTAATCTATCCCATTTTAATTACTTAAAAAGCCTTCAGACATCAAAAAAAGAAACGTTACACCCTTCTCCTCACTGGAAATTAAACGGTATATTTAGTACACTATATGTAATAATCATAGGCGATGGAGTTCGCCATAAACGCTGCTTAGCTAATGACTCCTACCAGTATGGATACTGGTAGGAGTCTATTTTTTTGAGCAAGCTATTTAAAGAGGTGAGAAAATTGATTTATATTATCGTTGGCATTGCTGGTATATTAGGAGCTCTTTCTCGTTATTATTTAGGTCTTAATATCAACACATTTTGGCATCATTCATTTCCATTGGCAACATTACTCATTAACTTAATCGGTTGCTTTTTCTTAGCGTGGCTAACTACTTATATCGCTCGGCTAAACATCTTACCTTCAGAGGTTATCACAGGCATCGGAACTGGATTCATCGGTTCCTTTACGACTTTTTCAACATTTAGTGTAGAAACTGTGCAATTGATCAATCATTCTGAGTGGAGCATAGCCTTCTTATATGTATCATGCAGCATACTTGGTGGCCTCATTATGTCTGGCCTTGGCTATACACTTGGAGATTTCTTAATTAAGAAATCTCTTACGGAAGGTGATTACTCATGATAGAAGCTTTATTAGTCGCAACAGGAGGATTTTTCGGTGCGATTACACGATTTGCAATTAGCAATTGGTTTAAGAAAAGAAATAAAATACAATTTCCAATTGCTACATTCCTTATTAATATAACAGGGGCGTTTTTACTTGGATATATAATTGGCAACGGAGTCACTACAGGCTGGCAACTATTATTAGGTACTGGATTTATGGGCGCATTCACTACATTTTCTACGTTTAAATTAGAATCTGTTCAGCTTCTCAATCGTAAAAAACTATACATCTTCCTTTTATATTTAAGTGCTACTTACATAATTGGTATCCTCTTCGCATTCCTTGGGATGAAGCTAGGTGGAATATAAAATGAAACTTTAATCAGGCCGCCCATAGCGGGATAAAAAAAGAAAGCGACTCTAACCAGTCGCTTTCTTTCATAAGAAATATGTCCCGCCATATGGAATGGAAAATAAACCAGCTGGATGTACATCGTAATGTACAATTTGCATCGGAAACTGTGAATACGGCATATACTGACTTTGCATCATTTGTGCAAAATATGCTTGTTGTTGCATTTGAATAGCTTGATTCATAGCATGAATTGTCCCCTGTGCCCCAGCCAGTGTAATAGCTGCTCCTACTTGTCTTCCATTATAAAAATGATGATTCATCATGATTCATCTCACTTATTCTTTTTCTTCCATATGGTATGTTTCTATTTCATAGTAAGTGTTTTGTCCCTATGGGTTGCCCCTATCTATTGCCCTTTTTTAGCTTGGAAGTAATAAATCCAAATAATAATACACCTATACCACTAAGGAACAATATATAACTTATCGGTACTAGGAAAAAGAAAGGTTCTTCAAGGAATCCATCCGCTCCTACTTTACTGTTTGAAGCATGTATAGTTAAAGAAATAATCGCTAAAATCATTAAAGAAATAGCTACTACGTATTTATTTTTCATCATATGCTCTCCTTTAATTCTCACTGATCTTATTACCATCATAATACGCCTGAAATTATTAAAAATCAACAATTATTTATCGTTTTACAATAAAAAATGTTTTTCACATCACAAAAAAGCTACAGATAATATTTTATCTATAGCTCTTCCAATCGGTTATTTTGTGCCAAAGTATGCCTTTTGGAACATACACATTCTTATTGCATTATGATAGTTACCATCAACGAAAAACTCATCGATAAGCTCACCTTCTATCATAAACCCAACTTTTTTATAAACATGTACTGCTTTTTCATTTTCCTTATCTACAACTAAATAAATCTTATGCATATTTAGTACGGAAAAAGCGTAATCCATTGCTAAACGCGTCGCATCCACTGCATAACCATATCCTTGATAATTCGGATCAATAATAATTTGGAATTCTGTTCTACGGTGAATATAATCGATTTCTACTAACTCAACTAATCCAACCATTTCATTGTCTTTCTCAACGATAAATCGGCGTTCACTTTGATCATGTATATGTTTATCATATAAGTCTTGCAGCTCCACAAATGCCTCATAAGGCTCTTCAAACCAATAAGACATAATATGTGCATTATTATTAAGTTCGTGTACAAACTTTAAATCTTCTCGCTCTAATGGACGTAACTTCAATTCCTGATTCATTCCTATAACCTCCAAGTAAAAGAAACCTCTTCACTTAATTTCTCAATTTTTTTCGATTTCAAACGCCCTAATTTCATTGTAAACTTTCAAGCAACTTGAAGGTCAAGATGAAAAAAGTAGTGCAAACTTACGTCTGCACTACTACTCTTTTCTCAAATCTCTCATATTCGATATGTATAAAGCAATAACTAAAACAAGAATTGCTCCTGCGTATAATAACGTCTCCATCGGTTCCTCATGAGACACAATAATTAATCGAATTAAAGCCGTAATTCCGATATAAATAAAATAACGTAACGGGAAATGATAATTCGATTTAAAATACTTAATAATTAATGCAATGAACTCGAAGTATAAGAAATAGACGATGATACTTTCAACCAATTTATAAGACGTATACTCTTTTGACGAAAAAATATACTGCACAAACGTGATCGTCTCATTCACTAAGAAAATTGATAACACAATGGATAATATAATTAAAGCTATATTTAATATCCATTGCAAAACACTAGCTATAACATGATCGATATTAAATGACTTCATTTTCTCTTTAGACTCCCCTTCGTATAAGTACTTATTTATTATAGCAAAATTACGATTGGAAAGAAGTTAAATCATATATTCGTCCTTTGTTGTTTCCAGTGTAGGGAAGATTTAGTGTGTGGAGAATTCTGTTTACAACCATACCCGACGAAACATTGAGAAACTCTTTCAAATTACCATTCGTACATGTCTTACTAATGAGCAATGCATAATCTCGTATAGCATCCACATGTGCCACTTTTGAAAAATCTTTACAACTTGTACAACGCCAACCCTTCTTAACTTTAACCATTGGAATAACTAAGCATTTCTCACATTGTACTCCATTTAGCAACTCCTCTTTTTCTATTTTATATTGCTCAAGTATATTTTGTTGAAGTGGAGAATGCTCCGCTATTATTTGATGAATGAGCCTATCTACATTATCTATAACTTTTCTCTTATATTTACTTTCAAACCACTTTATTTTATGAGGTAAATTGGCACTATGAATAATTGTATGAAGAAGATTGTCATCTGAAGATTTTATAATGGTACGAGGCGAGCTAATAACAACGAGGGACTCAATTGGAAGACTAGAGGAAAATCCATGTGAGTTTAACCATTTCTTTAGTTGTATTTCTTGCCTTTTTATTTGTAAAACCGGATCTGGAAATCCCTCTGAATTTCCTTCTGTTATTCGGATAAGTTGATTAAACTTTGCATCAAACATTAATGTACCTGCTATATTTTTTATCTCAAGAAAAAGAAGAAACTTTGTGGAAAGGATAATAGTATCAATTTGAAAGTATTTATCATAATTACATAAGCGAACATCATGTAAAACACTATACTCTTTCTCAGAAATAAAACTAAGCGGATAATCAATCGCTTGCTCTCCTTTATACCCCGCCATGTGTTTTGCCAAGTTTTCTCCAATTAAATTTCGTTTCGGATGATGTACAGGTAACCTTCTAAGAAGTGCTTCTAACTGTCTTATATAAATCGGCATTTTTCTCTCTTTCACAATCACCTCAAACACCCCTTTACAAATATATCAACGATTTTTTCAATATATCTATCACAACTCACAATATATCAACGATTTTTCCAATATATCGATTGGTCGACAATATCTGACACTACCTCACTCCAATCACTCACAGCATATCCTAGAAAAACATCTTCAGCAAAAACTTAAAATCGCATTTCCTCATAAAAAAACATAACCCGCTCCTCCAGCAAAGGTATGATTTTTAACCCTGCGATGCCACTCTATCTATAACCTTGCTGTGAATTCCACAAAATCCATTTGTACTTATACCAACTTTCACTTTTTTCACACTGAAACTATATCCGTTAAAATCGTTTCATACCGTTATTACTTCCGCATAGCTACAATTTATATAATAACGGTACAGTACAAATAACGTGCTGAATCACTAAGTATGGGGGAATAACGATGAACGAAGCGTTACTATTAGTAGACATACAAAATGATTACTTTGAAGGCGGCAATATGGAATTACATCAACCTGAAAAAGCCGCACAAAAAGCGAAAGAAGTTTTGAAAGTATTTCGCGAAAAACAGAAAACAGTTATTCACGTACAACATATCGCGAACAATGAAGGAGCTACTTTCTTCTTACCTGATACAGTAGGTGTTCAAATTCATGATGATGTACAACCGATTGTTAACGAAAGAGTCCTACAAAAACATCACCCCAACAGTTTTTTAAGAACAAATTTATTAGAAACATTAAAGACAGAAAAAATAGACCAACTAGTCATTTGCGGTATGATGACTCATGTATGTATTGATGCAACAGTACGCGCTGCCAGTGACTTCGGATTTCAATGTATTGTAATTGAAGATGCTTGTACAACAAAAGATTTAGAATTCCAAAGAAATCTAATCCCCGCAGTACACGCTCATCAATCGTTCATGAGTGCATTAGAGTTTGGTGATATTTATGCAACAGTCATGTCAGCAAACTGTTTTATAACCAAAAGCAAATAAAGAATTACAGTTCCATATGAAAAAAGAAAGGATAAGTATCTTATTCTTTCTTTTTTTCCATCGTCTTAATGACAGTATTTATACGATAATCACCATAATGTAAAACATCTGCAAGAGTCTCTTCTAATTGCTGATGCGAAGATGTGTGAAGAGTCATGACATAGCAACCATCGCCGCTTATACGATACATTTCAGTAATTACGTCCGTTTTTTCAAAAAAATTTTGAATTTGATTATGATAATGCGGTGCATGCAAAAATAGTGTAACAAAGGTCATAATAGATCCTTCTAGCTTAGCCCTGTCAATATTTATCGTATATTTTTGAATGACACCTGCCTCTTCTAATTTATTAATTCGCTTCCCAACAGCCTGACCAGTCAAATGTACTATCTCCCCAATTTCCTTCCAGTTCATTCTAGCGTTTCCTTGTAGTAATTGTATAATCTTAAAATCTGTTGAATCAAACATGGGCATCCCCTTCCTATACGAAACGAATTCTATAAAATCTTCATTTCTCCTACAGTTTTTCTCAAAAGTTTTGCACTACAATCGATTAGCTCTATTAGCAATTACATTATTGTTAGTGGCTTTCCTTCTTCTTTACAATGTATTTTTTGGATTACTCGTAGGTACTACAGCAAGCTAGCAATTTTTTATAAATATGAACAAATTTTAGGAATTAGTTTATCTTTTTTTAATGTTTTATTTAGAGGCAGTTTATAGTCGGGTATTAACATAAGAAACGTAGCAACTAAGTTCATATATGACGCACTGCTACTATAATCGCTAACCGTACTACTTGAAATCATAAAATAAGGAGACGATAAAACATGAACAAAAAAGCAAAAGCACTATCATCCGTATTGCTCGGATTCACATTAGCATTAACAGGGTGTGCTGGTACTAAAGCTGAAGAAAATCATGGGAAACAAAAACAAGAACAAGTTGCTAAAGAAACAAAAAAGGAAAATAAATTAACTAAAGGGCAAAAAATGGCTAATATTCTTAGCGAGACAAATTGGCAAGGTACACGAGTGTATGACAAAGATAAGAATGACTTAACAAAAGAGAATGCAAACTTCATTGGTCTTGCAAAATATGATGCGAAGTCAGGCAGATATGAATTTTTTGATGCTAAAACAGGTGCAAGTCGTGGCGATAAAGGAACCTTCTTTGTCACAAATGATGGGAAGAAGAGAATATTAATTTCAGAATCAATGAAGTATCAAGCTGTCGTTGACATGACAAAACTAAACAAAAATGTATTTACTTATAAACGAATGGGGAAAGACGCTAACGGTAAAGATGTAGAAGTTTTCGTTGAACATGTCCCATATAAAGAAAAAGAACTTTCTTTCACTGATCCGGACAAGCAGCTGAACACGACTACAGGAGATATTGTTAAAAACGTTGATGGAGATAAAATTTTGGGCGGTACCCTTTGGCACGGAACAAAGGTATTAGACGAAGCTGGTAACGATGTAACACAGTTTAATTCGAATTTTATAAGTTTAGCAAAATTTGATGACAAATCTAATAAATATGAGTTCTTCAATAGCGAAACAGGTCAAAGCCGCGGTGATTATGGCTACTTCGATGTTGTACACGAAAATAAAATAAGAGCCCATGTTTCAATTGGAAATAATAAATACGGTGCTGCTCTTGAGCTTACTGAACTAAATAAGAATAAATTTACGTATAAAAGAACTGGTAAAGACCAAACTGGTAAGGATATAACTATATTCGTTGAACATGAACCTTATAAAGGTGATATGAAACCACAATTTAGTTTTTAAAAACGTTTGATTAAAGATCCTGTACTGAGTTGCAGGATCTTTCTTAAGACAAAATCATTTATGATTCTCTTGAAAGAAATCTTCTCATATCCACCCACAACTCTTCAGCTTAATTGTTGAATATAACAACTTTAAAAAGCCTTACTACACATAAATTGTAGTAAGGCTCTGACTATTTAAGATAAACATTAAACGACTTCATTATCTCTATACAAATAAAGTTTAGCAAATAATGTTACTATCTCCTCCAAAGAAAAGAAACCTTATTTCAACTTTCCTATTGATAAGTTAACACGATAGTTCCCATATTTTAATAGTCGTCCTAGAAAGTTATCTAAGTCTTCGTTGGAAGCAAAATGTGTTTTTAATAAATAACACCCCTCACCACTTATACGGTGTACTTCAGAAATCCCTTCTTCTCCTTGAAAGAAATTCATAAACTCTTGGTGATTAGCTGTTGTTACGAACAAAGTAACAAATGCAGTCACTACTTGTCCTAATTTGATTCGGTTTATTGCAATTGTATACTGTTCAATAATCCCTAAATCCTCTAATCTTCGAATTCGATTTCCTACAGCTTGCCCCGTCATATGTATTTTTTGGCCAAGTTCTTTCCATTGTATTCTTGAGTTTTCTCCTAATAATTTCAGTATCTCAAAATCTGTTTGATCAATGATATAAACCAATCCTTTCACCGTGAAAGTAGAAAGCCCGAAAGTGTTTCGCCAACTTATTCTGCTTATCGATACAATTCACTATACTTAGTTTATCCTCTTACATCACATTATTTATCAGCTATATTTACTTGTAACACAGAGGACACAACAAAAAAATACATCTAGATTTAAAGGAGGTTACAAATATGTTATTACAAGAAATTCTATCGTTCAATGAACATTTTGTAGAAAATAAGGAATACGCTCCTCGTGAAGCGACAAAAATGCCTAAAAAACGTATGGTTGTTGTTTCTTGCATGGATGCTCGTTTAATTGAGCTACTTCCAAAAGCTTTAGATATACACGATGGTGATGCAAAAGTTATCAGAAATGCAGGTGGTAAAATTGCTTCTGCTTTCGATAGTGTTATGCAAAGTGTTGTAGCGTCAGTATACGATTTAAATGCAGATGAAATCTTCCTTATTGGACACCATAGATGTGGCGCGAGCCAAACGAATCCAAAAGGAACACTTCAAAAAATATTAGATCGCGGAGTAGCTTCATCAGAAATTTTATCAGCGATTGAATATGCTGGTATTGACCTTGAAAAATGGTTATTCGGATTCGATGATGTTTGCGACTCAACGCAAGCTAATGTTGATTTAGTAAGAAATCATCCACTTATCCCAAAAGATGTTCCTGTACATGGTTTAGTTATTGACCCTCACACAGGTAAATTAGATGTAGTGGTTGATGGATATAAAGCGTTAAATAGTAAAACAAAATAATAATTATCACGTATATGAAGGGAAGTTATGAGATATGAAAAAACAAGTATTAGATATGAATAGACAAGAAGCTACGCAAAAAATTTTAGCGGCAAAAATTAAAAAAGGGTTAACTTGGGAAGAAATTGCAAAAGTAAGTGAACACTCTGAGACTTGGGTTGTAACAGCGTTATTAGGACAAGCTACAATGACACGTCCAGAAGCAGAAAAAATTGGTAAACTATTAGAATTAGATGAAGAAGTAGTTCAAGCATTAACAGTAGTTCCACTTCGCGGCCAAGTAATGGAAATGCCTCCTGCGGACCCGATTGCATATCGTTTATATGAAATGATGTTACAATATGCACCAACTATTAGAGAATTAATCTTAGAAAAAGCCGGCGAAGGTGTAATGAGTGCAATTAACTTCAACTTGGGTGTGGATACACAAGAAGATCCAAAAGGTGGCGATCCTCGTATCGTGATTACACTTAACGGTAAATTCTTACCATTCCGTGCATGGTAATTAATTAAAAATCTACCTATACAATTAAATTGATTTTATAGATTTACAAAATCCATCCTTTTTAATCTAACTGTGTAGAAAGGATGGATTTTTAATATGAGATTCTTTTTCGGCAAAGGAGAATAATATGAATAAAAAATGCTTTGATACGAGCTTTAATATTCTACAATGGTTTGTGTTTCTATTAGCAAATGCAATTGCATTACCTATAATTATTGGTGGCATATTCCATTTACCAATAGAGGATGTCTCAACATTAATGCAGCGGACTTTTTTAGTCGTGGGAGTAAGTTCGTTTCTACAAGCGTGGTTTGGGCATCGTTACCCCATTGCGGACGGGCCAGCCGGTTCATGGGTAAGTATATTTGTCATATTGGGACAAATCGCTATGCATCAGGGACAAAGTGCAAAAGACGTGTTGCAACTTTTAGAAGGCGGGTTAATTATTGCAGGTATATTACTCTTCATCCTTGGTATAACAGGACTTGTTCATCGAATCTTACGTTTATTTACCCCTTTAGTTACAGGAACTTTTCTTTTAATCTTAGCACTTCAGCTTAGTGGTGTGTTACTAAAAGGAATGATAGGATTACAAGGATCTGCAACCCATCCTGACTATACAACAGCTACTATTGCTCTCTTTGTTTTTGCCCTTATTACTTTCTTATCAATTAAAGGGAAAGGATGGATGAAAAGTTACGCTGTATTACTTGGAATCTCATGCGGTTGGCTTTTGTATGCAGTATTAGGAAAATCATCTCATATCCCTTCGCACACAACGCTAGTTAAGTTACCAGAGATATTTGCTTGGGGCACACCTAGATTCGATATTGGAATGACTCTAACTGCAACTTTATTTACATTTCTTTTAGTTGCAAATACAATCGCTGCTATTTCGGCTGTAAAACAAGTGGCTCCATTATCTAAAGAAAATGAAAAGCAAACACTGAACCGTGGTGTATGGGTCGGAGGTATATCACATATTATCTCGTCGTTGTTCTCTACAATTGGAATTGTACCATTACCTGCATCAGCAGGATTTATCCAACTAACAGGACAAAGAAAAGTGAAGTCGTTCCTTATAGCAAGTCTTATATTAGCAGGAATTTCTTTTATTCCCTCAATTGTAAACTTTATATCCTTGCTACCAGGACCTATTGCTAATGCTACACTTTTAGCAACATTTGTCCAAGTAATAGGCATTTCATTTCAATCCATTTTACGTGAAGCAGTAAATCAACGCCGATTAACTATATTAGGAATTTCATTATTAATCAGTTTAGGAATATTGTTTCTTCCAGAAAGTGCATTTAGCGGAATTCCTTCTTCCTTACAATATGTTTTAAGTAATGGCTTACTTGTGGGTACCATGCTTGTCATTCTATTAGAACAATTTTGGAAAGAGTAAAAAGCGCCCTACTTATAGGGCGCTTTTTTTATAACTAATGACTAATACTAGCTGTTGGGTATAATGTTGTTCCTCCAATTGAAACTTTTATTTCATTTGTTAATGGAACATTTTGTTCATTAATAATTGTTCTCCACCATTCCCATGCAAGACCAGTACATTCTCTTGCTACAATTTTTATATTTTTTGAGTTCGGTGGAAGAGGGATAACTGTAGAGTAATGAGCCGTTTTGTCTTTTCCGCTACCATCCCACGTTTTATGTGTTAGTACTTCGTTACCCTTTTGGTCAAATGTGAATTCATCCCAAGATACATCAAATTGAGCAACGTAAGCACCGTAATGATCAAGTGTCATTTTAGCACTTGAATATTCTGTAGTTGTCGTCTCAATATAATCTGTATTGTTATGAACAGCAGCAGTTGCATTATCTTTTAAGAAAGTGCTTGTATATGAAATTGGGTATGCTGGATTTTTAAGACTTAATTCAGCATTATCTTTAATGATATTTCGGATTTCATTGAAATCTTTAGTAACAACCTTGTTATGCTCTTTCGCATCTCCGCCTAATACTACAGCAGTAAAGGTACTTTCTTCAAAAATATCTTTATACTGTCCACTTGTTTCAACGCTGTTATTCTTAAGTAAGGCTTTAAAAGCAGCTTGTACATCTTTGCTCTTAGATGTTGTTTCTAATTTTACATAAATCGTTCTACCATAAGCTACATTTGAAACCATAACAGGTGGAGCCGAATTACTTACGCCTTTTCGAGTTAACTCATCAAAAGTAACACTATTATCAAAAAGGTCGGATGGATTGTTAGGTAGTTCAGCACTTACCGTATAAAATATTTGCTTATATGCGGCAACCATCACTTTTTTCTCTCCATTTGCAACCGCATTAAAATCAATATTTAGACTGTTATCAAGATATTTAGCGTTAACATTAAGAGCACTTGCAATTTGTGATTTACTATAAACCATAGATTCCGTATACTGCATTCTTGCAGGTAACGTATGTGTTGTAGAATACTTTTCATTCCAAGTAGATACTAAATCGTCTACTGCTCCAGCTACATTACCATATGTCGGATTTTGGACAGTGATTGTATTTTCTTTTCTCATGCCCGGTAAGTCTATACTAATATTCAAAGGCTTTCTCTTAGCCACTAATAAACTCGGTTGATTGTCTGCAAAAGCTTTATTTGCAAGTTGTACAGCTCCTGGATACGTACGATTCACTACAGAATCAATAATTGAAATATCGACTGGTGACGTTGTAAGTGATTTTTTCTCGCGTTCCACTACTACAAATTTACCATTTGAATTGATACTTTCTTTCGGAACAAAACTCTCTACCTTATCACCATTTACAGCTAAAACCTCTTGATTATTATATTTAAGATTTGCTATACCAGTATCAATGCCACTAGCATTTTTGGTTACATCAGTTATATTACTTGCTTGTGTTTCTGCGAAGGAAATAGATGAATAATTAATAGTGCATAGACTAACTAATAAACATGCAAGGAACTTTCTTCTTTTAGTGTTTTTCTTAATATTCAGAAAAATCACCCCGTTCTTTTTTTAGTAAAATATGATAATAATTGATAAATGATAGCTAACTAATAAATTTACATAAATGCTTTTAAAAGTTCTTGAATTAACGGGATTACGCCACCTACAAATTTTAAAACTGCCATTGCGATTTCCATATTATTTCCTCCTTTTTATTGCTACGAAAATATGATTTATCTTTATGCCCTCATTATAGTGACCCCTTACACTTTTATCAATACACTCTGATATGCAATATTACATATAAAAAAATAAGCTGAATTCTTTTGAAAAATTATACAGAGATATTTTTTCCACTTGGTACATACTTGAAAAGGTGAAGCATTCTTTTGCATTTTATGAGTAATCACATAAAAAAAGCTGCTGCCTATAAAATACAGACAGCAACTTCAACTAGAGTGTCTTGCATAATCTACGCAAGGCATTTTATAACTAATAAACTGCGATCGGCCCATAAGGACCATTAATAATTTCTATTTTTGTTTCAAAAATATCTGTCAAAAGTGTTGAGTCCATAACCTCTTCTACTGTTCCGAAAGCAGCAATTTGTCCATCTTTCATAGCACAAATTTTATCCGAGTATTTAGCTGCAAAATTTATGTCATGCATAACAGTCAAAATTGTTCTTCCAAATTCATTAGCTGCACGTCTTAAATGCTCCATCATTTGAACAGAACGAGCAACATCAAGGTTGTTCAGAGGTTCGTCCAAAAGTACATATTCCGTCTCTTGGCACAATACCATCGCTACATATGCCCTTTGTCTTTGACCACCAGAAAGCTCATCTAAATATCTATTCTCTAAACTAGTTAAATCTAAGAAATCGATATATTTAGAGATGATAGCCTCATCTTCTTTAGTCAATCTTCCCTTTGAATAAGGAAAGCGCCCAAATCCAACTAATTGTCTCACAGTAAGCCTAGTTACAAAATGATTTTCTTGTCGCAATATAGTCAAAACTTTTGCTAAGTCTTTTGATTTGGATTCAGAAACATCCATATTTGCTACCTGAATTTGGCCTTCATCCATATCTAAAAGTCTGCCAATCATCAAAAGTGTTGTTGACTTTCCAGCACCATTTGGTCCAATTAAAGAAGTAAATCCTGCTTTTGGTATTTCAATATCCAAAGGTCCTATTTTTACCTTATCAGTATAGAACTTTTTAACATTATCAATTTTTATCATAAAGCCCTCTTCCTTAAAACTATAGTTAAGAATATGATTCCACCAAATAATTCAATAATAACTGAAACTACACCTTGAGCATGGAATACATGATACATTAAAAAGTATGCGCTCGTCATTATTAAAAATCCTATAGCAAAAGCCATCGGAAAAATATATCTATGATCATAAGTTGACGCTGCCTGATAACTCAAAGTTGCCACTAAAAAGCCGTAGAAAGTAAGTGGCCCAATTAGAGCTGTTGAAATGGACATTAAAATAGCTACTAATACAAGCGTATAAATTACACTAGGTTGGTATTTAACTCCAAAAGAAGTAGCAACATCTTTTCCTAGTGACAAAACATTCAAATTCTTAGAATGAGCAAAAATTAATACCGCTACAATTATGATCATAGGAATTACAATAGGAAAATATGCAGGATCTGCATGATTAACAGAACCAAATAATCTTGCTTGTAAGATATCAAATTCTGAAGGCGCAAGTAGTTTTCTCATGAAAGTTGACACAGAATTTAGCCCGGTACCAATAATAATTCCAACTAAAAGCATAAGTTGTAAATTCCCGTATTTACCGGAAAGTAACCATCCATAAAGTATCAAACTCATGAAGACCATAACAACAACTTGGAATAAAAATGATCCAATTCCATTAAAATTTATTAACGCACTAGCACCAAAGAAGAATACTGTACTCGTTTGAATTGCTGAATAAAGTGATTCGAAACCTAAAAGTGAAGGAGTAATAATTTTATTATTCGTAATAGATTGGAAAGCAACTGTCGACAAGCTATGGCAAACCGCAGCAATAATCATTGCAACAATAGCTACTATCCTTCTCTTAACGACTGGGATAAAAGAAGGTGAATCTATCGGAACTGGATTGTTATAAACTAAAAGTCCATATGAAGAAAGAAGACCTAAAGCAATCAATGTTATCAGTAAAATCCAATAACGTCTTGCTTCCTTCTTAGACCGAAAAGCGCTAGCTGATCTACTTTCATTATGAAGGCTAGAATCGATTTCGACATTTTCTTTTTTTCTATATTCTAATGTGATCATCGTAGCCTCCTTGGTTTTCTTTGTCTCAATAAAATAGTAATAAACACGACTGCTCCCACTGTTGCAAGTATTAAAGAAACAGGTAATTCAAAAGGCTGTATAATTGTTCGAGAAATGATGTCACAGGCAGTTATTGATCCCATTCCGATCACACAAACCCAAGGTAAATTACTCCTAAGATCATCACCTCTAAACATTGAAACGATATTTGGCACAATTAATCCTAAGAAAGGTAAGTGTCCAATAACAGCTGCAACAATTCCAACTGCAACAGAGATAAGAGCAGTCCCAAAAAGAACAATTCTATTGTAATTAACTCCAAGACTTGTTGCGACATCTTCTCCTAGTCCAGCTAAAGTCAATCTATTAGCATACATAAAAATAAGAAAAGTAATGATAACAATCAGCCATAAATATTCATATCTTCCCACCTGAATGTTAGCAAATGAACCTACAAACCAAGTTTCAATACTTTGCGTCTTTTGAAAAAGGAGTCCTAAAAAAGTAGACACTGCAGAAATTACTGCTCCAAGCATCAATCCAATAATCGGAACAATTAAAGACGAACGAAGCTTAACTCTTCTTAAAAATAGAAAGAAAATCATAGTTCCTATAAAAGAAAAAATGATTGCACCAGTCATTCTTTGAACTAAAGTCGGGGCAGGAAATAATAAATACACAAAAAGCAGGCCTAAGCCTGACCATTCAATAGTCCCCGTTGTAGTAGGTTCAACAAAGCGATTCTGTGTAATGAGTTGCATTACGAGCCCTGCCATCGCCATCGCAGCTCCAGTAAGCATTAATGCAGCTGTTCTCGGAACACGAGTTATGAAAAACATCTCTGTCCCGTCCTCTTGTCCACGTATATCATAAACTCCAGTAAACAGTGATATAATCCCTAAAATTATAACAACTATAATCGCTATTATAAAAGGTTTTGTCCATAATTTATTGTGATTATAAAACTGGGGTTGAGAAATATTCTCAACCCTAGAAATTATATTTTTTGACACTGTTTCGTACTCCTTTACACTACTTAGCTAAAGTTTTTGCCATATTTCCAAATAACTCTATATAAGTTTGAATTGATTCATTTGTGTAAGTATCTTCTGGTGCATAAATAACTTGTTTTTTAGAAACAGCAGTTGTGTTTTGAAGAGCAGGTGATTTAGAAATAACATCCTTAGCAGGTGTTGACTTAGCTGCATCAGATGTTGCAGCATCACGATCTAATACGAAAATCCAATCAGGATTTGTTTGTGCAATAGCTTCAACAGAAACGTCATCACCTTTATGACCTGCAGTAGAATTTGAAACTTCTAACGCTGGAGTCCAACCGAAAATGTCATACATTGGTCCCCAAACACGACCAGAATGTGGAGCAGCAAAACCAATATTACCACCAGTAACGATAACACTCATAACTTTATCTTTTCCGTTATAAGCAGATTTTGCTTTTTCAATAGATTTATCAAAATCAGCTACTAATTGTTTAGCTTCTTTATCTTTATTAAAGATTTTTCCTAAAGTAACTGTAGAATCTTTAAGTCCTTTTACTAAGTTTTCGCCAGGCTTAGTAGCTTTCTCAGAAACATCAAAATTAAGATCAATAACTGCTGCATTTGGTACTAATTTTTTGATTTCTTCGTAATGGTCAGCAAATCTTTGACCAACAATTACAAGTTCAGGATTTGCCGCTGCAATAATTTCTAGATTTGGTTCACGGTGATTCCCAATATTTTGAACTTTTTCATCCTTTTTATATGCTGAATCAGCAGGCATGATATCCTTTGGAGCAGCCGCTAATTTAATTCCCCAATCAGATAAAGTTTCAAAAGTTCTGTTATCCAAAGCAACTACATTCTTTGGGTTTACAGGGACTTTAACAGTTCCATGAGCATCAGTGATTTCAACCGTTTTTGGCTTATCACTACCATTATCTTTATTATTAGCCTTCGAAGTTTCTTTACTTGAATCTGAGCAAGCTACTAACATTAAAGTGAAAACTGCTAGAATACTCACTAATTTTAAAAGCATAGATTTTTTCATATGTATACTCCTTATAGTGTGATTTATTTCGAAAATGATGACATCCATAGATTGAATTAGAAGGTAACTTTTATTCAATTGAATCGCTATTGATAATCATTTTCATTTGAACATCCTGTTAATTAGTATAGTCATTAATTCTGTGAAAATCTTGTGAATGGTGTGAATTCATAAAATCAGGCATAAAAAGTAATATGTGAAGTCAGGCGTTTTGATTAACCTTTATTCTTCAGAGCGTGTCGTTTTTTTTCGAGTAGACACTTTCATTAGATCCGGTCTCAACTAATGCACGTTAGAATCATCCCCTCCACACCACCCAAAAGATGAGCACCTTATAAACCATAATTTCCCCTGCAGAAAATGCTCATTAATAGCTAATGTTTTCATAATCCATTGCCTGATAGAAATATTCTTTTTTCATCTTTTAATACTTCTCAGGAACTATTTAATTATCACATTTAATAAAAAAAATGAGTAAAACCGAATGAAATAGTTTTACTCATTTTTTATTATCTTATTTTTATCAGTCAATCATTGAATAGCCTCTGCCATGTATCGTTTGAATATATCTGTCTTTCTTCTCGCACTTTAACTTTTTTCTTACATACCCAATATATAAGTCTACTACATTTGGATTTACTACTACGTTATATCCCCATACTTGATTCAAAAGCATTTCACGGCTCAATATTGTGTTTTTATTCTTGATTAAAAATACAAGTAAATCGTACTCTCGCTTAGTAAGCGACAGGTTTTCGCCACCTTTTTTCACAATATTGCTAGATGCATCAACAAAGAGATCTTTAAACTGAAAAAAGTTTATCTCCTTTTGCTGGTTACAATCACTTCTCCTTAAAATTGCTTGAACCCTTGCTACTAATTCTTCTTTCGCAAATGGTTTTCTGATATAATCATCTGCTCCTGCTTGTAACCCTGCTACGCAATCCTTGCTAGAAACATTGTCGGTCACAATAATGATCGGTGTCGTTTTAACTAATCGTATTTGTCTACAAATTTCTGGTCCGGATATACTTAATGAATCCCAATCCAATATGATAATATCCCAATCTTGTTCATATATTATATTTAAACCTTCGTTTTCATTGTGAAGTTTTAAAATGAAATAGCCTTCTTGCGTTAGACCGCTTACGATTTTCTTTGCTGAAGACCGTTCATTTTTAATCACCAACACCTGCTTCACCGATGGTTCACCTCTACTTCAATATAACTTATTTAGATAAAAAATTATCCCCAAAAAACAATTTAAGATTTATAAATTTAAAACCCCTAAATAATCCATTAAAACAGTTTATTAGGAGAACTCTATATAATCTTACAATAGGTATGGATAAAAACACAAAACATATGAAGATTCAAATAAAGCGAAGTGTTAATTAAATAGAGATGTTCATCCCCCACTGCTTATGAGTCCTCACCAATCAGGCTTTTACTGGATAAAATTGTGATAGTTAAGGGATAACACACAAGATGCATTGATGATGTAATTGAAAGAACCAAGAAATTAGATACATTCTATTTTTAGAACCATAACTTTGCCACAAACAAAAAGAACCATAACCTCGCCAACCTGGCAAAATTATGGTTCATATCATACAAAATAAAAAACCACCAAATATGTATTGGTGGAGACGGTGGGAGTCGAACCCACGTCCAAAAATATCGGCACTTAAGCTTCTACGAGTGTAGTCGATATATTAGCATTTCGCGAACTCTTCGGCCTATCGACAGGCTTCCAAGTTGCTAGTCTGATTGTTCTCTTCCTTCGCCCTCAGACGGCGAACTCCGGCGTAGTCCACTTAGTTTGAGTCCCTTACCCTACCACATGGACGATGGAGGGAGGAACCTTTAGTGCAATTAAGCAGCTAAAGAAAGATTGTTTTGTTTGCCAATTATAGGCTTTGACGTTTTAACGAGGCCGATCCCCTCGACTCGCAACCTAAGCTCGAACTATCCCTGTCGAATCCGTAACGTCCCCATGATAAAAATGGAGCATACGAAGAAAATATCGTGATAGCTACTAAGAGCTGTTTTTCAATGTGCAACAACCTTACATAAGTTATTATATCATACGCGCGCCGTTTTACAAATGTAAATATCTGTATTACATCTTTTGGCGATCACGGAACACGCGTGCAATTTCACGTTTCGCTTCTTTCTCTTTTAAATCGTGACGTTTATCATATTGTTTCTTACCTTTTGCTAAACCAAGTGCCATTTTTGCAAATCCATTTTTCAAATAGATTCTAAGTGGAACTAATGCGTAACCTGTTTCTTTTGCAGCGCCCGCTAGCTTATCAATTTCTTTTTTATGAAGAAGTAATTTTCTCGTACGAAGTGGATCATGGTTGAAACGATTCCCTTGTTCGTATGTATTAATGTGCATATTATGAACCCATACTTCACCATTATGTATACGTGCAAACGCATCTTTCAAGTTCACGCGACCAGCGCGAATCGACTTAATTTCCGTTCCTTGAAGGACAAGCCCTGCTTCGTATGTTTCTTCGATGAAATAATCATGAAACGCTTTTTTATTTTGTGCAATAACCTTACCTGTACCTTTTGGCATATAACGTCCCTCCTCTATTTTTACTATTGTAACAAATGTTAATAAAAAGCGAAAGTGGCTCGTTCAGAATGTGAGGTGGATGGAGCTTCTGACCTTGAGGCGCTCTTTGCCTCTGGGGAAGAAGCGAAGCCGCCAAACATTCTAGCCACTGTAGCTGGATTCCGATAAAAAGCGAAAGTGGCTCGCTCTCAAGCCACGAAGAAAAAAGAAAACGGCCCCGCTTTTCATCAAAGCGAAGCCACTCTTTTCTTACTTACGCTTTTTCTTTTTCTTCTTGAATCCTGGTACGTTTTCGAAAAATCCTTTTTTCTTCTTGCCGTTACCATCTTTTTTCCCTGGCTGACTTGCGGATGCGGATGTGGATGCAGATGCGGATCCTCTTCCTTTTCCTTTGCCACCACGGTCAAATTTTCTACCTGTGCCACGTTCACCGCCGCGCTCATTACTGCGCTCGCTACGTCCACCGCGTTTCTTTCTGCCTGTTCTTGGCTGCTCGATAACGACTGGACGATCTTTGAACTTACGACGAGGCGTACCTTTCATGCCAACGATTTCAAAGTCGATTGCACGCTCGTCTTTATTTACGTTAATAACGCGAATTGTAATTTCATCACCGATGCGGAATACGTTTCCTGTACGTTCTCCGATCATAGCGAAATGTTGCTCGTCATAACGGTAGTAATCATCCGTTAAATAACTAACGTGTACAAGACCTTCAATTGTATTTGGAAGCTCTACGAATAAACCGAAGTTTGTTACAGAGCTAATCATACCGTCATACTCTTCACCGATCTTATCAACCATATACTCTGCTTTTTTCATCTCATCTGTTTCACGCTCTGCTTCAACAGCACGGCGTTCCATATTAGAAGAGTGCTCTGCAATCTCAGGTAATTTTTCACGCCATTTTGCTTGCGTTTCATTGTCGACTTTACCATTAATAATGTATTCACGAATTAATCTATGAACAATTGTATCTGGGTAACGACGAATTGGTGATGTGAAATGTGTGTAGAACTCAGTTGATAAACCGAAATGTCCTAAACTATCCGCATCGTAACGAGCTTGCTTCATAGAACGAAGCATAACTGTTGAAATAACTACTTCTTCTGGCTGTCCTTGAACCATTTCAAGAATTTGTTGCAGCGCACGAGGATGCACTTCATTCGCACGTCCTTTTACCGCATATCCGAAGTTCGTTACAAACTCGAAGAAACGCTCAAGCTTATCTTCTTTCGGATCTTCATGGACACGGTACATAAACGGTACGTTCATCCAGTGGAAGTGCTCTGCTACTGTTTCATTCGCAACAAGCATAAATTCTTCAATTAACTTCTCTGATACAGAGCGATCGCGCATAACAACATCAGTCGGTTTTCCTTCTTCATCTACTAATACTTTCGCTTCTTTAAAGTCAAAGTCAATTGCACCACGGCGCATACGTTTTTCACGTAGAATTTGTGCCAATTGCCCCATCTCTTTAAACATCGGTACTAATGGCTCATAACGCTTAATTAACTCTTCGTCCTCATCTTCTAAAATGCTTCTTACGTCAGCATACGTCATACGCTCTGTCGTTTTAATCACACTTTGGAAAATCTCGTGTTTAACAACATCACCTAAGTTGTTGATTTCCATTTCACAAGATAATGTCAGACGGTCTACTTTCGGATTTAATGAGCAAATACCGTTAGATAGACGATGTGGAATCATTGGAATTACACGGTCAACAAGATACACACTTGTCGCTCTTTCCGCTGCTTCTACATCAATTGGAGAACCTTCTTGAACGTAATGACTTACATCCGCAATGTGAACGCCTAGCTTGTAATTGCCGTTCTCAAGCTTCGTTACTGTAACAGCGTCATCTAAATCTTTCGCATCTGCACCATCAATCGTTACGATCATTTGATCACGTAAATCACGGCGATCTTTTAAATCTTCTTCTGAAATCGTTTCTGGTACACTGTTTGCATGCTCCATCACTTCTTCAGGGAATGCTAAAGGTAAATGATGTTTATGAATGACAGATAAAATATCTACTCCTGGATCATTTTTATGACCTAGAATTTGAATAACTTCACCTTCTGCACTTAAACGGTTTTCTGGGTAGCTCGTAATTTTCACAACTACCTTATGACCTTCTACAGCACCCATTGATGCACTTTTCAAGATAAAGATATCACTCGTCCAGCGCTTATTGTCAGGTATAACAAAGCCAAAGTTTTTCGATTCTGTATATGTACCAACAAGTTCTTTCGTTCCACGCTCTAAAATGCGTACAATTGAACCTTCTTGACGTGAACCGCTCGATTGAGAACTAAGTCGTGCTAATACTGTATCGCCATGAAGTGCACCGTTTAATTCTGTAGGAGGGATGAAAAGATCATCGTCTCCCGTTTTCTTCTCGTCTGGTACAACGAATGCAAAGCCACGTGCATGTCCAATTAACTTACCTCTTACTAAATTCATCTTTTCAGGAAGACCGTAACGGTTGCTACGTGTGCGAATAACAAGTCCCTTCTCTTCCATCATTACAAGTGCCTTTACAAAGTCTTTAAAGCCCTCAGAACCTTCAATTCCAAATGCCTCTTCTAACTCTTGTATCGTTAGCGGTTTATACGCTTCTTCTCTCATAAATAATAACAACTTATCAATATGTTCTTGTGTGATTTCTTCCAAGCAAAAATACCTCCTTTAAAACCTTATATTATTTAGTGTATCCGAAAGATAGGGGATGTATAAAGCGAAACTTCAATACTCCCCTTATGATTTTTACAGTTTTCACAAAAAATTCCTTATGAAAAAAAGAGGCAACTAGATCTTACCAATCTAGTTGCTCCAAGAAGTTATATACATCCTCATGTAGCTCGTCACGTTGTTTATCAAGTGTAATGACATGCGTAGAGTCTTCATACCATTTAATGTCTTTTAACGTAGATTCTACACCGTTATAAATAATGTTAGCACTATCTGTATTAATCATTTCGTCATGACGTGCTTGTACAACAAATGTTGGTGCATAAATCATATCCACATTGTTACGTACGTCAGCAATTAATTGTTGTAATGCTTTTAATGTATTCATCGGTGTCTTTTGGAATTCCAACATTTCTTGTTCAATTTGTTCTGGTGATTTTTGCTCACGTTTTTTATATTCGCGGGCATATGCCAATATACCTTGGTACATCGTTTCTTCGCTCTTAATATACATCGGTGCACACATTGGTACTACACCTAAAACCGGTACTGTATAACCTAATTTTAAAGAAAATACGCCGCCAAGTGACAATCCAACAACAGCAATTTTCTCAAAACCTTTATCTTTTAAAAGCTGATATGCCTCCGTTACATCTTGCCACCAATCTGTAGGGCCTGTATGAACAAGCTCTTCTGGTGGTACACCGTGCCCTTTATAAATTGGCGCATGACAAGTATAGCCTTTCTTTTCTAAGAAACGCCCTAACATACGTACATCAGCTGAGTTCCCTGTGAATCCATGTAGTAATAAAACAGCGCGGTCTCCACCCTCAAATGTAAATGGTTTCGGAGATGCTAATTTCATCATGTACTTCTCCTCTTTCTCTTCTGTAATCTAGTCGTATTCTTTCTATATCTAGTGTACCATATTTACATTTCTATAATCTAATTAGAAACATCTTTCAAATGGCAAAACAAAAAAGAAGAACCATTAGTACATCTTACTAACGCTTCTTCTTTCAATTCTATAAGTTTAAGTACGTAACAGCAATTGTTAATACAAAGAACAATACAGCTAAAACAATTGTAATACGGTTTAATACTGCTTCAATTCCACGTGCTTTTTGCTTACCAAATAATTGCTCTGCACCGCCTGAAATTGCACCTGAAAGGCCTGAGCTATTACTAGACTGCATAAGTACCATAACAATCATTAAAATCGATACAGTAATAAGTAAAACGGATAATAACGTATGCACTTGGCGTACCTCCTACAAAGATTCAGTTATTGTAACTGTAGCATAAATCCTATAGAAAAGCGAGAGCTATAGAGTTGCCCTCGCTTTTCTTCTATTACATAAACATCATTGCAAATAACGGTCCAAGCAAACATGTCAAAATTGCTGTTAATGTCATTGTTACCGATCCAATAACACCTTCATGCTCGTTATTTTTCATTGCTCTCATAACACCCATAATATGAGAAGCACATCCAAATCCGATACCTTTACCAACTGAGTTTGTAACACGGCTCCATTTTAATAAGAGAGGTCCTGTAATTGTTCCAGTAATACCTGCGATAACAACGAAAGCTGCTGTTAAGGAAGGTACACCACCAACTTGTTCAGAAACGCTCATCGCAACTGGCATTGTTACCGATTTTGGTAAAGACGATAAGATTAAGCTTTTATCTGTTCCCATAAGTGAAGCAATAGCAAAATCACTAGCAATTGCGACTGTTGTACCTACTAATACCCCGCCAGCAATCGGTACAACATATTTTTGCAGAACATGACGTTGTTTATAAAGAGGAATTGCAAATGCTACAACACCGGGTCCAAGTAGCTTTGCAATCCAGCCACCACCACTTTCCATATAATGTTGATATGGTATATCAAGCACGATAAATAGGAAAGCCATTAATCCTGTTGCTACAAGCATTGGAATGGTGAATGGTGTTGGAAATAATTTATAGATTTTTTTAGATAATTGATATAATAGCACCGTAAAAAGAACCCAACCGATTCCGATTAATATTTGGCTCATCGCGACTCTCTTTCCTTCCTATTCGCAAGATATTGTCCTGTATGTCCTGCGACAATAATAATTAAAAATGTACTCGCTACAACTGTAATGAAAAGAGAAATTCCTTTACTCATAAAAAAAGCACCGTAATTCATTAGGCCAAGCGTTGGCGGAATTAATAAAAACGGCATAATAGCAACGAGTGTTTCTGCTCCTAAATCGAACCATTTCACTGGAAGAACTTTTAGGCTAAGTAAAACAAGTAAGAGGAACATCCCTATCAAACTTCCTGGAATTGGAATGTTTAACATTTCTTGCACCCAAGTTCCAACCATATAAAACACGTAAAGAGCAGCAATTTGGACAAGAATCTTTGTAAATTTCATGTTCATCATCCCTCATGTTTATACGATCTTCTGTTAATATCTTTATCATAGTATAAATTGTAAAAAGCTGCAATTTATCAACTTGACAGCAAAAACAGCCTATGTTACACGCTTACAACCTTGATATGACTGCATTTTCAAACAAAAATTACGTCAAAAACCTTGACCTAATATAAAAAGTTTTTATTTTCTGAATTTATAAGACTGTTATTTCAATAAAATAATCTTTTTATCCTTAAACTTACATATATATAAAGTGAAACTTTAATCATTGAGGGTTTCCTCATCCCCATTGATCATTCCTCACCAAGCGGGTTTGTACGGGATAAACAAGATAGGTGGTGAACATATGCCCAAAAAAGTTCTCATTTTTTGTGATCCTGGGATTGATGATACGATGGCTCTCCTCTTAGCATTCTTTATCAATGAAATAGAAATCGTCGGTATCGTTGCTGATTATGGCAATGTTCCAAAAAAATGGCCGTAGAAAATGCTCATTTTCTTACAAGCGAAGTAAAGGGTAGAAATATCAAAATCTTTGGTGGATCAGAACGTCCAATTACTGGTGCTCCTCCTGCTTTTTTTACAGATGTACACGGGAAACAAGGGCTCGGGCCAATTATTCCAAAGGTGAATGTAACTAACGAAGAAATGGAGAATTTTTTTGAAGTTATTCCTCTTATTGAACAGTATAAAGATGAATTAATTATTGTGAGCTTAGGAAGACTTACCTCCCTAGCAATTTTATTTATCGTATGTAAACAATTAATGGAGCAAGTTAAATCTTACTACGTAATGGGCGGTGCCTTTTTACATCCTGGTAATGTTACCCCTATTTCCGAAGCAAACTTTTATGGCGACCCTACTGCAGCTAATATAGTCCTTCAATCCGCAGCTAACATGTACATATACCCATTAAACGTCACCCAATATTCCGTCATTACACCAGAAATGGCCGAATACATTGAGGCAAAAGGAAAAGCCCCACTTGTCAAACCGTTATTCGATCATTATTACTACGGATATTATAAAGAAGCCCTACCACATTTAAAGGGCAGCCCCTTCCATGACACAATGCCAATACTCGCTTTACTTGATAACTCTATGTTTACCTATCACAAATCACCTATCGTTGTCATGACAGGATCTTATGCACAGGGGGCAAGCATTGGAGAATTTCGCTCTTTAGGAGAACCTAAACCATTTATTGATTGGCCGAGTCATCAAATAGCAATTGATTTTGATTATAACCGCTTCTTCAAACATTTCATGTCACTTATGACAGGTGAACAATTTTAACATAAAAAAACAGACCGTGATTTCTCACGGTCTGTCGTTTATTTTCTACAATTATCGTTTGATGTTATAGAAAGATTTGATACCATCGTAAACAGCGATTTCGCCTAGTTCGTCTTCGATGCGTAATAATTGGTTGTACTTAGCAATACGGTCAGTACGGCTCATAGAACCAGTTTTGATTTGGCCAGCGTTAGTTGCAACTGCGATGTCAGCGATTGTAGCATCTTCAGTTTCACCAGAACGGTGAGATACAACTGCTGTGTAACCAGCACGTTTAGCCATTTCGATAGCTTCGAAAGTCTCAGTTAAAGTACCGATTTGGTTAACTTTAATTAAGATTGAGTTAGAGATACCTTTTTCGATACCTTCAGCAAGTTTTTGAGTGTTAGTTACGAATAAATCGTCACCAACTAATTGTACTTTATCACCGATACGCTCAGTTAATAATTTGTGACCATCCCAGTCGTTTTCGTCTAAACCATCTTCGATAGAGATGATTGGGAAGTCTTTGCAAAGCTCTTCGTAGAAATCAACCATTTCTGCAGAAGTTAAGCCAGTACGGCCTTCGCCTGCAAGGTCATATTTACCAGTTTCTTTGTTGTAGAACTCAGAAGAAGCAACGTCCATTCCTAAGAATACGTTCTCGCCAGCTTTGTAACCAGCTTTTTCGATAGCTTCGATGATTACTTCTAGAGCTTCACGGTTAGAACCAAGGTTTGGAGCGAATCCACCTTCGTCACCTACTGCAGTGTTAAGACCTTTGTCATGTAATACAGCTTTAAGTGCATGGAATACTTCAGCACCCATACGGATTGATTCTTTGAATGTTGGAGCACCAACTGGTAAGATCATGAACTCTTGGAAGTCAACGTTGTTATCAGCGTGAGAACCACCGTTGATGATGTTCATCATTGGAGTTGGTAATTGTTTTGCATTGAATCCACCAAGGTAACGGTATAATGGAAGACCTACGAAGTCAGCTGCTGCGTGAGCTACTGCCATAGATACACCAAGGATAGCGTTAGCGCCTAGTTTACCTTTGTTTGGAGTGCCATCTAATTCGATCATAGCACGGTCGATACCAGCTTGGTCAGTTACATCGAAACCAGCGATTTCTGGAGCGATAATTTCGTTAACGTTGTTTACTGCGTTAACAACACCTTTACCAAGGTAACGAGATTTGTCACCGTCACGTAATTCTACTGCTTCGTGCTCACCAGTAGATGCACCACTTGGTACGATAGCGCGTCCGAAAGCGCCGCTTTCTGTGTAAACTTCTACTTCTACAGTTGGGTTACCACGAGAGTCAAGGACTTCGCGAGCATAAACATCAATAATTGTTGACATAATAAATTCTCTCCTTTTTATATAAGCAAATTATTTAATAATTGTTTTACCTGTCATTTCTTTCGGTTGTTCCACATTTAAAAGTGTAAGCATTGTTGGAGCGATATCTCCTAAAATACCACCTTCACGAAGCTCTACATCATTTTTTGTAACGATGAAAGGAACCGGGTTAGTTGTATGAGCTGTCATAGGACCGCCATCAGCAGTTAACTCCTGATCAGCATTACCATGGTCAGCAGTAATAAGTGCTACACCATCTTTTGCAAGAATCGCTTCTACAACTTTTCCTAAACATTCGTCAGTTGCTTCTACTGCTTTAATTGTTGGTTCCATCATCCCAGAATGGCCAACCATATCACAGTTCGCAAAGTTAAGAATGATAACATCATGTTTATCATTTTCGATTTCATTTACTAAAGCGTCCGTTACTTCGTAAATGCTCATTTCAGGTTTCAAGTCATACGTTGCAACCTTTGGTGAGTTAATTAAGATACGCTCTTCTCCTGGGAATTCAGCCTCACGACCACCGCTAAAGAAGAATGTAACGTGCGGATACTTTTCAGTTTCCGCGATGCGAAGTTGCTTTAATCCCGCTTGCGCAACAACTTCACCTAAAGTGTTATCAAGGTTCATTGGCTTGAATGCCACGTAACCATCTACAGTTTCACTGAAGTGTGTCATACATACGAATTCTGGAATGTGAGGTACTTTTTCACCACGATCGAACTCACGGAAGTCTTCGTTTGTAAATACACGAGCAATTTGAATTGCACGGTCTGGACGGAAGTTATAGAAGATAACTGCATCATCATCATTGATTGTTGCAACTGGCGTGTTATCTTCGTTAACAATTACAGACGGCAATACGAATTCATCATAGATACCGTTCGCATAAGAGTCTTCTACACACTCTTCTGCTGATTTATAAGTAGGGCCTTCACCATTCACCATAGCACTGTAACATTTTTCTACGCGATCCCAACGCTTGTCACGGTCCATAGAGTAATAACGACCAGAGATAGTCGCGAATTGTCCTACTCCTGTTTCTTTAATTACTTCATTCGTTGCATCGATATAACCTTTTGCTGTTTGTGGTCCAACATCGCGGCCGTCTAAGAATGCATGGATATAAACTTTCTCCACGCCTTCTTTTGCTGCTAAGCGAAGAAGAGCAAACATATGGTTCATGTGACTGTGCACACCACCGTCAGAAAGTAAACCGAATAAATGAAGTGCAGTACCTTTTTCTTTTACGCTTTTAATTGCATTTTGGAAAGTTTCGTTCTTATCGAACTCACCTTCACGAATTGCAACGTTAACGCGTGTTAAGCTTTGATATACTACGCGGCCAGCACCGATATTTAAGTGACCAACCTCAGAGTTACCCATTTGACCTTCTGGAAGACCTACCGCCTCACCACAAGCTGTAAGCGTTGTATGAGGGAATTTGTTCCAGTAACCATCAAAATTAGGTTTCTTAGCTTGTGCTACAGCATTCCCGTAAGTTTCTTCACGAAGTCCGAAACCGTCAAGAATGATTAAAGCTGTTGGCTTTCTCATTTTACCGCCCCCAGAAGACCTAAGAACGAAGCAGGCTCTAAGCTAGCACCGCCAACTAAAGCGCCGTCGATGTCAGATTGTGCCATATACTCTTTAATGTTTTCTGGTTTTACGCTACCGCCGTATTGGATACGAACAGCTTCTGCAGCTTCTGGAGAAACAGCTTCTGCAACAACTTTACGGATGTGCGCACATACTTCGTTTGCATCTGCAGAAGAAGAAGATTTACCTGTACCGATAGCCCAGATTGGCTCATAAGCGATAACAGTTGCTTTAACTTGCTCTTCTGTTAAACCTGCAAGTGCTTTTGTCACTTGACCTGCTACTAGATCAAATGTTTTTCCGCTTTCGCGCTCTTCTAAAGTCTCACCACAACATACGATTGGTGTTAAACCATGTTCAAATGCTGCGATAGTCTTTTTGTTTACTGATTCGTCTGTTTCAGCAAACATTTCACGACGCTCAGAGTGGCCAAGTACTACATAGCCAACTTTTAAGTCGCTAAGTGCTACTGGGCTAATTTCGCCAGTGAATGCACCATTTTTTTCGAAGTGCATGTTTTGTGCACCTACTTGTAAGTCAGTTCCTTCAGTTGCTGCTACAAGGCGCTCTAAGAATAGAGCTGGAGAGCAAACTACTGCATCAACAGCTGAAGCTGCTGGGATTTGACCTTTAACTTCCTCTACGAAGCTAACTGCTTCAGATAGAGTTTTATTCATTTTCCAGTTACCTGCGATAATTGGTTTACGCATGCTTTGCACCGTCCTTTTTCTTTGGCTGCTACTTATTTGTCGTTAAGACAAACTACACCTGGAAGCTCTTTACCTTCCATGAATTCTAATGACGCACCGCCGCCAGTAGAAATGTGGCTCATTTTATCAGCCATACCGAATTTTTCAACAGCTGCTGCAGAGTCACCACCGCCGATAACAGAGTATGTATCTTCTGCATCTGCTAATGCTTGTCCTACTGCTTTTGTACCTTCTGCGAATGGAGTCATTTCGAATACACCCATTGGTCCATTCCATACAACAAGCTTAGAATTTTTAATTACATCTGCATAAATTTCACGTGTTTTAGGACCGATGTCCACGCCTTCCCAGTTAGAAGGGATAGAGTCGATACCAACAATTTTAGTTGTTGCAGTTTCAGAGAATTCCTCAGTGATTACAACATCAACTGGCATGTAGAAGTTTACGCCTTTTTCTTTTGCAAGTTGCATAAATTCTTTAGCTAGTTCAATCTTGTCGTCTTCACATAGAGATAGACCAATTTCATGACCTAAAGCTTTAACGAATGTGTAAGCAAGTCCGCCACCGATGATTAAGTTATCTACTTTGTCTAATAGATGACGAATTACACCGATTTTATCTTTTACTTTCGCACCACCGATGATAGCTGTAAATGGACGTTCTGGGTTAGAAAGTGCTTTACCAAGTACATCTAACTCTTTTTCCATTAATAGACCAGATACTGCTGGTAGGTAGTCTGCGATACCTGCTGTAGAAGCATGAGCACGGTGAGCTGCACCGAATGCATCGTTTACGAAGATGTCAGCAAGTGCTGCAAATTCTTTCGCAAGTTCTGCATCGTTCTTTTCTTCGCCCGCATAGAAACGTACGTTTTCAAGAACTAATACGTCGCCTTCGTTCATTGCTGCAACCATTTCTTGTGCAACTGGTCCGAATGCTTCGTCCGCTTTTTTAACATCTTTACCAAGAAGCTCGCCTAAACGTGCTGCTACTGGAGTAAGACGTAATTCTTCTACTGCTTGACCTTTTGGACGGCCTAAGTGGCTTGCTAAAATAACTTTCGCACCTTGCTCTACTAAATATTGAATTGTAGGAAGAGCTGCACGGATACGAGTTTCATCTGTAATTTTGCCTTCTTTCATAGGTACGTTGAAATCAACGCGGCAAAATACACGCTTACCTTTTAAATCTACGTCACGAATTGATTTTTTGTTCATTGGATTTCCCTCCGACTACTAGTTAGGATTGACAAAACCCATTCAAAAGCTTAACACATTTGCTTTTAAAACGAAAGAAGAGAGAGAGGGAACAAACCCTCTCCCTCGTTTTGTCATTGATAACTTATATAATTAAGAATTAAAGACCTTTTGAAGTCATGTAAGCTGCTAAGTCTACTACGCGGTTAGAGTAACCAGTTTCGTTATCGTACCAAGAAAGTACTTTAACCATGTTACCTTCCATTACCATTGTAGATAATGCATCGATTGTAGAAGAAGCTGTACATCCGTTATAGTCGATAGATACTAATGGCTCTTCGCTGTATCCAAGGATACCTTTTAATTCGCCTTCAGCTGCTGCTTTGAATGCTGCGTTTACATCTTCAACTGTTACTTCTTTGTCAAGTTCAACAACTAAGTCAACAAGAGAAACGTTAGCAGTTGGAACACGTACAGCGCCACCGTTTAATTTACCTTTAAGTTCTGGTAATACTAATGCTACAGCTTTAGCTGCACCAGTAGATGTTGGGATCATGTTTTCAGCTGCTGCACGAGCACGACGTAAATCTTTGTGTGGTAAGTCTAAGATTTGTTGGTCGTTAGTGTAAGAGTGAATTGTTGTCATCATTCCGCGTTTTACGCCGAATTTTTCGTTTAATACTTTAGCGAATGGAGCTAGACAGTTTGTAGTACAAGAAGCGTTAGATACTACGTTGTGGTTAGCTGCATCGTATTGTTCATGGTTAACACCCATAACTACAGTGATATCTTCGTCAGAAGCTGGAGCTGAGATGATAACTTTCTTAACTGATCCACCTAAGTGTTTTTCAGCGTCTGATTTTTTAGTGAAACGGCCAGTAGATTCTACTACTACTTCTACTCCGTAGTCGCTCCATGGTAATTGAGCTGGGTCACGCTCAGCGATAACTTTAATTTCTTTACCGTTAACAACGATGCTGTTTTCGTTAGCAGATACTTCTGCATTTAAAGTTCCGTGAACTGTATCATATTTTAAAAGGTGAGCTAATGTTTTAGCATCTGTTAAGTCGTTGATTGCTACTACTTCTACCTCAGAGTTGTTAAGAGCTGCGCGGAATACGTTACGTCCGATACGTCCAAATCCATTAATACCAATTTTAGTCATTTGAATTTCCTCCTTGGGGGATTATATTAAAGGGTAAAACCCTTTGTTAACTGTTTTGCTGCACCTTCATCTGTAATTAGAATTGAAGTGTGCCCTTGTTTAATTACAGCCTGTATTGCTTTTGCCTTTGAAGAACCTCCAGCGACTGCAACAACGTGAGATACATTTTGTAAGTCCTCTAGTTGCATACCAACTGTTCTTACTTTATGAACAACATTTCCTTCTTCATTAAAGTAGTAACCGAAAGCTTCGCCAACTGCTTCGCTTGCCTGAATCTTTAACCAATCTGCTTCTGAAGTACTTCTGCGACGTGCCATTGTTAACGCATCACCTATTCCATGAATGACGATATTGGAAGATCGAATCAACTCAAGAACTTCTTTCACGGAAGGCTCTGTCACAATAGACGCATATGCTTCGCTACTAACATGGTCTGGAACATACAATAAGCGATAATTACTCATCGTATTTTGCGCCATCTTGGCACAAATGGTATTGGCTTCTAATTCAACACCTTCTCCAATTCCACCACGTGCTGGGACAAATAGCATATGTAAATCTTTGCAATCAAGTTGCATCATGTCCGCAGCAGCAGCTAGCGTAGTTCCTCCAGCCACAGCAACGATATTATTCGCTGTCAGACGGTCTTTTATACAAGTCACACAAGCACGGCCCATCTCCAGTTTGACCCAAGGTGATTCATCACTATCGCCAGGGACAACGAAAACTTCATCCAAGTCTAATGTTTCCTTAAGTTGCTTTTCTAAAACCTTTAACCCGGAAATTTCTTTCATAAAGTCTTCCAAAGCAAGAACTAAAGCTGTTCCTTCTTCTGTCAAAGTCATTCCAGAAGAAGCGACGTGAACTAAGTTTTGTTCTTTCAAAACTTGAACTTCACTTCGCAATACTCGTTCTGTCATACCGAGACTTGCTGATAAGTTTCTTCTTCCAATCGGCTGCATGAGCCTAATGTATTGAAGAATTTGCATTCTCGTTTGCATAACAGGTAGCAGATCAGGTAATAATTTTTTTGTATTCTGAATCCATGAGCGCATATCTTTTCTCCTCACTACATCGGTTCATTTTCCTTTGTGGTCACTTTACGTCCCGTAGTGACATTTTGTGTCCCACATAGGTTAAAAAAATAATCCCTGCTACGTGTATTATTGTAACAGGAGATAGAAACTTATTCAACTCTTAACTGCATTCTTTATATAGTTTATTATGACACCTTTGTGAATGTTACCATATTCTACTTGTTTTCCGTCCATTTCTACAACCGGAATCATTAAGTGATATTTTTCTAAAAGGTCATTATCTTCATATATATCTATTTCCTCGATTTGAAAAGAATATTCACATTGTACTTCCTGTAAAACTTGTTTCGCCTTCACGCAAAGGCCACAATCTTTTTTAGTATACAGTACAACTTTCATCTTCTTCACCTATCCGATCGTTTTTCGTAATGACGAAGCTGGGATATGCATTTGTTCTCTATACTTCGCCACTGTTCTTCGAGAAATAACAATTTCATGCTCTTCTTCTAATAATTTTGAAATCTTTTGATCTGAAAGTGGCTTTTTCTTATCCTCTGCCCCAATTAGCGTTTGAATAAATTGTTTTACACGTTTTGTAGAAACTGCTTCATCTTCAGTCGTCGAAACGGCATTGCTAAAGAACGATTTCATCTCAAATAAACCGTGTGGTGTTTGCACATATTTATTTCGCGTCGCACGACTAATTGTTGATTCATGCACACTTAACTCTTCCGCTACCTCTTTTAAAGCGAGAGGTCTTAAATACTCTGGACCTTTCCAGAAGAAATCACGTTGTTTTTCCATAATAATATTCATCACTTGCAGCAGCGTCTGTTTTCTCTGCTTCAAACTGCGCATAATCCACTGCACATGCTGATACTTTTCTGATACGTAAGATGCTACTTCACTTTCACTATTATTAAGAAGCGCACTATATTCAGAATGAATTTCAATTCTCGGCATATTTCTCTCATTCATTTGTAAAACGAGGCGATCGCCATCTTTTTTCACCGCCATATCAGGCACAATATAAAGTGGTTTATCTGAAGAAAACGCAAGACCTGGTTTTGGTTGTAATGACGTTATACAATTTACCGCACTCTGTAATTCCTCATTACTACATTTCAACACTTGAACGAGCTTTCGCCAATCTTTCTTCACAAAATAAGCGAAATGATCTTCTACAACCTCTTCTGCTAATCCATTCCGTCTTTGTAAGCGCTTCAATTGCAAGGTTAAACATTCCTGAATATTACGCGCCCCTACCCCTGCTGGTTCCAGTGATTGGACAAGCTCTACAGAGCGGTCGACTACATGAATATGCGCAGAAAGGAGCTCTGCTAACTCTTCATTCGTTTCTTGTAAATATCCATTTCCATCCATGTTCATAATAATGAAAGAAGCTACTTTTCGCTCTTCTTCATCTATTTTATAATACTGTATTTGATTTAATAAATGTTGCTGAATCGTTGTAGAATCCACACTGTAGATCTCCATCTGATTCTCGACTTGTTTGCTGGTACTTTTACTGTTGTTAGAGCTCTTTTTCTTCTCCCTCTCAAAACCACCTAACTCAATAAGGGGATTCTCTAACGATTGCTCATACAAAAACTCCGATAATTCTTGTACATTATACTGGAGCATTGTAATCGCTTGCCTTAACTCTTGTGTCATTGCCAAACGTAAGCTTTGTTCTTGTAAAAGACTTGCCTTCAAACTAATCTCCCCCTTGTTTCTATTGTACAATAAGTTTGGTAAAAGGAGAATGCTATCACAGACACCCATTCCAAAATATTATTAATTTATATGTATTAATGAGATTTACAACTTACAACCTAAATTTGAATAATATTGAAAGAAAATAATAAACTCAATTTTTTGTTACCACATACTAATAGTAACCCTTAATTTTATATATAACAACATTAAATTTATCTCTGTTCAATTCCAAAATAAAAAGAGCAGTTTAGGTATAGTGACACTTCACTATGCCTAACTACTCTTTTACGATTCTTAATTAAGAAAGAAACCTCTTATTTAAAGCTAAGGAACTTTGATTCCTAATTACATAGGAATCATAGAGATAATCGTTCGATTCACTAGACGCTCCTTGAATTCCTCTCATCTCTTCCACAGACAACTCAACTATTTTTTTCACGCTTCTCTCGTTATTACTATCCATCATTTTTTGTTTTCTTTTCGAAAAAAATCCCATAATTTATTCCCCCCTGCAATTAATTATTTTTTAACAATTGAATGAATTTAAGGCTCTTACCACTTCTTAATACACCTTTCGGATAGACCTTCGCTGCAAACATAGCAATTAAGCTAATGCTAGCCAGTAATACAACCATAGATGTAATAATTTCTAAACTCCCAACGGATCCATTAATAATCCTAACTACCATACTAATTGGAGCTGTAAACGGAACATATGATGTCACCCTTGATACTAGTCCTTCAGGGTTATCAAGTACTACTAATAACTCCACCACTAAGCTTCCCATCAATATAAGAGTAATCGGCATCGTTGTTCCGGATAATTCTTCTGGCCTGCTTACCATAGAACCAAACACTGCGAAAAGTGCCGCATAAACGAAGTAACCGAGAACAAAATATAACAAGAAATATGCAGCATGCTCACCTGTAATCATATTTACATCAATATTCACTCCAAAAAACGAATCCGATACCTTAAAAATTCCAGATTTAATATATAGCGCCATACTAAGGAAGAAAATAAATAACTGTGTCAAACTAGCAAGACCGACTCCTAATATCTTCCCAAAGACCATGTGAACAGGCGACACCTTCGTTACCATCACTTCCATAACACGCGACGCCTTCTCTGACGCTACCGCTGTAGCAATCGCATTTCCATACGAAGTAATTGCTAAGTACATAATCGCTACTAATAAATACACCAGTAAGAATGAGCTTGTTTCTTCGTTATTTAAGTTTTGCTTTTTCGCTTGCACGTTCATCGTCAGTGATTTCACAGCCTCTTCTGATAACTGTTGTTTAACTACCGCACTTTGAAAATACTGATTTTGTACAAATACCTGCGCACTTTGAATCAACTTAGGATTATCCACCTTCATAAAGTAATCTAATACTGGTTCAGCACCCGCACCCTCTTTTAATATAAAGAGCGCTTCGACTTTCTTATCTAACAAATCTTGCTTATATTGATTTAATTTTGTTTTATCACCTAAAGACCAATCCCATTCTGGAAGAGCTTTACTAAGATTAGATTGATCCAAAGTAACATTAGGTGCTTCGGAAATAAATACAACTTTTGTTTTTTCTTTCTCTCCAGAAAACTTTTGTACTAAAGTTGGAAAGGAGAATAAGAATATCCCTCCCCCTATTAATAACAATGTCATCCCAATAAATATTTTCGTCCTCACACGATCCCAATACGTTTGCCCTAAAACAATCCAGAAATTCCTCATTACTTATGCACCCGCCTTTTCAACAAAGATTTGATGTAAAGAAGGTTCTTTAATAGAAACATCTCGGATATATTGTTTAGTTTTAATGTCTTCAAGCAGCGAAAATGCATCCTCTCCATCATTAACTTTAATCATGAACGTACGATTAACTTTTTCAAAATTGAAATTTTTCTTCTTAAGAATAGGTTCAATATCCCCTTCCGTTTGCAACGTCATATATTTGTATTGATAACTTTTCTTAATATCTGACAAGGCACCCGATAATACAAGTTGACCATTTTTCATAATACAAATTTCCTCACAGAACGTTTCTACACTGTCCATTTGATGACTACAGAAGATAATCGTTTTTCTTTGCGCGATTAACTCGAGCACAACATTTTTTAACATCTCTGCATTTACAGGATCCAATCCACTAAATGGTTCATCTAGTATGATGAATTCCGGATTATGCAATATCGCTGAAATCAATTGAATTTTTTGTTGATTTCCCTTTGACAATTCCTCTGTTTTCTTCTTTAAATGTGGTGTCATTTCTAATTTTTCTAGCCACTGTAACGCATGCCTTTTTGCAAGATTAGCTGGCATTCCTTCTAACTTGCCGAAATACACCAATTGCTCCACTACATTCATTTTCGGGTATAATCCACGCTCTTCTGGTAAATAGCCAATAGATAGGTCTTTCTTTGAAAAAGGGCGATTATTCCATAGAATTTGACCGCTATCCGGTTTGATTAAATCTAAGATCATACGAATCGTTGTCGTCTTACCAGCACCATTTCGGCCCAGCATCCCTAAAATTCCACCTTCTTCTACACGTATATTTAAATCATTAACGGCTTTATATTCACCAAATGTTTTATTTAATCCTTGAATTTCAAATGCCATATATAACATCCCCTTTTAGCTTTTTACGAAATAAATAACCGCCATTCCTAATGCAATCCCGCCTATCATCAACAAAAACTTTTTCATCACTATTGCCTCCTTCATTTACTTGTTAAGTTGTATCTTTATCATAGACTTCTTTCTGATGCTATTGTCCGCAATCCGTACTGTATTTACCGTAAAAAAGGCGAACCACTCTTATGTGGTTCACCGCAATTTCAACAGATGACATTGATTGTATGAAAACTTCTTAAATGTTATTATAAAAATATTCAGAAATTAAACGATATACCTACAAAGAGAGGTGTCTAAACCGTTGCAGATACAACGTAACTTCGTTTTCATTTTATGTGTAACTATCCTGTATTTTTGTTTACAAGGCTATATCTTATATAAAATAAACCAACCATATAGTGGAGTTCTTATTTCTAAAACAGACTCAACTACATACACAATAGCAAAAATTAAATCCTCCGGTTGGGCTTTTCATACGGACTTAAAAGAAGGAGATATAATCTATTCGATAAATAAAGAAAAGCCTCATTTAGGAATACTTCCTGGATATCAAAACCAATCACTAAATGCATCTGAAATACAAGTTAAAAAAGACGGTATCACCCAAACTTATAAAGGAACACAACATTTTATTGATTCTCGTGACAAAATTATTTCTGTATACTTTCCCTTCCTACTCGCTTTTATTTGTCTAGGGTTATCTATTTTTCTTTATACAAAGAAGCCTTTGAACCGGGAAACATTCTTTTTGATCACGTTTCTATTCATGACTTCCTCAAGTCTTCTAATCGCAGTTGAATCTGGTAAAGGTGATTTTATCGCTCTCATTATTTTAAGTATTGTATTTCAAGGTACACCTATGTCTCTCATTTTATTGTTGAATGAATTATTCAAGAAAAAGCAACTATACGTTATTTCTATGAGATTTCTAAAAATCGATATTACAATCGGCATTATTTTACTATTACTCTCTAATTTAACGATGTTCATTCCATTTCCAATAGTTAATACCGATGGATTAGAACTAATTTACCTTTCAATAAATATTATCTTTTGTATATATTTTTTAATCCGTGCCTATATCAAATATCACAGTACAGTACATAAACCATTTTTAAAATTAATGCTCACGATTCATTCCATTGCCTTCTTTCCGTTCGTTACACTCTATGCTCTTCCAGATGCAATATTCAGAACACCGATTCTCTCAGCAGATATTGGCGCTATGTTCCTAATCGCTCTTCCAATCGGTTATTTTTATTTAGTAGCGACGAAGCAGATTTTTGATATAGAGTTTGTATTTGATCGTTTACGGTATTACGCATTTCTGTCACTAATTCCAACTCTATTAATTGCAATCATTACGAGCTGGAGCATTTATTACAAAGACAATTTTCTCTCTCGACTACTGCAAAGTTTTATTATTATTTTTCCGTTAAACATTCTATTTCTCATATTAAAAGAAAGATTAGATTTTACATTCCGTAATCACCTCTTTCGGACTAAAACAAACTTATACGTAAACATTGAACAGTTTACCGCACAGCTATCATCTATTATGAAAACAGAAGAGTTAGAGAAAAAATTCACTAATGAAATCGTTTCGATGTTGAAACCTTCTTTTATTCAATTTGTTCAATATAATATGAAAGACAACACATATACACTCTGTAACGGATATGGACAAACGAAAGATTTCACACTTTCTAAAAAGAAAAAATGGAGTATGGCAGCATTACTAATTAATGATTTATTAGAGGATGATGGATGCATTGGCATTTACTTATACTCTACTAAACATATAAAACACTACATCTGGATTGGAAGAAAAGTGAATAATATTAAATATAATACGCATGAAAAATCATGGTTCATCACTGTCACGACATACGTCCGTCTTATTTACGAAAACTTGTATACCATTAATGAAATTATTCATTCTCTAGAGCAGGAGAGTTTAGAATCCAAAACAAATTCTGCAAGCTTATCACGCCTACTCTTTCAAATTTCTGAACAAGAAAGGCGCCGACTCGCTTCAGATTTACACGACTCTGCATTACAAGATCAAATCGTATGGTACCGCAAACTAGACTCTTTACTAAAAAACAAATCCGTTCCACTAGAATTAAAAAATGAACTAAAAAAAATCCACTTCGGTATGCACGATGTAATACAACAAATTCGCGACACATGTAATGAATTGCGTCCATCACTTTTATCAGATGCTGGTTTAATTGGTGCATTAAGAGAATTGCTAGCCCAAACACAATTACGTGTGCAGTTTCATATTCAATTTGATCATGAATCAATTCAAGAACATCATTACGATTTTGACAAAATTTTATCTTTATATCGTATCATTCAAGAACTACTAACAAACGCAGATAAACATTCCGAGGCAACCATCGTATCGATTTTTTTATGGGAAGAGAATAACTGCATTTTCCTAGACTACCGAGACAACGGCAAAGGTTTTGATATAGACACTCCCTACTCTCCTAAGCAGCATATGGGGATTTCCGGTATAAAAGGAAGGCTTCAATCAATTGGTGGAGAAATACATATAGTATCCGAAGCTAAAAAAGGACTTCAAATAAACATTACAGTTCCGAGGTGGTAAATAATGATTCGAGTATTAATCGTAGATGATCATCAAATTGTAGGCGAAGGAACAAAGAGCATGATTGAATTAGAAGAAGATATGCAAGCAGAATATATTTTAAATGAACAGGAAGCACTTATAAAAAGTGACGCTACACCTTTTGACGTATACCTCTTAGATATGAATATGCCCAATTGTAGTGGTATTGAACTCGCCCAGAAAATATTACATATTCAAACAGATGCAAAAATCATTTTATATACAGGTTTTGAATACGTATCCCAATTCAATTTATTAATAAACTCTGGTATCAGCGGCATTATTAGTAAATCAGCTTCTCAGCAAGAGCTATTAATGGCAATTCGTGCAGCTGTAAACGGATATACTTTACTTCCTATTTCGTTATTACGTCAACTACGTACAGACGATATAACGACTCAACAACTTGAAAATAAAACCGCTCTTCTTACACAAAAAGAATTAGAAATCTTAGAATCCGTCTCTAAAGGAAGTAGTAATAAACAAATTGCTGATGAACTGTACATGAGTTCAAGAGCTGTAGAATACAACCTAACAAAAATCTTCAAAAAATTAAAAGTAGGATCACGCTCCGAAGCTTTAACAGAAGCAATGAGACAAGGCATTTTGAAAGTACACATATAAAATGAAACTTCCATCAGTTTGTTTTGTTTAACCCTCAAATAATGAGATAAATAAAAAAGTCCTAACCTACAAAACGTAAGTTAGGACTTTCTGACGCGCCCAGAGGGATTCGAACCCCCGGCAGACGTGGTACCGGAAACCACCCGTTTATTTTCACGTGAAATATCAGTAAAAACAAGGTATTTCCTTATATATAATATAGAAATAATCTTTTTAGACATGAACATACAACGTTATGTATGCTAATATATTTCGATTATAAACGCTTTCTTTCCTTTTTACAATAACGAGTACACGCTTCCTCGTCATTATCGTATTTTCATCTGATAGATAATTTAACAATCCGTATCTTCTACAAGTGCCATACGCACCACACGCTTTCTATTTGTCTGTATCAATCGATTTCTTGACACACAAAAAGAAACCTTTTTAAATAAAAGCCACGATTATTCCGCGACTTCTTGTAAAATATCTTCAACATCAATTCCTTTATTTTCACATAAAGCTATCATTGCAGAAATAACCGTAGGAAATTCATGTCTCTTAATAACCTTTGGATATGTAACACCTTTTTTCCCACTTCTAATAGCCCGTGTTTTTCTTGATTTTAAATTGATTCCTGGCGTCACTTTGTACCATAGATGATTTTGAAGGTCCTTCCACGCCATCTGATAATTCCCGCCATTTGCTTTGCCATACCTAGCTGTTAAGTTTTGAAGTACCTTTTCTGGAGTTTTAAAAGACACTTCCTCTTTAGCTAACACCTTGATAACCGTTTTTTGTTCCTCTAACTTCGTTTCGATTTCAGCGATATGTCGATTCTTGAACGCCATTAAGCCGGTTGCGGCTTGTGCTAACGCGTTGATATCACCAGACATAAACGCTTGCCCTACCGCCATTTGTAACGTTTGTTCTTCGTTAATGTCCGCGACTTTAACTTCTTGCGTCGTTTTCTCTTCAATGTTTAAAAGTTGGGTGCGAACTTCTTTCGCAATAGCTGAATCGCGAAGCAACATTCCAACACGTAAGATTGCACGGCGTGGGAAAACTCCGTTATTTCCGTAAGCGATCGTATCGCCGCTTTCTAGTAAGCAATGTCCTTTTCTTTTCAAAATTGTAGTATATTCCTCTAAGGAATTAACTAACTCTTTACCTTTTAATGTCTTATAGCCGTCGCCCTCAACTTCTTTTCTGTTGTCATGTACAAGACTGAGTATCGCTTGTTTAGGGACTTCGTAAAAATCGGCAACTTGTTGTGTTGTCGCCATTTCTAAATTGGGTAATAGTAATAAACCTTTCACTTTTTCCAATACGTCCACACGGTTCATGTGTGATTCTCGAACATTAGCGTCAATAATGAATGCTTCTTCGTTTTTAATAATTGTAGTCATAATAAAATTCCTCCGAAAGTGTTTTTTTGTCCTTACACTTTCTATTTGTCCGTGGCGGTCGATTTCGTGACATTTATTTTTAAATTTTACTGATAATCAAACGGGCTTCCCGCCTTCGGATGAAAAATATATTATGTATTGTTGATATGCCCTACACGGCAAACTAAGAGGGGGCGTCACCCATTGCGGGGGTCTTCGCCATTCTTCGATTCATTACACGTATATTTTGTTTGTGA
This sequence comes from Bacillus cereus group sp. BceL220, assembly GCF_051776965.1. NCBI lineage: Bacteria > Bacillati > Bacillota > Bacilli > Caryophanales > Bacillaceae > Bacillus > Bacillus cereus group sp. BceL220. Next base: position 384,716 of record NZ_JBPWBC010000003.1, on the reverse strand, counting down.
AATGGCTTCTTCATGAAGGTTTGTAGATAAAGAGAAGTAAATAATGAAATTTTGAATGTTAATAATCAAATGAATCAATTCGAATAAAGAAGATATTGAAAGGTTCGAATGAAGATTCAATCCAAATAAAACATTATCAAATCAATATCAATGAATGATAAGTAGACAACTCTCATTGCTGTTCCATACACAGGACGTACGAAACATATGTAATAGTAATAGCATTCATTAGTAATCATTGTGTTGCGGGGACACTGGGATTCGCTATCCATAATGAGATACGATAACCAATGCGTCATAGCGTTGCTTACATGTTATTCGATAGTGATAGTTAAGTAATGATACATAGGTGTAGTCGTCCTGATTCCCTCCTGCCGTGTCAAATGCCATGCCGCTTGGAATGCCGGGTTACAAACGATGTACGGCGTGTTAAATAAATCACCCCATTTGAAATATACTACCCGTTCATTTTACATAGCCCCTGTTAATGCACCGCCCCTTTAATTTTAATAACAAGAAACTTGCATATTGATATTGGTTAAATGAACGAAAATAACCCATGAAAGAATTTTCAGTTTATTCATCGTGTAGCGAAGAAACTAAGGAATCCCTTCTTTGAAAACGTTGATTTAACAACAATGTATAAAATATTGCATAACGAAAAACTAACAACAAAATACCAATCCCTTGATAAAAGGGCATTTCACTATCTTTTAGTTTACATAACCAATGTTATAGGTAGTTATTTTGAATACGTCATTCAATTGTATGCAAATATGACTTGCAATAATTCCCGATTCCTTTCACAATTCCCTTCATTCCTGCCATTCGCGATTGTCTACAAATCCAGTAATGGTGCGGATTCCTCGGCTTCTTCGCACAAACATCAAATTGAAATCTGTTACGTGCTTAGTACGTTTTATGGAAATTATTTCTTTTAATTTACTTCCAAATTATGTATCATTAAATATACGGAATATTAAATTTATACAAAAGGGGTAACTATATGTTTTTACAAAAATATAAAGGTTTGATTATTGGGATAATTGGTGCTGTTATAGGGATATTATCTTTCTTTTATCTTAAAGATTTAGATTATGTGTATAGATTGGGTCTTAGATTATTTTCTATAACATTAATAACTATAGGATGGATTATTGTCGAGAATTCGAACCATTTCTATAAAAAAAAGGGAGAGAACGACATGTAAATGTCATCCTCTCTGCTACTAGTATCTATTGCTTAGATTTGTTATGAATTTCTTCCATACGCCTATTAAATTAAACCAGCTTTTTCAGCTTGTTCCAAGTGTGCTAAACGTTCTAACCTTGCTTCCTGTTGTTGCTTTTGTATGTGTGCTTCTTGGGCCGCCTGTGCTTTCGCTTCTAAGTCCGCTAGTCTCTTCATCTTTGCTTCAAGTTCCGCCGCTTGTTCCTTCTCTTCGCGACGTGACGTAGATTCGCCGTACGCTTGACTTAACATCAATGGATTAATACCTTGTACCGTTTCCCCTGCTTGCTGCTTCTTGCGTGCTTCAAGCTGTGTTACAGCTTCCATCTTTTCGGATTGTGTAAGTCCTCGATTGTACGCAACAGATAGCATTTCGTATGCCGATAATGTTCCAGTATGTGTTGTATTCATAGTTTAATTCCTCCAGTTTAATTATCGCGTATATGGCGATTTCATATAATTTATTTCGTATTGTCTGGTAGCGTAAGGTAAATTCCCTTCATACGCCGCACCAATTTCTTGCTTTGTAACGTACGGCTGATAACGACCTTCTCCGTCTGCTACTGGGAACGGATAAACGATTGTTGCCGTTACGTCTACCGGATTTTGACCAATGAATTTCATAATTTCATCGTAAGAACTCACATCTGCAAACGTATCGTCCGCTTGTTCCTTTAATGCCATGACTTTCTTTAGGTAATCCACTTTCAGTCGTTTAATCTCACTTGCAAGGCTTTCCTGTCGGTCTTTGCCAAATTTCAGAACCGCTAATCTTTCACGTAACAGGTCGTCACGCATCGACTTCAATTCAGATAGAAACGCACCATTAAGGCGATTCAATTCCGTTTCAACGGTGGCTTTCTCCGCTAGCCGTTCATTTAACGTATCTTGAAGACTTGCGTTACCCGATGCAATCTCGCTTTGTAAATAAGCTATTTCACCGTTTAATTGAATAAGACGGATATGTAGCTTATTGCGTTCCGCTGCTGTCTTTGTTACTACTTGTTCTGCTTCTGCTAATACTGTCTTTTTAAACATTTAGTTACCCCCGCAATAATTCATCAAGTTCGGCAAATAAATCGTCTGACACGCCGTCTTGTACGATATTGATTTGTTGATGTGTTTGAACCTCTGAAACGTCTTTGAGTTGTCCAGTCGCTTTAAGGTATAACTCGACCCATTTTGGTGACTTCCCCACCATCGCATTTTTAGCAAGTGTCTCCATAACCGCTTCGTTTGCATCTTCAATAAGACGTCTTCGCAATTCCTTCTCCAGTTCTACCCACTCTGGACGTTGACGCCAATAGTAAATGGTTCGGCGGTCTAGGTTCATGTCTTTAGCAATAGCCGTAACACTCTCGCCCGCCCTTTGGCGTTCAAATACTTGCGTTAAGAGTTCTAATTGTTGTGGTGTTAATTTACGTTGCTTCAATTAACAACGCCCCCTTTGTGGTCTACGAATTCGTTTATTACATAAATCTCTTCAACGGAATAACCAAGCCCCGCTAAACCTTTCCATAAACGCACATTCATTAAATCCGTAATTGGCGTAAATCCGCTTTCTACTTTCTTTAAAGACGAATGACCGACAAACATTCTCTCCGCCAGTTGAGAAGCCGTAACACCTTTGATTTTTCGTAAAATACCGATTGTAGTGTGATTCAACATAACTGGTATTTTCAGTTCTTTTTGTTCCATAACGTAACCTCCGTTTTTATATGCAAATTGATTTTCACTAATAGGAAAAAGGACAGACGCAACTCCTACATTACGTCTGCCCATTTTAGGAAGGATTTTTTACCAATAGTAATAACTCTATCGGAAATGATTGATTGGGAAGTAGTGTAAGACTTCCTCAACTAATAGGCATACTAAAGCCCCCGAATACAAGAGAAAAATGAAACTTTTTATATTATTTGTGAAAATATTTTTGGGCATAAAAAAAGAACCCCATGGATGCACCACGAGGTAAGGAGGAAATATTAATTCAGCAACAAAGAGAAGGCAACTCTTATCATTTATCTTGTAGTTTGTTGGAAATAGATAATTAATCTTTTTCTTTTAAACAAACAAGGGCGATAGCCCCAATGAGACCTTTAGGTCGAATTGTATCTTTTATCTTTAATAACGGTTTATCGTAAGATAGACACACGTATTCATTAAAGATAAAAGATTATAAGCTAAAGCTTAATGCTAAAGCATTTTGTTTTTAATAACGTTTATTTATTTTCGTTTACTTATAACGTTTAACTCTCTCTATATACAAGCCCCAACCAAAGCCGTTCTTTACAAGAAAATAAATGTTAAGTTTTTGTAAAGATTTTTTCATACGCTTTCATTGTTGTTATATCAACGTTTAAAACTATATCCAAAAATCACGTTGTTCTTGTGGGATTTTCACCTAAATTCTCCCATTCCCTCATTCCCAATACATCCTTCCATTTTATCCCTTATCAATCACAAATTATAGGACACTCCCGTTTGTGATGCCCTCCCCTATAAAACACTGATTCTATGCGGTATAAATCACATTATCAATCACACAAGAACAAAGGACAGTGTTTCATATCAGGATGAACACAATTCAGCATTCTTGAGAGATAGTTCTTATAAAGGTATCAAAATTTGAGTTATCTGGAACAAATAAACATAGACGTGTACAAATGCTAGTTTTTTTGTCTACAATGATAAGTAAGAGAGAAAAAAATCTCTTCAGCATTTACTGTTTTATGACAGAAAAATAGGGGGGAATATGTTAACGACTTTTTTGAAAAGCACTTTATTGACATGAGTTTTACAATGTTGTTTCATAGTCATTGTATTAAAAAAATCGACTGTCGTATCGAAAAGTAAAAATAAAAAATAAAGATTTTATACATATATCTTGGGTCTGTTTTTGAAACGTAATATAATAGGGGAAGACATCAAGAAGTAACAACATAAAACCCTCTATTACAGATGCATAAATTTATATGGATGTTTTCATATAATTGAGAAATTGTTCTTTTTTTCTCTAGGTAATTTACGCTACAATAATAGAGTAAAGAAAAAAGCCTTTCGTATTGGCGTACGAAAAGCTTTTTAGAAAGTAGGTGAGTGTATGCATTTACCAACAGTAATGGCTTTGTGTGCAATTTTTACTGTCGTACTAGGCATTGTTAATTTAAAGAAATAATCCTAGTAAGTCGCATCAACTCATGTGGAAAATATTTTTTATTAAAAGCATCTCAGTGTTCGCTGCACTTGAGGTGCTTTTTTATACACTAATCTAAAATATTACCTAAGTAATATCCGAAAACCGATAGAAATAATCAGACGAACCTACCTATGTTACTTAGAAAACAAGCGTTCGTCAACAGTGAATCAAAATCGATTTCGCATCTTCATTATACATATAAAGTTGAGTATTTTTCAATATTTCAACTCAAAGTTTACAAACGCAAACATTAATCCGGCTAGGGATTGTTGTCTTCCCTAGTCTAACCAAACTCCCTAATTTGAATCACCGAGAGACGCATTCTGACACAATTATCTTTTGATTTACGTATCATTACATTGCTAATCATCTTCTAACGCACTATCGTTTGTTGTCCCTACGGGCTTTCCTCCCCCAACGATTAACAAACCCACCATCATTTTATTTTTAATTCTTAATATTATTTATAACCTGATTCTATGATATACTCATAATAAGTAAGGGAATCTCTCTCCCTTCTATGTTCTTATCTTAATTTATCTATTCACTTTTGGCGTTTAGTATTGAATACTAAACGTCCTTTTTTCGTCCTCCACCTATATAGTTCTTACTCTACGTTTGGCATAAGTCCCGTTCTTCTCTATCGCCGTTGGTGGTAGTTGCTTATATATTCCACTATCCGTGGTTAGTTTTGTTTAATCTCTTGACTTTAAGGTCTTACGGTTTTTATCATGCCGAAGCGAAGTTAGGCAAACGGCTGCTGACGGCAGACTTATCCCCTATGCTGAAAGACTACAAAAAGTAATCTAACAGAATAGGAGAGATAAGCGTCTATGTTTTGCCATGCCTTGCTTTGTCAGTATTCCGTACGCATTTAGACCCTATTCACTTAACAGCTTTCACCGTACACGCCCTTTGCCTAAGGCTTGTCCTCTACACAAAGCCACCCCTGTGCGACAAGCTGAACGTGTTCCCAAGCACCGCAATGCTAATGGCTACCACCCGAACCTTTAAAGGTAGTTCTCACCTACCCGCAACGAATGAATAGGAATCCATTGCGGGTTGCCCCCTTTGTAAGAGTATGACTTGTACTCTCTGCACGAACGTGGGCTATCCAATCAGTTTTTATTTACGTGGTTTCAGGCAATTCCACGTTCGGAATCACCGTACACCAACGCTTCTAATTATCTAAAAAAGACAATAGGAAACTACACCCCTTGCTACCCATTTTTAAAAAATGGTATAATACAAGTGCTAGGTATGCGAAATATCCGCTATTTAGTTTTAAAACGTAATTTTCAATTTCGAGTCATCCATTGCCGTGGGTGACTTTTTCCTTTGTGCTAAACCTCTAAATCATCGTTATCACTAGCCTTCATATACTGTTCAACTACGTGGGTATCCGAATAACTTAGGTATACTTGTGTGGTCGATAAATCACTGTGACCTAAAATAAGACTCAACGTTCTTATGTCTCCACCATTCTTTAAAAAGTTAACTGCAAACGTGTGGCGTAAACTATGTGGTGAACATCTACATTCTTTTGTTAAACTTGCTTCTTTCCCATAGTAGTTCATTCTTTTTCGTATATGGTCAGGATTCAAAGGGTCACCAAACGAGTTAACGAATACAGATGTTCCTAGTCCTTCAAAATACTCTCCTGTTTCTGTTACTAGTTGGGCTAATTCATTTTGAACTTTTTTAGACATTGGAATTACTCGACTCTTTCGGTTCTTGTTTTTCCTACCCGGTAATAAAATAACCCCGTTATCAAAATCAACGTCGTCGATTTCTAAGGCATTAATTTCGTTAATACGTAAACCACATTTAAGCATTACTAACATGGCTACATAATCCCTATATCCTGCATAAGAGGTCTTATCGACCATCGCAAATAGACGTTTTATTTGATTGTCGGTCAAAGTATAAATCTTTTGTTCATCGACTTTTAATTTTCTAACACCCATCACGGGATTGTTTTCGATAACCGTTTCTTTTTCTAAACGATTAAAAATCGCCCTAATAGCAGACAATCGAATATTAACCGTTACAGGCGATAACTTTCTAATTTTCAATAAATGATTCACATATTTCCTTATATCTTCTTTCGTAACTTCGGTAATAAGTTGACGATTAATAACATTAATGAACTCCGACCAAAACATTCTATAATCGCTTATAGTACGTTCTCTGTATCCTTCTGACACATAAATATCCATAACACGTTCTAACGCCCTATTAACCGTAATAGAAGGCTTAAAAAGAACGGTATCTGTATCGATGTCACGACGCTTTCCAATCGCACGTCTTTTAACTCTTTTCATAACGAAAAAACCCCCTGTACACGATTATTTCTAATCACATACAAGGGGTTTCCCTAATCTTACTACTATTTTTTCTACGTGTTATTAACGTTATTGAGTGACACTTACTTAATATCATAAACCTTTCCGTTTTAGACTAGAACGTGTCATCATTACGTATAATACATGACGTTTATCCAAAAGGTTTCGCAAAGGAATATAGATACAGTAAGGCTTTCACGGTATTTGACGCGCCCAGAGGGATTCGAACCCCCGGCAGACGTGGTACCGGAAACCACCGCTCTATCCGACTGAGCTATGGGCGCATGATTATAGAAAACACTTCATTTTCTTCTCATAATAATAGCAATAAAATCCATCTAAATCAATAAAAATATCCCCGTAATACCTTATGCATCTTAGCTAAAAGCATATAAAATCTATTCCACCCCTAAATTTTCCAATCATAAATTCACCCCAACTCACAAATTATAATCTTTGAATTGATATTCCAAAGGGGGCTTCATTCAATGACTGTAATTACAAAATTAAAGCAAACTGTTTCTGGATTAAAAAGTGCACAAGCTAGCTTAGAGGGATTCGCTCTTGATACGGATAACCAACAAGCTAAGCAACTTTTCCAAACAGCTGCGCAGCAAACACAAACGATTATCGATTCTTTAAACCCACGCGTTGAAGAAGTCCAACAAGAAGAACCACAATACTCACAGCAATAACGAATCAGTCTTGCTGTGAAATAGAAAAAGGATGATATGCAGTCATCCTTTTTCTATCACATTACATATTGCAATAGAAATGGAATGATAATTATGCGAAAACTCGGCCTCATAACCGCATTATTTGCACTTCTATTTAGCTCTTTTACCGGATGTGATAATAGTCCTTTAGATAAAAAAGTGAAAGAAGAAGCAAAACGAACGGAGAAAGAAAAAGGTCCAAAGTTAACAAAGACGAGTACGGAATCCTTTAATCAATCTATATCACAAGGAGCGAAGAAAAGAGCTCTCGCTATGGATGAAATTATAAAAAGCACAGCAGTGAATTCAAATTTAGATCTCTACATAGCAGTTACACCTGAGCATCACGAAAGGTTTGGATTAAAACCTCTTCGTAAAAAGCTTCAAAAGCAGCTAAGTGATGAGCATCCTACTTTCGATGTTCGTGTCAGTACAGATAAAAAAATCTTTATGTTACTCGAAAAACTCGAAAGAAAAATTAAGGAAAAAGAAGTATCTAAAGATGAAATTAATAAACAATTAAAATTCATTGGTAAAAAAATGGAGTCTAACACTTAACGCTTTTTAAAAGAAAAGGAAGGATTGCAATGTCTAGTAAAGATAAAAACTTAACCCCTGTACAACAGGAGTATAAAAAATTCGAACAAGAACGCGAACCGAAACGACCTGTCTTAAAAAATTGTATAAAAGCCTTTTTCGTCGGTGGTTTTATTTGCTTCATCGGACAACTCATTTCTACTTTTTACATCACATATTTTGATTTCACTGAACGCTCAGCAGGAAATCCGACAGTCGCAACTCTTATTTTCATTTCTATGTTACTAACTGGATTTGGTATATACGATCGTTTTGGACAGTTTGCTGGTGCTGGTACAGCTGTACCTGTTACTGGATTTGGTAACTCTGTTATTGCCGCATGTATTGAGCATCGAACGGAAGGATTTGTCCTTGGCGTTGGCGGCAATATGTTTAAACTAGCTGGTTCTGTTATTTTATTTGGTGTATTTTCCGCTTTCGTCATCGCACTTATTAAAACGATTCTCGTTCAATGGGGAGGGCTATAAATGTTACAAGGACACCGAACGTGGGTATTTGAAAACAAACCAGTCATTATCTCAACAGGGGTTGTCGGTGGACCATTTGAAGCAAAGGGGAACATCCCAGAAGACTTCGATATCCTTCATGAAGATTTATGGCTCGGACAAGATTCCTATGAAAAAGCACATAAAATTTTATTCGAAGAAGCTTGTAGTCGTGCTACTGAAAAAGCAGAACTTCGTAAAGATGATATTCAATTTGTACTTGCAGGAGATTTAATCAATCAAATTACTCCAACAAGCTTTGCTTGCCGGACACTTGGCACTCCTTATCTCGGATTATTCGGGGCTTGTTCTACTTCTATGGAAGGTTTAGCACTTGGGGCAAGTATCGTAAATGCAAAAGGCGCAAAATATTTATTAACTGGTGCATCCAGTCATAATACAGCTGTAGAAAAACAATTCCGCTATCCTACCGAATACGGCGGACAAAAGCCACCTACTGCACAGTGGACAGTAACCGGAGCAGGAGCCGCCATTTTAAGCGATACTGGACATGGTCCAAGAGTAACCTCTGCAACGATTGGGCGAGTTATTGATATGGGATTAACAGACCCTTTTAATATGGGGGGCGCGATGGCTCCAGCTGCAGTTGATACAATCGAAGCCCATTTACGCGAACGACAAATCGATGCCTCTTACTATGACCTAATCGTGACTGGTGATCTTGGCCATGTCGGTCGCGAAATTGCTTACGATTTACTACATAAGCATGGAACCAAAGTAACGAGCGAACAGTTTCAAGATTGCGGAATTATCATTTATAGAGAAGGACAACCTGTCATAGCTGGTGCTAGCGGGCCTGGATGTTCCGCAACAGTCGTATACGGTCATTTATTAAACCGAATGAAAAGAGGAGAGTTCAAAAAAATACTTGTCGTTGCGACAGGCGCTTTACTATCTCCACTTACATTCCAACAAGAAGAAACGATTCCGTGTATCGCTCACGCCGTTTCGATTGAATTTGGAGGTGCAACGCAATGATTTTTTTCTGGGCTTTCGTCATCGGCGGACTCATATGTGTAATCGGCCAACTTATGTTTGATGTCGGCAAACTAACACCAGCTCATACAATGGCAACACTCGTCGTTGCCGGAGCTATATTAGATGGATTCAATTTGTATGAACCATTAATTGATTTCGCTGGAGCTGGGGCAACCGTACCTATTACAAGCTTCGGTAATGCCCTCGTTCATGGCGCAATGGAAGAAGCTGCAAAACATGGCATCGTTGGCGTTATTACCGGCATGTTTAAAGTAACGAGCGCCGGTGTATCAGCAGCTATTATTTTCGGCTTCATTGGAGCATTGTTATTCAAACCGAAAGGATAAGAGGTGTTTATATGACTGTTATTGCTAGCGTAAAAACTTGCCTCGCTAGTGTAAGGGGAGCTCAAGCAAGCTTAAGTTCCCTTTCGCTAAACTCTACAGACGATGAAGCAAAACGCGTATTTCATGAATGTATGTTAGAAATGGACAGCATCATCGCTGATTTACAGGATAGGGTTTCATTATTAGAACGTGAAGAACCTCAATATAAAGGGTTTTAAGTAGACTGGAGGAAATGACTATGTCTCACCTGCCGGAATGGACACTTGTTATCCTTCGCTCTGTATTCATATTAATCATTTTATTCACTATTACAAAGTGCTTAGGAAAAAGGCAAATCTCTCAGCTTTCCTTTTTTGAATACATAGCAGGAATGACAATTGGCGATATCGCCGCTCAGATAGCTACAGGGCTTGATCAAAAGTTTTTCCACGGTGTCTTTGCCATACTTATTTTCGCCTCAGTACCCTTCTTTGTCGGAATTCTCTCCCTAAAAAACAAAACGGCTAGAGATTTTTTTGAAGGGAAGTCTACAGTGTTAATAAAAGATGGCAAAGTACTTGAGGATAATTTAAAGAAAGAGAAATATACAAGTGATGAGTTACTTGAACTTCTTAGAGGAAATGGTGCATTCAGTATAGCTGAAGTCGAATTTGCTGTCTTAGAACCGAGTGGAGAATTAAATGTATTATTAAAGAAAGATTCTCAGCCACTTACAGCAAAAGATCTCGGTTTAAAAGTGCCAAATGAAAAAGAACCGCAAACTGTTATTATGGATGGAAATGTACTAGATGAACCTCTTTCAGCAAGCGGACATAACCGCGCTTGGCTACATTCAGAATTAGAAAAACTCGGTGTTGTTATTGAAAATGTCTTTCTCGGTCAAGTGGATTCATACGGACAACTTACTATCGACATTTACAATGACAAACTCCAAATGCCTTCTCCTCAAAACAAACCTTTATTATTAGCATCTTTAAAAAAATGTCATGCTGATCTTGAACTATTTTCCCTAGAAACAAAGTCGAAATCAGCAAGCGAAATGTATAGTAAAAACGCGAAACAAATCGAAAAGATTTTAAATAAAGTAACCTATCTTTTAAAAGACTAATTATCGAAAGAACGCTTCAGTTAAAAGGCGTTCTTTTCTTTTTCCTCCAGTTTTCGTAACGTTTAAATTTATGTAATTCGGTTATGATGTTGAAGATACATAAGCAGGGAATTTCGAAAACATAGCGAATATTTCATGGTACAACTACATATTTTTTTGATTTAAAGTGGTTTCGTTTGACCTTTATTGACCATAATTGTATTATAAGACTAAGAAAGCTTTATAAGGAGGAAATAACAGATGAATTTAATTCCTACAGTAATTGAACAAACAAATCGTGGAGAACGCGCTTACGATATTTACTCTCGACTACTAAAAGACCGCATCATTATGCTTGGTAGTGCAATTGATGACAACGTAGCTAACTCAATCGTTTCCCAGCTTTTATTCTTGGAATCTCAAGATCCAGAAAAAGATATTCACATCTACATCAACAGCCCTGGTGGTTCTATCACAGCGGGTATGGCAATCTATGATACAATGCAGTTTATTAAACCACAAGTATCAACAATCTGTATCGGTATGGCTGCATCTATGGGTGCATTCTTACTTGCAGCAGGTGAAAAAGGAAAACGTTATGCACTTCCAAACAGTGAAGTAATGATTCACCAACCACTTGGTGGAGCACAAGGTCAAGCGACTGAAATCGAAATCGCTGCAAAACGTATCCTATTCTTACGTGAAAAACTAAACCAAATTCTTGCTGACCGCACTGGTCAACCACTTGAAGTACTACAACGCGACACAGACCGCGACAACTTCATGACAGCTGAAAAAGCTTTAGAATACGGTTTAATCGATAAGATCTTTACAAATCGTTAATACTTAAAAGCGAAAGCGGCTCGTTTAGAATCGCAGGGCGATGGAGCCCCTGATTCCGAGGCGCTTTTTGCCTCGAATGAAGGGGCGAAACAACCGGAGATTCTAGCCGCTGGAGCTAGATATAACTAAAAGTGGAAGCGCCCTATAATTGGGCGCTTCTTTTATATATTGTTCCCCGCTCACATACCCCATCCAGTATCCCTCTAAATATATCAACGATTTTTCAATTATATCGAACAAAACTCAAATTATATCAACGATTTTTTTAATATATCAACGGTTCGACACAACATATCGATTTACCGACAATCTCCGACAAGGACAAACCAGCTAAATACCCCTCCCCGCTAATCCGCACAAACAACAAAACAAAAAAACTATCGCATATACGCGATAGCTCTTTATTGTACATATGCAGCTAATGCTTCTAAAGCCTCTTCTGCATCTGAACCTTCTGTTGTAATTGTTATCATGCTTCCAGTTCCAATTGCTAAGCTCATAATCCCCATTATGCTCTTTGCATTTACTGTCTTTCCATCTTTCTCAATGAAGATATCTGCATGAAAGCGATTTGCCTCTTGTACAAACAACGCAGCCGGACGTGCTTGTAAACCGTTTTTTAATGAAACCTGAACTCGTTTTTGAACCACAGCTCCATTTCCCCTTTACCCTCTTATTTTTTTGCTACCGTTTCCCCCGCGCGTAATTTCTCTGCAATTTCATCGATTTTACGCAAACGATGATTAATACCCGATTTACTAATTTTCCCCCCGGATACCATCTCACCTAACTCTTTCAATGTTACATCTTGATAATCTCTTCGTAGTTGCGCAATCTCTTGTAGTTTATCTGGCAATATATCAAGACCAACCGTCTCATCAATATAGCGGATATTTTCAATCTGCCTTAGCGCTGCACCAATTGTTTTATTTAAATTAGCTGTTTCGCAGTTCACTAAACGATTTACGGAATTACGCATATCACGTACGATTCGAATATCTTCAAACCTTAAAAGTGCATTATGAGCACCAATAATATTTAAAAATTCCGTAATTTTCTCCGCTTCTTTCAAATACGTAATGTACCCTTTTCTTCTTTCCAACGTCTTACTATTTAAATCAAATCCGTTCATCAGTTCACATATAGCATCATTATGTTCCTTATATAACGAAAAGATCTCTAAATGATAAGATGATGTTTCTGGGTTATTTACTGAACCACCTGCTAAAAATGCACCGCGTAAATACGATCGTTTACAACACTTCTTCTCAATCAATTCTTGTGATATATTTCGAATAAATGAAAAGTCATCTCGAACGATATGAAGATCGGCTAATATTTCGCGAGACTTTTCAACAAGCCTTACGATATATACATTATTTTTCTTCAATCGCATTTTTTTACGAACAAGTAATTCTACCGTCACGTCATATCCTTTTTTCAAAAGCGTATAAATCCTTCTTGCAATTGCCGCATTTTCCGTTTGAATATCGATAGATAAGCGACGGTTTGAAAAAGAAAGCGATCCGTTCATTCGAAGTAACGCCGATAATTCTGCTTTCTCACAGCATTCTTTCACTTCAAGATTCGTCAACTCTTTCTTTGTTTCTGATGCAAATGACACAGTCAACACCTCCTTATACGATTATTATGGAACAAAATTCTTGTCCTATATGAATGAGGAGCGCCACCTCAAACGAGGCAACGCACATTTATAACAATGAATATAAAATCGAAGCTAACTTTAACGTATCATGCCTTACAACACGATCATCATACTTCGCTAATCCCTCTTGAATAACATCAATATTATTTTCAGCAAAACGTTCTTCATCCACTACAACTGGTGTAGACATTTCTTCCTCATATAACTTACGTAATTCACAAGGAATCTCACGGTTATTTACAATTGCAGTATTAATAAATGGTTGCCCTAAATGATCGTGTAACGCCTGCACATGATCAAAAGCAGTATATCCCATCGTTTCACCCGCTTGTGTCATAACGTTACATACATATACCTTCTTCGCCTTTGCGGCAAGAACAGCGTCCCCAATTTTGTTAACAACTAAGTTGGGTAATATACTCGTATACAAACTTCCTGGGCCGAAAACAAGTAAATCAGCTCGTTTAATCTCAGCCAACGTTTCATGCAATGGCTCTACATCTTCTGGAGTTAAAAAGACACGATTAATCTTCTTTCCGTAATAAGGAATCTTTGATTCACCTGTTACAATTTCCCCATCTTCAAGTTCCGCATGAAGTACCGCACTTTGATTCGCTGCTGGTAATACACGTCCTCTGACATTTAATACTTTACTTGTTTCCGTAATTGCATGGAAAAAGTCTCCTGTAATCGAGGTCATACCTGCCAACAATAGATTTCCTAACGCATGACCTTTCAGTCCGTCTCCTGTTGTGAAACGGTGCTGAAATAAAGCTTCCACCAGTGGCTCTACATCCGATAACGCAACAAGTACGTTACGGATGTCACCTGGAGGTGGAATTTCTAGCTCATCACGTAATCGACCCGAACTGCCACCATCATCAGCGATTGTAACAACTGCTGTAATATCAACAGGATATTGCTTTAATCCTCTTAATAAAACAGAGAGTCCTGTTCCGCCTCCCATGATGACAATTTTAGGCTTTCTCTCTTTTTTCATCCCTTAATGGCCCTTTCTCTTCTCCACATCACGATGAGATACATGAACACTATACTCTGGTTTCAAATGTTTCCCAAGGTATTCTGTAAGCGTAACAGAACGATGCTGTCCACCTGTACATCCAATTGCAATTACAAGTTGACTTTTGCCTTCTCTTTTATAATGAGGCAGCATGAAAGTAATCAGATCCGTCAACTTCTCTAAAAACTTATGTGTCTCATTAAATTTCAGTACATACGAAGAAACTTCTTCATCTAGTCCTGTTAATGGCTTCATATGTGGAATGTAATATGGATTTGGTAAAAAACGAACATCAAATACTAAATCTGCATCAATTGGAATACCGTACTTAAATCCAAATGACATAACATTTACACGAAATGCTTGCTCAGTTTCTGTTGAGAACAAGTGAACAATTTTTTCACGTAATTCTTTCGGTTTTAAATCCGATGTATCAAGCACAATATTTGCTCGTGCCTTCATATCTGTTAATAAATTGCGCTCTGCTTCGATTCCCTTTAACGGCAAACCAGTTGGTGCAAGTGGATGCGAACGTCTCGTTTCTTTATAACGAGTTACAAGCGTACTATCTTTCGCATCTAAAAATAAAATATGAGGAATAATCCATGTACGTTCTGATAAATCATCAAGTGCTCCCCATAAATGCTCGAAAAACTCGCGGCCACGTAAATCAATACCAAGTGCCACTTTATTCATTTTCCCTTTTGAATCCGCCATAAGCTCAATAAACTTTGGCAATAACATCGGTGGTAAATTATCTACACAAAAATATCCTAAATCTTCAAAACTTTGTAAAGCTACTGTTTTTCCAGCTCCAGACATCCCTGTAATAATTACCATTTTTATATCATTATTCTCTGTCATCGTATCCTCTCCTTGACGGTTTAACTCGGATCTAATCGATATGAAAGCAACTCAAAATCTGGGGTATATACAAATGTACCGTAGATTATGCCATTTCCTTTAATTAAATAATCAATAATGTGATAATCTCCTGGCGCCATTGCTAAATCATCAATTTTATCAAATGTATGCCAACCAATGATGCCTTCTTCGCTCTCTAGTTTGTTTTCTCCTGCAAAATCTGTCGCTAAAAAGGAGAACATCATCCATTCAGAAACAACTTTATCACCTTCTTGGATGACAAAGGTGAAGACCCCCTTTAACGCTGGGTTTTTCAAATAAATACCTGTTTCTTCGCGATATTCGCGAACAACGGAATCTCTTACAGTCTCACCACGCTCCATTTTCCCGCCTGGTGCAACCCACCAATTTCGGCGAGGTTTTTGGAGTAAGAGTACTTCATTATCTCTAATTAACACACAGTTTGTCACTCTTTGCATGTTTCTTCACCTCAGCTACTTGCAGTAAAATTTCTCACTGCATACTTCTTTCATTATACTATCAAAAACAGTTTGCTACAACGAAGGAGCCAGTCCTCTTTCGCTAAGCATACGCTACTCAACAATTTTAAAAAAGCTTTCCATAACAAGCAATGTAAATGCCTAGACTTTTAATGAATAGCATGAAAAATCCCCTTAACGATTTTTATCGCCAAGGGGATTAAAGCCCTTATTTCTTACCGAAATAAGTAACAATCGCAAATCCTAAAATAAAGGTAATAATTGAACTTATAATTGAAAATCCGCCGGTTGGAATACCAGGGAACACAATTACAATCGAACCGATAACTAGTCCAATAATTGCCGCAAATGTCATACTTTTATAACGATCTAATAAAAAACTAATGCCTTTACTACTTACAACAAATCCAACCATAACACCAGCACCGATAACCACGATTAAAGGTAAGTTAAGTGTAGTTAAAGCGTTAATTGCTGTTGGATACACACCAATAATTAATAAAATAAACGATCCACTAATCCCAGGAAGTAGCATAGCCATACTAGCCATCCATCCTGCGAAAAATAAACCAATTGCATTTAAAATTGTTAACGTCGTAATTGGATCTGCTGCCTTATCTGGTTTAAAGAAAGCTGTGATCGCAACAAGAATTGCTGCAACTATTAATAAAACAATGTGCTTACCTTTAAACGACGACTTTGCATCAGCTTCTCTCATTAACATCGGTAATATACTAATAATTAAACCGAGGAAGAAAAATTGAGTCGGTTCATAATGATTTGCAAGTAAATATTTAATAACATGACTTAACGTTAAAAACGCTGCTGCCACACCAGCTGCAAGTGGAATTAAAAACCCTAAATGTTTTTTCCATTCACGACTAAAGAATCCACTAATTGCCGCAAGCAATTGTTCATAAATCCCTAACACAACAGCGATTGTACCGCCGCTCACACCAGGAATTAAATCACTAACGCCCATACAAAATCCACGATATATATTACGCCATTCCATACTGAATAAATTCCTCATTTCTTATAGTGATTTTTTCCGTAAAGTCCAGTATATCAATAAGAAAGCTTATAATCCTTATATTTTTTGACAATACTTTGACATTTTCACACAAAAAAAGAAGAAAGCTCCTGTCGGTAGCTTTCTTCTCACAAGGTATGTTATCCCTTATTTTTCTGATACAGTTTTTAATTCCTCTAATAATTCTTCTACGTAATGTTGTGCACTTTGTGCTGCAATACTACCGTCACCTGTTGCAGTTACAATTTGACGAAGCATTTTTTCACGAACATCACCAGCTGCGAAAATACCAGGAATTTTCGTTTCCATACGTTCGTTCGTTTCAAGGTAACCATTTTCATTTGTAATACCTAGTTCAACAAATGGTTTTGATAATGGTAACATACCGATGTATACGAATACGCCGTCAGTCTTGACTTCTTTCTCTTCTCCACTGTTTACGTCTACAAGTGTTACACTTCCTACTTTACCACTTGCTTCGTTGATTTCTTTTATAGTGTGGTTCCAAATGAAATCTACTTTTTCGTTTTGGAAAGCACGGTCTTGTAAAATTTTCTGTGCACGAAGCGTGTCACGACGGTGAACGATCGTTACTTTTGATGCGAAGCGTGTTAAGAACACACCCTCTTCAACAGCAGAATCTCCACCGCCAATTACGATAAGTTCTTTTCCTTTAAAGAATGCCCCATCACATACTGCACAATATGATACACCACGGCCGCCAAGTTCTGTTTCACCCGGTACACCAATTTTTTTATACTCTGCACCGCTTGCAACGATAATTGCACGTGCTTTATATTCTTTTTTACCAGCAATAATTGTTTTGTATTCTTTACCATCGATGACTTCTTTCACATCACCGTATGCATATTCAGCACCAAATTTCTTCGCATGCTCGAACATTTTATTTGATAAGTCTGGTCCTAAAATAGACTCATAACCTGGGTAGTTTTCTACATCTTCCGTGTTTGCCATTTGGCCACCTGGAATACCACGCTCAAGCATTAATGTGCTTAAATTTGCACGAGATGTATATACTGCAGCTGTCATACCAGCTGGTCCTGCACCAATAATAACGACATCATAAATTTTTTCTTCTGACACACTATTCACTCCTATCCATTCCTACACAATTAAGTTACCCTCATTATACTGTTAGCATCATTTTTTTCCCAATGATTTGCTTATCTTATGTGTGCGTACGCTTAACAGCTTGCACATACTTTCGGACAGTCGCTACAGATACATTATATACATCTCCAAGCTCCGACTGCGTCATTTTATTTCCTTGTTCGCCGCGTACAATGTATTCAATCGCAGCTGACCAGCCGTACACATTTGTAAATATGTCTCCAGATGTATATAAACGTATGAACGTACAAAACCAAAAGTGTAAACACTCTTCAATTAATTCATCATCTTTTTTCGTATAATTGTATAAGGCATCCGCGATTCTCGCGCACTGCTCAAATTGTTGTAAATCAGCTGGAATACTCTTATGACTATTAATTAAAAAGAAGTACTTTGCAAGTTGCGATACGATGGGAACACCGTTCTTCGCTTGCGTTATATCAAAGAAGAATCCAACCTTCTCCGGCGTTGACAATTCATTCATTAAATATAAAGCTAGCATTTGTTCTTCTAGCGTCGCACTTTGCTGAAATGATTTTCGTAATTCTTCAAATAACACGTTTTGTCCTTCATCTGCTAAATTCAGCGCATTCCACGGTTCTTTTCCCTTTTTATCAGGATGCAATTCCACGACATGTTGCCACATTTTTTCAGCTAGTTGCTGATCTTTCACCATATACGCAGAATATGCAAACCAATAATAAAAACTAACGTCTCCTTCGTATCCTTGACGCTTTAATAGTTTGAACCATTTATATGCATGCTCGAAATAACCAATTGTTGCAAGTGTAGTTCCCAGTTTCAAACGATGTTCAAATGAAATCGGATATACCGAAACTAGCTGTCCCGCTAACGCTTCTACTTGTTTATGCTCTCCAATTGAATATAGAAAAATAAGCGTATTACAAAGCGCATGTATATTACCAGGATTTTTCTCTAAAATCATTTCTGTTAACTTCAGTGCTTTGTCTACATTACCCGATTGAAAATGTGCAATGGCTAAATTATTATGACCTGACCAAAATTCCGGATAATCTTTCGTAACAATTTCTAATGTAGCAATTGCTTCTTCCAATTGTCCATTACGAATATAACGATTCGCTTCTTCCTGCATAACAATTAAATCATCTTCATCTTCAATCTCTTCCGCACCCATTGCTTCTTCTTCCATAATCTCAAGAAGTTCTAATGTATCTTCTACGAATTCCTTCTCTTTTGCAACTTCTAAATAACGATCTGCATATTTCTTCGCCTGTTGAAATAACCCCATATATGCATAATTATTTGCAATAAAATAATAGCACTGTTCAAGTTCTGGATTAGATCTAACTAACTTTAAGAAGATTTGGTTCGACTCTTGATATTCACCAGCCTCAGATAATACTGTTGCTAATTGACATAAAATAAACGGCTCCTTCTCACTTTGTGCCGCTCTTCGAAAATATTTAATTGCATCTTGCAATTTTTGCCCTTTGTAAGCTCTCATCCCTTTTTTATAAAAGAAGTCCGCTAATTGATTAAAAGAGATAACTTGTCCGTTCTCCTTATATATCCTTTGATTTTTCCCCATATATCCTCCAGTTTTTTGTTTTCTTCGCTCACACATTCTTCTATCTATAAGTATAAACGATTCCGTAAAAAACAAAACAGTATATTATACTCAATTATTTCCTTTTTATTCATAAAAAAAGAGGAGAAATGTTACATTTTCACCATGAACCTTCTCTTGCGGTCATTTGCTCTTTCGTATAAATAATACGCATTGGATTTCCACCTACGAAAGCACCGCTCGGTACATCTCTATGAACAAGTGTGCCAGCTGAGACAATCGCACCGTCTCCAATTTTCACACCTGGTAATATTGTTACATTCGCTCCAATCATCACTTCATTTCCAATGACGATTTCCCCAAGTCGATATTCACGAATTAAATATTCATGTGCTAAAAGCGTTGTGTTATAGCCAATAATCGAATTCTCTCCCACAGTTATCTTTTCCGGGAACATAATATCCGGCATTACCATAAGCGCAAATGATGTTTTCTTTCCTACTTTCATCCGTAAAAAAGTGCGGTACAACCAATTCTTCACAGATAAAACTGGCGTGTAACGCGCAATTTGGATAATAATAAAGTTTTTCATTACCTTCCAAAAAGACACTGTTTTATACACATTCCATAATGAATTTTCTCCTGAAACAGGATAGCGCGTTGTCCGTCGCACTTAGCTCGCTCCTCTACTAACTTACTTGGACCTTTATGAACGGTTCATATTAGACAAAATCGGTAGCAAATCGCTCATTTTATCTAGCATAAAGTCCGGCTTGTAAGCTTCTAAATACGCTCTACCTTTCAACGTCCATGAAACCGCAGCTGTTTTCGTCCCCGCATTTTGACCACCGACAATATCATGATGATTATCTCCAACCATCAATGCCTCTTCTGGTTTTGCATCTAATAATTCAAGCGCTTTTTGAAGTGGCTCTGGATGTGGTTTCACATGCTCTACATCATCAATTGTCACGACAACATCAAAAAATTCATCAAGCTTTGACAACTGTAATCCCATCTCAACGGTTTGTCTCGCTTTCGTTGTAACAATACCAACTTTATAACCTTGCTTCTTCAACTCTCGAACTGTTTCATATACAGTTTCATATTCTTCTACTAATTCATCATGATGATCATGGTTAAATTCGCGATAACTTGTAATCATCTCTTCAACCTTACTTTCATCAATCTTACTGAAAGTATCATGCAAAGATGGACCGATAAATGGCAACACATCTTCACGCTTATATTGATTTGGATAATACGTATTTAAAGTATGTAAAAAAGAAGAAATAATAAGTTCGTTTGTATTAATTAAAGTTCCATCTAAATCAAATAACACTGTATTTATTCTCATTGCCTTAGTCCTTTCGCCTTCCTGAATATGAAAGAAGCAGCATCTTATAATAAGATGCTACTTTTCTCTAATTTTCCGAATATCTTTTATCAGCTTGCCCCATTTTTCGTCTCACAATAATGAAAATAATAGAAATAACAACAAGTCCAATTGACATTACTTGTGCAATACGAAGTGGTCCTAGCATTAAACTATCTGTACGTAAGCCTTCTACGAAGAAGCGTCCTACTGAATACCAAATTAAATATGTGAAGAATAATTCCCCGCGGCGTAAATTCACTTTTCTTAATGCAAGTAGTAAAATTACACCTGCAAAATTCCATAATGATTCATATAAAAACGTCGGATGATAGTACACACCCTCAATATACATTTGATTAATAATGAAATCTGGTAAATGAAGACCTTCTAAAAACTGTCTCGTTACTTCATCACCATGCGCCTCTTGGTTCATAAAGTTTCCCCATCGGCCAATTGCTTGTCCTAATAAAATACTTGGTGCAGCAATATCCGCCAACTTCCAGAATGAAACCCCGCGTCGCTTTGCAAAAAGAATCCCTGTAATAACCGCTCCGATTAAACCACCATGAATCGCCAAGCCACCTTGACGAATATTAATAATTTGACTCGGGTTTTGCGCGTAATATTCCCATTCAAAAATAACATAGTACATTCTCGCAAATAGAATAGCGATCGGTACTGCAATTAATACAAGGTCAACAAATGTATCTTTTGGAATACCTAGCCTTTCTCCCTCGCGAGTTGCTAGCCAAAGACCTAATAGCACCCCTGTACCGATAATAATCCCGTACCAATAAACAGGAAACGGCCCAAGTTGGACAGCTACGCGGTCAAGCTGCGGTACAGAACCTAACAGCATATGTATGACCTCCCTCTCCAATGTTTACTCCTGATTCCCTAACTCAATCGCACTCATTAATCGTTCTGAGAACTGCTGTGCTGCATTGACTCCCATACGCTTTAAACGGAAGTTCATCGCTGCTACTTCAATAATAACAGCCAAGTTTCGACCAGGACGAACTGGAAGTGTAATCTTCGTAAGTTCTGTATCAATAATTTTCATCTTCTCTTCATCAAGACCTAAGCGATCATAGTTTTTCTTTTGATCCCAAATTTCAAGATTAATAACAAGTGTAATACGCTTATAATTTCGCACTGCCCCTGCACCGAATAACGTCATAACGTTAATGATACCTAGACCACGAATTTCTAATAAATGCTCAATTAAATCTGGTGAGCTTCCTACTAATGTGTCTTCATCTTCTTGGCGAATTTCTACACTATCATCCGCAACAAGGCGGTGACCACGCTTCACAAGTTCAAGAGCTGTCTCACTTTTACCAACACCACTTTGACCTGTAATTAAAACACCAACACCGTAAATATCTACTAATACACCATGAACAGCAGTTGTTGGTGCTAGCTTACCTTCTAAATAATTAGTTAAACGACTTGATAATCTCGTTGTCGTTTGAGAAGAACGTAATAAAGGCATGCCTGATTCACGTGATGCTTGTAATAACTCATCTGGTACATCTTGATTACGAGTTATAATAATACATGGCGTCTCCTCGGTACAAAGCGCTTTCATTCTCTCTTGTTTTTGCTCTGTTGTTAACGTATCAAAGAACGTAAGCTCCGTTTTTCCAAGAAGCTGCACGCGATCAGCTGGATAATATGTAAAGAATCCTGCCATTTCAATTCCAGGTCGTGATAAATCACTTGTATCAATCGGACGATGAATTCCTTCCTCACCACTTATTAACTCCAATTGAAATTGTTCAATTAAATCTTTTGTCCTTACTTTTGGCATATGTATAAACCTCCACTCCGCTGCGGGTTCAGTCTCGTTTGATGTAAAATTCCATTCTACCGGATATTGTACCATTTTTTTCTGGAAACAAGAAATACGGTTTCTAATAAATAGAAAAAAACATTTCATACGAATAATGAAATGTTTTTCTTTTTGTCATTTTCTCTTTTTTTCATATAGAGGTTCCACAATTGCCTTCTCAATAATCATATTAAAAATTGAAATACAAATTGCCGCAACAATCGCTACACCAAATCCTGATATATTAAAAGCATCTCCTAATAACGAATCTGCTATTTTTAACGTAATCGCATTAATAACAATTAAGAAGAAGCCGAAAGTTACAACAGTAATTGGTAGCGTAATTAAAATTAAAAACGGCTTTACGAACACATTTAAAACCGCCAATATAATACTCGCAATAATTGCAGTTTGTATATTTGCTACGTAAAATGCATCTGGTGCAATCCCTTTTAAAAGCCCCGATACAGCGATTAACACAACGCTATTTACAAGAAGTGATACAATCCATCTCATTTCGTTACACATCCTTTTAAACATATATATTTCATCATACGCTAATAGATAATAAACGCAAGTATGATACAAACACTTATATCAACTTATTCTATCTTTCATGCTTGTATACCTACTAACATACTTACCAGTTTTTCCTCGTAAAATAAAAACCGAGCGTCATTTCCACTCGGTTTTCATCAATAAACTTATTGCGATAACTCTACTTCTTTTATTTTCTCTTTCATTCTTGCTTTATCACGATTTAAAATCTCTTTTAAATACTTACCAGTATACGAGCGCTCTTCTTTTACTACTTGCTCTGGCGTTCCCGAAGCGACAATTTGTCCACCTTTGTCCCCGCCTTCTGGTCCAAGGTCAACAATATAATCAGCTGTTTTAATCACATCTAAATTATGTTCAATTACAAGTACCGTCTCACCACTCTCAACAAGACGTTGCAGCACTTCTAGAAGACGTGCAATATCATGCGCATGCAACCCAGTCGTTGGCTCATCTAAAATATATAACGTACGCCCTGTAGAACGACGGTGTAATTCAGAAGCTAATTTTACACGCTGTGCTTCCCCACCAGATAATGTTGTTGCTGGTTGACCTAATTTCATATAACCAAGCCCAACATCTACAAGCGTTTGAAGTTTACGCTTAATTTTAGGAATATTGGCGAAGAATTCTACTCCATCTTCAATTGTCATCCCTAACACTTCAGAAATATTCTTATCTTTATATTTCACTTCTAACGTTTCACGATTATATCGTTTACCGTGACAGACTTCACACGGAACATACACATCTGGTAAGAAATGCATTTCGATTTTAATAATTCCATCACCACGGCACGCTTCACAACGGCCACCTTTTACGTTAAAGCTGAAACGTCCTTTTTGATATCCGCGTACTTTAGCTTCGTTCGTTTGTGCAAACACATCACGAATATCATCGAATACACCTGTGTACGTCGCTGGATTAGAACGTGGTGTACGACCAATTGGCGATTGATCAATATCAATTACTTTATCTAAATGTTCAAGACCTTTAATCTCTTTATGAATACCTGGCTTCGCTTTCGCTTTATATAACTTTTGCGCTAACGATTTATATAGTACTTCATTAATCATCGTACTTTTACCTGATCCAGATACACCTGTTACCGCTACAAACGTACCGAGTGGGAATGACATTTTTGCATTCTTTAAGTTATTCTCTTTTGCGCCGACAATCTCCACTTTACGTCCGTCACCTTTACGTCTTTCAAGTGGAACTGGAATAAACTCTTTACCGCTTAAATATTTTCCTGTTAACGAATTATCATCTTGCATCACTTCAGCTGGTGTCCCTGCCGATACAACTTGCCCACCGTGAATACCTGCACCTGGTCCGATATCAAGTAAATAATCAGCAGCCATCATCGTATCTTCATCATGCTCAACAACGATTAATGTATTACCTAAATCGCGCATTTCTTGCAATGTACGAATAAGACGATCGTTATCGCGCTGGTGTAAACCAATTGAAGGCTCATCAAGAATATAAAGTACGCCAGTTAGACGAGAACCAATTTGCGTCGCTAAGCGAATACGCTGCGCCTCACCACCTGATAACGTACCAGCCGCACGACTTAGCGTTAAATAATCTAAACCAACGTTCACTAAGAATCCAACGCGCTCCTGAATTTCTCTTAAAATTAAATGAGCTATTTTTTGTTGCTTCTCCGTTAGCTCTACATTCGAGAAAAATTCTTGTACTTCTTGAACTGAATACTTCGTTACGTCAGCAATCGTTTTATCACCAACAAAAACAGCTAAGCTTTCAGGTTTTAAGCGGCCGCCTTTACACTTCGGACAAGCTTGTTCTGCCATATACTTTTCCATTTGCTCACGAATGTAATCAGAACTCGTTTCACGATAACGACGTTCAATGTTTGGAATAACACCTTCAAATAAAATCTCATTTTCCTTTACTTGACCGAATTCATTTACATAGCGGAAATAAACCTTCTCTTCCCCGCTTCCGTACAACACTTTATCAAATAAATCTTTCGGTATATCTTTCACAGGCATATCCATATCAACGCCGTAGTGATTACATACAGATTGTAAAAGTTGTGGATAGTATTGTGAACTTGTCGGCTCCCAAGGTGCAATCGCATGTTCATTTAATGATAAATCCCAGTTCGGGATAACAAGCTCTAAATCTACCTCTAGCTTTGAACCAAGTCCATCACAAGAAGGACATGCTCCAAACGGACTGTTGAATGAGAACATACGCGGCTCTAATTCTCCGATTGAAAAACCACAATGCGGACAAGCATGATGTTCACTAAATAGAAGTTCCTCTTCTCCCATTACATCGATTAACACTCGGCCTCCGCCAAGCTTTAATGCACTTTCAAGTGAATCAGCAAGACGGCTTGCGATTCCTTCTTTTACAACAATCCGGTCAATTACAACTTCAATAGAATGCTTCTTATTTTTATCTAACGTAATCTCTTCAGACACATCAAGCATTTCACCATCAACACGTACACGAACATATCCTTGCTTCTTAATATCTTCAAGTACTTTCACATGTGCACCTTTACGCCCAGAAACGATAGGAGCTAACACTTGTAATTTCGTACGTTCAGGATATTCAAGAACACGGTCTACCATCTGCTCTACTGTTTGTGATGTAATTTCAATCCCATGATTTGGACAAATTGGCGTACCAATTCGCGCAAATAATAAACGTAAATAATCATAAATCTCCGTTACCGTTCCGACAGTTGAACGTGGATTACGACTCGTCGTTTTTTGATCGATTGAAATCGCTGGTGACAATCCTTCAATCGTATCTACATCCGGCTTATCCATTTGTCCTAAAAACTGGCGCGCATACGCAGATAACGATTCTACGTATCTGCGCTGCCCTTCTGCATAAATCGTATCAAATGCTAATGATGATTTCCCCGAACCAGACAATCCCGTTACAACGACAAGCTGATTTCTCGGAATGGTTACATCAATATTTTTTAAGTTATGTGCTCTAGCACCTTTTACAACGATAAAATCCTTGCTCTTACTCACTCTTTTCACCCTTCCGCTTTTAATTCTAATAGTAAATCTCTTAGTTCAGCTGCACGCTCGAAGTCTAACGCTTTTGCTGCTTCTTTCATCTCTGCTTCCATCTTCGCAATTGTCTTTTCACGCTCTTTTTTCGTCATTTTCTTAGCAGGAGTTGCTTCGTATGTTTCTGTCTCTTCAGCAGTTGTCGTTGCACGGATTACATCACGTACGCCTTTTTGAATCGTTTTCGGCGTAATACCATGCTCTTTATTGTAGGCTTCTTGTATAGTACGACGACGCTGCGTTTCTTCAATTGCAATTCCCATGGATCTTGTTATACGATCTGCGTACATAATAACGCGGCCGTTTTCATTACGCGCGGCACGACCAATTGTTTGAATTAATGAGCGCTCTGAACGTAAGAACCCTTCCTTATCAGCATCTAAAATCGCTACAAGTGATACTTCTGGAATATCTAATCCTTCTCGTAATAAGTTAATACCGACCAGTACATCAAACTTACCGAGGCGAAGATCGCGGATAATTTCAATACGTTCTAACGTTTTAATTTCAGAGTGAAGATAGTTCACTTTAATTCCTACATCTTTTAAGTAGTCCGTTAAATCCTCTGACATTTTCTTCGTTAAAGTCGTAATTAATACACGTTCATTTTTTGCAATACGATCTTGAATCTCTCCTAATAAATCGTCAATTTGCCCTTCAATAGGTCGTATATCGATTGGTGGATCTAAAAGCCCTGTTGGACGAATAATTTGTTCTATTACTTCTGGTGACTGCTCTAACTCGTACGGTCCTGGAGTCGCCGAAACGTAAATAACTTGATTTGTTTTCTCCTCAAACTCATCAAACATGAGCGGTCTATTATCTAAAGCTGACGGCAGACGGAATCCATGATCCACAAGCACTTGCTTACGTGCTTGGTCCCCGTTATACATCGCTCTTACTTGTGGCACTGATACGTGCGACTCATCCATAACAATTAAGAAATCTTCCGGGAAATAGTCCAATAATGTATACGGTGTTGCACCCGCTGGACGAAGTGTTAAATGACGGGAATAGTTTTCAATCCCTGAACAAAAGCCCATCTCGCGCATCATTTCTAAATCATAACGTGTACGTTGCTCTATACGCTGTGCTTCTAGCAACTTACCGTTATCATTTAATTCCTTTAAACGCTCTTCTAATTCTTTTTCGATATTTTCAATAGCGACCTTCATTTTCTCTTCACGTGTAACGAAGTGAGATGCTGGGAAGATTGCTACATGATCACGTTCTGCTAATACTTCACCTGTTAACGCATTTACTTCACGAATACGATCAATTTCATCGCCGAAAAATTCAATCCGAATACAATGCTCATCAAGTGATGCTGGGAAGATTTCAACTACATCTCCGCGCACACGGAATGTACCACGCTTGAAATCAATATCATTACGTCCATACTGTACATCAACAAGTTCACGAAGCAATTGATTGCGGTCCTTCTCCATACCAACTCGAAGTGACACAACTAACTCGCGGTATTCTTCAGGAGAACCTAAACCATATATACACGATACACTCGCAACGATAATTACATCGTCCCGTTCAAATAATGCAGACGTTGCCGAGTGACGCAATTTATCAATTTCATCATTAATCTGCGCGTCCTTTTCAATAAACGTATCTGTTTGTGGTACATACGCTTCTGGCTGATAATAATCGTAGTAACTAACAAAATATTCAACTGCATTATTCGGGAAAAAGTCTTTTAGCTCACTATATAACTGTCCTGCTAATGTTTTATTGTGAGCCATGACAAGTGTTGGCTTTTGCACTTCTTTAATGACATTTGAAATCGTAAATGTCTTACCCGTTCCTGTCGCTCCAAGCAACACTTGCTTTTTCTTTCCACTATTAATTCCCTCTACAAGCTTCTCTATAGCTACCGGCTGATCACCTTGCGGGGAATACGCTGATATAATTTCAAATTGATGTTCCAAGTATAATCCGACCTCCTCATAAAAATCTGTATTATTATTTTACCACGAATGCCTATAAAAAACCTAAAAAAACGAACAGATATTCGGTAAAGTTTTCGACAATATACACATAGAAAAAGGAAGGAGTAAATACTTCCTTCCTCTACTAATTCTATTTTTGAGGTACATATACTAAGTCATATCCATTGCGCCCAGCTTCATTCATACAATCTATTAACCGATAAGTACTTTCTAATTCACGCTGCTCTTTAACAATCCTTTTACAGCTATCTTTATGTAACCCTTTATGGTCACCAGCAAACTTGTCTTGTCTACTATCTAACACATAAAGTATATCTTTCCCGCTATGCTCTAACGTTTGAAAAACCGGGTCACCTTCATCGGTATACTGTACAATTCTTATTTTATCAGCTTTCCCTTGATCAACGTTCATAACGAACTGTTCGAATTTATCTAGATTGGAAGTTCCTGCTCCCTTTACAATGACATCGTTCTTCTTATCAATTGTAGTGTTAGATGGTGCACATGCTACTAAACTAAAGAGAAATAGACATATAAAGCTGGTTCTTTTTTCTATTGTCATCCTCTCCTATAAAAATTATTTGTATACCCAAAAGCTACTTTCAACTATGAAAGTAGCTTTTCTTTTCCTTTCTCCTTCTTCGGAAAAACCACATATGAAAATGAAATCGCTGTATCAACTAAAAATATAATTGCCCACACTTGGCTCACGCGACTTGCAGCTTTATTTAAAACGATTCCCGATTCTAACCAATTACCCCATTGTTCAAATGGAATAAATCCATACGCGAAGAAAAAGAATATGTGCACACCAACGAATAAAACAAGATGTAATACCCAATTTTTTATTTCCTGCTTTGCATAGGCCATACCTGTTAATTCTACCTGTTCTTCAATAATAGGCGCCGGTTCATTACGCCATTTCGCAACTAGCTTTTGCGCAAATATATCAAGCTTCTTCAAATCCTTTTTCCCGTAGAAAACTGCATACAATAAAATAATTACAGTAATGATTTGAAAATTAGAGAACTTTCCTGTTTGATAATAGTCCACTGCCCCTAATGTTAAAATAAACACTTCATTTACGAGGAGTACAATCCCCATAATAAAGCTCGCCTTCTTCAAACGGAATCCGTAACGGAGTAAAAAGAAACCGATAGCCGATAACCAAAATACAATCTCTGCTCCAATTAAAAAATACCAACGATATTCTGCGAGTATGCTCATTTATCCTTCTCCCTTTCATCATAAATACGAAAAGCTTCATCCATATATAATAAAAACTCTTCTTCAATTGGATACATGCTCATTTTCTGTGAATCTTCCTTTGATTTTCTAACCTCCCATAACTTATCTAAAAACGCTTCGTCACCATTAGCCATTTCTAAACACTTCTGCATTAATCTCTTCATTACCCTTTGTACCTCATCATTAGCGGCTTCTTTACCCTCTTTCATAAAAATACGTAATTGCTTTAATAAATCTACCCATTCTAAAACATTCGGATCTTCTTCACTCATATTTGGCAAATTATGAAGCAACTTTTGTTCTTCCTTTGAAAATACTTCATTTTGAAATATTTCACGTATACGAGGAGACTGTTTTGAAAGCTGAATAAGTTCAAACATAACTTTCCAATCAAGTTCTCCCTCTACATCTACCGAATAAACAACCGCTTGTAAAACACGCTCCATTCGATTGAACTTCTTTTGCTCTTCTTGTACAAATCGAAGTTGGTTTTCAAGTGATTTTTTCAAATCCAGCTCACCTTTTACTAACATATTCGCAACTTCTTTTAATGAAAATCCCATTTCTTTTAAAAATAAAATTTGTTGCAAACGAATAACGTCATTTTCACTATATAACCGATGTCCACCCTCTGTTTTTCCGCTCGGCTTTAATAAATCTATTTGATCATAATAACGTAGTGTACGTACTGTAACCCCTGTTTCTCTCGTCAATTCTTGTATTGAAATCACTACCATCACCTCTTCCCTTTCATTATAAAAGATGACGTTACGTAACTTTCAAGCGTTTTGTAAAAAAAATACAAAAAGCTGTTTATACAAAGTGTATAAACAGCTTTTATGGAAATAACCCCTTTTGTATGGCGCGCCCACAAAATAAAATAAGTGCTCCAACAACAACACTCGTTGCCGTTTTATGATAATGGGCTAATAATAATAAATAATACGATAAGCCTACAGTACCAATCATAATACAAATACTCGGCACTGGATTACGAGAAAAATTTTGCATTCCCCAAAGAAGCGCAAATATAGCTGTAGCGACACATAACACCGGTAATCCCATCCCAGTTCCCCTTTTTCTATCTATTATTCCTTGTTGCTAACACGCTCGTTGATGCGATACTAATTAATAAATCAAAACCAATCCTTATATATTTAAACGTTTACTCTAATTGAAATCTCTCAAGCTTATCATTTATTTTCTTTCTCCTTACTCCAGCGTAAAGATTTCCTCCACCTTCACTCCAAAATATTTGGCGATTTTTAAAGATAACTCTAGACTCGGATTGTAATGATGATTTTCAATCGCCACTATCGTCTGCCGCGTCACTTGCATCGCCCTTGCCATTTCAACTTGCGTTATATGATTTTGCTTTCTTAACTCTTTTATTTTATTTTTCACACCCATAGGATCCACCTTCAAAAGTAAAGATATCTTTACTTAAATTATAAATATTTTCCAGTTATAAGTAAAGATATCTTTACAAATTTTAGAAAAATGTTTCATTGAACATCTACTCTAACAAAGTACAAGAGTAATTCAATTTATATCAGCGATTTTTCAAATATATTGACATCCGTAGCGCTACTATAATCATAAGAAAAAGCTGTCCCCAAATACCTTCGGGAACAGCTTTCTCCTCTACTACATAAATCCTAACGCATATACAAGAACGTATCCAAGAACCGATAAGCAAACCGAGCCAATCAGCCCTGCCACGAATGCTTTGCTTCCTAATTTACGGAACGTTTTAAACTCTACATTTAAACCGAGCCCCGCCATCGCCATTGCGATTAGCATATAAGCAATGACAACAATGTATCCCGCAACAACTTCTGGAATAATCCCAAGCGAATGCACTGCACTCATTGCTAAAAATCCGAAGATGAACCACGGAATTGGAAGGTCGCGCCACGATTTT
Source organism: Bacillus cereus group sp. BceL220 (assembly GCF_051776965.1). Lineage (NCBI taxonomy): Bacteria > Bacillati > Bacillota > Bacilli > Caryophanales > Bacillaceae > Bacillus > Bacillus cereus group sp. BceL220. The sequence goes on along the minus strand of NZ_JBPWBC010000003.1, from coordinate 353,139 downwards.
TTTTCCTTGCTTCCTTCACTCTTTCCAAACCATAATCCAATTAAAATTGCTACTGGTACGAGCATTGCAACGCGCGTTAGCTTCACGATAACTGCGATGTCTACAGCCGTGCTTCCTCCTGGCGCCGCAGCCGCAATTACGTGAGCAATTTCATGCAGTGTCGCCCCTGAGAACACTCCATATCCGTATGGAGATAGGCCAAGCACTGGATATAATAACGTACAAATAAGCGTAAATATTGTACCTAAAATTGCGATGATCGCCGCTCCAACTGCTGTTTCGTCATCTTTTGCTTTCACTTGCGGTGCAATTGCCACGACCGCGGCCGCGCCGCAAATTGCCGTACCGCATGCTGTTAAAATCCCAAGTTTCTTTTCTACTTTAAATACTTTCGTTAGTCCGTATACAACGAAAATAGTAAATGTAATAACAACCGCCGCGATGACCAATACTTTCGGTCCCGCCTTCGCAATATCAACAAGATTTAATCGCATTCCAAGTAAGATGATCCCAAAGCGCAGTAACTTCTTACTCGCAAAGTTCGTTCCTGCAATCGCATCATGAGGAACTCCAATTGCAGCGCGCCAAACCATCCCAATTAGAATAGCAATTACTAATTGTCCCATAATATTTAAAAATGGAAGCTCTGCTAAATATTTCGCGGCAATTGCGATTAATAATGTAATCCCAATTCCTTGCGAAAATCCAAAGCCCTTCTTCTTTTGTATAACAAGTGTTTGTTCCACTTTGTACCACCCCAATAATCGTATTGGAACATGCATGTTCTTTCTACTTACATTATAAGAGAGTTTCTATAATAAGTTTAATACCAATACCAAATCTCTATCATCAGAAATACTTATGATAAGATGAAAGAAAAACGAAAGGAGCTTTGCAAATGAACGTAGACATTTTAAAAATTTTTGTTACTGTCGTTGAACAGAAACATTTCTCCCGTGCAGCGGAATTATTAAATCTTTCACAGCCTGGCGTAAGTATGCATATACGCAACTTAGAAAACGAATTTGGAACTACACTCATTCAGCGATCTCCGAAACATGTCCAAGTCACGGAAGCTGGAAATATATTATATATACATGCAAAGCAAATGCTCTCTCTTTACGAAGATGCTAAGCAAGAAATTAATGAACTACATAACGTTGTAACAGGAACACTTCGCATCGGTGCTAGTTTTACAATTGGCGAATACTTACTTCCAAAAATACTCGCTAACTATGCGAATGAAAATCCACGCGTCGAAGTGCATACCTTTATCTCAAATACAGAAGAAGTTTTGCAAAGCCTTCGCTCTAATCAAATTGATATCGGCTTAGTGGAAGGACAAGTCGTATACGCTGACGTTGACGTTGAAACGTTTATGCAAGATGAAATGAAGCTCGTCGTTCCGCCAAATCATCCATTGCTCCGCACAAATGAAATAAATGAAAGCACACTCCAAGATCAAGTATGGGTACTAAGAGAAAGTGGTTCTGGTACACGAGCTTATAGTGACCGCTTTATTCATCAACACCATTTAAAAATGAAACGATTCTTTACATTCAGTAGTATCCAAAGCGTAAAGGAAGCTGTTAGTGCCGGTCTTGGCATCGCTATACTTTCTGATTGGACTGTACGGAAAGAGCTACTAGCAAGAGAACTATTCCACGTCGAGGTTCCAAATGAACAACTAATCCGTCCGTTCTCCATCGTGCGCGGCAAATATTTCATTCCATCTAAAGCCATTCAAGTGTTCTTAAATCATGTAAATTCTTTTGCGAAAAAACAGCATTGACCTTCACATTAGTGTGAAGGTTTACAATACATGTAAAAGGAGTGAAACACATTGCGAATTGGAGAATTATCAAAAGAAACTGGCGTTAGTGAAAGATCACTAAGACATTACGAAGAAAAGGGATTACTCCCTTCTAAGCGCCTTGCAAATGGCTACCGTGATTTTGATGAAAGTGCCGTCGAAAAAGTGGAGCTTATTCAAATGTACTTACAAATTGGCTTAAATTTAGAAGAGACAGCAAGGATGCTGCGCTGCCTTGAAATTGAACCGCACCTGTACGACAATCCTTGCAGCAGTATCCTTACGCTTTACGAAGATAAACTCAATGAAGTAACAAAACAAATCACATTACTTTCCAACATCCAAACGAATTTGCAAAAACACGTTTCACTCCTAAAACAAGCAAAAGAAAAGGGATGATTACATGTTTGTTATACATGGCAGTTCAAGACAAAACGGAAATACGGAAGCTTTAACACATATGATGATTGATGGAATTGAAACAGAACAAATTTATTTACGTGATTACACAGTCTATCCTATTACAGACCAACGTCATGATGCAGAAGGATTCCAACCTGTAAATGATGACTATAAGCAGTTAATCAAACGCATGCTAGAGCACGACACGATTATCTTTGCTACGCCATTATATTGGTACGGAATGAGTGGACATATGAAAAACTTTGTTGATCGCTGGTCACAAAGCTTGCGCGATACATCTCTTCATTTCAAAGAAAAAATGAAAGGCAAAAAAATGTATGTTGTCATCGTTGGCGGAGACAATCCAAAGCTAAAAGCATTACCGCTTATTGCTCAATTCCAATATATCTTTGATTTTGTTGGTTCATCATTTGAAGGATATATCATTGGGGATGCGAATGGATTAGATGAAATCAAAAACGATGCAGAGGCGCTGGCAAAAGCACAAATTTATAATATCGAATTCAAAAATAGCAAATAGAAATAAGTTTGACAAACTATTTAGACTTAGCAACGCAAGAAGAATTAGAAACCATGTTACAAGAATATCCTGGCACAATACTTTTTATTAGCCATGACCGTGTCTTTATTCGCTCTGTTGCAGACCATATTCTCCAAGTAGATGAGAGTGAACCAAGAATCTTCCACGGTAATTACGAGCAATATACAAAAAGAACCACCGGAGATTCTGTCAACGTTACTGAACAAGAATTGTTACGATTACAAACAAAATTAACAGAAATCATCGGCCGAATTTCCATACCAAATCATCACGATGACATCACATCTCTCGAACGAGAATACGAAACATTATTAGTTCAAATACGGAAATGTAAAGAAGCGCTCTAATGTCTTCCCTATATATCGACGGGGCCTTACACATTTCCCAAGAAATATTGAAACTTCGACATATAAAGTAAAAAGCCGTGCATCAGCACGGCTTTTTATTTTATATTCGGACGGCAGTCCCGCTCACAGCAACCATTAGCATCCCTTCGCGAACGACTTCGTAGTCCACGTCAATACCAACAATGGCATTCGCATTTTTTTGTCTTGCGAAAGTTTTCATCTCTTCCATTGCAATGTCGCGTGCTTCTTTTAATTTACTTTCATAAGCACCCGCACGACCGCCGACAACGTCACGGACAGAAGCGAAGAGGTCACGAACAATATTCGCACCCATAATCGCTTCTCCATTGACGATATCGATATACTCAATAATTTCTTTTCCTTGAATTGTAGACGTTGTTGTTACAATCATACTTTATAGCCTCCCATATGAGATTTTCACCTACTTATGGTGCACTAATTCAGTACAAATTATATTTACGAACTAAACTGAGCTTCGTATAACCTACTGTACCCTCCGCCTCGCTCAATTAATTCATCATGTGAACCTTGTTCTGCAATACCGTCTTTATTTACAACGACGATTCGATCTGCATTTTTAATCGTTGCAAGTCTGTGAGCAATAACTAACGTTGTACGACCAGCTGCTAATTCAGCAAGTGATTTTTGAATTGCAAGTTCCGTCTCAGTATCTAGTGCGGAAGTAGCTTCATCTAGTATTAAAATTGGCGGGTTTTTCAAGAACATACGAGCAATTGCTAGACGCTGCTTCTGTCCACCAGAAAGTTTTACACCACGCTCACCAATAACAGTATCTAAACCGTCTGGTTGTGAGTAAATTAAGTCTTCTAACTGCGCACGTTTTACTGCCTGCCAAATTTCAGCTTCTGACGCCTTTAAGTTCCCGTAAGCAATATTTTCACGAATTGTTCCTGAGAATAAGAACACATCTTGCTGCACAATTCCAATTTGCTTACGAAGTGAAGATAATGTCATATCTTTCGTATCAATACCATCAATTTGAATTGATCCAGATGATTGCTCATAAAAACGTGGTAATAGGCTACATAACGTCGTTTTCCCTGCTCCTGATGGTCCAACGAACGCAACCGTTTCACCTGCATGTATGTTCAAACTAATGTCATTTAAAATCGGTTCTTTATTTTCATATCCGAACGTAATGTTGTTATATTGAATATCACCATGTACCTGCTTAACTTCCATTGCATCTTTAGAGTCTACAATGTCAGGCTCTGTTTCAAGAAGCTCTACATACCTTTTAAAACCAGCGATTCCTTTCGGATAGCTTTCGATTACCGCGTTAATTTTTTCAATTGGACGGAAGAAAATATTCGTTAATAGAACGAATCCGATAAATCCACCGTACGTTAATTCTCCTTGCAGAACAAACCATGTGCCGCATATTAATACGAAGAGCGTTACGAGACGCATGAGCATATAACTAATCGACGAATTTAACGCCATAATTTTATACGCCATTAATTTCGTTGTACGGAAACGAGCGTTGTTGACAGCAAATTGCTCTTTCTCAAACTTTTCATTTCCGAATGCTTGTACAACGCGAATACCACCAACGTTGTTCTCAATACATGCATTGAAATCAGCAACATCTGAGAATAAACGTCTGAACGTACCTGTCATTTTTTTATTGAAGTAAAGCGCCAACCATAATAAGAATGGAATGACGAAGAACGTTAATAGCGCTAACTTCCAGTTAATCATCATCATAAATGAGAATGCCCCAACTAAAGTCATAATAGCGATAAACAAATCTTCTGGTCCATGGTGAGCAATTTCCCCAATTTCCATTAAATCGTTTGTAAGACGCGAAATTAAATGACCTGTTTTATTATTATCAAAAAATCTGAATGATAGCTTTTGAATATGATCAAATAATTTCTGCCTCATATCTGTTTCAATGTTAACCCCAAGCATATGTCCCCAATATGTAACAACATATTGCAGGCCTGCATTTAACATATAAACTGCAAATAAACCGAAACACGCCCATAAAATAAGCGTCCAGTTTTGCCCTGGCAATAACTTATCAATAAATTGGTTTACGATAAGCGGAAAGCCAAGTTCCAGTAATCCTGCGATAACTGCACAAGAAAAGTCGAGTATAAATAAACCTTTATACGGTCTATAGTAAGAAAAAAATTTACGTAGCATATCTTCCCTCCATTTTCCAAAATCCAAAAGACTCCCTAAATGATAACCATTATCAAATAATTATTCAAGTTATCCGTCTATGAAACTGAAAATAAGCTTTGCGATAGTTGTCGTGTTTTGCCGGAAAGTCGATATATTCGAATAACCGCTGATATATTTCCAAAATCGCCGATATATTTTAAGTTGCGCTGATATATTCGGAAAATCGCCGATATAAATTTCATTTACTAACTACCCTTCCCCCCAAAAAAACAAAAAAGGTATCACCGCAAGGTGATACCTCTCCTTCTATTACATCGCTTCCGAATCCCACTCATGCTCCTGTTCAACGAATACAATACCTAATTCGTGATGTCCACCAGCATATAATGCAGTTTGTGCAAGACGAAGCTCACCATTTGTATCTAATACTTCTAATTTACAAAATGCTCCTGTCGTCTTCGTTTGAAGCGCATCATAAAATTCCTCGGCGCTTTTTGGAATGACTCCATTTACTTTCGTAATAATTTCTCCAGGCAGTAATTTTAGCTCTGCTCCAATTGTATTTGGAATTGTATCTAGTACAACGAGCCCATCATTGCGTGCAGCAAAATACGCTGGTCTTGTTTCATCGGCAATTTTCTCTTGCATCGAAATTGTGAAACGCCCAAGCATCGCGACTCCCATCGCGATAATTGCAAGTACGTGCCACCAGTAACTTGCGATTCCTAAAACGAGCACAAGTCCTGCTAATCCATAAACACGTCTTCCTGTAAATAATAAAGCTTCCGTCGGCTCATAACTTTTAATCTTTCTCATAAACCCAATTAAAAATGGAACGAGGAATAGAGAATATGTATTTGAACCTATTGAAACGACAGGCCACCATGAAATAAACTGCGTTACCGCATCACCCGGTACAAGAATAAAAATAGGAACGATCCATAAACGCTTTGATTCGTGTAAACCAATCTTTAGCCCACGCTTCCCCTTCCTAATCTTCGGTGTAGAGTATCCTACTGCGTTTTTAGAAATCAATAAGCCTTCTACAATAAGCATAACGCCCAGTAAAATAGCAAGGGATACGATGGTACTCTCTTCACCTTCTCGAAGCTGTAAGAAGGAAACTGGTAGCTTAGAAGATAATAGAACACATACAATCGCAATGCTAAATGTATAAGCTGCCGATAAATATCGATACATAGCCGTTAATCCAAATAGTAATGTCCAAATTAAAATGGCCCATAAGCTTGCTTTAGAAACAACAAGTCCAAGCCCAATCGTAATAATAGATACTACTAATCCGTATCCAATCCCTGCAAATAGAGAGGTTCGCAGTTCAAACCAAATATCATAAACTTTAAAAGAAAAATCTTTTCGTTCTCTTAACATACGTAAGTATCCAACGAAGATACTACTTATTACAAATATATAGACAGCAGGGTGTAAGAAAAAACGTCCAACTGCCCGCATTATTTCAAAAATCCACGCCTCCACGAACTCATTCACCACCATTTATATCATTCTTTCTTTTTATATTATCACAACTAAACAAACGTTTGTTTAACACAAAAAAATACAGGCAGCAAACTGCCTGTATTTCTTCTTATTTTGCCATTAACTTTAATGCTGACTGTAATTGTAAATCATTTTCTCCAGAACGGATTTTTTCGATAATTTTAGTTTGAATCGCTTCAGCTGTCTTTTTATCAAGCTGTCCTGTCGCTTCCATCTCATTCGCATTTTGGAATGCTTTCAGCGCCGATTCTGTCTCTTTACTAAAGTATCCATCTTCACGACCTGGTACATACCCTAAGCTCTTAAGCATTTCTTGAGCATGTTTTACTTGTACATCATTTGAATTGTATGAAAGTGTTTTTTCAATTTGAATTGGTGTCGCATGATAATAATTTGGTTGCTTCACTTCTACTGTTGGTGCGATTCCTTTTTTATGAATCCAGTTCCCATCCGGTGTTAACCATTTAAACATCGTTAATTTAATATTGCTGCCGTCTTTAAATGGAACAGCTTGCTGGACAGTACCTTTACCAAATGTTTTTTCACCAATTAAATCGTATCCTTCTCCTTCTTTCAGCGCACCCGCTAAAATCTCTGAAGCAGAAGCACTTCCATTATCAATTAATACTGAAATTGGATATGGTTTTCTCTCTTTCAGTTCCGTAGAGAATTTCTTCTTCTCACCATTTCGCTGCTCTACTTGTAGCATTGGCTTTTTATTCGTCATAATTTCCCCTAGTATATCTTCTACACTATTTAAATAGCCACCAGGATTACCACGCACGTCAATAACTAAGCCTTTTATATTTTTCTTCTCTAACTCTTTTAACTGATCCTTAAATTCCTTCGCTGTATTCTCAGCAAAAGAAGTGATTTGCATATAACCGATATCTTTTCCACTCTCTTGCTTCACAGAACTAAACACTGTAAAGATTGGAATCTTTTCACGCTTAATTTTAAATACAATCGGATCAGTTACTCCCGCACGTTTAATTTCAATTGCGACAGTCGTTCCCTTTTTACCACGAATTTTTAATACCGCTTCTTCACGTGATAAGTCTTTCACACTGTTTCCATCTACAGATAAAATTTGGTCATTCGGTTTAATTCCTATCTTTTCTGCTGGTGAACCTTTAATTGGCGATACGATAATAAGCTTATCGTCCGTCTTGTTCACCTCAGCCCCAATCCCCTCTAATTCAGGATCAAGCGATTCACTAAACTGTTTGGCTGTTTCTTTATCCATATACGTGGAATAAGGGTCCTTCAGCGTAGACAACATACCTTGTATTGCACCTTCAACTAACTTTTCATCTTTCACGTCTTCCACATAACGTGAATCAATTAGTGCATACGCCTCATTAATTTTTGCCAAATTCCCTTGCGCAGTGCTAGCATTCCCACTCGAAATTGTTTGCGTTACTTCTGCTGGGGTAACCCCAAATACAGACATGCCTGCAAACATTCCGCCAGCACCAATTAAAAATGCAACAACCATTCCAATAATTGCAACTCTACGTTTCAATGCGGAATTCCCCTTTCCAAAACACACAGGTGGTGTAGCAAAAGGCATCACACAGTGTGTGATGCCTTTACCTATTTCTACTATATGATAAGCTTGTACGAATTATGTTTGCAACTTTTTATACTTTTAAGAAGCGACGAATTGACATTACACTTCCCCACATACCGATTAAAGCACCGATTAAAACTAGTAAACCAGCTAATTGGAATACGAAAGGACTGTATGGTAGAAGCTCGAAAATTGTTCCGCCAAGTTTTTCGTTAAACACACCTTGCAACGAATTATACGTAACTAGAATTAGGCCAATTGGAATAATTGATCCTAATACTCCTAAGAATAATCCCTCTAGCAAGAATGGCCAACGAATAAACCAGTTTGTTGCACCAACAAGTTTCATAATTTCAATTTCTGTACTACGAGCATAAATTGTAATTTTAATTGTATTAGAGATTAAGAACATCGCTGTGAATAAAAGACCAGCAATTAACGCAATCCCAATGTTACGACCAGTTTTTACAGTATCAAATAATCGTTCAACTTGCCCTTTTCCGTACTGAACATTACTGACAAACTGCATTTTTTCAACTTTCTTCGCGATTGTTGCTGTATCTGTTGGTTCTTTTGCTTTTACAACGAATACGTTTTTAAGTGGGTTATCTTGTTCAAATAACTCAAACGTTTTTCCACTATCACCTAAGCTTTTAATTAAACGTTTTAACTCTTCTTCTTTAGAAGAATATTTAATAGAATCTACTTTTGCAATCTTACTCATATCTTCTTCTAATTTCTTTTGATCCGCTTCTTTTGCAGCTGGATCAATGTGTACACGAATCTCTACATCTTGCTCTACTTTCGTCGCAAAATGGTTCATATTCATAATCGCTGTTAAAAAGACACCTACAAGTAATAATGTAACTGTTACTGCACTAACAGAAGCAAATGTCATCCATCCGTTACGTGATAGATTCTTTACACCTTCTCGCAAATGTCGACTAAGGGTCTTAGCCTTCATATCCGTATCCTCCCTCAATCTCATCTCGAACAATTTTTCCGCCTTCAATCGCGATTACACGATGACGGATTGTATTTACGATATCTGCATTATGCGTCGCCATAACGATCGTTGTGCCGCGCTCATTAATGCGAGTAAAAATATTCATAATATCAAGAGCTGTTTCAATATCTAAGTTACCTGTTGGCTCATCGGCAATTACAACCTTTGGTCTATTTACAATTGCTCTTGCAATAGCCACACGTTGTTGCTCCCCGCCCGAAAGCTCACTTGGAAGTGCGTCTGCACGATCTTCAAGGCCTACAAGACCTAGAACTTCTGTTACACGCTCACGAATTGCATCCGGTTCTTCTTCAATTACTTCTAAAGCAAACGCAACATTCTCATATACCGTTAATTTAGGTAGCAATTTAAAATCTTGGAAAATTACGCCTAATTGACGACGAAAATACGGAACGTCTCTTTCTGCCAATGTTTCGATAGTAAGTCCATTTACATTAATAGATCCTGTAGATGGTTTCTCTTCACGATACATCATTTTAATAAATGTAGATTTTCCGGCTCCACTCGGTCCAACTACGTATACGAATTCACCTTGTTTAATGTTAACTGTAAGACCAGCAATGGCTTTCATACCATTCGGGTACTCCTTATAAACATTCGTCATTTTTATCATTATTTATCACCCAATACTTAATGATTTTTTTCGAAATACTTTTCTGTACATCTGAAAATAAAAGACATCCTTCATTTTCACTTATTCATCCTTGTTGAAGATAGTTTACTTATGCTTTCTCATAAGCAATACCACTCTATGTAATATATTTCAGCAAAATTCTACAAACCCCATTGTAACATCAAACGGTTTCCAATTTGGATACATTTTTGTTACAGTTATGTTACATACCAGAAAAAAGGAAAACGAGTTGACTATATTATCAACTCGTCCATTTCACCTTTTTTATTTATGTTCAGCTAACCATTCAGACACTTTTTTCGCATCTTCACCTTGAATAAGTCCTGGTGACATTGAACCGCGGCCTTTTTTAATAATCTCTTCGATATCTGCAGCGTCGTACTTACCGCCTACTTTTCTTAAATCAGGTCCAGTTGCCCCTGATAAATCTGTTGCGTGACATCCCGCACAACTTCTTTGGAAAATTTGTTCTGCGCTGTCTGTGCTTGCAGACTGTTTCGAAGACTTACTCTCTTCTTTATTTCCGCATGCTCCTAAAGCAAAAACAACCGATGTCCCTAGCGCAATAGCCAACAATTTCTTTTTCAATTCTATCGCTCCCCATTGTTGATATTCTTTTTATTCTTAACACACTCATTTTCATTATAAGCATTATCTTTATATAGAAAAACCAAGGTGTATTTCATATTCCTCAAAAATACAGTGAGAACCTTGATAAAATAAAGCTTTCATAAGTTGTTTCAATTCTGTGAACAACTTAAAGAACTTCTATAAAGAATCCTTTTTAAAAGGAAAATTAGAAAAGTTCTATATAAATCTTTCCCCTATTACCGCTCTATTTTACTATTCTCTACTTTTTACAAAACAATATACAGCATTGTAATCTACATATAATCCCATCAAAAAGAGAAGTTGTCGTTTCCAACTTCTCTTCCTCTTTACTTCATCTATAAAAATAAAATCAAATTCTTTCTATCCTCTATATCCTCAGCATGTGCCAACAATTTTGTTGGCTTTTTTTCGCTTATTAGATGCGAGAACGTAAGTAAGCATCAATAAATGGATCAATCTCTCCATCCATAACTGCTTGTACGTTACCAACCTCCGTATTTGTACGGTGGTCTTTTACAAGAGAATACGGGTGGAATACGTAAGAACGGATTTGGCTACCCCATCCGATTTCTTTTTGTTCCCCGCGGATTTCATCTAATTGCGCCTGTTGCTCTTCTAGTTTCTTTTGATATAATTTCGCTTTTAACATCTTCATCGCATGCTCACGGTTTTTAATTTGTGAACGCTCTGACTGACACGTTACAACTGTATTTGTCGGTGTATGTGTAATACGAACTGCTGAATCTGTCGTATTTACGTGCTGCCCACCCGCTCCACTTGCGCGGTACGTATCAATTTTTAAATCTTCTGTACGTACTTCGATTTCAACTTCATCATTGAACTCTGGTACAACTTCACAAGATACAAACGATGTATGACGACGTCCTGAAGAATCGAATGGTGAAATACGTACAAGACGATGTACACCTTTCTCTGCTTTTAAGTAACCGTAAGCGTTATGACCTTTAATTAATAAAGTTACACTCTTAATACCAGCTTCATCACCTGGTAAATAGTCAACTGTTTCTACTTTAAATCCACGTTTTTCAGCCCAACGTGTATACATACGTAATAACATAGAACCCCAGTCTTGTGACTCAGTTCCACCTGCACCTGGATGTAATTCTAAAATCGCATTATTTTTATCATAAGGATCGCTTAATAGTAACTGAAGCTCATACTCATTCATTTCTTGAATTAAGCCTTTTACTTCTGCTTCTAATTCCTCATGTAAATCTTCATCATATTCTTCTTTTAAAAGCTCATGCGTTACTTCTAAATTTTCGAACGTTTCATCTAACTGACGGAAGCTTCCAACCATATCTTTTAACGCATTCGCTTCATTAATTACAACTTGCGCGCCTTGTTGATCATCCCAAAATCCTGCGCCCATCATTTTTTCTTCTAATTCTGCAATATGTTTCTCCTTAGTAGGGAGGTCAAAGAGACCCCCTAAAAGCCGCTAATCGCTTAGCCATTTTCTCTAATTCCTGTCTAATTTCTACTAATTCCATTTCCTTCACCTCTATGTAATTGCTGTTACTTTCGTATGAAAACAAGGGAAACTCTCTCCACTTATTACGGAGAGAGTTTAATTCTTCTTAATTATACATTTTTGATATAAAAGTTTGCAAAGCAGCCAAAGCTACCGCCCTATATTACTGAACAATACCACAGCAGTTTTTATATTTTTTACCGCTACCACATTTACATAAATCGTTGCGGCCCACTTGGTCACCTTTTACAACTGGCTTTTTCTTCGCTTCTTCGCCATCGCTAGATGGATGAACAGCTTCACCTTGAACAACTTCTTGACGTTCTAAGTTTTGTTCAATTTCAGCTTTCATAATGTAACGAGAAATTTCCTCTTCAATAGAAGCAACCATTGACTCGAACATCGCGAATCCTTCCATTTGGTACTCACGAAGTGGATCAATTTGACCGTAAGCACGTAAATGAATACCTTCACGAAGGTGATCCATCGCATCAATATGCTCCGTCCATTTCGTATCTACAACGCGGAATACAACAACCTTCTCAAACTCACGCATTTGCTCTTCTGGCATAAGCTTTTCTTTGTCATTATAACGCTCTATTAATTTCGCGATAATCGGTTCGCTCATTTCCTCAGGAGCAAGGCGACGTAATTCTTCTTCTTTTATGTCTCCTTCTTGAAGAAGGTTTGTATTTAAGTAGTCAACAAGACCTTTAATGTTCCAATCCTCTTCAATTTCCTCTTGTGTATGAAGCGCAACAGCACGTTCTACTGTAGATTTCATCATACCTTCAATAATGCCACGTAAGTTTTCCGATTCCATTACTTCTTGACGTTGCTTATAAATAACTTCACGTTGCTGACGAAGTACATCATCGTATTGTAATAACTGCTTACGTGCATCATAGTTATTTCCTTCAACACGTTTTTGTGCAGACTCTACCGCACGAGAAACCATTTTACTTTCAATTGGCTGAGAATCATCCATACCAAGACGATCCATCATTGCTTTCATATTATCTGAACCAAATCGGCGCATTAATTCATCTTCCATTGATAAGTAGAACTGCGTCACACCAGGGTCCCCTTGACGACCAGCACGACCACGTAACTGATTATCAATACGACGGCTTTCATGACGTTCTGTACCGATAACTGCTAGACCGAAGATTTTCACATCGTCTCCAAGCTTAATATCTGTACCACGACCAGCCATATTCGTTGCAATCGTTACAGCACCTTTCATACCAGCTTCTGCAATGATATCTGCTTCACGCGCATGGTTTTTCGCATTTAAAATGTTATGACGTACACCTTTACGTGTTAACATTTTTGAAATAAGCTCTGAAGTTTCAATTGCAACTGTACCTACAAGAACAGGTTGCCCTTGTTTATGACGATTTACAATATCCTCAACAACAGCATTGAACTTACCTTCCATTGATTTAAAGATTAAATCAGCACGATCATCACGAATAATCGGTTTGTTTGTTGGAATTACAATAACGTTCATATTGTAAATGTTACGGAATTCCTCTTCCTCTGTTTTCGCTGTACCAGTCATACCAGATAATTTTTCATACATACGGAAGTAGTTCTGGAATGTAATTGTCGCAAGCGTCATACTCTCATTTTGAATTTCTACACCTTCTTTTGCTTCAATCGCTTGGTGTAATCCTTCGCTATAACGACGACCTTTCATAAGACGACCAGTAAATTGGTCTACAATTACGATTTCGCCTTCTTGTACAACATAATCTGTATCACGGTGCATAACAACGTGTGCACGAAGCCCCTGATTAATATGGTGAAGAAGTGCTACATGTTTTAAATCGAATAAGTTTTCAATATGGAAAGCTTTCTCTGCTTTCGTAATACCATCTTCTGTTAACATTACATTTTTCGTTTTCACATCAAATGAATACTCTTTTTCATTTTCTAACGTACGAACGAATGCATTTGCAAACATGTATAGCTCTGTTGATTTTTGAGCTTGTCCTGAAATAATAAGCGGCGTACGCGCTTCATCGACTAAAATAGAATCGACTTCATCGATAATAGCAAAGTGAAGTGGACGTTGAACGCACTGCTCTTTATATAAAACCATGTTGTCACGTAAGTAATCGAATCCAAGCTCATTATTTGTGCTATACGTAATATCAGCAGCATAAGCCTCTTGTTTCTCTTCGCGTGACATACTATTTAAGTTAATTCCTACCGTTAAGCCAAGGAACTCATGAAGTTGTCCCATTTCGTTCGCATCACGTTGTGCTAAGTATTCATTGACTGTAACAACGTGAACACCTTTTCCTGTTAAAGCATTTAAATATACAGGTAATGTAGATGTTAACGTTTTACCTTCACCCGTTTTCATCTCAGAAATATTCCCTTCATGTAAGGCAATACCACCCATTAACTGTACGCCATATGGACGCATTCCAAGAACACGAGTTGCCGCTTCGCGAACAACTGCAAAAGCTTCAGGTAGTAGATCATCTACTGTTTCACCTTTTGTTAGACGTTCTTTAAATTCAAGCGTCTTTCCTTTTAATTGTTCATCAGTTAGTGGCTTAATAGATGACTCTAATGCATCAATTTGCTCAACTGTCTTTTGCATACGTTTAATTTGGCGTTGGTTTACATCAAACACCTTTTTTAAAATACCGATCATAGGAAATACGCTCCTCTTTTATTAAAATAAAACTTCCGATTGTTTTTCTTTTTCTCTATTACAATCAGTCGTTGTAAAAATCAAATGTATGTTATGCCAATTTTTCTCCTAATTAAAAAACTAAAATGTATATACCTAATGATAATTGTAACACTTGTCTTATAACTATGACAACAATCGGCCGAATGTCAGGCCTTATATTCAAAAAAAGTTTTCATTTCATTTGTTCCAACAAACTAATATGTCTTTTCTCTATCCCTCTATTGCAAATCTCGTATTAAATATCCCCCTTTAAAAGAGGATAATCGAAGGAAATCTATTAGTTTTAAATGAACAATTACAAAAAGTCGGAAATTCCGCAGGTGCAGCATCCATAGATACTTACACCTGCGAAACAACTCCGACTTTATAAGATATTATTATGTTGCAAGATCTACTCACCCACAGCAAAAAACACCCTTAAAATATATCTGTATCAATCATGAATTTTATTAATTTATTGGTATTTCTAATTCATGATATTTCCCTTTCTGATCCTTCATAAAAGAAATGAATTTCACCTTAGTTGATTCATTTGAAAAGTTTTTATAATTTTTATAAGGGTCATCCCCTATAAAATAATTTGTCCCTATATATCCTCGTACTGTTTTACCAGCAGGTATTACAGAATCAAACTTATATTCTTCAGGTAACTCTATTGAATAAGGAATTAAATTATAAAATCCCCCTATTTTAGAATAAAACATTGTATTAGAAATAGACTTATTACTAAGCAAATCAATATCATGATTTGTTGTATTTGTAATATCTAAAGGTAAAATATAAGTCTCTACTTCACGATTTTCATACGCATCATACGTTTTTATAGGTTCAAGAGGCATAAGTGCATTAAACTTAACTCCTTGTCCATCTTCAAAAGTTCTATTAGATAAAAACTTATCCTTCAGTACTTTATACGATTCATTATTTTGATTTAATGTTTTAAATCTAAAAAAACTAGCCAATATACATAGCACCAACACACACAATCCAATTATTATTAATACACGTTTTCTTTTCACCCTTAATCTACCAACTTCCCATTACTAACATGTACAATACGATCTACTATTTCATTATCTAGAACATGCACATCATGACTGGCTACAATAATAGTCGTTCCCTTGGATTTTTCTACTTTCAAAATATCCAAAACATCCTTTATCCCATCACTATCTAAAGCATTAGTTGGTTCGTCTAATAACAATAGTTTTGGTTGTTCCATTAAGGCTTGTGCTATCCCTAAACGTTGTTTCATACCTAAAGAGTATCTTTTATACTTTCTCTTATCTGTTTTATCAAGTCCAACTCTTTGAATAATATTATAAATTTCCTCATCAGAAATTTTATTGTTAATTGATGATAAAAATTTCAGATTCTGAAAACCAGTATATCCTGGAATAAAGCTTGGATATTCAATCAATATTCCCATAGAATCAGGAAATTGCTTTTGTTTTCCAATTATTTCATTATCTACATAAACAACTCCCGAATTCAACCGCATTAACCCTGATATAGCTCGTAAAATCATCGTTTTACCAGAGCCATTATGACCCTTCAAAACTAAAAACTCTCCTTTTTTTACTGACAAACTAATATTATCTAAAACAATATTTCCCTTTAATCTTTTCATCATACATTCACATTTAATATAATTATCCATAAATTATTCACCTATCACATCTAGTTTTTTAAAACAAAAACTACCTAATAAAATCATTACAACAACAATTACTACTCCTATTAAAACTAAATCATTACATTGAATAGATTGATAATAACCTAAAGTCAATTGAATTGAACTATGATCAACAAAATACCAACGATTTGGCATAACAAAAGAACCTAAAAGATAAGTACTATGGAAGAAAATAGACAAAAACAGATACATAAATATCAATAAAAAGGCGATAGTTATTGATATATAAAACGTTAAAAATTCAAAGACTAAAGTTAATAAAAAACTTATAATTATTTGAATTAACATAGTACCTAGCATCTTATAAGAAAACTGACTATATAAATCATAAAAAGAATACTCATCAAACAAACATAGAAAATAAACAGTAAACCAAATAAAATACATAACACTCCAAATAATAATTATATAAAAGAACAAAGATATTACTTTAGTTAACCAAAGGACATGCCTCTTCTTAACACGAGGAAATAAATAAATACCATTCTGTTGAATATCAGAAAAAGAAAAATTACCCACCAACAACAAAGGAACAATCTGAAAAAATATCCAATAAAAAGGAATGGAAAATCGTCCCTCTTTATGAAAATTAGACAAATCAACAAAATCTACTCCATGAAAAAATCGATAAAAATTAACATCTAATAATAAAGGTTCCTTACCATTAATAAGAGACTGATTATATATAAAAACAAATACAACAACAGTATAAATTAAGAATAAAAAAATCGTTATCTTAATTGCATCCCTAAACCTTAAATATAAATCCCTTTTTAGTAAATAATATAAACTCATAATTAAAATTAGCTCACCTCTGTTTCATCATTTATAGAAATATAACTTTTTTTAGATAAGATCCATACACTTATAAAAAAGATACAAAAACATCCAAATAGACGTATAAATAAAGCATTAGCATCTTCAAAAACATTTAGATAAAAAACACTTGTAAATAAAAATCCATTTAATATAAATGTATCTACTAAAATAGCACTTATCATTAATATTATTACGATTAAACTAGGTAAAAACAGTTGTAAAAAAGCACTTATCATACATATAAAAATATTTGCAAATAATTGAACACAAAATAATAATGCATAATTTAAATCAATACTATTTACAGCCATTATATTTGACATAAAAAATAACTGTAAAATCATACTACCAGCAAAAAAGAAAACAAAAACTAATAACTTCAAATAATATATAGAAACCAATTTGAATGCATTATTCACTCTATAAACAACATAAATACTAAAAAAGCTCGACATAGAATATACAGAAAAAACCATTGTTAAAGGAATGAATATAATTGACAAATTATAAAACGACATAATCTTATACAAAGTTTCTAATTCATTCATTTTCTCTTTTAAAATTCCAGATTCAAAATAATTGAATAAGCAAACAATAATGCTAGAATTAAGTAAAAAAAGAATACTTAACCAAACATATTTCATCCTTATAGTTTCTTTAATTAAATTATAAAAGAACATTTTTCCGACTCCCCCATAAATAAAGAGCTACAGAACAACACCAAATAAACAACAAAATACCAAGAAAAATTTGTAGTTCAAAAAACCCTAGATCCTTAATTAAATAATCTTTAGGATTAAGTATCAATTTTCCAATCCCAAGCCAAAAAATATGTAAAACAAATGGCACTAAATAAATAAAATAAACTCTTTTTATAAAAAATGACACTGATAAAGCTAAACTTGAAAAAATCGCACCATATAAACCATTTAAAAATACATACATTAGAAAATATAAAGTAGGATATTCATAATAAACTGTATTAAATTGAGCTGTTGGTGAAACAGTAGCAGCCATATAATTTAATACTGGATGTGGAGCAACTGATGGAAAAGTCATTGCATATAAATAAAAATTGAATAGTAAAGGTAAACTTATAATAAAGAAAGATACAATGAAGTTGATACAATAAAGTAACCTAAAATAATGACGCGTTCCCATTTTAGAAATAACTGAATAAATAAACCCATAATTTTTATCAATTCTATAAATTCCTGATACAGCCATTGCAGAAAGCATAGGAAATATAATAAGATAAAATTCACTATAAAACGGTAATCTATTAAAATGTAAAATATTAGATAAATATGGAGATACCTTTATAATTCCGGCATCATTAAATCCTTTAGTTGTTACATACATAGAAATATATTGAGTACTAACAATTACAAACATAATAAATAAAGATAACCAAAACATCCTACCCTTTAAAATCCTTCCAAAAAAATAACTCATCTACAGTTCCTCCATAAACCATTAATTAAAATTTAAATCTTTTTTAATATGAATAATTGATTCGCAACACCATAACATTCATTCTCTTTATTTAACCAAATATAACGAAAAGATACATTTACTTTTTCACCCTCAAACTTAGGAAACATAACTTCATACTGATAAACATCATTTGTACCTTTTCTTTTTACATTCTTAACTTCTTGTTTCCACTGAATTATTTTCCCATCTGTTTGTTCAATACGTCCCAAAAGATAAGAAGGTTTTTTTTCATTAGTAATACCTGTTAAAAAAACATAATGATTTTCCGGTATAACCCCTAGTTTTAAATTTTTATTTGAAAGTTTATCTTCTATTGTAATATCATTTGTATCTATCTGCCCCTCGTAGAAATCATCACCAGTTTTATTCCCCAAAAATACTTGTTCAAAAATAGTATTTTTCTTAACTTCTTTTAACTCAATGCTTTTTAAATTTTCTTTTTCCGTTAAAGTATCTTCAATATTTACAATTGGTTCATTCACTTCTTTTTGACAAGAAACTAAAAAACAAATACCCAATAAAAAAAAACTAAATAAAATATATCTTGAAATAAACTTCACTATAGCTCCTCCGATTTTTGATTTAAATATTAGAAAAAGTCGTATAATTCCTGATCTGGATTATACGACTTTTTCTAGTATTATAAAAGTAAATAATTTCAAATCAATATTCAGTATAAGATCCACCAGGTCTTCTGCTATCAGGACTCCAAGCAGTAGGATAAGCATTATTTTCCCTAGAATAACCACCAAATCTAACAGGAACATTTTTCCCATAGTCTTCATATGCAGAATTTTGGAAAAGATAAGTTTTACCAGGTTTAACTGTTCCTTCATGATCACCTGATACATTTACCCATTTTCTATTATTTGCTTTTCTATTTTTATCCGCTTCTGCCCAAACGTTGAAAGAACCACCGCCATTATCACTACTCTTAACACGCATATACATAGAAGAAGAATTTTCTTTAGCACGTGCAGTAGTATAATCATATGCATTCCAAAGTCTAAAAGTAAAACTCACATGACTATCACTAGTATCAGCTTTAGCTGGTTCAGTTAAAGCGAAACTACTAGCTAAAATACCTAAAGATAAAACAGATCCAAACATAAAACGACTTTTTTTCTTAATACTCAATACAAGCACCTCCAAAAATTTAAAATATTTCAATTGGTTTTATTTTTTCCCACACAAGGAATAAATTAACAAATTTAAAATACTTAAATATTATATAAAGATAAAGTGATATTAACAAGATAATATTTAAGATATGCAATATTACATATTTCCTTCCTATGCCTGTTTCAAATAATAAAGAGCCACTCTTCCTTGCAAGTTTTCAATTCCCTCACATTGTTTTGACAAAACAATGTCTAAAAATAGCTTCTTAACAAAATGAGCTACTTATAAAGTTTTAACACTTGCATTGCAACATAAATCTTCAAAATCTCAATACAAAAACAAAAATATACAAAATCTCAATACAAAAACAAAAATATACAAAAAGCGCAGCCTCATTCGGCTGCGCTTTCGAATTATTATTTAGTTTCGATTAAACCATATTTCCCATCTTTACGGCCGTATACAACATTAGTTTCATTTGTATCAGCATTTGTGAAGACGAAGAAATTATGTCCTAGCATATCCATTTGTAGAATCGCTTCTTCAACGTCCATCGGTTTTAAATCGAATCGTTTTGTACGTACAAGTTCTAATTCATCCTCTTCTACCTCATCCATAACAGCTACTGCTTCTGGAAGGATAAAGTTTGTTTTCATAGAACCTTTCTCACGTAACTTACGATTTACTTTTGTTTTATGTTTACGAATTTGTCGCTCAATTTTATCAACTACTAAATCGATAGCAGCGTACATATCGCTATTAGTTTCTTCTGCACGAAGTAATAAATCAGTAAATGGTATTGTTACCTCGACACGTTGCTTGTCAGAGTATACTTTTAAATTAACTTTAATCTCTGGGAATGTATCAAAATAACGTTCTAACTTACTTAGTTTTTTCTCTACATATTCCTTTAATGCTGGAGTTACTTCAATATTTTCACCACGAATGTTGAATTTCATAGATGAATTCCTCCTTTCAAGCCTATGTACTATAATTTCGACACTGGCTTAAAAACTCCTTCTAACTTTTTCAAAAAAATTAGTGGAATTGCGATTTTTTTATCGTTTTTTGTTGAAATGAAAAGATGCATCGTTTCTATCTTTATTTTATCCTATTAACATCGTGAATAACGAATATAACTGTGGCCAATTCGTTACAGAAAAGAAACAACTTTTTGACAACTTACCCTATAACAAAAAACCCCTTGCGAAAAACAAGAGGTTCTACCATATATATAACGTTGCCACAAATGCAGCTTTCTCTTCCCAAAAACAATATTCCTACAGTTTTACAACATTAGCTGCTTGTGGTCCACGTGCTCCATCTACAATGTCAAACTCTACTTGTTGCCCTTCTTCTAATGACTTATACCCATCTTGTTGAATAGCAGAAAAATGGACAAATACATCGTCACCATCTTCGCGCTCAATAAATCCAAATCCCTTTTCTGCATTGAACCATTTCACTCGTCCTTGCATGTTCATTCCATTCCCTTCACTCTAAAAATCAGGGCATTCGCCCCATATTTTGACTATAACGAATGACAACATATGAAGTCAAAGAAGACTTATCGCCTTTTTATTATCCCTTTCGACACTGCCATATTAACTTCTACAAAGTGTCAAACTAGATACTTCCCTTGCCCCTCTTTCATATAACAAACTTCCGATTTGCCTAACTGTAATTCCTGTCGTATACACGTCATCAACGATTAAAATATGTTGCCCACAAAACATCTCTTCTCCCTGAAAATAAAAAGGATTGCTTCCTGACATCCTTTCTTTACGCGTCTTCTTACTTTGCTTTTCTGTTTCTCGCCGTCTTAAGGAAAAATCAGAAATACGGACAGGCAAACAAGTTGCTAATAACTCTGCTTGATTAAAGCCACGTTCAACTTCCCTTTCCTTACTAAGCGGAACAGCGATAACGGTTGAAACATTAGCAAAATACTTTTGAAATAAACTTCGAAAAGGACGATAAAAAATGCGCACTAACTCTGTATCCCCCCGAAACTTAAACTGCGCTACTATTTCTTTCATCTCATCATCATACATATATAACGAACGGTTTTTAAAAGAACGATAATTCGCCTCTTTCATCCACCTTAGACAATCTATACAAATACCGTCTTCTTGAAATGAGGCAGGAACATATTCTAAAGGCCGCCCACACTCCATGCAAATTTCTCCTATAATATAGGAAAGTTTCTGCTCACATCTATCACATATATATTTTCTATGACACTTTACAAAAAAATTGTACCAACTAACCTTTTCTACAAAACACTCATCACAAAGTAAACAATGCATTAATCGATCAATCCTTGTTCTTTCGCATTTTTATTCATACCTTGAATATGTTTTTTCGCGCTCACCATCGCCTCTGTCTTACCATAGTGAAAATAAATGACCTCTCCATACGGCGCTTCAAAGCTCCGCCCTGCTCGGCCCGCAATTTGTACGAGTGCACTTTCTGAGAATATTTCTTCTTCCGCCCCTAAAACCGCTACTTGCAAATTTTTCACAGTTACGCCTCGTTCTAAAATTGTCGTTGTAACTAATAATGGGATTTCTCCTTTTCTGAAAGCCGCTACTTTTTCTTTTCTACCCGGATCTTCTGCATGTACACCTTCAATTCGCTTGTTTAATAATTTTAACAACAGGCTTATCTCTTCTATATATCGCACATGGGGGACAAATAAAAAAATAGGATGTTTTTTATTTAAGTATGTTTGTAACCACTGTAGTAAAACTCGAGGAATTCTTTTATAAATGAGGCTTTTTTTCCAATTCCCGCACCAACAAAATAAAGGAACTGGCAAAGGATGACGGTGATATCGTCCAGAAACAATAACACCTTTTTGTTCACCTTTTCTAAATTTTTGCTTCCACGTTTCATCTGGAGTCGCAGTTAAATAAATACGCGCCGCTCTTTCTTTCATCGCTTGTTTTACCGCGTACTGTAACATTTGATCTGCACAATATGGAAAAGCATCTATCTCATCTACAACCATGACATGAAACGCCCTATAATAACGCAATAATTGATGAGTGGTCGCAACGACTAATACTGCATCTTTTTCTTTATCCACACTCCCTCCATATAAAGCCGCTACCTTTATATACGGAAACACTTCTTGCAATCTCGGTGCTAATTCCAGAACAACATCCGTTCTCGGCGTTGCGATACAAACTCTTTCTCCTTTTTGAAGCGCTTCGTTAATACCGTAAAACAACATCTCTGTTTTCCCAGCCCCGCATACAGCCCAAATAAAAAATGATTCTTTTTGCTTAATAGCCTCTACAACACCTTGTGCCGCCAAATTCTGACCAGTAGACAACTTCCCGTTCCACTGTAACAAGTTTAATTTCTTTTCTCTCTTTCTTTCAGCAATCCCGCGAACAAGTACAGCACATTCACTTACCCTCCCCATCGTTATACACTTCCGGCAATATGTGCACACTTTACTGCACCTTCTACATAAAAACGACGCAAATAGCCGCTGATCTACATTTCCGCAGCGTTGGCACATATATTTAGAATTCTTCTTTTTTACACCTTGTACACATATGACCTCTCCCTTCCTTTTCAAATCATTTAATTCCCTCTGTAAATCTGAAGAAAGTTCGTCTAATAGCAACTGTTTCCCCGCCAGCATCAACAATCACCTCCAGCACTACTATAAACCCTTCTTCAAATCCCGTAAAAACTCAAAAAAGCCGATAACCTACTTATAAAATAGTAAGCTATCGACTTTATACACGTTTTTTATTGAATTATAATTCTATAATCTTCCGTAACCTAAGAAATGTTTTTGGTTATATGAGCTGTTAATATCACCGTACGCAATTCCTTTATCACTAGCATGGATCATTTGGCCATTACCAACGTAAATACCGATGTGAGATGGACCATCTTTATAAGTGTTTTGGAAGAACACTAAGTCTCCCGGCTGTGGACTACTTATTTTAGAAACTGAGTTCCAGTAACCCCTAACATCTTGACGACCTACACCAAAAATGTAAGAAATGAATCCACTACAATCAAAACCACCGTTTGATGGAGATGCACTTCCCCAAACATATGGCTTACCCAAATATTGCTTAGCTTTACCAATTACGCCAGTATCCGGTGGAGTTGGTGCTGGGTTTTGCTCTGGTGTTTTCTTTTCTGCTTTAGGTGCCTCTTTTTTAGGCTCTTCCTTTTTAGGTTCTTCTTTTTTAGGCTCTTCTTTTTGAGCTTGTCCACCATTGTTTGCTGGTGCAGCTTGCTCTGCAGGTGCTTGTGCTGGCTGAGCTTGCGCAGCTTTAGCAGCTTGCTCTGCTTGTTTTTGAGCAGCAGCTTCTTGTGCAGCTTTTGCTTGTGCTTCTTCTTCTGCAATACGTTGTAATTGTAACGCTTGTTTCTCAAGCTCTTTTAATTGGCTTTCCGTACTTGTCATTGTAGTTACAACTGTATCCATTTTACCGCTTAAATCGTTTACCGCTGTTGCTTTTTTCTCTTTTTCAGCGTCAAGTTCTTTCTTAGCAGTTTCAATTTGAGCTTGTGCTTCTTTTAATTCTTTTTGTTTCTCTTTTACCGTTGCAACATCTTTTTTCACACTAGCTTGATCTTCTTGCTGTGTTTTCATGATATCTTCATCAGACTCAAGAATTTTAGAAACAGAAGTTAAACGATCAACTAAATCTGCAACGTTTTTAGAGTTTACAAGAACTTCTGTTACAACGTTCGTATTTGGTTGTTCTTGAAGTGCAACTAAACGCTTTCTTAATAACTCTTCACGTTTTGCAATCTTTGTTTGTAATTCTGCAATATCTTTATTTTTCTTTTCAATTAATTGCTCAGTATCAGAAACTTTTTTCGTTGTTTCATCAAGTTTTGCAGCATTCTCTTGAACAGACTTATCTAAACCTTGAATTGTTTTGTTTAAGTCATTCATTTGTTTTTGTAATTCATCACGTTCTTGTTGTTGTTTATGTAAAGTGTCATTTTGTGTATTAATTTGTGATTTCACGTCAGAAATTTTATCTTCTGCAAATACATTTGGTGTTAGTCCTGAAAACATTAACCCTGCAACTAATGCGCAAGATGCCATTTTTAGCTTTTTCATTTTATTTTTTACACCGCTTTCTTTTTTCTTTTTCCGTATATAACCTATAAAATTTATACCATAATTCGGGATTTTTTTTGCTAATGTTACGTTTTTGTAAAACAAATGTAATATTATTTGTAGCTCTAGCGCAAAATTCGTATATTTTTGTATGTATGTGTAGAAATTTATATACTTTTCTCACTTCTGTGAACAAAGAAAAAACGTAAGGAATCCCTTACGTTTTATTAAATATACGAATACAAATGAAATGCTACTTCATCCATTTCTCAGCCCAATTTTGGACCTCATCCATAACACTTTCTAACGCTTTTCCCTTGTCAGTTAAGCCATACTCGATTCGAACTGGTACTTCTGGATAAACATTACGAACTACAATGCCCTCGCTTTCCAATTCCTTCAAACGCTCTGACAACATACGATCGCTCATATTTGGGATGATATCTGCGATTTCTCTAAAACGTTTCGACTCTTCAAGCAAAGATTTAATAATTAAGCCAGTCCATTTCTTACTAAGCAAAGTAAAAGCTGACTCAAACTTTGGACATAAACAAGAATTATGCTCCATATGTTTCACCTCTCTTCTATTATAATATAGTTTCTTGTAAAAAGTAAGTTATAAAACTTTCCTCATTATTTTATTTTACGTACATTTTACCATTTCCAAATATTAACTTGTCAACTAAACGTAACATACCCGTAAAAAAACCCTCTTAAAAAGAGAGCTTTTTATATCTTTATTACTTCGTATACCATCCAAGACCTAATGCACCTTCACCTAAGTGCGTACCAATTACAGCTCCAAAATAACCTGTACGAATTGTGACGTGAGGATATTTTGCTTCTAATTCTTTCTTCCATTCATTCGCTTCCTCTTCACGTTGCGCATGAATGATAACTGCTTCCATAGGTACACCTTTACTTGCTTGCTCATCAAAAATTTCAATGATACGTTTTAATGCTTTTTTACGTGTACGAATCTTTTCAAACGGAATAATGATTTTATCTCTAAAATATAAAACTGGCTTCACTTGTAACAGACTGCCGATGAAAGCTTGCGCGCTATTTAATCGACCACCACGTTGCAAATGATGTAAATCATCAACTACAAAATAGGCGTCCATCGTTTTCTTCATTTCATCAAAACGAGCGATAATCTCTTTTGGATTCTTTCCTTCACTTGCTAACTTTGCACCTTCACGCACATAAAATCCTTGTACTTCACAACTAATTTCAGAGTCATACGTATATACATCAATACCCTCTACCATCTGTCCAGCTGTTGTTGATGTTTGATATGTACCACTAATTCCACTTGATAGGTGAATACTAATAACTGCATCATAATCTTTAGCTAGTTCTTCATATAGCTCAACAAACTTTCCGATTGCTGGTTGAGAAGTTTTTGGAAGTTCCTCTTGTTCACGTACTTTCACATAAAAATCATCTGCTGAAATTTCAGCTTCTTCTTGATAAGATTCTGTTCCAAACACAACGTTTAATGGAATCATATATATATTGAGTTCATCACGAATTTGCTTCGGTATATATGCTGTACTATCAGTAACAATAGCTATTTTCATTTTCGTACCTGCCTTATAAAAAGTTTTATTTCCTAATTTTACACGAAAACTACAAATGGTGCATCCATACAGGGAAATGCCGGTTGAAATTATACTCACCATCTCGACAAATTACAACAAAAAGATAAAATAATCACCAAAAACTTCAACGTATTTAGAAAAAATGTTTGAATATAAAAAGGCTCGCTTTTAAAATGGAAAGTACTAGTCATTTTGATAGATAGGGGCGTATACAAGTGCTATTACAATATTTAACAATCAAAGACTACGGCGAACACGAAATCGTCATTCAAAAATCAAGATTTATTTGTTATATTAGTCGAGCAACGACTGAGGAAGAGGCTCAAGAATTTATACAAAAAATAAAAAAACAACATTGGAATGCAACACATAATTGTTCCGCTTATTTAATTGGCGAACAAGATCATATTCAAAAAGCAAATGATGACGGCGAGCCTAGCGGTACAGCTGGCGTACCAATGCTAGAAGTACTTAAAAAACGTGGACTAAAAGATACCGTTGTTGTCGTAACACGCTATTTTGGTGGCATTAAACTTGGCGCAGGTGGATTAATTCGTGCATATGGAAAGTGTACAAGCGAAGGCATTAATCATGTCGGTGTTGTCCAGCGAAAACTAATGCGTGTGATGCAAACCGAGATTGATTACACATTACTTGGCAAAGTGGAAAATGAATTACGCAATTCAAAATATGCCATTAAAGATATACATTATCTAGAAAATGTCACATTTGATACGTATGTTGAAGAAGACGGCAAACAAGCCTTTACAGATTGGATGATTGAATTAACAAACGGGAAATGTACAATTACAGAAGGAGATATGTTGTACTTAGAACAAGATGTTATCTAAGCATAACTCTTTTATCACCTTTAAAGATTAATGTAGTGAATTACTTCCCTACAAATGAACTAACGAACTAAGGAGATTATATATGGAAGAACGTTATTATCATCTCCAAAATAGCAGAATAAAAAAGAAACGAAGAAGGAAACTTTTCTTCTTCCTTATTTTCGCATTTTTATTTGGCAGTATAGGAGTTTATGTGTTAAATTCTTACTCTTCTCTTATGGGGATGTATAGTGGTTTTACTCGTGAAAAATCGGATTTAAGAAACAAAGATGTAGAAATTACAAAGGAACCTTTTACAATTCTCATTATGGGTATAGAAGATTATGCGACAGACGGTCAAAATGGTCGTACAGACTCATTAATGTTTGCAACAGTCAACCCGAAAACGCAAAAGATTTCACTTATGAGTATTCCTCGTGATTCTCGAGTTACAATTGTTGGTAAAAATAAAGAAGACAAAATTAACGCTGCCCATGCTTACGGCGGAGAAGAAATGGCAATCAAAACTGTCGAAGGCTTTCTAAAAGTTCCTGTAGACCATTATCTTAAAATTGATTTCCAAGGCTTTAAAGGTATCGTTGATGCTGTTGGCGGTGTTACTGTTGACGTACCCTTCGATTTCTGGGAGCGCTCTGACGTGGATTACTACAAAAAAATTCAATTTAAGCAAGGACAGCAAAACTTAAACGGTGAAGAAGCACTTGCTTACGTCCGTATGCGAAAGCAAGATCCAAATGGCGATTATGGTCGAGCTGCTAGACAAAGACAATTACTGGCCGCTGTTGCTCATAAACTAAACTCCACATCTACTGTATTTAAAATTAAAGATTTAACGGCTGTCGTTGGAAAATATATAAAAACCGACATTCCTATTTCAGACGGACTTGCTCTTTACAATAAAATTTCTGGATTTGATCCTTCTACAATGCAAACGTTAAAGCTTGAAGGCGAAGACAAAAAGATAGGCGGTATTTATTACTTCCTTCCAGATCCAATCAGTGTAGAAACGGTGCGTAACGAAATTGAAAAAGAATTAGGAGAAAAAGCAAAAAATCCAACTACAAAAAACAACTCAAATCCTGATTCAAATTCAAGTTCTAACGAACAAACAAAAAAAGAAACAAACCAAAATAAAACAC
Organism: Bacillus cereus group sp. BceL220; assembly: GCF_051776965.1. NCBI lineage: Bacteria > Bacillati > Bacillota > Bacilli > Caryophanales > Bacillaceae > Bacillus > Bacillus cereus group sp. BceL220. The sequence goes on along the minus strand of NZ_JBPWBC010000003.1, from coordinate 324,433 downwards.
CAACTGATCCGCCACCTTCTACAAATGCTCATGCAGAGTGGATTATGCGCAATCAGCCATAACAAAAAGGCCCAATCTATCCGATTGGGCCTTTTTTATTTACTTATTAAAGTGTTGTAAAATTGCTTCTACAATACGCTCTGATGCACGACCATCACCGTAAGGATTAGATGCTTTCGCCATCTTATCATGAGCTTCTTTATCTGATAACAACTCATCAGCAAGACCAAAGATTGTCTCTTCGTCTGTTCCTGCTAATTTCAGCGTACCCGCTTCAATACCTTCAGGGCGCTCTGTTGTATCACGAAGAACAAGAACTGGTACCCCAAGTGATGGAGCTTCTTCTTGTACACCACCAGAATCAGTTAACATTAAGTATGAACGAGCTGCAACATTGTGGAAATCAATTACATCTAGCGGCTCAATTAAATGAATACGGTTATGTTCACCTAAAATTTCATTTGCTATTTCACGAACAACAGGGTTCATATGAACAGGGTACACAACTTGTACATCTTCATGCTTATCAACAAGACGCTTAATTGCACGGAACATATTACGCATCGGTTCACCTAAGTTTTCACGACGGTGAGCTGTCATAAGTACAAGACGATCATTTCCAAGTTTCTCTAGTACAGGATGACTATATGTTTCTTTTACAGTCGTTTGTAGCGCGTCAATCGCTGTATTTCCTGTGATGAAAATACGTGACTCATCTTTATTTTCCTTCTGTAAGTTCGTTGCTGATTTTGCTGTTGGTGAGAAATGAAGATCCGCCATTACACCTGTTAATTGACGATTCATCTCTTCTGGGTATGGAGAATACTTATCCCACGTACGAAGGCCCGCCTCAACATGACCTACTGGAATTTGATTATAAAAAGCAGCTAAGCTTGCAATAAATGTTGTTGTTGTATCACCATGTACAAGTACAATATCCGGCTTCGCTTCTTTCATTACTTTATCCAAACCTTCTAAGCCACGCGTTGTAACATCAATTAAAGTTTGGCGGTCTTTCATGATATTTAAATCGAAATCTGGCGTAATTCCAAAGATACTTAATACTTGGTCTAACATTTGGCGATGTTGTGCTGTTACAGTCACAATCGATTCAATTTTTTCTGGGTGTTTTTGCAACTCTAATACAAGAGGTGCCATTTTAATTGCTTCTGGACGTGTCCCGAAAATTGTCATTACTTTTAAACGTTCAGTCATGTGATTGCCTCTTTTCTTTCACTAATTACAGCTTCTATTATGACATATAAAAATATGTATGAGTACATCCCTTTTTAACGCATAACAGAAACTTTTCTATTACAAATACTTTTTCTTCCCACCGAGTAATAATCTATCTTTTGTTTCTTAACATCTTCATCAGTATAACAATTTCTCCCATCAAATAAAATAGGCTCCCTCATAAGTTGTACGTACTTTTCTAACGGATAAGTTTGAATATCTTCCCATTCTGTTACGATAAAAACCGCACTCGCATCTCTAATCGATTCATCTATACATCTACTATATTGTATAGCATCTCCAAATATATTTTTCACATATTGAATTGCTTTTGGGTCGTAAAGAACAATATCTGCACCTATATTAATTAATGCTTCTATTATAATAAGAGATGATGCCTCTCTAATATCATCCGTATTCGGTTTAAAGGATGCGCCAAGAACTGCAATCCGCTTTTTATTCATGTTCATGACTTTTTTCGCTTTTTCAATCAATAGCAGTTGTTGCTTATTATTTACTTCAATAACCGCTTTTAACAAACGAAAATCATGAGCAACATTTCCCGCAATTTGCACCAGCGCTTTCGTATCTTTTGGAAAACATGATCCCCCGTATCCAATACCCGCATTTAAAAAAGATACACCGATCCTCTTATCCATTCCCATCCCTTTAGCAACATCCAATACATTTGCGCCTACCTTCTCACATATATTTGAAATTTCATTAATGAAACTAATCTTTGTAGCTAAAAAGGCATTCGACGCGTATTTAATCATCTCTGCACTTTTAATATCTGTAACATACGTTTCTAAGCGTAATTCGCTATACAAACTCTTTACTCTTCTTGCTACTTCCTCACTATCTGCTCCAATTACAATACGATCTCCATGAAAGAAATCATATATACCTGAACCTTCACGCAAAAACTCTGGATTCGATACGATATGTAATGTATATCTCCCCTTTAACTCCTCCTCAATCCATCCTTTCATTACATCATTTGTACCTACTGGAACTGTACTTTTCGTAACAACAATAATATCGTTCGTCGCATATACTCCAATATCATTACAAGCACTCTGAATATACGTTAAATCCGCCGTCCCATCTAATAAAGGTGGTGTTCCAACTGCAATAAATATAAACTCTACATCCTCAAACGCCTCTTCTTTATTTGATGTGAAAGTTAAAGCATTATTCTCATATGCATGATTTATTAATTCATGTAATCTAACCTCATAAATAGGTAAATCCCCTTGTTTTATCCGTTCAATTTTCTCATCATCTATATCAAAACATGTAACTGAATGCCCCAACTTTGCCAATCCTACTCCTGTAATCAATCCAACATATCCAGTACCTACTATCGTAATTTTCATTTCCTTTTCGCACAGGAATATACAATAGAAAAGATATGAAATATAGAATTCTCCCTGTGCTTCCCCCTCTCACATTAAAAATGAGAAAACTCTTTTCCTTTTTCATTATATGAATTACTTCCCTCATTCTTTTTAAAGTTTTTGTAAAATTAAATGCACTATAATATAAAGTGAAACTTAATCATTGGGAATCCAGTTACCAGCTCACTTCAGATAAATTCCCACATTTTAACACGAGACTTACTCATTTCTACGTGTAACACTTATAATACTGAACTAAAAGTATTCACTATCGAAGAAAAAGAGGAAATGTCATATTCCAAAGTCCAGTACGATTAACCTTCTTATATGATTCAATATTCTATATACAATTGTCATATATTCTATCCGCTTCCATTAACCGTAAAAAGAAAAAAAGATTGAATTCTAATCTTTTTGTGATACCATATGTTATGAGCCTGTAAATAAACATCATAATTTTCAGATAAATATATTTTCAAAAAAAAAATTACGTTAGACTATAAAGGGTGGGGTATTAATGGACTCACAAGTGATTTATGCCATTTTGGCATCTTTCATCACTGTACTCGTCGTTACTCCTTTAGTTATTAAATTAGCTTTTAAAATAGGAGCGACAGATAAGCCAAACGCACGTAAAGTGCACCAAAAGATTATGCCACGTCTTGGCGGGTTAGCAATCTTTATCGGTGTAGCTGTAGGATTTGTTGTCGGCGGCTTATATGAGCAAAGAATGTTATCGATAACGCTAGGTGCGATTATCATTGTAATCATCGGAATTTTAGATGATATGTACGAGTTATCTGCGAGAGTAAAATTCGGTGGACAACTGTTAGTTGCCATTATGATTGTAAAAAGTGGATTATTAGTGCAAGTATTATATATCCCATTCCTTGGGGATACTGAACTTGGATGGCTTGCTTATCCAATTACAGTATTTTGGCTTGTAGGTATTACGAATGCAATCAACTTAATTGACGGCTTAGATGGATTATCTGCTGGGATTTCATCTATCGTACTTGCAACGCTAGCATATATGGCCTTCACTAGCCCATGGGGTACTGGAACAGCGATTATCTTGCCACTCGCATTAATTATATTAGCAAGTACAATTGGATTTTTATTCTACAACTTCCATCCAGCAAAAATTTTCATGGGAGATACAGGAGCACTATTTTTAGGATACTGTATTTCTGTTATATCGTTACTTGGATTATACAAAAGTGTAACGTTATTCAGTTTTATTGTTCCAATTATCATTTTAGGTGTACCTATATTTGATACGATATTTGCAATCATCCGTCGTATCGTAAATAAAAAACCTATTTCAGCACCAGATAAATCGCATTTACATCACCGCTTACTTGCAATGGGATTCTCTCATCGCAAAACGGTACTAATAATATACGCATTCGGTATTTTCTTTAGTGTAAATGCCATTATTTTCACTAGTGCAACGTTATGGTTATCCATTATTCTTCTTTTCGCTTTGATTTTCTTCACAGAAATCATTGCTGAAATAATCGGGCTTGTACATGAACGTTACAAACCACTTATTTCCTTTTATAAAAAAGTGAAAAAACGCGAAGACTAATTGTAGTATAGCCTTTACCATTATGAAATATTCAAATAGCACCCTCTTTCTTATAAGAGGATGCTATTTTTTTATTCATTATTTTACATTTCCAAAATATAGATTGTTTGAGAGTTCCTCTATTGGAGAAAGATATACATAATAAGAAACGTATCAAGTTTTCTTTTTACATCTTGATTGTCAAACTGAGGGTGAATGTTATGATCAAGCGAGTATTGCAATGTATTATTTTATTTTTAACCATTACTATGTACGCATCATCTAATACTGAAGCAACAACTGTTATTCCTGCTGAATATCATCCAAATACTGAAACGACCTCTCCTACACAAAAAATTGCGTACTTAACATTTGATGACGGGCCAAACAAATATACTACACAAATTTTAAACATCTTAAAAGAAAAGAACGGAAAAGCAACTTTCTTTGTTATTGGCGGAAAAGTGCCACATTACACAAAAACGATGCAAAGATTAATTAAAGAAGGACATTATATCGGTCTCCACAGCATGTCACATGATGTAAAACGCCTTTACACTGGTGACCCTTCCACTTTAATTGCAGAAATGGAGCAAACACAAAGCATTGTCCAGCAAGTTACGAAATTAAATACACATCTCGTTCGCGTTCCATATGGTAGTATGCCTTACTTAAAAAAGAATTACCGTGACGCACTTGTATCGGCCCAGTATAAAATGTGGGATTGGACAATCGATACCTACGACTGGAAAAGCTATGACAATCCTTCTGCCATACTCGAAAGAGTACGTAATCAAAGTGATGAACAAGTAGAAGTCATTTTAATGCATGATTCGAGTGTAACCGTACAAATACTGCCAAAAGTAATTGATTATTTACAGTCACAAGGATACAAACTTCTTCCCTATAATCCTTCTTCTCATCTCAAGGTAAATTTTTGGAAAGACACAAGATTGTAACAGCTTTAGTGCCTATGTGCTAAAGCTGTTTTATTTTTCTCTTCCCACCCTTCCCATTTTTGTGTAAAATTTTAAATAGTGATGAAGTTTCGAGGTGAATAGAAATGAAACGAATAGATCTCATTTTTAACGCAATACAAGAAGGCAATTATACAGAAGGTGTAACCGCATCAGAACTAGCTACCCTGTTGCAACTAGATCGCGCCAATGTAAGTAGCGACTTAAACAAACTTGTAAAAGATAAACGTTTATTAAAAACAAATACGCGACCTGTTCGTTTTTACATAGAAACGAACACTTCGTTGGAAACGCATTCAAAAGAAGTAACTTCATTAGATACATTTGCAATTGAAAATACGAGCCTTAAAATCGCAATTGAAAAAGCGAAAGCTTCTATGCTCTATCCTCCAAACGGTATGCATACTTTACTACTGGGAGAAACAGGGGTCGGAAAGTCTATGTTTGCTTCTTTAATGCACGAATATGCAATTGAAGTTGAACAGCTTCCTAAAAATGCACCATTTATCGTCTTTAACTGTGCTGATTACGCAAATAATCCACAGCTACTACTCGGGCAATTATTTGGGATTAAAAAAGGAGCTTACACAGGAGCAAGTGATCAAAAAGGATTAATTGAAAAAGCACATGAAGGAATTCTTTTCTTAGATGAAGTACATCGCCTACCTCCAGAGGGACAAGAAATGCTTTTCACCTTTATTGACCGCGGAGTGTACCGCCGCCTTGGAGAAACAGAGAACGAACGTAAAGCACAAGTATTAATCATTACTGCAACAACAGAAGAACCAAATTCATTTTTATTAAAAACATTTACAAGACGTATACCGATGACTGTTACGCTGCCACCACTTCGTGAGCGTACACATAAAGAGCGCTTTGCTTTACTACAGCTATTTTTCACAAATGAAGCAATTCGTCTGCGAAAAGACATTCACGTTAGCCCAAATGCAATGCGTGCTTTCGTCTTTTATAATTGTCCCAATAACATTGGTCAATTAAAAACAGATGTTCAAATTGCCTGTGCGAAAGCCTATTCTGATTTGGTCACAAAGAAACGTGATTCTGTCTATGTTTCAAGTACAGATTTACCTTGGTATATGAAAGAAGGGTTGTTCATTGAAAGGAAGAGCCGTCACTTATACCAAATACCAAATGAAACATTTGTATTTACAGGTGAGGAAGGTTGGAGTAATCATAAAACAGAAGATGAAAAACGCTCTTCTATTTACGATTATATTGACTATAAATACGAAGAACTTCAAGCCCGTGGTATTGAAGAGGAAGAATTAGAATTACTAATAGAAAATGATGTTCAAAGCTTTTTCGTACAATATTTTAACCAAATATCCAAAAAAACAAGCCATGAAAATGTTTTTAAAATTGTGGATCGTAATATCGTTTCCGTATGTGAAAAAATAGCGGAACTTGCTGAAAAGCATTTATCTAAGACGTTTGATGAAAAAGTATTTCTCGCTTTAAGTTTACATGTACAGACAACTCTACAACGTTTACAAAGCGGAAAACAAATACATCACCCACAATTAAATCAAATTCGTACGAAATATAAAGAAGCTTTTTCCGTAGCTATGCAATGCATTCAACTACTGGAGGAAGAATTACAAATAACAATGCCTATTGATGAAGCTGGCTTTTTAACAATGTTCTTCGTTGTTGATCCAATTCCTGCCTCACAAACAGAAGTAAAAGTATTAATATTAGCACACGGTAATGGCATCGCAACTGAAATGGCAAACGTTGCAAACGAACTTCTCGGCATTGAGGAAGTAACCGGTATTGATATGCCGTTACACGAATCACCGAAAGATTTCTTGGAACGTGTGAAAGTGTATATGAAAACACTACAAAATGTAAATGGGCTTCTCTTACTTGTCGATATGGGGTCACTTGCTTATATCGGTGACATATTAGAAACGGAGTTCAAAATCCCTGTACGTGTTCTCTCGATGACGAGCACACCACATGCACTAGAAGCAGCTCGAAAAGCTCAGCTCGGTTATTCATTAGATGCGCTGTATGAAACAGTAAAAAATTTAACACCATTTTACTTAAACGTACAAGAAGAAAAGAAAAAACCTCTCTCTCCAATGAAATCTGTTATTTTAACAGCTTGTTTAACTGGTGAAGGAAGTGCTTTAGCTATTCAAAAAATGTTAGAGAACTATTTACGATTTGATAAAGACTTAATTGAAATTATTCCGATTAGTATCGTCCATGAAAAAGATTTAACGAAAATGATCGAGAACATAAAAAAAGAGCGTAACATCATTTGTATCGTCACGAATTTCGATGTGCAAGTGCCGTGCTTAACATATCATTTCCAAGACATCGTAAACTACACAGCGATTCAGCCCATTCAAGAATTAATTACGTATGAAGAAACATATGCAAAAATGGCGGATATTCTTGAACAACAAATGCAGCGTAACGATGGGGCATTACTTATCAAAACAATTCGTTACGCATTAAATACAATTCAAGAATTAATTTCCTTACAGCTAACTCCTGATAGCTTAATGGGTGTTATTCTGCATATGAGCTGTATGGTTGACCGTCTTCAAAAAGGAGAAAGCCTTCTTCCTCACCCTGATAAAGAGAAAAGAAGACAAGATGAATACTGGATGTATATGAAAGTAAAAAAAGCATTGCAACCAATTGAAAATACATTTGAAATACAAATACCTGATGACGAAGTATTTTACGTTATGGACTTCTTTATTAAAAATCAGCCTGCGAAAAATTAATCGAGGCAGTTTTTAAAAATATCGACCGTAACGCGAGTTATATCAGCGATTTTCAAAATATATCGCTTTACCGACAATAATCGCTAAAACTAGCACCTTATATTAAGAAGAAAAGGCTGTTCCAACATATGGACAGCCTTTTCCTCTATTTCTTTACTTTTCTAACTCGCCCTCTTATTTCTCCTCTTTTTTGTGATTTCGTATGAACATTAACATATACATTTGCTTGAATAATTTCTTGAAGTAAATGTACAAATGATTTCCCTTGTAAAGGTCCCTCAAAATCCTCCACATTCACTACACCAGTAATGCTTCCCTCGTTCAAGCTAATCCCTTGCTCTAGTGGACCATACAAATATAAAACAACAGGACCAATTTGAGTAGACTTCCCTAAATGAATTTGACACGATGTAACCTTTTCTATATTTTTTAGTATTACTCTGTAATGCAATTTCGTTAAATCATCACTAAAAATAAACTCTGCTACCCCAAAAGCTTCTGTATTTACAGGAGGCACTTCCCTCTTACCTGTTAACCTGGCAAAGAAATGTGTTGTCATAAGGCATTCTCCTTATATAAATTTCCCAGCACTACTTCTACTACTTTATGGTTTAGACATAATCATTTATGACTTTTTCAATTTTAATTACAAAGAAAAGATTCACAAAATCTTTACATTGTAATTGTTCCTGTAGATTGAAAGTCTCTTGTATAATGCACATAGAAAAACATTATAGGAGGTTCCATTGAAAACTAACAAATACACTTTTCATACATTATTAGAGATTTTTCTCGTCTCATTTAAATTAGGACTTACTTCATTCGGCGGTCCTGTCGCTCATCTCGGCTATTTCCACCACGAATACGTGCAAAAAAGAAAATGGATGGATGAACGAAGCTATGGAGATTTAGTAGCACTATGTCAATTCCTTCCCGGTCCTGCCAGCAGTCAAGTCGGTATGGGGGTTGGATTATTACGGGGCGGGCTATTAGGAGCTATTATTTCATGGATTGGATTCACTTTACCGTCTGTGCTTGTTTTGGTTTTCTTCGCCTCATTCCTTAATCAGTTCGATCTTGGAAGTGCTGGCTGGATTCATGGACTAAAACTTGTAGCAGTCGCTATTGTCGCTCATGCCATATGGGGAATGGCGCGGAAGTTAACTCCAGATCGAAATCGTGCAACGATTGCGATTGTAACTGCCGCAATCGCCTTATTATGGCCAAGTAGTTGGACACAAGTCACCCTCATCATAATATGTGGCTTTATCGGCTGGTTTTTATATCGCAACCAACCAATTAGCCAATCTCAAAATATAAAAGTACCTATTTCAAAAAAGATAGCAGTTTCTTGTCTCGTCTTATTCTTTGGACTATTACTACTGCTATCAATATTAAGACCGTTCTCTTATTACATCGCTTTATTTGATAGTTTCTATCGCTCTGGCGCACTTGTATTTGGAGGAGGACATGTCGTGCTGCCTCTTCTTGAAGGTGAGTTCGTACAAAACGGAATGATGACGAAAGAACAGTTCCTAGCTGGATACGGATTAACACAAGCAGTACCAGGACCACTGTTTACATTCGCCTCTTATATAGGAGCAGTGTTAAACGGGACGCTTGGGGCATTACTCGCAACAATTGCAATTTTCTTCCCTGCTTTCTTACTCGTTATTGGTGTTTTACCATTTTGGAACAGCGTGAGAAAAATATCATTCATACAAGGCGCACTACTTGGAGTCAATGCCGCTGTTGTCGGTATTTTAATTGCCGCTTTTTACGATCCCATTTGGACGAGTACAGTTATAAATGCTTCAGATTTCGTTTTCGCTTCGCTTCTTTTTTGCTTACTAGCTTTTTGGAAAACACCACCTTGGGTTATCGTTATACTCGGGGCATTTGGCGGATATGCTCTATCCATTTTATAAATAAAAAACGACGGCATGATGTAGCCGTCGTTTTTCTATTAAAACTTCACAAGCTCTATTCCTTCTGGTAATTCGCTCTCTGTTAAAATACGCAATTCCTTCACACGATCCATTACGTAAGAAGAACGCTTCACAAGCTCTGGATCAATATAAGCTGGATGAACCATAATTTCTACCGTTTGTTCACCTTGTACTCTTTCTTTTAACTTCACAAAGTAATCTTCCGTCACACCATCCGCATAAAAGTCACTGTAAAACACATCAGAAAATGGGCGCACCGCTCTATCTTCCTCACAACGACGAATCGGAACATTATATTTAGCCGCTAATCTCTCAAGAACATCATGTAAAATCGGTAAACCATGCACATGATGATGACTATCTAAATGAGTTGGTGTTAATCCGTAAGATAGGAATTTCTCAATTTGAGCAGTCCACTCTCTCTCAACTTCTTCTGGATTTATATTTCCTTCCCTTACGACACCTTGTTTATGAAACAATCCATCGCTACTTACAAGTGATGGTACGTCTCCAAGAAGTGGTTCTCCTGCCGTTAATACAAGATGTACTCCTACTCCTAGCGTTTCATACTCTTTGGCTAAGCGTACCGCATGCTCTGTTCCTGGCATATTCATCATCATCGTCGTTGAATTTACAAGTCCGTTTATATGCCCATCAATAATGCCGTAATTTGTACCTTCTGTAAGACCGAAATCATCTGCGTTTACAATTAACTTAATCATCGTAATACCTCCTAATAGAATAAAAAAAGCGGGCTAAATAGCGCCGCTTTTACTTCTCTACCTTTTTGAAGAACTGCGGAAGATATTCTTTATGTGCTTCCAACATTTCATCTAAAATTTGTTTTGCAACTTTATCTGATGGTACAAGTGGATTGATTGTCATAGCAAGCAGCGCCTTATGATAATCCCCTGTAACAGCAGCTTCAATTGTTGTGCGCTCGAATGATTTAATTTGTTGTACTAAACCGCGAACTGGTACTGGAAGATCGCCAACCGCAATTGGTTTTGGACCTTCTTTCGTAATAATACAGTTCACTTCAACAGCAGAATCATGTGGTAAGCTTGCAATTGTTCCGTTGTTTCGTGTATTAACAGGCTGGATATCACCTTTATTATTGTAAATAGACGTAATTAAGCTACATGCTGCATCACTATAATAAGCTCCGCCACGTTTTTCTAATTGTGGTGGTTTAATATCTAAGTTCGGGTCTTTATATAACTCGAATAAATCATTTTCTAATTGTTTTACTACTTCTGCACGTGTACCTTTTTCAACAGAAGCTTCTTTTTCTTCTTCTAACATTTCACGTGTTTTGTAGTAATAACGATGGTATGGACATGGAATTGCACGAAGTCCGCGAATAAAGTCTGGCTCCCAGTTAAGCGCTGCAATATTTTCCATCGTAATTTGCTTTTCCGGATCTGTTACAAGCTCTAACACACGATCCATTACACTTACGCCATCTAAATATACGTCTAGTCCGTATACCATGTGATTCAAACCTGCAAAATCAACGTGGACACGACTTGCATCTACTTCCAGTAATCTTGCAAGACCCATGCGAATTCCGATTGGAACGTTACATAGACCAACTACTCTTTGAATATTTGTATAGCGAAGAACAGCTTCTGTTACCATACCTGCTGGGTTCGCAAAGTTAATTAACCATGCATTCGGACAAAGCTCCTCCATATCCTTACAAATATCTAAAATAACAGGAATCGTTCTCAGCGCTTTGAATAAACCACCAGGACCATTCGTTTCCTGACCGATTACATCATATTTTAACGGGATTGCTTCATCTTTTGCACGTGCTTCTAATAAACCAACGCGAAGCTGTGTTGTTACGAAGTCAGCATCCTTCAATGCCTCGCGGCGATCAAGTGTTAAATGTACCTCAATTGGTAAACCTGATTTTTTCACCATACGTTTCGCTAAGTTACCAACAATTTCTAACTTTTCTTTTCCTGCCTCAATATCTACTAACCAAATTTCACGAACAGGAAGCTCATCATAACGCTTAATAAATCCTTCAATTAACTCTGGTGTATAACTAGATCCACCGCCGATTGTAGCAATTTTAATTCCAGTCATGCTTTATTCCCCTTTCGCTTCAAGCTTTTTATAAAGATCGATAAACTCTGCTGCTAATTCTTTCACTGTAATCGCATTCATTAAATGATCTTGTGCGTGAATTAAAAGAACACTAACCTCTGTTTTTTCTCCTCTTGCTTCTGATTGTATGAGCTCTGTTTGGAAATGATGCGCTTCATTAATCGCTTCTTTCGCCTTTACCATCGCTTCATCTGCTTCTACCATTTTCCCCTGTTTGGCAAATTGAAGTGCCTCCATCGCAAAGCTTCGTGCGTTACCACTATTTAAAATCAATTGGAATGGAATTTGTTCTGCTGTAGTCATCATAATTACCGCCCTCTCTATAAGGTTCAACCGATTTAAATACCCCTTCAGTTTGAACATGTCTATTAAAGTATGAATTTATTAATGATAGTTTAGTATTCATATAGATGTTTTTCATCTTTTTGAACATGATATAAAGGTAATTGTTCTCACAGGTATCGTTGTCTATGAGAACAATTACTATGTTACATAGGTAAAGAATTACTATTACCTTGTGCTGCTGCTTTTTCAGTACGAACAACTGAACGGTCACATAACACAACGAATGGATAATAAATTACCATTGCAATTACAAAGTTGAATAACTGTAGAATTGCACCAGAAATATGTCCACCTGTTACAAGATAACCACTAATAATTGGTGGTGTTGCCCATGGAATCATCACAACTGTTTTTGGTACCCATCCAATAGATATAGCTGTATAGGAAGTAATTACTAATACAATTGGTGTTACGATAAACGGTAAGAATAAAATTGGATTTAAAATAATTGGTGTACCAAAGATTACTGGTTCGTTAATGTTAAATGCACCAGGTCCAATTGATAAGCGAGATACACCACGTAATTGTGCACTTTTTGCTACGAGTAATACCACTACTAAGAATGCTAATGTCGCACCAGAACCACCAAGGTATACGAAAGTATCAAAAAATGGTTTTGTAATAATATTTGGAACATCAAATGCAGATGTACCACCTTTGAATAAATTCATATTTTTCTCTAATGCCGGTAAGTATAATGGCTCAATAATACCACCAACGATATTTGGCCCATGTAAACCGAAGAACCAAAGAAGATGAACAAGGATTACAATGATAATTGCACTTGGTAATGTCCCTGCTAAACTTTGCAGTGGTGATTGAATCGTATTAAAAATAAATTCATGAACACTTGTACCAGATAATTTCACTGCTAATTGAATACCTGCAACTACTGTTAAGATAACAAATGCTGGAACTATAGCTGCGAAAGATCTTAAAACTGCTGGTGGTACTCCATCAGGCATTTTAAAAGTAATGTTTCTTTGTACAAAGAAACGGAATACTTCAGTAACAAGGAGTGCCACAATAATTGCTACGAATAACCCTTGTGCACCTGTCCAAGCTAAGTTCAATCCGCCTTCTTTCGGTGTTGTTGGCGTAAGAATAATTAACGCACCAAATGAAATAATACCTGCTGACAAACCATCAACGCCGTAAGATTTTGCTAAGTTATAACTTGTTGTAAATGCTATGATTAGTGCTAGAATCGCGAAAGAACCAGTCCACATTCCACCGCCAACTTGTTTCCACGTTTCACCAAACAAACCTTTCATGAAATCTTGGAAAGCTTCAGACGGAAAACCGTTAATCAGTGATGCCAGTGCACCAACTAAAATAAGTGGCATAACTGCAATAAATCCGTCACGGATCGCAGCTAAGTGACGTTGCGATCCGATTTTACCAGCGACAGGAACAATATATTTCTCCATAAATGCAATAAACTTTTGCATTTCGCTTCCCCCCTAATTATTTTTTAAGTGTTAATGCGTGATCTAAAACTGCTTCTCCATTCATCATGCCGTAGTGCATTGGATTGATAACGTCGATTCCAACGTTTCTCTCGTCAGCAAGCGTTTTCATTGAAGAGAGCATGTAACGAACTTGTGGTCCTAGTAATAATACATCTGCTTGATCGATATTCGTTTTTACTGCATCCCCAGATACAGCCCAAATCTTGCCTTCTAGACCGCGAGCTTTTGCAGCCGCTTCCATTTTTGTAACTAGTAAACTTGTAGACATCCCTGCTGAGCAACATAATAAAATATTCATTTGAAAATCCCCCTTGTGTAGTATAAAAAATTTATGTTTATTTATTTTTCTTTACGCTATTTATTAATGCAATTAGCGTGCCAACTTTTTAAAACCACTAAAATCAGTGCTTTTTCGAGCATTTTCTTTGTGTGTTAACGCTTTCAATTAGTGTGTTACTCAAAAAACACACAGTGTGTTATAAAACAACACGCTTTTAACACATAACTGTATGAAAATAGATTAGTGTTTAGTTGTCTAGTTATGCTTAACATAAAAAAACACTAAAAAAATCTTTCATCGTAGAATCTAGTAAAAAAACAACATGCTCTTGAACACACTCTTCTATCTATTGTCCAAGCAAATTCTACTAGATTACATAGAATAGAGTAAAATAACACAATTCGAAAGGAGATTCCTATGCCAAAACATAGAAAACAAAGCAAAATAAAGATTTATAGAATAAAAAGCTATAAAAAAGACAAGCGTTCTGAAGTAGACTCTGACAAATTTGAACTAGAACAGCAGGACAAGCACGATACACAAGACAAACAAGATGAACAGGATAAACAAGTACAATCAGAAAATGTAATTATAGTACCCACAGATTCACACAACTTAGATGTGTGGGATGAAATTTCTCTAAAGGAAATACAAGCTGGTGAACATACAAATTTATTTAAAGAAAAGAGTAATTATCAAAATATTAATTTAGTCCAAGTAAACGATATTCGCTTATACTTGGACAAGCAACTACAATTCAGCTCCGTCGATGAGCAAATTTATCATGAAGCACTTGTACATCCAATTATGTCAAAAGTAATTGATCCAAAACGTGTTCTCATATTAGGCGGTGGCGATGGTCTTGCTCTGCGAGAAGTTTTAAAATATGAAACTGTACTACATGTAGACCTTGTTGACTTAGATGGATCGATGATTGATATGGCTCGTAATGTTCCAGAATTAGTTTCTTTAAACAAAAGTGCATTTTTTGATAATCGTGTAAATACACACGTATGCGATGCAAAAGAGTTTTTAAGCTCTCCTTCCTCTTTATACGATGTAATCATTATTGATTTCCCAGACCCAGCGACAGAGTTGTTAAGTACTTTATATACAAGCGAACTTTTTGCTCGTATAGCTACATTCTTAACAGAAGATGGCGCATTCGTCTGCCAATCTAATTCACCTGCTGATGCACCTCTAGTATACTGGAGCATCGGTAATACAATTGAACATGCTGGACTAACTGTGAAAAGTTATCATACAATCGTTCCTTCTTTTGGAACTGACTGGGGATTTCATATCGCTGCTAATTCTGCCTATGTACTAGATCAAATTGAACAATTATATGTAGTACCAACTCCTCGAACCTTGCCTGCTCTTCTTTTTCCTTTATTTCAATTTAAAGAAGAACATCTAGAACAACGCAACCTCGCTCTTTTAAATTCAGAATCGAACCTTATCCTACATCAATGCTACAAACAGGAAATGAAGTTTTGACGATATTATAGTAAGGAGTGTTGCCTATGGAATATTCTACTTTTGGCAAGCATATAATAGTAGATTTATGGGGAGTAGATTTTTCTCTACTAGATGATACGCACTTTTTAGAATATCATTTAGTTACAGCTGCAGATTGCTCTGGTGCCCATGTTTTAAACGTAAGTAAAAAAGAATTCCAGCCATATGGTGTTACTGTATTAGTGTTATTATCAGAAAGCCATCTTTCCATTCACACTTACCCGGAACAAAATTTTGCAGCTATTGACTGTTATACTTGCGGTACAACCGTTGAACCACAAATTGCGATTGATTATATCGTAAATATATTAAAACCGGAGCGGATGCATATAAAAAGATTAATTCGTGGTATAGGAGAAATTGTTACTGCCGATTAATTATAACTCTTACTCATCCGGAAAAAGGAGGTTTGTAAATACCATCAGTGGGATAAACATTCCACTGATGGTACAGGCATATACATAAAGTGAAACTTTAATTAGTGGGGGTTTTGTTCATCTCCCACTAATTATTAGTTGAACCAATCGGGCCTTTACGGACAGTTAAGCTCCCTCCTAACTTCCTTGCTCCAGCCACATTTTGAGGTGGGAGTTTTACTGCCCGTTAATGCGGGATAAAAAAACCTTGCATAAGCAAGGTTCATTCATCCACCGACATCTTCCTATATAACTCTACAAACTCACTCGCTAATTCTTTCACTGTAATTGCATTCATTAAATGATCTTGCGCGTGTACCATTAAAAGAGTAACTTCGGTCTTTTCGCCACCAGCCTCTTTCTGGATAAGCTCCGTTTGTACACGGTGCGCCTCTTTTAATTCCTCTAGCGCTTCTTGTAATTTAGCTTCTGCTTCTGTAAACTCCCCACGCTTCGCACAATCAATTGCTTCCATTGAACAACTTCTCGCGTTTCCTCCATGCAAAATTAAATGAAAAGCTTTCGTCTCTATCGTATCCATTTTACTTCTTTACTCCCCCTTTTCTTCTGCTACTTTTTGTTTATCCCATATTTTTAAGAACGGTAAATAAATGAAGAATGCAAGCGCAAAGTTGACGAGTTGTAAAACAACACCTGAAATTTTCCCACCCGATCCTAAATATCCACTGAAAAGAATAGGTGTCGTCCAAGGTACAGCCGCCCCACTCGGACGTGCGACCCATCCCCATTCCATTGCAAAGTAAGAAACAATTGTTAACACAACTGGAACCAATATAAATGGAATTAATAAAATTGGGTTCATTACAATTGGCATACCAAAAGTTACCATCTCATTAATATTAAATATACCAGGCGCGATTGACAATCTCCCTAAACTTTTTAATTGTTGACTTCGTGCAAATAGTAACATTCCGACAACTAGAGCCAGCGTTGCACCAGAACCGCCCATATAAATCCATAAGTCAAAAAACTGTGCCGTAATGGTATTTGGTACATCTTGCCCAGCTTGAAAAGCAACTCGATTTTGATCCATTAACGACAACCAAACAGGGCTCATTACACCACCAACAATAGTAGCACCATGAATTCCACAAGACCAAAGAACATGAACGAGAATAACTGCTATTATTGCGCCCCAAAGACTAGCACCAAGTACACTAAGTGGTTCCTGTAAAATTTGTCCTACAATATTATGGATACTGCCAAAAGAAGTATTTTCTATAATTAAGCGTAAAATCCAAATAACTGTTACAACAATAAAACCTGGAACAAGTGCCGCAAATGAACGCGTGACAGCTGGTGGAACTGTCTCTGGCATCTTTATAATTATCTTTTTTTGTACAATAAACCGATAAAGTTCAGTAGATATAAGTGCAATAATCATTGCTACAAATAACCCTTGGCTTCCCATTAATGCAGCTGGGATAACGCCTTCTACAAGTACACTCTCTTTTGTACTTGGTATAATATATGCAACTTGAAATGGAGTCGCAAGTAAAAACGTCACAAGCGACAATGCCCCGGATGCTAAAGCATCCACTTTATAATACTCTCCAAGCCTGTAAGCGATTCCAAAAACAGCTATTAAAGCCATTATATTAAAAGTTGCACTAACTGGATACCCTAAAGCTCTCTGCCAATTCTCACCAAACAAACCTGCCATAAACTCGTTATATCCCGGTATCGGCAGTGCACTAATAATGAGGAAAAACGATCCAATAATTAAGAAAGGCATCGTTAAAATAATTCCATCTCGAATTGCTTGTAAATGCCTCTGCTCTGCAACCTTCCCTGCCACCGGCATCACATACTTCTCTAAAAACCGTATCATCTATCCCACTCTCCTCATGGTTTCATTGACAAAGCTGCTTGCAAGATAGCTTCTCCATTACAAAGTCCGTAATGGACGGATTGAATAACATCAACAGGTACCCCTTTCTCCTTACATAATTCTTTCATTTTCGGTAATAAATAACGTACTTGCGGTCCAAGTAAAAGGACATCAGCTTTATCAATATGACTATTCACTTCAGAACCTGATACTGCCCAGATTTTCACTTCTATCCCTCTTGCCTCTGCTGCTTTCTCCATCTTTGTAACAATCAAACTGGAAGACATTCCCGCTGCACAGCAAAGCAAAATATTCATTCCGCTTCCCTCCCCCTTTTTCTAAACCTAAGTTATGGTGCATCCCCTGCCACCACTAGGTTACAAATATATATGTCTAGATTTCCTGCTGTATGCCGAGCTTAAAAACAAAAATTTCTTGGTTTTCACGCTATTCCATTTATCCGTATTCTCCTAGTAAAGAGGACTCTAACTCGCTATAATGATTCAGTATGATTTTTTAATTGATAGGAGGATATATTTATGAAGGCATATCGCTTTCCACTTATTTTATTATCTTCTATCCTAATTGGTGGTTTCATTGGTTATTTCATGGGTGCCGATGCAGTTGCTTTAAAGCCGCTTGGTGATATTTTCTTAAACTTAATGTTTACGATTGTTGTACCTCTAGTGTTCTTTAGCATCGCATCGTCTATTGCTAATATGGATGGATTAAAACGTTTCGGTAAAATTATGTCTAGTATGGCTGGGACTTTCTTATTTACAAGTATTTTAGCTGCTATTTTTATGATTATTGTCGTGAAAGTATTCCCGCCAGCACAAGGTGTTGTACTAGAACTAACACAACCTGACAAAGCCGGCAAAGCTGTTAGTGTTGCAGATCAAATCGTCGGTATTTTAACAGTATCTGACTTCTCGAAGTTACTATCTCGTGAAAATATGTTAGCTCTTATTTTCTTCTCTATCTTAATGGGGATTGCAACTTCAGCAGTTGGCGAAAAAGGAAAGCCATTCGCTACATTCCTACAAGCTGGTGCAGAAATTTCAATGAAAGTTGTATCTTTCATTATGTACTACGCTCCAATCGGACTTGCTGCTTACTTCGCAGCATTAGTTGGTGAATTCGGACCACAACTTCTTGGAACTTACTTCCGAGCAGCAATGGTATACTATCCAGCTTCTCTTATCTACTTCTTTGTATTCTTCACGTTCTATGCATACCTTGCAGGTCGCAAACAAGGTGTACAAGTATTTTGGAAGAACATGGTCTCTCCTACAGTTACATCACTTGCAACTTGTAGTAGTGCCGCAAGTATTCCAGCGAACTTAGAAGCAACGAAGAAAATGGGTATTTCTTCAGACGTTCGTGAAACAGTTGTCCTTCTTGGATCTACACTTCATAAAGATGGATCTGTTTTAGGCGGCGTATTAAAAATTGCTTTCTTATTCGGTATTTTCAACATGGAATTCGAAGGACCGAAAACATTAGCAATCGCACTTGTTGTTTCTTTATTAGTAGGAACAGTAATGGGTGCTATTCCAGGCGGTGGTATGATTGGTGAAATGTTAATCGTATCTCTATACGGTTTCCCGCCAGAAGCATTGCCAATTATTGCAGCAATTAGTACAATCATTGATCCACCTGCAACGATGTTAAACGTAACAGCAGATAACGCTTGTGCGGTAATGACAGCTCGCCTTGTAGAAGGTAAGAATTGGATCAAAAACAAATTTGCTTAATAGATAGAAAGAGGATGCTCGTTTAGAGCATCCTCTTTTTGTCGTTATTTGTTGATAAGTTGATATCTCCTCTCGCCACAAATTTGTTACAATCTTCACAAATATTCCACATCCATTATCCATTCTCCGTACTATAATCATGTATGGAAAAGGAGATGGAAATAATGACTCAAAGCGCACCAGAATTTAAAGTTTTGCAAAGCATTGCATTTCTCGCTGTTGTTTTGCAAAGTTCCTTATTATATACAATGAATCAAGGAAATGTCTTACTTGAGCAATCTCTCATTATGGGCATGCTATTCAACCTTGCAAAATTCTCAGCACCAGCATTCATATTTATCGTTGGATTTCACTTAATTCGTCACTATACGAAGCAATTAGTATATAAAGAATATATTTCTGAAAAAGCGACACACTTACTCATTCCTTATTTCTTTTGGTCTATTCTTTACCTATTAACAACAAACGATCTTATTACATTACAAAGTGGAATAAAAAGTTTATTACTCGGAACAGCCGCGCCCCATCTTTGGTACGTTATTATGATGTTCCAAATTCACTTATTGTTCCCTTTACTATGCACACTTTTTTATTGGTTTCAAAAACGAACAGAAAATAAAAAAGACATATATAAATATATGACCTTTTTCGCGTGCCTATATTTTCTATTAATGTGGTTCTCTTCTCACTATATTTTTAATGGAGAAAAATTAACAAGTTCAACAATTTTACATTATACAGATCGATCATTTCTATTCTACTCATTCTATTTCGTTATGGGTGGCATTGCCGCTGTAGCACTAAAAACTTGGCGTCTATTCGTCATGAAACATATCCCGCTTATAACAATATTATTTTTCATCTTATTTTTATTCATCAATTATGAGTTGTTTAGTTTTCACGGAGCAAACTCTATTCATTTAACTGTTTCTACCTATTTAAAACCATCTATGTTTTTATATATCGTATGCGAAATTATCATACTGTATGTGTTATCTATTATGATAGTACAGCGTCGTGGTTTCTTATATAAAACGTTACGTTTCATTGGAAATTACACGTATGGTGCTTATTTAGCTCACTTATTCTTCTTGCAACTATGCACAAAGTTTCTTTCTTTATTCACACTGCAAGAAAATACTATATTATATAGCCTATTACTATTTGTGTTAACGGCTATTATCTCTATTTCAACAATGGTCATTTGTAGCACAATACCATTTCATACTTGGATTACAGGGCCTTCTCCTACAACAAAGATGAAATGGACGAAGGTTGTATTCCGAAAAAATCATAAAAAACTATTCAAGCCATATATTTGATATAATGATACGCATATAAAAAGAAAGCGAGAGACACCTATGATTAATCAAGTTGGACAAATTATGCTATATGTAAATAACCAAGACGAAACAGTACAATTTTGGACAGAAAAAGTAGGGTTCCAAATCATTGTGGAAGAAAATAACGGAAACGGATTCCGCTGGATTGAAATTGCACCGGCGAAAGAAGCAGGAACAAGCATCGTCCTTCACGATAAAGCGTTAATCGCGAAGATGCAACCTGAACTAAACCTTAATACGCCTTCCCTTATGTTCTTCTCAAATGACTTAGACCGTCTATATAAAGATCTTTCTGAGAAAAATGTCACAGTTGGACAGGTTGTAGATTTACCTACTGGTAGAGCATTCAACTTTGCTGATAATGAAAATAATTACTTTGCAGTAATGGAACGTAAATAAAAAAGAAGCTATCCGAAAAAATCGGATAGCTTCTTTCATTTTAAGAAACTTGTTCTACATTCGTTTCTCTATGCTGTATATGGCTCGTAATCCAAGCAATTCCACCGGCAACAACGAGATAACATAACAATATTAAAATTTGCATTTGTAATTGCGACCAATCTCCTAAAGAGATAACATCTTGTAATCCTCTAAGAGAATGAGACATTGGGAGAAACTGTCCAATTTTGCTAAGAACAGCTATGTTTAATTCTCCTGGGAAAGTACCTCCGCTCGTCGCTAATTGCAGGACAAGAAGGGTTACCGCTAAGAACTTTCCAACAAGACCAAATACTGTTACTAACATAAGAATAAATGTCATGAACGTAAAGGAAATAACAATACTTGATAAAACAAAGAGTGGCACACTGGCAACTGCTAATTTCATAACACCTAGCACAACTACATCTACGAGTAGCGCTTGAATAAATCCAATTAAATATACCAATCCTAGTTTATTAATAAAATGTACCGTTCCGCTTACCTTCATATTTTGTCTGCGGCCAAGAGGTAAAATATTCGATGCCATAATTCCGCCAACATAAAATGCAAGTGATAAGAAATATGGCGCAATGCCTGAACCGTAGTTAGGAACGTCAGAAACTGTTGACTTCACTAACTGAACTGGCTCTGAGAACATCGTATTACGTGCATCATCATTACGAACATCCGCTATCTTCTCTGCGCCCTCTCCCAATTTCGTAGAAAGTTCTTTCGCACCATCATCCAGTTTAACAAGTCCATTTGTTAATTTACCAGCACCGTTATTCAGCTCCGTTCCACCACTCGCAAGCTGGTTTACACCTTCTTGCAGGGATGTAAATCCATTTCCCCACTTCGTAAATCCATCAGCCAAATTCGAAGCACCATCTGCTATCTTTTGCGTTCCAGCAGTAGCTTCATTTAACTTAACTCCGAATGTATTTATGCCTTCTTCAATCTTATGTTGACCGTCAGTAAGCTTCTTCGCACCTTGTGTCAATTGTTGTTGGCTATTATTTAAAGTACTTGTTGCTTTAGCTAGTCCATTAGACGTAGCAACAATTTTTTGAAAAGCGGGATCTTGCTGCACTTCTGGATGATTTTTCACGTACTCTTCTAATTGTTGTTTTACACTATTTGCCGCATTGTCCGCTTTCGCTTGCCCTTCAGCAAGTTTTTCATTTCCATTCACCCATTCATTTGTACCAGCACTTAATTCACTAATTCCTGATTGTAACGTTTTTTCACCTTGTGCTAGTAATTCCATACCACTATGAAGTGATGTCGCTCCTTGACTCAGCTCATTTGCTCCCCCGGTTAAAGCAGATTGACTGGATGCAAGCTTTTCACTTCCTTCTTTCAATTTCGATGTCCCATTACTTAAACGATCAATACCATCCGCAAGCTGATTCGCTCCATTTTTTGCATCGGTCGTTCCTTCATGTAACTTCTCAGCACCATTACTTGCATCACTCAATCCTTGTGCCAAATCTTGAAACTTTGAAAAGACACCTTCTGTATAAGATTTCGTAATACTATTTGAGATTTTTGTTTTCATATTTTCAACAGCTGTCGTTCCAATTTGAGCTGCTACAAAGTTTTTACCTGGATTTACTTTGTACTGTAACTTTGCTGGCTCTGGTTTCTCATCCATAAGTGTACTTACCTTTTTAGAGAAATTCTCTGGAATCGTAACAACCATATAATATTTATCTTCTTTTAACCCTTCATCAGCATTTTTTTCTGATACGAAATGAAAAGCCAATTCCTTATTCTCTTTTAAATTTTTAACAAAATCGTCTCCTGCATGAATTGTTTTTTCATCCATCACAGCACCCTTATCTAAATTCACAACTGCAACAGGTAATTTATCTAATTTTCCGTACGGATCCCAATATCCAGCCAAGAAGAATCCTGAATAAATTAACGGAACGATTAATAAAAAAATTAAAGCGATACGTCCATGTTTATGGTGCCACATCGCTTTCCAATCTTTAAATATAAGTTGAATTCCTTTCATGAAACATACTCCTTCTCCTAATTTCAAACCATTACAATGGTTTAACAGATTTACTATACACGTCACTTTCCATACTGTATAATACATCTTTAATTATCAATTCATTCCTTTTGGTCTATAGAAAGGAGATTCGAAATGGAACTGCTCCAGTTAAAATACTTTCAGACAGTTGCACGACTAGAACATATGACAAAGGCAGCTGAAGAATTGCATATCGCGCAACCTTCACTCAGCAAAACAATCGCTAGACTCGAAAAGGATTTAGGCGTTCCTTTATTTGATCGCCAAGGCCGACAGATTACTTTAAATTCTTTCGGAAAAGTATTTTTAAAACGGGTAGAACGTATTTTTCATGAATTAAGTGAAGGGGAACGAGAAATTAAAGATTTAGCCGAATTACAACAAGGCTCTATTACAATGGCCGTTTCTATTCCAAGAATATTACCAGAACTACTAGGTTCTTTTTTACGAGAACATCCTAATGTTCGATTCCAGCAATTTCTTGCGTCTACTCCTTCTATGAAACGACAACTGGAAAATATGGAAATTGACTTTTGTCTTTCCTCTGTACCAGTTGAAGGAGAAGAAATTGTTTGGGAACCACTTATTACAGAAGAAATTTTCTTAGTCGTTCCTTCAGGCCATCGGTTATCAAACCGCGAAAGTATCCACCTGCATGAAGTAAAAGACGAACCGTTTATTAGTATGAATACTGGCTATGGATTTCGGCACTTAACGGATGAATTTTGTAAAGAAGCTGGTTTCACTCCGCATATTGCTTTTGAAGTCGATGAACCGACAGTGATTAGCGACCTCATTAAGCAAGGTCTCGGCATCGCTTTTGTTCCAAATTTAACTTTATTAAAAAACTCTACTTTAGCAGCAAACAAGTTGCGTATTATTGAACCCGCTTGTAAGCGAACCATCGGATTAAGTTGGTCAAAAAAACGATACTTATCAAAAACAGCTCAGCAATTCCGTGAATTCGTGATTGACTACTTCTCTAATATTAGGACGCAAAATTATATCAACCAATAAAAGGTGCCACCCTCATATGGTGGCACCTTTTATTGGTCACTCTTTTTTAATTCCATTTCAGCTAAAAGTGGTAGTACATTATCAAAAATATGCGTATTATTATTTTCACCTGTTACATATCCACCATAATATCTACTAAATACGTTGTCATTTCGGAATGTGGACATATGATCATACAATTCCTTCGCAAACTTTGTATCACCTGTTTGTAGTACGTACAAAATCGTTAGTCCATACGCGGCTGGCGATTCATAATTCACAGTTTGTTTTCCCGTTTCTAAATTGTAACGACCGTATAGCTTTCCATCCTCCTGGAATCTCTTCTTTATAAATTCCAAATAAGCAGCTGATGAAAGACCACCTAAACTTCGATGATATGCAACGTATGATTGGTCAATAAGATTCACTTCTTTATCGTACGTAAATGTACCATCTTCTTTATATTCTTTTGGGAATGCCCAGCCATGCCTTGGATAATCCGCTAAAAATTGAACGATTTCCTGATATTGCTGAGCAGAAACTTTACCGTACTTCTTCATATAAGAGAATGCACGCGGATTTATGTATGATGTTGTTACAAAATTATTTTGTTTCCCTGCATCTGCGTCATAATAATCAACATAATAATTATCTTTTTTATTATAACGAAGTACAGCATCACTTAATTGATCGGCAAGGTTTTTATAACGCTCTTCCTTATACATTTCATAAGCACGATATAATTGTTCTATAATACGAAGATCATCTATAAGTGCATTTGTAGCTGACTGCCTCTCTCCCTTTTCAGAGAGTTTCCATAAAACGATATGATTCTTATATACGAAATTATCTTGAATAACCTTTACTTGCTCATCAAATAACGCCTGGTCATCTTTATCAAGTGTATATTGTAACCATAATCCCGCCGATTCTGATAAAGCTTCACGTCCCTTTGCTTCACCCGTACCTGCCTTAGTATCTACTAAACGATACGTGGCAAGCGTTCCATTTTCATTCACCATATGTCTTAAAATAAAATTTTCTGTACGGTTTCCTTGTAAAGCTGACCAAAATACAATTCCACCTAAAGCGATTAAGAAGATAACTCCAATCCCTATATATAAACGTTTCCGCAATCTTTTCACCTCCCTAGTAAGGCTAACCTTAATTTTATCAGAACATACATAAATTTAAAAAAGACAATCTATTAGATTGTCTCCCCCATTTCTATCCCCCACAAACCTCTTTAGAAGGTTTATATAGCGATTGTACAAGTCGATCATATTCACGACGTGTAATTTCTTTATTATATAGCTTCAATAATAAATCTCTATGCTCTTTTGAAAATGCCATCTTTTTAATGACTTCAGGATACATAAAACACCCTCTCCATTTCACATAAACTTCTTTTTCGAAAAACAGAACTTATGTTCGCATAAAAGATTATAAAAGATTCCTGCGCAAAAAACAAACAAAATATAAGCAACTACTTATTTCTTTCTATTCAAAATATTACAACATTATATTATCATATTCACTTTTTAAATACATATATATTTTTGGTAGTTTTTTTGAATAAATCTTCCAATTCAATCAGAAAATAATGGCAAAAAAGAAGAGGAGTTTACATATGGATACGGTAACATTAGCAAGAGCATTTTTTGGTTCTTCATTAGCATTCCACATTATCTTTGCAACACTTGGCGTTGGACTTTCATTGATGATTTTTATAAGCGAAATACTCTATCACTGGAAGAAAGACTCCGACTATGCCATTATGGCGAAAAGATGGACAAAGGCGTTTGCTATTCTTCTCGGTGTAGCAATTCCAACTGGAACAATTGTCGGTGTGCAAATCTCACTTCTTTGGCCTGGTTTTGCCAAAATTGTTGGGCAAGTTATTTCTGTTCCCTTCCAAATTGAGATTTTTGCCTTCTTTTTGGAGGCTTTATTCATGTCGATTTACGTATATGCAGCCGATAAACTTCCTCCATTTATGAGATTAATCTCGCTATTTTTCGTCATGCTTGGTGCCACGGCATCCGCCGTTCTTATTACATCAGCAAATACATGGATGAATACACCAGCAGGATTTTCAATGAATCCAGATGGATCTGTTTTTAACGTTGATCCTTGGAAAGCTTTCTTTAATCCGAGTTTTGGCACAAGTGCATTCCATGTCGTTATTACGGCTTATGCAACTGGTGCGGCTGTCATTGCTTCTATCGCTGGATTTAAATTATTGAAGAAAAATTTAAGTACACGTGAAATTGCTTATCATAAAAAGGGGCTACTATTAGGGCTTGTCGTGACATTTATTACAGGCGCTACGATGTGGCTTTCAGGGCACGAATCGGCAATCGCCCTACATAAACACTCACCTGAAAAACTTGCATCTGCTGAAGCTTTATTTGAAACGACATCACACGCACCGCTATCCATTGGCGGAGTTGTGGATCCTAATACACTTGAACTAAACTATGCACTTGAAATTCCAAACATGCTTAGCTTATTAGTGGGACTAGACCCTAGCACTGTCGTAAAAGGTCTAAATGAATTCCCACAAGAAACATGGCCACCATTTTATACACATACACTGTTCAACTTAATGGTCGGCACTGCTGCGTTTACCTTTGCAGTTGCAGCAATTGCTCTCTTATATTGGTACTTCGTTTACCGAAAAAAGGGGACAGAACTACCGAAGTGGCTACTTTGGGGGGCTGCCGCATGCGGACCAATTATGATGCTCGGTATTGAATTCGGATGGATTTTCAGTTGTAGCGGTCGTCAGCCATGGACAATTTATGGTATGCAACGTACAGTCGATGCTTCTACTCGCGCTGATTTCGTCGGTCCTTTATTTGTTTTATTCATCATTTTATATATTGGACTCGCTATTTTAACAGTCTTTGTTCTACGGACATTCTTTAGAAGACATCCATTAAAGAATGATTTACAACACCAAGGAGGCGATTCTCGTGCATGAGGAAAGTATTGCAATCATCATCTTATGGGCCCTTATTTTCGTATACAGTATATTAGGGTCCATCGATTTTGGAGCTGGTTTTTGGGGCATGGTATACGCAAAACATCCAACGCTCGCTGCCAAACTTGCCAATCGGTACTTATCACCAACTTGGGAAGTAACAAATACGTTTCTCGTTTTCGTCGTTGTCGCATTTCTCGGCTTCTTTCCGAAAGCGGCCTTTACTCTTGCAACCGTTATGTTCGTACCAGTTATGTTAATTTTAGTACTCGTTGCAGTACGTAGTACATTTATGGTATTTGCTTACTCCTTGCCAAAATATCAGTACCTTCTTCGGGTTATTTCAGGTATTACTGGTCTCTTAATTCCAGCACTATTAATTACCGTTTTACCCGTTACAGAGGGAGCGTATATTACAATGTCTGAAGGAAGAGAAGTACTCCTGTATGGAAAACTTCTTTCTAGCCCGGTTATCTATTGTTATATGCTCTTCGGACTAACGTCTGAACTATTTCTCTCCTCTCTCTTTCTTGCTGATTTTGCGAGAGAGCAAGGTTCAGAAGATGCATACAAACTTTATAGAAGGAATGCCATCATACTTGGCCCTGCAACACTTGTTACGGCGATTATCGCTCTCGTTGTAATGGATCCAGAAACACATTGGCTTATGCAAGGATTAATAAAGCAATTCCCATGGTTTACAGTTTCTATTGTTCTATTCGTTATCGGATACTCGTCCCTTTGGTGGACAAACAAGAAGTATAACACACTAGGATTCCCTCGCATTGCTGTTTTAGCTGTCGTCGCTCAATATGCATTTGCAAGCTATGCTTACGGGGTCGCGCATTTACCGTATATTATTTATCCTGACGTAACTGTATTTACAAGCTTTACAACGAAAGAAACGTTCTATGCACTGCTCATTCTATACGCAATTGGGATTGCAATTTTATTACCAGGATTTATTTTCTTCTGGAATTTATTCTTGAAGGATCGTACTTTTTTGAAGGAAAAATAATATAGCCTTGGAGTCTGTTCCAAAAGGTATTTTGGGATAGACTCCTCTTATTATATTTTGTCGTTAAGTCGATATATTTTAAAAATTTCCGATATAAATCTCATTTCCTACCTTACTACCCAATCGATTTATAGACTCCTATCACAATAGTTATTTCACTACTAGTGACACTTGTCCTTTAGCATGAAAAACACATATTCGCTTCATCTCGTTATACGTCTAGTTCTTCTTATTTTTTGCTGAATATACTACCAATATAAACTTGAGACAAGCTACATCTGTTTAAGGGAAAATAGAAAGGTAGGCAAAATATGAGCATTGAAATATGGATTACTATTATTGTATTCTTCTTAACAATGATTGTTATCTTTTGGCGGCCTCGAGGTTTAAATGAGGCGTGGCCAGCAGCAATCGGTGCTGGCATTATCCTAATTACTGGACTTGTGTCAAAACCAGACGTCATAGATATTGTTAGTAAAATAGGAGGAGCCTCCATAACAATATTAGCGACTATTGTTATGGCAGTTATATTAGAAAGCTTCGGCTTCTTCCATTGGTCCGCAGCGAAACTAGCAAATTTAGCAAAAGGGTCCGGTCACCGTTTATATTGGTATATTCAATTACTATGTTTTCTTATGACTCTTTTATTTAATAACGACGGCAGTATTTTAATTACAACTCCAATTTTAATTCTTCTTCTAAAAAACCTTCAATTAAAACCACATCAACAAATTCCTTATTTATTAAGTGGCGCTTTAATCGCTACTGCGTCTAGTGCACCAATTGGTGTAAGTAATATCGTAAACTTAATTGCATTAAATATCGTTAATATGACTCTTTATATGCATACTGCTATGATGTTTGTACCTGCAACATTAGGCTTATTATTTATGTCATGGCTCATGTATACAGTTTTGAAGAAAAAACTTCCGAAAAAATTACCTGTTTCTTCATATGATATTGAAGAAATTTTTTTCACGAAAAACTTCCATCCACTAAAAGGAAATAATTCTGTTGATACGAAACAAAAACGGACAAGATTCATGTTAAAAGTATTAGGTTTTGTCTTCCTTATGCGCTGTCTTCTATTCGTTGCATCCTTCTTATCCATACCAATTGAAATCGTTGCGGTACTCGGTTCACTCGTTCTTCTCATTTGGAGATGGTACTACTTACGAACAAATCCTGTCGACATTTTGAAAAAGACACCGTGGCACATTTTAATTTTCGCCTTCTCTATGTACGTCATTATTTACGGACTCCACAACGCAGGATTAACAGCTGCACTTGTACAATGGCTCGAGCCAGTTGTGAATCAGCATCTACTCTATGCTAGCTTTGCGATGGGCGGACTTGTATCCATCCTCTCTAACGTCTTCAATAACCATCCTGCCCTTATGATTGGTACGATCACATTAACAGAAATGGGACTAGATCCAGTCACATTAAAAACAATCTATCTCGCAAACATCATTGGTAGTGACATCGGTTCACTATTACTACCAATTGGTACGCTAGCTTCACTCATTTGGATGTATATTCTGAAACAAAACAAAATTAAAGTAAAATGGAAAGACTATTTAAGTGTATCCCTTATCGTTATCCCGCTCACAACAGTCGTCACACTATTCCTCTTATTCTACTGGGTACACCTCTTCTTTGCCCTATAAACAACAGAATCCCCATTTGCTACCGTCTTAGCAAATGGGGATTCTTCTATAATAAAGTTAGGTACTACAGTGTGATCAATCAAGTAAAGAGGTGTAACGTGTTATTGATATAAATGACTACCAGCTTCTTTAAATTCTTCTGCTTTCTCTTTCATTCCTTTTTCAATTGCTTCTGTCGTTTCTAAATCATTTTCTTTTGCATATTCACGAATATCATGTGAAATTCTCATACTACAAAACTTCGGTCCACACATTGAACAGAAGTGAGCTGTCTTTGCCCCTTCTGCAGGCAACGTTTCATCGTGATATTCCATCGCACGTTCAGGATCTAAAGATAGATTAAATTGATCGCGCCAACGGAATTCGAAGCGTGCTTTTGAAAGTGCATCATCACGCTGATGAGCCGTTTTATGTCCTTTCGCAAGATCAGCCGCATGCGCTGCAATTTTGTACGTAATAACACCCGTGCGTACATCATCTTTATTCGGTAAACCTAAATGTTCTTTCGGCGTTACATAACAAAGCATCGCCGTTCCAAACCAACCGATCATCGCAGCTCCAATCGCCGATGTAATATGGTCATAACCTGGTGCAATATCTGTTGTTAGTGGCCCAAGTGTGTAAAACGGCGCGCCCTGACAAATATCAAGCTCTTTCTCCATATTCTCTTTAATTAAGTGCATCGGTACGTGTCCAGGTCCTTCGATCATAACTTGCACATCATGTTTCCAAGCAATTTTGGTTAATTCACCAAGTGTTTCAAGCTCAGAAAACTGTGCTTCATCATTTGCATCTGCAATAGACCCTGGACGTAATCCATCTCCAAGAGAGAACGAAACATCGTACTGTTTCATAATTTCACAAATCTCTTCAAAATGAGTATATAGGAAGTTTTCTTTATGATGGAATAAACACCACTGCGCCATAATCGAACCACCGCGTGAAACGATACCTGTCGTACGCTTTGCCGTGATTGGAATGTAACGAAGCAATACACCAGCGTGAATCGTAAAGTAATCAACGCCTTGCTCCGCCTGCTCAATTAACGTATCACGATATACTTCCCACGTTAAATCTTCTGCAATTCCGTTTACTTTTTCCAGCGCTTGATAGATCGGTACAGTTCCAACTGGTACAGGCGCGTTACGAATAATCCACTCACGCGTCGTATGAATATTTTTACCTGTAGATAAATCCATAATCGTATCTGCACCCCAGCGAGTAGCCCACGTCATCTTCTCTACTTCTTCTGCAATAGAAGAAGATACAGCAGAGTTTCCGATATTTGCATTGACCTTCACATGGAAGTTACGCCCGATAATCATCGGTTCAGCTTCTGGATGATTAATATTCGCTGGTAAAATAGCGCGGCCTTCTGCGATTTCCTTACGAACAAACTCCGGCTCTACCCCTTCACGAATCGCAACGTATTCCATCTCAGACGTAATAATGCCATTACGTGCATAGTGCATTTGCGTAACATTTGCACCTTGCTTTGCTCTAAGCGGCTTACGATCCATTTGCGGGAAAACAGGTGTATGCTTCGAAGCTACTTTCACACCGTCATCCTCTGGTTTCACTTCACGCCCTTCGTATGCTTCTACATCACCACGCCCCATAATCCAAGAGTGGCGCGGCGTTGGAATGCCTTTTTCCAGCTCGACCTTATACGCAGGATCTGTATAAGGACCGCTCGTATCATACACACGGATTGGTGGATTTGGGACGCCATTCGTTTCGCTTTGTTCAATCTCACGCATCGGTACTTTCATGCCTTCTCGTGGTCCATCCACATATACTTTCTTACTCCCTGGTAAACTCGATTTCAATTCAATTTGCTCAGCTGAAACAGATTGTTTCATAATTTTTGTTGCCCCCCTGTTCGTGACAAGGACGAGATATGGCCAGCGCATGCCAAAATAAAAAGAGCCAGGTCCATAAAAAAATAAGGACCTGGCTCATAAAGACATCATTATGTAAAGCCGTTAACTTCCCTACGCTGGTACGAGCCAGATCAGGTCCAAAGGGTTAAGAAGTTCACGCGCTTCTCTCTCAGCCTACGCATACGTTAGGCACCCCTAGTTTATCACTGATTTAATTTTCAATACTTTCCCATCATACACTATAATCTGAAAAATTAAAAGTTTATTTCTTTTGTTTTTTATGGAATCATCCGCGTTAAATAATACGCCTGCACATACGTCATAATACCAACAATAATTACGAAGAATAAGCTATGCTTCACTGTAAAACGGAACAAATCCGATTCTTTTCCAGCAAGACCAACCGCCGCACAAGCAATCGCAATCGACTGCGGAGAAATCATTTTACCTGTTACACCGCCTGTTGTATTTGCTGCAACGAGAAGCACTTCAGATACGCCGACTTGCTGCGCTGTAATGGCTTGTAAATTTGAGAATAATGCATTCGCTGACGTATCAGACCCTGTTAGGAATACGCCAATCCAGCCTAAGAATGGTGAGAAGAACGGGAATAGTCCACCAGTTCCGGCTAATGCTAACGCTAACGTGGAAGATAGACCAGAATAGTTTGCGATAAATGCAAACCCTAGTACGAATCCAATAGATAGAATTGGCATTTTTAATTCACTTAACGTTTCTTTAAATGTCACTACTGCATCTTTTACATTCATTTTCAAAATAAACATGGAAATGATACAAGCAATTAAAATCGCTGTTCCGGTTGCCGATAATACATCAAACTTCAGAATTGCCTCGTAAGGCGTTGGTTTATTTACAATTGGCTCTGCTTTCATTACTAAATTATGCAGACCTGGAATTTCAAACTTAAATACAAGACTTTCTAAAGCCCCTCCTGGAGCGAATAATGCCTTAAAGAAACTTTGGCTCCAAATGACTACCATAACCGTTAATACGATAAATGGAGACCATGCCTTCACTACTTTTCCAAACGTTAATTTCGGCATCGATGCCGCTGTCGTTGTTGCTGCTACTTCACTATTTGCTTGCCCGGATTGATAAATTTCTTTCGGCTGCCAAACTTTTAAGAATAGCGATAAACTCACTAAACTTACTAGTGCTGACGTAATATCCGGAAGTTCTGGTCCTAAGAATGTCGCTGTAATGAACTGCGTAATTGCAAATGAACTACCCGCTACAAATAGAGCCGGCCATGTTTGTCTTACCCCTTTAAATCCATCCATTAAAAATACAATAAAGAATGGAACAAATAATGATAAGAACGGTAATTGATGTCCAGCCATTTGGCCAATTTTATGTGGATCAATACCAGTTACTTGTCCAGCAACTGTAATCGGAATTCCCATCGCTCCGAACGCCACTGGTGCAGTATTTGCAATTAAACAAAGACCTGCTGCGTATAAAGGATTTAACCCAAGACCCGCAAGAAGCGCTGCTGTAATCGCTACTGGTGCTCCAAATCCTGCCGCTCCTTCTAAAAATGCTCCAAATGAAAATCCAATTAAAATAACGAGTAGACGATGATCGTTCGTAATCGATAATACCGATGCACGAATCACATCGAATTGACCTGTTTTTACAGAAATTTTATATAAAAATACCGACATAATGATAATCCAAGCAATCGGCCATAATCCGTATAAAAAACCATATCCGGTCGCTGCCATTGCCATCGTGAACGGCATTTTATAAGCGAATAACGCTACTAAAACTGTAAGTACAACTGTAATAAATCCTGCCACATACCCTTTCATGCGGAAAACTGCTAAAGCTAAGAAAAAAAAGATAATCGGAATAAGTGCGACCGCTGCCGAAATCCAAATGTTTCCGAATGGATCATAAACTTGTGTCCATGTGTTCATTGTTCTCTCCCCCTAAAGAATCCCCTTTTAAATAGAATAACCTCATCAATAGACTATCAGGTCATCATACCTTTAAGCCTAAAATAAAAAAACGTTTAAGAAAACGTTTTCAACAACTTCCATTTATACTGTACCATAACAATTTCCATTAAAAAAGATTTTTTTGAAAATTTTATCATTTAATAAAAAAATCTTACAAAATCGTCATGTTCCTGTAATGTTCATCGATAGAAAGCTTGCAAAAATTATTGCATAATAATAGTATAACAACGGACATTATTTATGAGGTGATATATATGAATGGAAACAAAATATTAGCTGCTTTATCGTACTTTAGTGTACTATTTGCCCCTATCTTATTCCCAATTATCGTTTGGATTGTGGGGGACGCTGAAACAAAGCCACATGCAAAACGTGCTCTATGGACACACATCATCCCAAGTATCGCTACATTTATCGGCGTAGCCATTTTAGGAATTATGGGTATGGGATCTGACCAAGCAGATGTAACACTTGGAATTGGATCAATGATTGTCTTAGCTATTTGCGGAATCATCAGCTTATACTACTTCATCTGGAACATTGTAAAAGGAATTAAAGTACTGAAAGCTTAATTTTAAACAAACGTTTGTTTAAAAAAGGACCCTTGCAAATTGCAAGGGTCCTTTTCCCGATTCGTTCACTTTATCTTCTGCGTTTCTTCTTTTTTCTCATCATTTTCTTTCGGCGCGTATTCACTTTATCCGCTATAATGTGGAGCGTACTTGCCACAACAATTCCCATTAAGAACGTTACAATTTCAACCTCATGCTTCTTCGCAATTTCTATTAAATTACCATCCAGTGCGATTACATTTAATAGGAATAAAAATGGAGAAAAGACGATTAACATGTACGCAATACGAATCACATCACCAAGTATAATCGTATGCGTAAAGAAAGATCGATGCGGCATTACTTTCTTATAAGGATACCAAAATATACGTAAGAAACCCCATTTGTTATAAGC
Organism: Bacillus cereus group sp. BceL220; assembly: GCF_051776965.1. Taxonomy (NCBI): domain Bacteria; kingdom Bacillati; phylum Bacillota; class Bacilli; order Caryophanales; family Bacillaceae; genus Bacillus; species Bacillus cereus group sp. BceL220. Next base: position 289,473 of record NZ_JBPWBC010000003.1, on the reverse strand, counting down.
ATTACTGTACGTATCTAAATCTGGTGTTAAAAATGAAGTACCTACTAAAAAACCAATTGCAAAAGTTAATAAAAAATCAAAATTTGTTAATCCATACGAAAAAAGCAAAAACAAAACAGCCGGAAGGGATATTAAGTTTATTTTCGTATGCGTTCTTCCTGATGGCATAATGCACTTCCTCGCTTACGTTCGTCCTGTCACCTTATGACAGGTTTCACCTATTGACCTAATTTCTGATCGATAAATGTTGTGTCTATATCCGAACCAAACCATTCTGCCAACTTCACTCGTGCCTTATCTTTCACATCTTCATTGACGTATAACGACACCTGTATTAGTGCGGCCGTTAACGCCCCTAAATCATCCGTATAACCAATTCCAGCAATGAAATCTGGAATCGCATCAATCGGTGCAATAAAATAAGCAAGTGCTCCAATTACAATAATTTTCACTCGTTTTGGAACATCGGGTCTTTGCAAAACGTAAAACAGTAATAAACTTGTATAAATGACCGACTGCCCTGCTTGCTTTGCAACATGTTTTACTTTCTTCCAAAACGCTTCAACTGAAAATTTTTGTTTCATGTAAAAGCCTCCCTATTTTTAAAAAGAAATAAGCTACAATATGTTATCAGTAAAAGTTCATAGAAATTACACAAAACCTATCAATGAACTTTCATTGTAACAAACAAACTAAAAAAGAACAAGTGTTCGTTAATTTTTACACAATTTCCTTCATATAATAGATTTCTAGATAACCCTTACCCATCTTCGTTTCTTATTTCTCAACAAAGAAAATTTTCACTTCCACTTAACATTCTGCTCTATCTTTGTTATATTTTCTAGTTGACGGACATATAAACGAATGTTAAAGTTTTCTCTGGTAGTGACAAATCTTATACAAAAAATGTAAAATGTTATAGTGTTTCTCAGAAATGAATTTTGTTGTATAATACAGAAATGACGTTATGCTTATGAGCAACAAAAGAAACCAAAAGGGTATGCATAGTTATAGTCGTATATGGGTGAATATAGAACCTTTAATTATGGCCAAGAAAACTATGTATTTTTTATTTTAGCATTTTTCGCTCCAAAATCGACCAAGCCTGATAGAGAAAGGGTGGAAATGAATGAAAGAAACCTTGAAATCACAATTTCAAAATGTGCGTTTCACTGTATTCGTAGCATTAGCCTTATGGCTGAAAACTTACATTATTACACGCACAAGCTTTGATTTAAAACTTGAATCTTTCATGCAAGAATTCATTTTATTCCTTAGCCCATTAGCAGCATCATTACTGCTTGTTGGTCTTGCATTATTTGCAAAAGGGAAAAAACGTAACTATATAGCACTAGGAATTAATTTTATCTTAACAATCGTTCTTGTTGGTAACGTAATGTTCTACGGATTCTACAATGACTTCGTTACTTTACCAGTACTCGGACAAACATCTAACTTCGGAAGTTTAGGTTCTAGTGTGCAAGAATTATTTAACTACAAAATTATTCTTGCATTTGCAGACATTATCATATTCTTCGTTCTGTTGAAGAAAATGAAAAACTTTGCACCTACAGAGCGTGTAGCACGCCCGATGCGTTCTCTATACTTCGTATCAACAGTTGCTATTTTCTTCGCAAACTTAGGGCTTGCAGAAGCTGAACGTCCAGAACTATTAACACGTTCATTCGACCGCGTTATGCTTGTTAAAAACTTAGGATTATATGTACACCAAGTATACGATCTTGGCTTACAAGCGAAATCAAGTTCACAAAAAGCATTCGCTGACGGTAGTAAATTACAAGAAACAGAAAACTACGTGAAAACAACACAAAGTAAACCAGATCCAAATATGTTCGGTACTGCAAAAGGGAAAAACGTAATTGTTGTCTCTCTTGAGTCATTACAAACATTCTTAATTGGCGCAACAGTTAACGGACAAGAAGTTACACCATTCTTAAACCAATTTACGAAAGAAAGTTATTACTTTGATAACTTCTTCCATCAAACTGGGCAAGGTAAAACATCTGATGCTGAATTCCTAGTAGATACTTCTTTATATCCACTAGACCGCGGTGCTGTATTCTTCACACACGGTAACAATGAATATACAGCAACTCCAGAAATTTTACGTCAGCAAGGGTATCACACGTCGGTATTCCACGCAAACAACGCAACATTCTGGAACCGTAACATTATGTATCCAGCACTTGGTTATGATCGTTACTACAACGAGCTTGATTACAAGATTACGCCGGAAACAAAATTAAACTGGGGATTAAAAGATATCGAATACTTCGATCAATCTATTGATATGTTGAAAGAAGTGAAGCAACCATTCTATACTCGCTTCCTTACTTTAACAAATCATTACCCATTCACTTACGATGACAGTACAAAATTAATCGACGAATATAATTCTGGTGATGGAGTATTTGACCGTTACATGGTAACTGCTCGTTACTTAGACGAAGCAATGAAACACTTTATTGAGCGTCTAAAAGCAGAAGGTATTTACGACAACTCAGTAATCGTATTCTACGGTGACCACTACGGTATTTCTGAAAACCATAACCGTGCAATGGCACAGTTCTTAGGAAAAGAAGAAATCACTGCATTTGACCATATGAACTTACAAAAAACACCGATGTTTATTCACGTTCCAGGTCAAAAAGAAGGTAAAACAATTTCGAAACCAACTGGTGAAATTGATATTAAACCAACTATTCTAAACTTACTTGGTGTAGATTCTACAAATGACGTTCGATTCGGTCATGACGTATTCTCACCTGATAATAAAGGATTTGTTGTTCTTCGTGACGGTAGCTTCGTTACAGATAAATACATGTACACAAACAGTACATTCTACGACCGTGCTACTGGCGAAGTTGTACAATTACCGAAAGAAGAATCTCAACCACTAATTGATCGTGCCCAAAATGAATTGAACATGTCTGATAAAATCATTGAAGGTGACTTACTTCGCTTCTCTGAAAGTAATAAGATCAAAACTGGTGAAGTAAAAACAGCTATTAAAGAAGAAAAGAAGAGCGCTGAGTAATCTCAGCCTCTTTTTTTATTTTCTTCCATACAACTACTTATATTCATTAACTTTAAAATTACATAACCTTTACCAAATATTCACATAGTATTAATGAAAAATCTCTATAATAAAATATGTAAACAAGGTTCTACATATTTCTTATCTCTCATCTTTCGTAAGATCCCTTAAAGAAATGTGTAAATCTTTTGTTTCTACTTTCTTATGATTGTCTTTCAACATGTTTTGTTTCCATACACAAAGCATTCAACGAGACAATGTCCCTATGAAAGATAGCTACCCTCCTTGTGCAGCATTCCATAAGAATGTTGCTTTTTTTTATTTAAAAGCAGGATTCTCATTCTTATTTTCGAATTTGTATATACAAAATGCTGTAAAGTGAAACTTTAATCAGCCCTCACCAATCGGGCATTTACGGGCATATGTAGAGAATTACTTACATAAAAATTACTATAGTGATTCTTATCTCGCATGAATGAAAGTTTCACGTTACTTACGTACTTACGAAAGGATGGGACGGAAATTGGCATACGAAAAATTTGTACTTTGGAATGATGAAGTTATTGATACAACAAAACAACAAACGTACATAGAACTTGAAGAAAGAGGTTTGCAGTTCGGAGATGGTGTCTACGAGGTTATTCGCCTATATAAAGGGAACTTTCACTTATTAGATCCGCACATAACGAGATTATATCGATCCATGGAAGAAATAGAATTATCGCTCCCTTTCTCAAAAGCTGAACTTATCACTTTACTTTACAAATTAATTGAAAGAAACCATTTCCACGAAGATGGCACAATTTATTTGCAAGTATCTCGCGGTGTACAAGCTCGCACACATATATTTTCATATGATAACCCTCCGACAATTTATGCCTATATTACAAAAAAAGAAAGACCAGCGTTATGGATCGAATATGGTATACGCGCTATATCAGAACCGGATACTCGATGGTTACGCTGTGACATTAAATCATTAAATTTATTACCAAACGTACTAGCTGCTACGAAAGCTGAACGGAAAGGCTGTAAAGAGGCACTTCTCGTAAGGAATGGTATTGTAACGGAAGGAAGTCATTCCAACTTCTTTTTAATTAAAAACGGAACCCTTTACACACATCCAGCCAATCACCTTATTTTAAATGGCATTATTCGTCAATATGTCCTTTCTTTAGCGAATACCCTTCACATACCTGTACAGGAAGAACTTTTCAGCGTTCGTGACGTTTATCAAGCAGATGAATGCTTTTTCACAGGCACAACGATTGAAATTTTACCAATGACCCACCTTGATGGAACCGCGATTCAAGATGGGCAAGTTGGACCTATCACCAAAAAACTGCAAAAATCTTTTAATAAAATCTTGTTACAATCCAATATGTCATCTTCTTAAACACGAATAATTTCTGTCCTTTCATATTCAATATATGCATTTAAATGGAACTCAAGGTGTAAATTTATGCCTTGATTTTTTCTTGTAATCTTTTTGTCATATTCAGATTCCCACATAAGCCTTGACAGTAATCGACATGCTCTTTAGAATTTTTAACAGTTGGTAAATATTTCTTCACTACATTACAGACAGAAAGGAATCGACAAATTATGAAAAAGTATCTTGCCGGTCTTGCGGCAGTGTCTGTAGCAGGAGGAGCAGCACCTACACTTGATAGTGTTCAAGCTGCACCTGAACAAAATACACAAAAAGCTGCTACAACTGTCCAAGCTTCTGCGTCAAACAGCTCATCTTATAAGGTAAACGCGAGCGTCTTACATGTTCGTGCGGGATCAAGCACTTCTCACGACATCATCTCACGCGTTTATAACGGTCAATCATTAAACGTGATTGGCGAAGAAAATGGTTGGTTCAAAATTAACATTAACGGACAAACAGGCTTTGTTAGTGGCGAATTTGTATCAAAAAGTGGAGCAGCAAACAACAATGTAAGCACAGGTGGAAACAATAAAGTTACTGCTGATGTATTACGTGTACGTACAGCTCCTAACACATCTAGTTCTGTTTCTGGACGTGTATATGAAGGACAAACATTAAACGTAATTGGACAAGAAAATGGTTGGGTGAAAATTAACCATAATGGACAAGTAGGTTATGTAAGTGGCGAATTCGTATCTGGCGTTTCTTCTAATGGGGGTTCTTCAAACAACAATACGAATAATAACAACCAAGAAGTAAAACCAGCAAGCGGAAACTATACAGTAAATGTATCTTCCCTTCGCGTTCGTACAGGTCCTAGTACTTCTCACACAACTGTAGGTTCTGTCAAAAAAGGACAAGTAGTACAAGTTGTCGGCGAAGTTCAAGATTGGTTCAAAATCAATTACGCAGGACAAACTGCTTATATAAGCAAAGACTACGTAACAAAAGGCGGTTCTAACGAAAACGTTACAGAAGGCAACAAACAAGAGCAAAACAATAATAATGGAACTATTCAAACTGGTGGTTCTTACGTAGTTAACGCTACATCTTTACGTGTTCGTACAGGCCCTGCCGCTTACCATAGTGTAATTGGTGGCGTTTTAAACGGTACAACATTAAACGTAGTTGGATCTGAAAACGGTTGGTTTAAAGTAAATTACCAAGGAAAAACAGGCTTTGTTAGTAGCGAATTTGTAAAATTCGTTAAAGGTGGCACTACTACTCCTGAGCAACCAAAACAACCTGAAAAACCTAACCAAGGTGCAATTGGCGACTATTACATTAATGCTTCTGCACTAAATGTACGTAGCGGCGAAGGTACAAATTATAGAATCATAGGCGCACTTCCACAAGGTCAGAAGGTTCAAGTAATCTCTGAAAACTCTGGATGGAGCAAAATTAACTACAACGGTCAAAATGGTTATATCGGAACACGTTACCTATCTAAAACACCAGTTGGAGGCGCAGTAGATAATAAGCCTAACAATAACCAAAATAACAATCAAAACAATAACAACAATAATAATACAGGCAATAATAGTGGCGACAGTTCTTCCGTACTTGCATATGCAAAATCAATGCAAGGTGTACCATACGTTTGGGGCGGAACTTCTGCTAACGGCGTAGACTGCAGTGGCTACATCTACCACGTATTTAAGAAATTTGGTCATAACATTAGCCGTCAAAGTGTTGCGGGATATTGGAGTAGCCTACCACAAACTTCAAATCCACAACCAGGTGACTTAATTTATTTCCAAAACACTTATAAATCAGGTCCTTCTCACATGGGTATTTACCTTGGGGGCGGATCATTTATCCAAGCTGGAGATAAAGGTGTAGCAATCGCTTCATTAAGTAACTCTTATTGGAAGAGCCACTTCTTAGGATACACGAAAGCACCTTAATTAATAGTTTCCAAGCCTTCTAGTTTACTAGAAGGCTTTTTGCTATGAGTTCAACATATTACTCCCTTTCTCCTACCTTCTCTCTATAAAAATAATGTATCCATTCTTCCATTTCATACACTTTATTCTGCAAAAATAATCCATAACGTTATCATAATGTATATATTCTCATAAAAAACATAACCTATTTCATGTCCATTCATTTCATATGTGTTTTTTTGAAGAATTTTCTTTTTATTTAAACTTTTCGTTAGACGTTTGACCTCCGATGTCCATTATGATAAGTTACTTAAGATGTATATTCGCAAAAGTATAGACAACTGGTTTATACACTTTTTTTACTATGAGGAAGGAGCATACACTGCATGAATCTTTTATGGGGAATTGGCGGCGTGATTGGAGTATTAGCAATTGCTTTCTTACTATCTTCCAACCGCAAAGCTATTAATTGGCGCACAATTTTAATTGCGCTAGCATTACAAATGTCATTTTCATTTATCGTATTACGATGGGATGCTGGTAAAGCAGGTTTAAAACACGCTGCTGACGGTGTTCAAGGATTAATTAATTTTTCTTACGAGGGAATTAAGTTCGTTGCTGGGGATTTAGTCAACGCAAAAGGACCTTGGGGATTTGTATTCTTTATTCAAGCACTACTTCCAATCGTATTTATTAGTTCATTAGTAGCAATCTTATATCATTTCGGTATTATGCAGAAATTTGTTAGCGTCGTTGGTGGTGCATTAAGTAAACTTCTTGGCACTTCTAAAGCAGAAAGCTTAAACTCAGTAACGACTGTATTTTTAGGACAAACTGAAGCTCCAATTTTAATTAAACCTTACTTAGCACGCTTAACAAATAGTGAATTCTTCACTATTATGGTAAGCGGTATGACAGCTGTTGCTGGATCCGTTCTTGTCGGCTATGCAGCAATGGGTATTCCGTTAGAGCACTTATTAGCAGCTGCAATTATGGCAGCTCCATCAAGCTTATTAATTGCAAAACTAATCATGCCAGAGACAGAAAAAGTAGATAATAACGTTGAACTTTCTACAGAACGTGAAGATGCAAACGTTATCGATGCAGCTGCACGCGGTGCATCTGAAGGTATGCAACTTGTTATTAACGTAGCAGCAATGTTAATGGCTTTCATCGCATTAATCGCTTTATTAAATGGATTATTAGGATGGGTTGGTTCTTGGTTCGATATTAAACTTAGCCTTGATTTAATCTTCGGTTACTTATTATCACCATTTGCAATCTTAATCGGTGTTTCTCCAGGTGAAGCTGTACAAGCAGCAAGCTTTATCGGTCAAAAACTTGCAATCAACGAATTCGTTGCATACGCAAACTTAGGGCCACACATGGCAGAGTTCTCTGACAAAACAAATCTAATTTTAACATTTGCAATCTGTGGATTCGCAAACTTCTCTTCTATCGCAATTCAATTAGGTGTAACAGGAACTTTAGCTCCTACTCGCCGTAAACAAATTGCACAATTAGGGATTAAAGCAGTTATCGCTGGTACATTAGCGAACTTCTTAAACGCAGCAGTTGCAGGTATGATGTTCCTATAAACTTATATAGAGTCTTCTCTTTCTCCAAGAGAAGACTTTTTTCATGCAATCCAAGCGTATTATATATATCTATCAAGCACCTTATCCCAAATATAAGAACATTATGATACAATAATGTTTAGATCTTTTTATTTTTCTGATGAAAATAGAAATACTACTTGTTGTTGCCCTTCAAAAGAATTTAACGACATAGTCAATTTCTTAATAATTGCGCATACTACAAGTATCTATGGATGAAATAGCTTTAAGGAGGAAAGTTTTGTGAAAGATAAGTTCTATAAAATCCTCTCTATGCGGATTCTACAAATTGTATTTTATTTTACTACTGTACATGTGACGAATTATGAGCATGCGCTCATTTTTACAATAATATACGTAATCGTAAATGTACTATTCTTATTTTTAGCTGACAAAACAGCATTTATTTTCTTCATACTAGGAACCATCATTTCCGTATTTTATTTATTTTATGAAGCATGGCTTCATTTATGGAGTACATCAGTTCAATGGCAATATATGATTACCCACTTCCTGATGGCAGCTAACTTCTTCATTGTATACATAACAACTCACCTATTGAAAAAAGTGATTCATGAAAATAAAACTTTAACTGAGCGTGTGAGAACGTTGGAACAATATATTGGAGAATCAAAATTACTAACGAGACAAGAATTCGAGAGACGCCAAGCGTTATTAACGACTGCAATGAATCGTCGTAACGAAACAGGCATTATTGTTTACTTTGATTTCACTTCCTTTAGTAAATATACGAAGGAAAGTGTTATGGACCGTGTAGCTTCCTTATTAGTTGAAACGGTAAGGAATGATTTTGACCTTGCTGCTGAATATGATAATAATACGCTAGTTATTTTATTACAAAACACAAATGAAGCTGGTGCTGATATTGTAATGAACCGCCTAAAGCCAAAAATGGAGCAATGGCTTGCAGCTGAAGCAATCCGAGATATAAAAATTTCACGTGAGCAAATTGGAAACAAAGGACAGACATTGTTATGATGACTCTCGTTATACTTCTTTTATTTCTTCTGTTTTGCGTACTCGTTTTTTGGATCAGTATCACATTTTCAATTAAATATGTACTTATTTTTACAGCCTTTCTATTCTCTGGCTTACTCGTTTACTACTCTTTCTTAACAATCGCGGGCTTAATTCACCGAAATAGTAAACGAAAAGATCGTACGCTAGAACATTATCCGAGCGTTGATATTTTCATACCTGCTCATAATGAAGGGGTCGTTATTAAAGATACTTTAGAAGCGATGGCGAAGATTGAATATCCAGGAAAGCTAACCATTTATTTATTAAATGATAACTCTCAAGATGAAACACCTGAAATCGGCGATGATTTCGACAAAGCTTATGCCCACATTCGTCACATTCGTGTTCCGTCCGGTGAACCGAAGGGTAAATCACGCGTATTAAATTACGGCCTTAGTATTTCAGATGGTGAATACTTCTGTGTGTACGATGCAGATAACCAACCTGAACCACACGCACTGCGAATGCTTGTAGAGCACGCTGAAACAACTGAAGATGCTGTTGGAGCAGTTGGACATGTTCGTACAGTAAACGAAAAAAGAAACTGGCTGACGCGAATGATTTCGCTAGAATTTCAAATCTTCCAGCTCCTTATGCAATCTGGCCGCTGGTTACTATTCCAAACAGGCTCACTGACAGGAACAAACATGCTTCTTCGTCGCTCCGCACTAGAAGAGCTTGGTGGCTATGACCCTTATGCAATTGCAGAAGATGCCGAATTAACATTACGAATTACACAAAAAGGTTATCTCTTACCAATCGTCCCAGAATCAGTTACTTGGGAACAAGAACCAGAGCATTTAAAAATCCTTATTAAACAACGTACACGTTGGCTCCAAGGGAATTTATACATTTTAGAAAAAATGTTCTCATCATTAAGTTTCTTTAAAGGAAAACTTCTCGTCCATTCCTTACAACAAGTTCTAGTGTATGTTGTATTTTGGCTATTCCTAATCATTTCGAACGTTTGGTTTGTAATTGGGCTACTCGGGATATTCCAAATTCAATATAGCATTCCACTACTATTTATGTGGTATGTCGCATATATTACATATGTTTCTCAATTATTTAGTGCCCAGAGTGTCGAACGAACCTTTACACCGACTAATATTTTTATTAGCGTTATTATGTACTTTACGTACGCACAGCTCTTTACGTACTTATTTATTCGCAGCTTAATCTTATACTTACGTGCGAAGAGCAAGAAACAAGTCATTGGCTGGGATAAGACAGTTCGATTCAAAAAAGATAAATAAAAATAAGCACAGAGCGCCGTATGCTCTGTGCTTATTTATTGCCGTATAAATTATATATCAGACAATACCCCTTAGCTGAAAGTAATTTCACGTCCATCCCCCAACGAACGATCGACCTTCATTTATATACGAAAAAGTGATTGCTATTTTTGTAGAACCAATTGCTTCTCTTGCTGTTCTTTGCGCGTTTCAGTCTTAGGTTCCGTGCTTTCTTGGACACTACGATGTGCCACACGTTTCAAACAAATATGCTTCCACTTTCTTTCGTAACGTTTCATTATTCTAGATGTCCCCCTTGAATGCGCTTTAAAACTATTTGAAATCGCTTACAGGAAATAATATAGCACATATATATAAACGTGACAACACATTTCCGACATATTTTTGACAAAAATACGAATAGAATTCGTAAGGTATCGAATATTGTCGAAACCTATCATTTTTTCTTCGTATAAAAGGCATACTACTTATATGGTAAAGTATTTTATTTCCCCTACCCGCATTTCAAATTTCTTCTATATAAAGTGAAACTTTCATTAGCCATCACCAATCGGGCTTTTACAAGCAGCTCGATTTATTTGCTTTTGCTGAATTTTGAGGTGGGGTTCTTACTGCTCAGCAAATAGAGGGATAAAAAAAGAGCTGATATGAAATCAGCTCTTTTCCTTCTATTATTAATGACGCTTCATACGTCCTTCTTTTTGTAACTCTTTAAATAATGCTGCCATCATAAAGAAAATAACAAAGACGAACGGGAATGCTGCAATGATAGCTGCCGTTTGTAAGGCTTCTAATCCGCCAATATATAATAGCGTAGAAGCTATCGCGGCTAGAACGATACCCCAAATCATTTTAATACGATTTGGTGGGTTTAAACTACCATGTGTCGTTAACATCCCTAAAACGAATGTTGCAGAGTCTGCAGATGTAATAAAGAATGTTGCAATAAGTAAAATACCTAAAACCGATAAAGCTGATCCAAAGCTGCCCATCTGATCGAACATAGCGAATAATCCTACTTCTGTTCCCATTTCTTTCACTTTGTCGAAGATATGTGCATCACCAAACAGCTCCATATGAATACCAGTACCGCCGAACACAGAGAACCAAAGTGCACCAATTACGGTCGGCACAAGTAACACACCGATAACAAACTCACGAATCGTACGACCTCGTGAAACACGAGCAATAAACGTACCTACGAATGGTGACCATGCAATCCACCATGCCCAATAGAAAATTGTCCACGATTGAATCCATTGGTTTCCACCTTCGTCTAATGGACTTAAACGGAAGCTCATGCTTGGTAATTCCTGAATATAAGAACCGATTGTTGAAGTGAAGTAATTCATAATAAAGTTTGTTGGACCCGCAAATAATACAATAATCATAAGTGCAAACGCAAAAATAATATTCGTATTACTTAAATATTTAATTCCTTTATCAAGACCTGTTTGCGCAGATAACATAAATAATACTGTTACAATTGCAATAATAACTAACTGAGTCGTTAATGAGTTCGGGATAGATGTTAAATAACTAACACCACCTGCAATTTGTTTTGCACCGAGACCTAATGATGTTGCAACACCAAACACAGTTGCGAAAACAGCTAACACATCAAATGAATGAGCAATACGCCCGTGTTCCCCGCCCTTAAATAACGGGCCTACTGTCGCACTAATCGTACTTGCTTTTCCTTTTCTAAAGGTAAAGTAAGCAATACATAACGCTACAAACGCATATAGTCCCCAAGGATGTAATCCCCAATGGAAAAATGAAAAACGCAGTGCAAGGCGCGCACTTTCCTCAGTTGCACTATCCCCAAACGGAGGTGCGTATAAATGGTTTAATGGTTCGGCAACGCCCCAGAAAACTAAGCCAATACCCATACCAGCACTAAATAACATAGCAAACCATGTCATATAACTATAATCAGGTTCGTCATCATCTTTACCTAAACGAATAGAACCGTATTTCGAAACAATTAAAAAGATAGATACACCTAAAATAATAGAAACGGAAATAATATAAAACCATCCAAACTTACTAACTAATGCAGTTTGAATTGCGGTTGTTACATTTCCTAAGCTACCTTTTCCAATAATAGATTCGGGAATAATCCCCCAAATTGTAAATGCAATACATAATGTTAATGAAACGATGAATGTTTTTGTCAGTTTCCTCATCAAATCCCCCTTCGTAGGTTTCGTTTTTGTAAATAACATAAATTCCGATATGTAAAATCGGATAGAAAACTATAATTTTGCGGTGATTTTCTTACTTTCACCTTCACCAATTCGAATTCTTATGGACAGCCTTACCTTTCGTATAACCTTTTCACTCTGCAAGAGCTACAAGTTAGAAATACTGCTGTCAAATTGTGTGAGAAAAACGCGGATAGGAATGTATTTTCCTAAAAAAGGATGTGTTACATATGTAAAAAAGGGCAAAGTTCTTCCTTGCAACCCTTTCGTTTTGTAACAATTATGCGGTTTTTTTGCTAGTATATAGCACGTGTTTATAGCTTCACAAACAAAATGTTTATGTTTATATAACTATATTACCCATAAAACGGTAAAATACTCAAGGAATGTAATCGTTTAGTAAACATCATGTAACATTCCTGTAACATTCTTATTTACGTCGAAAAAAACATGTTGTATTAAATATTTTGAATATAACTAGAAACCTATGAGTCATATAGAATGAAAAACGCTTTCCTATATTTTGTGTTATATTACAGGATGTTAACGACTTATTACGAATGGTTTGTAATTGTGTGTTTTCCCCAAATCCGAAAAAATCTGTTGCTATAATGAGGACACGAAAACAAACGCAATGGAGGCTATCATGAAAAAATTAATTGGTATAGCAACAGCAGCAGTTTTTGGTCTTGGGATTTTCACATCATCTGCTAATGCAGAAACTGTTGTAACAACAGACGTACTAAACGTACGCGAAAACCCTACTACGGAATCAAAAGTTGTCGGTAAATTACTAAACGGTAATAAGATAGATGTTCAAAATACAGAGAACGGATGGTCAAAAGTTACTTTAGACGGTAAAGACGCATTCGTAAGTGCAGAGTTCACAAAAAGCATCTACTACGTAACAGCTAACGTATTAAACGTACGTGCTGAAGCGAACACAAACTCAGAAATTCTTGGAAAGTTGAAGAAAGACGATGTAATCGAAACAACGAACCAAGTACAAAATGAGTGGTTACAATTTGAATATAACGGGAAAACAGCTTATGTTCATGTTCCTTTCTTAACAGGTACAGCACCTGTAATTGAGAAACAAGAAACGACTGTTCCTGCTAAAGCTGAAGCACCAGCTAAGGCTCAAGCACCTGCAGCACAAGCAAAACCAGCTGCTAAGCCTGCTGTGAAAGCTGCTGAAACTAGCACACCATCTGGTGGTCGTGAGTTAACAGTTGTAGCTACAGCATATACAGCTCACCCGAGCGAAAACGGTGGCACATATGGAGGCCGTGTATTAACTGCAATGGGTCATGATTTAACTGCGAATCCAAACATGAAAATGATCGCTGTTGACCCGAAAGTAATCCCATTAGGATCTAAAGTATGGGTAGAAGGTTACGGAGAAGCTATCGCTGGAGATACTGGTGGCGCAATTAAAGGTAACCGTATCGACATCTTACTTGGATCAGATAGCGCTGCTCAAAAATGGGGACGCAAAACTGTTAAAGTGAAAATTTTAAAATAACCAATGACTGCTAAATTACAAGCCGGTTCTCTTTATTGAGAGCTGGCTTTTATTTATTTATAATACATATAAGGAGGCTATGCCCATGAATGTACAAGCAAAAGTAGACTGGATTGGTACGCCAAAGCCGTACATATATAAAGATGAAGTAACATATAACGCTACTTCTATTGATTTCTCACTCGCTGGCGATGATAATCGCTATAAGTTAATTGTACTCAAGTCTGAAAACAATACACATTACAAAATTGTGCAATATGGAATAAAACCAGGCTCTCAAAAACCATTTCCTATCGACATTCCATTTGAACAAAATATGTTGCCAATTATAGAGCAAATATTACATGATCCGTATGTACAAGCGATATTAAAAGAAACGCACTCATAATTGAAAAAAAAGATATCACCTCGCCGGATTTTTCGGCTAAGTGATATCCTTTTTATTTTCCCTTCGTGAACACAATTTAAGAAAAATATATCAACGATTTTCCGAATATATCTATCATAAATCGCAATATATCAACGATTTTTCAATTATATCTATCATAACTTACGATATATCAACGGTTTGACACGAAATATCGATTTAGCTACAAAAAGAGGCTGTTCAAATATTGAACAGCCTCTTTCATATTAACGAGTTGGACCAGATACATCTTCTGATTTCAACGTATTATTTGCACCAAGAGAATGATACAACATCTTTCCATTTCCATTCACAGTTACAATATGTTCGTTATTAAAACTTTTGAACTTCACAGATCCATCACCATAACGAATATGATACTCTTCATATGTCGTTACTTTATATTTCGTATCACTTTGACGCTCTACATTACGAACTTCCATCGTTAACAAGTCTTCTGTAATTCCTTTTTTGTGTAAATACTGTATATAATCACGGTCTTCCTTATACGATTTCCCGCTCTTATCATAATTATTTTCAATTAAACTAAAATCATTTAATGAAATTGCACGTACGTTATCATAAATATGATTTTTTACAAAGTCGCCCACTGCTGAAGTTGATGTTTCTTTCGGGAATTTTAAGTAATACGTGCTTTGGTCTCCAATTTTAACACTTTCAGATTTCATCACACCAAAATCAGTAGTTTTCTCTAAATGTACTTCTACTGTTTCATCTGTGGATACAGGGCCAAGCTTATAACTTCCATAATTTAATTTTCCACGTTTTTTCCCATTCACAAATACAGTTGCATCACTTTCATCAGAAGAAATGCTTACATACTTGCCTTCAAGCGATAAATCAATTTTCACTTTCTCGCTCTGCTCATCCGCTAAATCTACTTCTTTCTCTGTTTCTAATTCAGTAAGTTCTGTCTTCGCCGTTGCCTTTACAACATATGTACCTGGGAAGTATGGCCCCAACTCTTTCGAATTTTTATCACTAGAAAGCTCTGTTTCTTTTTTGTCATTCACATATATTTCTGCATTCTTTGCAGTTGTACTTACATTCATATAATAAGATTTCATGCTGAACTTATACTTTGGATATAAGAACCACTCTTTTCCCTCTTCTACTATTTCCCCGTCTTTAAATGCAGGTTTATCTTTTGTTAACTTTTGATCTACTGTCTCTTTCTGTAAATAAGACAACAATTGTTTGTTGTAAGAAGGATTCTCTTTTAAATAACGCATGTACGCTTTAATATCCTCTGTCTTAATCTTTAAGCTTGAATCATTTGCTTTCACAAACTCATCAATTGCGTTAATATCTTTCTTTTGGAATGCTTCAATCATTACATTTACTTGCTTTTCTTTTGAAAACTTATATGCTCCAAATTTATATGCCCCAAATAATAAAATAACAATAATAGCTAAACCAATGATTAAAAATACATTTTTCTTACTTTTCACTGGTTTTGTCTCGCTTTGTAATTCTGTATATGAAGCAGCAGTGTTATCAACGATTACTTCTACTTTACTCCCACACTCAGGACAAAAGTTCAAATGGTCTGCAACGTTCTTTTTACATGTTCCACAAAACTTCAACGTGCTCTCCTCCTATTTTTTAGCTAATTTCATTCCAGCAAATGCTGCTACATATGTCACAATAAAACTAAACAAAATTAAATATGTAAATGAATTTTGCATAGATAGTACTGTTCCGCTTGTTCCAAATAAACTTGTTACAGTTCCTGAAACATTAATTTGGAACTTAGAAATCATATTCATTACAATCATCATAATTGTGTAAGAACCACTGCATACCGCTAATGTAATATATATATTGGCAGTCGGTAATTTAGCTAACTTTCTTCCCGCTCTAAACATAAAGAACAATGGAATAATAAGCAGTAATAAACCATAATGGAATACGTTATTCACTTTATCAAATTCTGCAAGGCTTTCCTCATTTGCTCCTTTTGAAATCAATATCTCTCTGAGCTCTACGCCATTTACAGAGACGCCTGATATAAATGAAAACGATAGTGTGCTCTCATATGCTTTTGATTTCTTTCCAATTCCAGTAAATTCCTTACTAAGTGCTGGACTTGATACTTCTAACGGCGCAAAATGAGCCATACTCCATAATTGAGGTGTTAACTCTAATGCTAATAATGTACTTTCAGATTTTAAAGTTGTTATTTCTTTTAATGGTTCAATACCATCTTCCTTACTTACTAACGCCATAATACAAACCGCTACTGCTGTTACTAAAAGTCCTTTTATCATAGCTGAAACACCGTAATAAACAGACGCTCCATATGGCATTAACTCTTGAAATGCTGCTGCCATATTGTTTTTGCTTGTATGAGCAATAAATCCTAATAAGGTAAATAATGTCCCACATACAAAACCACTCAATAAACTCTTCATCGCTGAATAGCCAACCGTAATCTTACCTGCTTCTGAGAATGGAATTGCAAAAGATTGTGATGCTATAAAACTTATAATGAATAAAAAGACGCCATAAATAATACCAACTGTTGATGCCATAAAAATTTGATCTTTAATCGTTTTCGCAACATGCTGCTTCCCTAACCAAATTCCTGTACCAGCGAAAATAATAAATGGAATGATTAATAGTAATGTAAATGGAGTATGCCAAGATAAAGAAAATATCAATCCACTATCGTCGTTAGCTGTAAAACCAAGTAAATGATAACTTAACATCGTAGAAGTTGCACTCGAATAAAAATTCGGCAACATTTCTAATTCTTTCGCAAATTTGCTAAACATCTCACTTAACATAGAAGCAAATAATAAACTACCAATCCAACCAGCAATTAACATGAGAATACTTGCAACAGCCCCACCAATAAAACCTTTTTGTAAAACGGCTTTATCTGCTTTAAATTCAACTTTAGGAGCACCATCCATTGTAGGCAATTTTACAGATTGTTCTTTTTTCTTCGCAACAAATAAAGAATACCCACACTTTTGACAATATAAATTTTTTTGAGCATTTTCATTGCCACAACCTTTGCAGTATTTTGCAGTATCTTTTTCTAATGTTATTGCATCTATAGCTCCTGCAATCTCCATACTACCTTCATTTGGACAATAATTTACTTCTTCACCATGTTGTTTTCCACATGTGCGACAATACATTTAATTCACTCCCCACTTTGCTTAATTCCACAAACTGGACAGTAAGTAGAGTTTTTATCGATATGCTCATTACATGAAATACAATTTACCGTTTCACCTTCATTTTCTACTGCTAACATTGGGTTAGGCTTTCCACACGAACCACAAAACTTATCATTTATTGATAAAGGTCCACCACATTCACATGTAGCTTTTTCACCTTGTTGTTTTTGCAATTCAACAATGCGTTTTCTTGCTTGATAAATAGCTACATCAAATTCTTGAACTGGAGCAATCATTTCTTTTAAGCTCGCTTCATTTACTCCATTTCCTCTTAATTGAACGTACACTTGCTGTCCAACCTCTAATAGAACCTCTGCTTTTTTCTGCATTTGCACTTGCATTCCCTTTTTCAATTGAGCAATTTCTTGTGCAACTTGCAACTTCATTTTCCCTTGTTCTATTCCTTCTTGTAACTTATTCATTCCACTACCTAACTTCGTCTGTAAATCTGACAAATTATTTCTCCTCCTATACGTATATATTCATATACGAAATTAACATTTTATATATTACCATGATTTTCAAGTTATGTAATCCAAATTTCATTTTTTCTGTTTTGAGCATTTTTTGTTTATAATGGTAAAGGAAAGAAATATGTGTACGGAGGAATATTATGCTGCAACACTCAATTACGAAAGATGAAATTATGATGATTGCGAATGAGTTCGTTCAAGGACTAGATCCACAGCAAACAGCTGATCAGGAACATGTCGCTACAGCTCGGCACCTATATCGTAGTGGTGTTGTCTACAATGTTGACTTTGATGGTTATACACTATCAGGAACTGTAGATGCGGAAGGCAACGTATATAGCGTTCATATTCCGATTCGTAACGTCGCTGAAAGTTATTGTGATTGCTTCGCACCAACACAATGTGAGCATATGCTTGCTGTATTACTATCTGCAGCGTCTAGTTTCGGGCAAGTAGGAGATGTATTAACTTTATTTAAAAATAATACGAAACCTTCCCTTCCTCCTATTCGAACTGCAAGACAAGTATTGCAATCATCAGCTTTTGAAGAAACCGATTATAAAAGTTGGCAATCGTATTTTGAAAAAGAATATGAATCATTTAAAAAAGAACAAGCTCGGCTTACTTATAAACAAATGTATTTTCTTATGAGTATCTTTACAGATTTCTATACGAAACTTGAGCGGAAAGCTCCGCGTGTCATTGCGATACATGAATTATTCAGGTTACACGCAGCACTTTACTGCTTTCAAAAGTTATTAGAAGAAATTCAGGCATTCGACGCAAACAAAACGTATTCTTATCACCAACCTGTTAATGTCATTCGCCTATTTGTAGACAAAGTGGAATCCATCGTTCGGGACTTACAATCAGAAGCGATTCCTTCAGAGTCTGAAATAATTTTACAAGAAACAGCTCGTCTCGTTCATGAAGTATTCTTCTCTACCGACACTTATACGCAAGAGCGATTTTTCATTTATCGTCACATATGGAGTGAACTTTTAAACAATAAAGAGAAAATACAAGAAGAAGAAAAACGAATCGATACGAAAATCAATCCACTATCCAAAGCGTTAGCGTCTTCCCATCTTCTCTTTTTGAATGACGAAGATCTACTAGCGATGGACTTACTAAAAAAACAGCCTGCTTCTGTTGTGAGTCTATACTTCTATTGGTTAGAAGAACTATTAAGTGCCATGCAGTGGGATCGTGCGAAAAATTGGCTTTCCTTTACGTATAAACAAGTAAAGAAAACAATCCAAGATCACGAAAATACGATTTTTATAAAAGATGTCGTTCGCCTATTTGTAATCATGTATGAAACATATGCAACACATACAAATGAACAAGCGGGTTTCGAAATGATCTTACAAGAACTATTACCGTATAGTTTCACAAACTATGAACAGTACGTACTCGCGAAAAAACAGTATCGCACATGGGCAGAGCTTCATCTCCTATATGGATTTGAAGCAATTGAACTGTTAAAAGAGCCACTGAAAGATATTGAAAAAGAAGCGCCAGAAGCGGCACTTCCTCTTTACCATCTTGCTGCTGTAGAGGCGATTGAAGAACGAAATCGCAAATCATATAAACGCGCAGTTCGTTACTTAAAGAAATTACGCACATTATATAAACGATTAAAACGCACCGATGAATGGGATGCTTTCATTATTCACATCGCCAATCTCCATTCACGTCTGCGTGCACTACAAGAGGAATTACGGAAAGGAAAATTAATCGATGATCAATCAAACTGAAGTAACAATTAGGCTCCAGCATGTTAGTCAAGGTTGGTTCCTTTGGGGAGAAGATGACAGCGGTACTCCATTATCCGTAACAAGTTGGAAACGAAATGCATTCACATGGCACTCCACTTCTTTCTACGGTACGTTTCTAAAAGAAGCAACCTTCGAAGGAAAACAAGGTGTTATGCTAACAAACGCACAAGCATTTGAATACATTGCAAACAAACCGATGAATTCATTTGCACATATGCAAATAAACGGACCTATTACAGCCCTTACGAAAGATGCAAATGAATTATGGGATGCCTTTACGAGTGGTAACTTCGTACCAGATATGAATCATTGGTCCAAACAACCATCTTGGAAAGTCCAAAATACAGCAATTGAAGATGACACATTAGCATCTCTTTTCTCAGCAGCAGTTAATGAAAGCATATTACAAGATAATCGCTCAAATGACGGCTGGGAAGATGCCAAAAGACTATATGAACATTACGACTTTACGAAAAGACAATTGGAAACAGCACTACATGAAGAAGATTGGCTTCGAAAAATTGGTTATATTGAAGATGATCTTCCGTTTACAATCGGACTAAGACTGCAAGAACCACAAGAAGAATTTGAAATGTGGAAGCTTGAAACAATTGTGACACCAAAGCGTGGGGCGCATCGCATATATGTATATGAAAACATCGATTCCTTACCGAAAAGATGGCACGATTACGAAGAACGGATTACAGAAACACAAGAAGGTTTTAGTAAGCTCATACCGTGGTTAAAAGAAGAAGATACGTTCCGAAACGAGCTCTTTGAAACAGAAGCGTGGAACTTCTTAACAGAAGCAAGCAATGAATTACTTGCAGCCGGCATTACAATTTTACTACCATCATGGTGGCAAAATTTAAAAGCAACAAAACCGAAATTACGTGTCCAGTTGAAGCAAAATACAGCACAAACACAATCGTTCTTCGGTATGAATACGCTCGTTAATTTTGACTGGCGCATTTCGACGAACGGCATTGATTTATCGGAAAGCGAATTTTTCGAACTCGTTGAACAAAACAAACGTCTATTTAATATAAACGGTCAATGGATGCGACTAGATCCAGCCTTTATCGAAGAGGTAAGGAAACTCATGAATCGTGCCGATAAATACGGACTAGAGATGAAAGATGTCCTGCAGCAACATTTATCAAATACGGCTGAAACGGAAATTGTAGAAGATAATAGTCCGTTTACTGATATTGAAATCGAACTAGATGGATATTATGAAGAACTCTTCCAGAAGCTGCTTCATATTGGAGATATTCCAAAAGTAGATGTCCCTACTTCACTAAACGCAACACTTCGTCCGTATCAACAACACGGTATTGAATGGTTATTATATTTACGAAAGCTTGGATTTGGAGCATTGCTAGCTGACGATATGGGACTCGGGAAAAGTATTCAAACAATCTCTTACTTACTATATATAAAAGAAAACAATCTCAAAAAAGGCCCTGCATTAATCGTAGCACCGACATCTGTTCTTGGAAATTGGCAAAAAGAATTTGAGCGTTTCGCACCGAATTTACGTGTTCAATTACATTACGGAAGTAATAGAGATAAGGGCAATTTATTTGAAGATTTCCTTCAATCGGCAGATGTTGTATTAACATCTTATGCATTGGCTCAGCTCGATGAGGAAGAACTGACTTCATTATGCTGGGATGCTGTTATTTTGGATGAAGCACAAAATATTAAGAACCCACATACGAAACAGTCGAAAGCAGTACGAAACTTGCAAGCAAATCACAAAATCGCTTTAACTGGTACGCCGATGGAAAATCGCCTCGCTGAACTTTGGTCCATTTTCGACTTTATTAATCATGGATATCTCGGAAGCTTAGGGCAATTCCAGCGCCGCTTCGTCACACCGATTGAAAAAGATCGTGATGAAGGAAAAATCCAGCAAGTTCAACGGTTTATCTCACCATTTTTACTGCGCCGAACGAAGAAAGATCAAACAGTCGCATTAAATTTACCAGATAAACAAGAACAAAAAGCTTACTGTCCTCTTACTGGTGAACAAGCTTCCTTATATGAACAACTTGTTCAAGATACACTGCAAAATGTCGAAGGATTAAGCGGAATTGAAAGACGCGGCTTTATATTGCTTATGCTGAACAAGCTAAAACAAATTTGTAATCATCCTGCTCTTTATTTAAAAGAAGAAGAGCCACAAAATGTTGTTGAACGCTCCATGAAAACAAAAACGTTAATGGAGCTCATCGAAAATATAAAGGATCAAGATGAAAGTTGCCTCATCTTCACTCAATACATCGGCATGGGGAACATGCTAAAACGTGTGCTAGAAGAAAAATTCGGCCAGCGTGTCCTCTTCTTAAACGGTAGTGTACCGAAAAAAGATCGTGACAAGATGATTGAGGAATTCCAAAATGGAACGTATGACATTTTCATCTTATCTTTAAAAGCTGGCGGAACAGGACTAAACTTAACCGCTGCCAACCATGTCATTCACTACGATCGTTGGTGGAATCCAGCTGTGGAAAATCAAGCAACAGACCGCGCATATCGCATTGGTCAAAAACGATTTGTTCATGTTCACAAACTCATTACAACAGGAACATTAGAAGAAAAAATTGATGAAATGCTAGAAAGAAAACAATCTCTAAACAATGCGGTCATCACAAGCGATAGCTGGATGACTGAACTATCAACAGACGAACTAAAAGAATTACTTGGTGTATAAAGTGAAACTTTAATCAGTGGAGGTTTTACTCCCCGCAAAAAAAGCGCTAATCTTATTTGAGATTAGCGCTTTTTTCTATTCCAAAACCAATTACTTATTATAATCCCCGTTAACCCGCCGCATGTATCAAGCAATGAATCTTGCCACATTGGTGTACGGTCCCCCGTATACCATTGGTGGATTTCATCAAATGTTGCATAACCTGCAACGAAAAGAAGGGCATATATAAAACATCTTTTCCTCGAATGACCTGATCGATGAAAAGCGTAATAAATCAATGAACCTAGCATAAAGAACACCATAAAATGAGCACCTTTACGAAGGAAAAACTCAATAAATCCGCCTACACCTTTATTCGCAATACTAACAGGGGTTCCTCCACCATAATCGATAGATACCCATGAAAAATGTTCTTTCACAAATTCAACATTTACATATTGTTCAATATCTGAACGCATATCCTGCTTTTTATATGGTTGTGCCGAAGAATAGAAAATCAGCCCCATCCATAGTAATACAGGAATCCAAAATAACCATTTACGATTCATTATCCAGAATTCTCCTCTCTTAATCTTTTAAGGGTACCAAAAAAAAGAAAAAATTTCACGCCAAAACATGACATTTGTACCCTATTTATAAAGTGAAAGGAGGTGATACACATGGCAATTGAAACAATCGTAATGGATTTAACTTTACGTCTTGTCTTAAACAACGGATTAGATAAGAACGGCAAAACAGTTTTCAAGAGCAAACAATTTAAACGTGTTAAAACAAATGCGAGCTTAGATCAAGTACACAACGTAGCTCATGCTCTCGCTTCCTTACAAGCATCATCACTTCACGCTGTCCAACTTGTAAGCACATCAGATCTTTCTAAACTATAAAGGAAAACTCGGATCAGAGGGGATCTTATTCATCCCCTCTGATTATTAGACCGCAATTTAACCGGTAGACCCGAATCCCGTAAATAGCGGGATAAATACAAAGGAGGGAATAACATATGCAAGTACTAGAGTTGATTTTCGCGAAAGAAGATGGAAAAACAGTCGTTTTTTCGATCGATACGCCCATCACACCAATCGATGCACAAGTCGTAAATCAAGTAATGGATACAATCCTTGCCTCATCTGTATTTTCATCCATTGATGAAAATACAAGAAAAAAGGGAGCTCGCCTTGTAGAAAAAAATGTATCTGAAGTTCCAATTACTCTATAAAATGAAAAAGACGAATCTGCATCATTTTGCAGATTCGTCTTTTTTCTTCGGCATTTCAATCGGAATAAAAATCTTTGAAAAACCGACGCATACGTACTTATAATGTTCTTCACCTATATCAAACTCAGTCGTATATGTTGAGAAGAATATATAATCATTTCGCTTCGTATAATGATCAATTAAAAATCCAACTTGTGGCTCAACATACTTTTTCGCTAACTTTTTACCTGCCGATGCCAAGTCGCCAAGGAGACCCTCTTCATTCTCTTTTTGAACTTCATCTAGCTTCTTACTCACATCATTACGCTTCATAAACTGCTTCGCTGCCCATTCTGTATATTCTCCTTTACTCGGATTGCTGTTTGCTAAATATACTAGGAGAATGACAACTAAAGCCATAATAATATACTTTTTCTTCATACTATATCACCGCCTACTCTTTTCTATTTTCATATATATGTACAAGCGATGCAAATTAGAAAGACTATCACCTATTGATTGTAAACGAATAGCCAAAATTTACAATATGAAATAGAATATTAACAATCAATTTACTTAATTTATATATAATTATATTCAGAATGAAAATTATAAGGGAGGATATAGAATTATGGATAATGAAAACAACATTTTTATTTCTAGTTCTACAATGATGCTTGAACCATGTAAACACCCTTATTACCGTACAAAAATTATCGACAGTAGCGGGAACCATCTTTACTCCTGTCAAACTGCTCTCCAACTTATACAGAAATCTTGTCTAACAAATATTCATTCTACTTATCAAGGGAGACGTAATGCCGTAAAAACAAAATTTAAATTTAAACAAAACGTTCCAATTCCGATCAATCATAGAGAATATATTTGTGCTTTCCCAACAGAATCTCCTGCTTCTCCAAATTGTATTTGGCTTTTCTTTAAACATGTTCATACAATAGAGTTTTTCCAAAAAGCTAAACGAGCTAAAATTCATTTTTCAAACGGAGCTACCGTAACGATACAAATTAGTTCCCATAAGCTAAGTCAGCAATTATGGAAAGCTGGATATGTATTATCCCAAATGAACATGCAAGATTCATCACCTTAATAACAAATAGAATGGAAGGTAGTATTTCCTTACCTTCCATTCTATTTGTTATTTTTATCCTCTTACACTATCTCGCATTTTCTCGAGTGCTTGCCGATACATCCATCTTACTTGATAATATGTCATTTCCGTCTCTAAAGCGATTTCTCCCATCGTCTTCCCTACAAAAAAACGTTCAAAAATAATATACTTCTCCTTCTCGTCTAACACACTCATAAAATCCTTCACTCTTATTTCGACATCTTCAAAATGAAAGATTTCTTCATACTCACCTACACATACACATCTTTCTTGCAAAGTAGA
Organism: Bacillus cereus group sp. BceL220; assembly: GCF_051776965.1. Lineage (NCBI taxonomy): Bacteria > Bacillati > Bacillota > Bacilli > Caryophanales > Bacillaceae > Bacillus > Bacillus cereus group sp. BceL220. Next base: position 264,252 of record NZ_JBPWBC010000003.1, on the reverse strand, counting down.
TTCTTTCTTCAATCTTTCTAATATATAACCACGCACCGTTACAAGTGCATATGCAGGGAAATACCCCTTCTTTGCATCAAATCTTTCATACGCATGCCAAAGACCAATTAAACCACATTGATAATACTCTTCATAATCTTTACGAATACCTAATTTCTTTATTTGATTTACAATCATCCCTTCATACAAAACAACTGCCTCTTTAAAAGTCGCTGGCTTCACACAGTACCCGTTTCTAAAAGGTATACCTTTCTAGTATTCCGCGGTACCTTCACAATATAAAAATAAGGGAAAGATTTCACTGTGAGTAATTTCAAATACTACCGATGGAATTTGAAATTACACTAGATAGTATTTGAAATTTTGTTGGTGGTATTTGAAGTAAGGATAAAAATAAAAAAGGTGACTCTCTTGAAGAGTCACCTTTTTCTAAAAGAATAAATTATGCACCAAATTTTGGAGCTAGACCACTTAAACTACTAAATCCAACTGAAAGAATAAAGAAAATAACAATTAAAATCGTTGCTTGTTTTTTACTTAATCCAGCCGTAATATGTAATCCTAATCCCATTACAACTAATGCCCAAATATTGAAAACTTCGAATGATGAAGCCGCACCATGAGCAACTGTACCTGACTCAAATAAAGTTGCTAAACTTGTATAAGAAGTTTCAATATCTCCACCAATAATCATTCTAATAATAAAGTTCACAATTGCACCTAAAATTGAAATCGTATATGTGTAGACATAAATAGATAATAATTTCATGTATGAAGTATCATTACTCATAAACATCATAATCACTTTATAAATAGCTGCCGCAATGAAGAACCAAATCGCAGTACCAAATAGCCCACCAACAATACCTGCTCCTATTCCGAAGTAACCAACAACTTTAGCCGCTTCGGCATCAGGCACCTCACCCATTACATCAGGATGATTTACTACTTGATACATGCCAATCCCTGCAATTACAGCTGTTAATATAATGAAAAGGAAAAATGCCCCCCATACCGGACTTTTCGTCTTCATTCTCTCAAATTGCTCACCTGGAGAAGTAATCATTCCTAATAATGATGGCTTCTTCGCACCTACATCTTGCGTATTAATATTTGCTTCCATTATAACGCCTCCTTCTATTTATATAACCCGTTCTAACGGGCGGTTCACTTCCTCGCAAGAGGCTACGAACCGCCCACTAGAACGGTAATGTGTAGTTCTACTACACTATTAATTACTCATAACGCAATGCTTCAATTGGATCTAATTTCGCAGCTTTATTTGCTGGAATTAATCCGAAAATAATACCGAGTGTCATCGAGAACAGTACGCCTCCAACGACAACTTCCCATGAAACGAGTGGTGGCCATTTTGCGAATGTAGAAACGATATATGCTCCGCCATACCCAAGACCAATTCCGATCAAACCACCTAGAAGTGTTAACATAACTGCTTCAATTAAAAACTGTAATAAAATTTTACTACGCGTTGCTCCAAGTGCTTTACGTACACCAATTTCACGCGTACGCTCCGTTACAGATACAAGCATGATGTTCATAACACCGATACCACCAACGACTAATGAAATACCAGCGATACCACCGATGATCATCGTCATAATGTTAGTAACTTTAGAAACATTTTCTTGGAATTCTTTTAAATTAACCAGTTCATATTTACCCGGAATTTCACTTGGCTTACGACTATTTAATACATCAACAGCTTGTTTCCCTGCTGCTTCTAAATCGTCTACATTTTTAGCTTGAATTGCGATACTTTGAATTTCATCTGTTCCGTATAAAACAGGCCATAACGTAAGAGGGATTAACGCTTCTTCCATTTCAAATCCCATAAATTCATTATCAGATGTATACACACCGACAATTTGCATCGGTTGTCCTTTCATCTCAATAATTTGTCCTACTGGATTTACGCCCTTAAATAACGTCTCTTCTGTTTTTGTACTAATCATCACAACGTTATTTGCATGAGAAATATCTGATTCATTTAAAGTACGTCCCTTTACGACCTTTACTTTATTAACCGCAAAATATTCATTATCAAGACCAATAACATTCAAATTTGCTTTTTTATCATTTACATCAAGCACCTCTGAATTCTGGTTTGTCGTAATAACATGTGAAACATCTTTCACTTGTTTTACTTCCAAAATATCCTCTTCCGTTAACTTCGGCATTTCAAATCCACCTATAGCAAACTCATCATTAATATCTGGTTTAAATTGAATTGGCATAAGGTTATTACCACCAGAACCTGCGAATTTCGACTTCAGCATCGCTTCCCCGCCTTGCCCAATTGCAACGACAGTAATAATTGAACCTACCCCGATAATAATACCGAGCATCGTAAGAGCTGAACGTAGTTTATGAGCTAAAATAGAAGATAGGGCAATTTTTATACTATCTAGTAAACTCATACCGCACACCTTCTATCTTCTGTAACTTTCCCGTCTCGTAGTACAATGCGGCGGGAAGAATACGCTGCTACTTCCTCTTCATGCGTAACCATAACAATCGTCGTACCTTCTGCATTAAGCTTCGTGAAAATATCCATAACTTGCTCACCAGACTTCGTATCAAGTGCACCAGTCGGTTCATCAGCCATAATGAACGTTGGATTATTTGCAATCGCTCTTGCAATCGCTACACGCTGCTTCTGTCCACCTGATAACTCATTTGGTAAATGATGCACGCGGTCTGCTAATCCAACTTTACCTAACGCCTCCAAAGCACGCTTGCGACGCTCCGCTTTCTTCACGCCACCATATACGAGCGGAAGCTCAACATTCTCCACTGCTGAAAGACGAGGCAGTAAATTAAAATGCTGGAATACAAAGCCAATATATTCATTACGAATTAAAGCAAGCTTTGACTCGTCTGCTGTTAAGATATTCACGTCATTCAGCATATATTCGCCTTCTGTTGGACGATCTAAACAACCGATAATATTCATAAGTGTCGACTTACCAGAACCAGACGGTCCCATAATTGAAACGAACTCACCGCTTTGAATTGTTAAACTAATACCGTGCAAAATCGGCACCGCCAATTTTCCTTGATAATACGTTTTAGCAATATTATTTAACGTAATCATTTCTCTTTCACTTCCATTCCGTCATACACATCGTCGGAAGGATTTTTAACCACCTTTTGCCCCACTGTTACGCCTTCTACAACCTCTGTCCAGTCTCCATCAGTAGAACCTTTTTTCACATTTTGTTTACGAAGCTTCCCTTTATCCTCAACATAAACAAATGCATCTTCGCCTTTTTCTACAATGCTTTTACTTGGAACAGCAATCATCGTCTTATTCTCTAAGTTTACTTGCAGAGAAACGTGATAACCTGGAGATAAACCATCTTGACTATCAAGGCTAGCTTTATATGTATACTGAGACATATTTTGAGTTGCTTCACCCACGCCGCCAGCTTGCGCCATCTCTGCGCTCGTTGGGAATTCGCTTACCTCTGTAATCTTACCTGTCCACTTCTTCTTATTATTTGCTTTCGCCGTTACAGTGAATGTTTGATCCTTTTGAATTTGTGACTTCTGAAGCTCAGTTAACGTACCTTGAACTTGGAATGGATCTTTAGAAGCTACTTGTAAAAACGATTTTCCTTGACCACCTAACGCTTGAGATGAACTTTGTGCCGCATCTTTATCTAACTTTTGAACAACACCAGCGAAATTACTATAGATCGTAAGCTCTTTCTGCTTCTTACTTAACTCTTCTTTCTGCAACTTTCCTTTTTCTTTCTCAAGGTCAGTTGTCTTTTGAGCTATCTCTAATTCGTTTACTTGCTCGTCCATCGGATCTGTTACTTCTTTCCCAGCTCCGCTATCTTTTGCCTTCTTAATTTCTTTCTTGAGCGAATCAATCTTCTTCTTTCCTTGATCATAACGCATATCCGCCATCTTCTGATCAAGCTCAGCTTGCTTCATTTGAAGGTTAATCTCTTCATTGTCATAAGAGAATAACTTCGTACCTTTTTCTACCTCTTGCCCTTCTTTTACCTCAATATCTTTCACTTTTCCTTTGGCCGGATCTGCATAGAAGCTTTCAATATTACCAGGCTTCACCTGACCAGAAATTAACTTTGTATTATTCAGCTTACGCTCTGTCACTTTCTCAAAACTTACAGCATCAGCATTTGTTGATGCACCCTTCTTCTTACCTTGCATAACAAAAATATTAATTGCCGCTACAATAACAATTAGTGCAATAACCCCAATAATAATCCATTTCTTCTTCTTGTTTGGAGTACGAACCGTATTTGGTAACATATTCTCGCTCCCTTTATAAATTAATAGTTTAATAAATACCATAATTGTATAAAACTTTCTGAAAACAAATTGTATATTATTACAATCTTTTTACAAAGTTTTACACATCCATTTATATTGTAACAAAAATTCCAATGATTAGAAATATGACATTATATCTTTTAAGATAGATTTAAGGAAAGATTATATTATATAGAAAAAGCCATCCAAAATAATAATTGGATAGCTTTTTCAAACAAAATATTACGCTACTTTAGGATCTTTTCTCTCATGTCCACGTTGAACAATAAATAAGAAGATTGTTGATAAAACCGCACCTGTTAGTAGTAAGATGAAACAACCATCCCAGCCAGAACGATCAACAATAACACCAATTGCTGCGTTAGCTACAAGACTTCCGCCTACATAACCGAATAGACCACACATACCAACTGTCGTACCTACTGCAAATTTCGGTACTAATTCCATCGCACTTAAACCGATTAAGAACTGTGGTACATAAATTAAACAACCGATAATAGAAACTGCAATACTTACAACAAGTACGCTAGTTGCTTGCCAATATATAAACGTACCAATAACAACTCCAACCATACTAATAATACATAATGGCATACGTTTTCCTTTAAATAATTTATCACTTAAAAAACCAACGATTAATGAACTTGGAATTGCCATACCTTCAAAGATTGCATATGCCGCATGCGCTTCTGCTTTTGAAAATCCTTTAACTGTCGTTAAATAAAGTGGAACCCAGTTAATAACACCGAAACGAATTAAGTAAACAAATGCATTTGCAATACATAAGAACCATACAAATTTATTTTTCACTACATACTTCATTAAAATTTCTTTTGGTGACATCTTGTTAGCATTATCTGCTTTTTCAAGATTTTCATAGTCATTACGATACTCATCAATTGGAGGAAGACCTTCAGATTCTGGTGTATCCTTCGCATTAATCCAAACAAGAACTGAAATTACCATTGCGATAATTGCAGGGAAAATAAACACGCCGCCTTGCCAATGGTTTTCACCGAAAATACCTACACCAATTCCGACAAGTGGTGGCACAAGCATTCCACCAACGTTATGTGAAATATTCCAAAGACCTGTTTTCGTACCGCGTTCTTTCTTCGAGAACCATTTCGTCATAACAATACTACAAGGTGGTGCTCCCATACCTTGTACAATACCGTTAACAACAAGTAATGTAACAATCATCCCAAATGATGATGCAAAGCCGAAACAAATATTTACAAGCCCTGATAAGAATAAACCGACTGCGATAAAGCGCTGGGCGAAAGCTTTATCTGATAAATTACCCATAAAGAACTTACTAAATCCATAAACAATTGCCATTACTGAACCTAGTAAACCAATTTCAGCTGTACTAAAACCATATTCTTGTACTAAATACGTACTTGATAACGTAAAGTTACTACGAACTAAATAATAAGCAGCATATCCAACTGAAATCCCGATTAACACACGAATACGTAGTAATCGATATACACGGTCGATCATATCCGCTGGCAATCTTTCAATTGCAGGTGCTGGCTTAAGCCATTTAAACATATATTTTCGTCTCCTTTTCTCACTTCAGAGAGAGACGCTGTCTATTCCATATCTCGATTATTCCGCTATTTGATATATTTTGGTTCGTCCTTCTAACCGGCTGTCCTTCTATTTCTTTCTCATTCTTCGCAAACATCGTTGGTACGCCAAACGACACTTTTTCTAAAATGTGACCCGCTTCTTCTGATAAACAATAATCAATAAATAAATCCGCAATAATACCACTCGGTGCACGTTTTAGTTTAGAAATCGCATTAACAGATAACCCTGTTTGCTCAGGTTCGTTACTTAAAATCGGAAAGCCTTGTTTTTGAAGCATTCTCTGATCTCCCATAAAGTTGATGCCTATCATATATTCACCACTCGCAACAAGTTCTGCTGGGATGTAACCATTCACTGTTACTTCTCCAACTTGTTCTGCCAGATTCTTCACATATTCCTTCGCTTCCTCTTCACCTAATGTATCAATAAGTGATTGAAAAAACGTATATGCTGTACCTGAAACATTTGGATCGGGCATGACAATCTTTCCTTTATATACTGGATTCAATAAATCTTTCCATCTTAACGGATACGAGAGACCGAGCGGCGCTATTTCCTCGTTCCACCGCTCTTTATTAATCGCAATTGCCAGCTTCTCCACTTCATAACCGTACCAATAACCATCTTTATCTTTAACAGTTTTTGAAATACGATTTGCATGTTGGCTTATCACAGGAATAGAAAGATTTTTTTGCTTCATCATTTGATGCGCATCTACTGTACCGCCAATAATAATATCCGCCTTCGGATTTCCAGCTTCTTCTTCCACTCTACGAAGAAGTTCTTCTGTTGAAAGACGAATAAATTCATACGTACATCCGCGCGGCTTACAAAATGATGAAAGTAACGCTTCACCAACTTCCTCACGAGCCGCTACATACGCAACAATATGACGATCATCCAAAATAGGGAGACCATTTTTACTATATTTAATAGAGGTTGTATCTCGAGAGCAACTAGACATCGCTCCTCCAATTACTAGCAAAAAGAAGAAAAAGGCTATCTTTCTCATGACGCATTCTCCTTTACGAATAACTCTGCTAGAGAGCCTTTCATATACATGACATTTCCGTTATTATCACCGAGATATTGCACAACAAAGTACGATGGATACACAGAAATCGTAAGAATATCTTCACGATCATTCTTTACACGCTTACCTGTTTTATAAGCTGTAATATAAGCAATCGGTTCATTCTGCGATTGTAATAACTTCTGAATTTCTCCGTAATCTGTAATTTGCTTTGCGTATCGAATAGAATCAAGTATGTGCGTAAGATTGATAGTACGTACCACATCGCCTTGACGTACTACGACGTCCTTTGCTGAAGCAAAGAAATCACTAATACGCTCTGGCGTGTAATACAGGCTTAATAAATACGTTTGAAGTGCTGAAATCATCGGATCCATGCCGTTCTTTCCGTATACATTTTCCCCATACTGGAACAAGTCACCTACTGCAAAAGTACGCTTATGTCCATTCAAGTACGTTACTTCTCCAGTAAATACTTGTTCTTGGCTCTTAACGCCCTCAGGCTCTATTCGAATTCGGTCAAAGAATGAAACAATCGTATGCAAACGAACTTCATCCGTTACAACAATTTCTCCCCACTTTTCATGTCTTACTTTCACTTCAATTGGAAGAGATTCATTCACCCTTTGTAAAACGGCTTGTTTATCATTTACAATGTTAATTCGATTATAGATTTGCTTCTCCATAACATAAAACAAAACAAGAGAAACAATCATACAAATGACAAACATAAGAATTTGAAATGATAGCCTTTTCATTTCTGCCTACCTCCAAGATAAAAAAACGTTGTTTCGAAAATACCGCATAATTGTTTCATAAATGTATCATTTAACCGCTTTCAAGTTTTTTATGTCTTCCATCCTTCTCGGAAGCAAAAATGTAATGAATATTGTAGTACCTATTTCTTCACTACTCTCAATCCGCATGCTTCCGCCCTGCTTATTCATAATCTCCTGACAAATATACAAACCATAACCATTCCCGTAACTAGACGGAAGTGCCTTTCCTTTCGGAGACTCATTCCACTCTGCAAGCACCACTTCATCTATACCGATCCCATCATCATGAACAAAAACCTTCGCCTCCTGCTCATTTACAATTACATTCATACGAATGTGCGAAGCATCACTATACTTAATTGCATTATCAAGCACATTTAAGAAAATTTGCTTCGTCTTATCAAAATCTGCAACAACATGTACATCCGTTAACTCATTTATCACTTCAATTTCAAACTGATTTAGACGAGGTTTCACAATTGAAACTGCTTCTTCTGCCAATTCCTTTATATTCACAACTGTAGGTGACACTTCAAACGTACTCGTCCCATATTTCGAAGACTTAAGCAGTTCCTCTACAAGTGATAATAAACGCTCACTTTCCACCGCCACATAACGAAGACTTTCCTGTACATCTTCTTTCGATTGTAACTTCGGAATTAAATCAACATAACCGATAATTGCCGTTAGCGGTGTTTTTAGCTCATGCGTAATGCGGTCTAGGAAATCTTTCTGCTTCTCTTTCTCCTCCTGCAATTGCTTAATATGCAGTTCAATTCCATCGGCCATCGCGTTAAAAGATGCTGAAAGCTGAGCGATTTCCACGTACTCATTTAACTCAATCTTACTCTTATAATCACCATTCGCGAGCCGCTGTGCCATTTGTCTCAACTGATCAATTGGTTTATGAAGAGACTTCGCCAAACGAATCGCAAAGAAAATACCGGTAGCTACTAGGCAAAGAGACGTCATTAAGAAAGTCCAGCTCACATTTGTTAAAACTTCCTTCTCACCCGTTAACTCATTTATAAAACGAATACTTCCAATGACATCGTTTCCATAATAAACCGGGCTTGAAAACAAAAGAATGGGAGCGGGATCCGCCTCCTCAAAAACATAAGACTTCTTTCCCTTCAAGGAACTCTCAATGTCGATGTTACGGTGAAGCAATGCTCCTTTTTGTGTATCTGCAACAACATCGCCATTCTTCCCGATCATCTGCACACGGACATCCATACGCTTCGCTAAATACGACGCGATTAAAAGTGAATTCGGACCAAGCGTATCCACTTCTGCTTCCTTCTCTAAATAATTCATCGTATAAATTTGTGCTTCTACACTTAACTTTTCTAAAGAATCTGCTGCGTTATGATACATATTCTTTTCTAACGTAATATAAACAACTGCATATAAAAGAACAAAAATCGGAATTAACAGCCCAACTATTCCGAACACCATATTTCGCTTTAAAGACATACCATCACCACTTAACAATCCAGTTTATAGCCAACGCCATAAATTGTCTTAATATATTCTCCGCTCGTCCCAAGCTTCTTGCGAAGTCTCTGCACCATAATATCAACTGCTCTCGTATTTCCGATATACTCAAATCCCCATACTTTCTCAAGCAACTCATCCCTCATAAACACACGCTGCGGATTTGAAACAAATAACTGACATAAATTAAACTCTCGGTACGTTAACTGAATCTCTTGTCCACTCACATGTACCTTTCTTTCCTTAGGACAAATCACGATCTCTCCAGCCCCAATTACTTCATGACTTACAGCAGTCTCCGTCTTCTTTACACGCCGCGCCATATTCTTAACTCGAAGAATAAGCTCCGCATAATTAAACGGCTTCGTCACATAATCATCAGCACCAAGCTGCAAGCCAAGCAACTTATCATTCATCTGACTCTTTGCCGTTAACATAAGCACCGGAATATCCCTATCCCTCTCACGGAACAAACGAAGCAACTCATACCCATCCGTATCCGGAAGCATAACATCCAAAATCAATACATCTGGCCCTTCATTCCATCGCTCTAAAGCTTCTCTCCCATCAGCCGCTGCCAATACTTCATAACCTTCCATCTCCAACTGCATCCGAATCAAATTACGAATACTCGATTCATCATCAACCACAAGTATTTTCATCATTTTCCTCCTTCCATCATGTATTATAGTACAGTTTAGTATAGCAAAAATCCTATAAAAAAAGAGAGGGTATTGTCGAACATATTTTGTCGACGATACCCTCTCTTTCACTTATTATATTTATTTAGCATATCCATTCGGTTGCTTTTGATGCCAATTCCAAGCATGCTCAATAATTGTTTTCACATTTACATAATTAGGATCCCATCCTAACTTCTCTTTCGCTTTCTGAGAAGAAGCAACTAAACGTGCTGGATCGCCCGCACGGCGCGGTGCTACCTCAGCAGGAATTTCATGATTTGTAACCTCACGAACTGCATCAACGATTTCCTTTACACTAAAACCATTACCATTTCCTAAGTTATAGAAATCACTCTCTCCGCCGTTCTGTAAGTCTTTAAGCCCTAAGAAATGAGCCGCTACTAAATCTTCAACATGAATATAATCACGGATACAAGTACCATCTGGTGTATTATAATCATCACCAAACATCATAATCTTCTCACGTTGACCTAAAGCCACTTGCAACACAAGAGGAATTAAATGTGTCTCTGGGCGATGATCTTCTCCAATAATACCACCTGGAGTTGCACCAGCCACGTTAAAGTATCTAAAGATCTTATAACGTAAATTTGAAGCCTGACTATACCAATGAAGCATCTTCTCAATTGCTAACTTCGTCTCTCCATACGTATTCGTAGGATTTGTCATCGTTTCCTCAGTAATAAGATCCACATCTACCTCACCATACGTTGCCGCAGTAGAAGAGAAAATGAACTTATCTACCTTAAACTCATCCATTACCTCTAATAAACAAAGTGCACCATACACATTGTTATTATAATATTGAAGGGGCTTTTCCATACTAACTCCAACTAAAGAATCAGCTGCAAAGTGCATAACCGCCTCAATATTTTCTTGTTTAAAAACATCCCTTAAAAATGATTTATCACGAAGATCGCCATTATAAAACTTCACGCCTTCCGTAATTGCATCTTCATGACCAGTTTGTAAGTTATCTACCACTACTACCGATAAACCTTCGTCTACTAATTTTTTCACAGCGTGAGAACCGATGTAGCCAGCTCCGCCACAGATTAAGATTGAGTTCATTTTCTTCCTACTTTCTATACATCTAACCTTGTAAATTAAGAGTCATTAACTCTAATAGATTAAATCATAAGCATTTGATTTAGCTCAACGTTTTTTACAATTCACTATCCATGTATCCATTTTTATTATTTGATTGCCATTTCCAAGAATCTGCACACATCTCTTCTAATCCGCGTGTTGCCTCCCAGCCTAATTCACGCTTTGCTTTCGATGCATCAGCAAAACATACTGCCACATCACCTGGACGACGCTCTGTAATTTTATAAGGAACTTTCTTGCCCGAAACTTTTTCAAACGCTTCAACCATCTCTAGTACACTATAGCCCACGCCTGTGCCAAGGTTATAAGCATCTATTCCTGTTGTACTCAGTACTTTTTCAAGCGCCTTTACGTGACCATTTGCTAAGTCCACAACATGGATGTAATCACGGGCTCCTGTTCCATCTTTTGTTGAATAGTCATTTCCGAATACACTTAATTCTTTTAACTTACCTACTGCTACTTGCGTTACATATGGCATTAAGTTATTTGGGATTCCATTTGGATCTTCTCCGATACGCCCACTTTCGTGTGCACCAAATGGATTGAAATAGCGAAGTAACGCGATACTCCATTCTGCATCTGCAAATGCTACATCACGCATAATTTGCTCAATCATTAATTTCGTTTGACCATATGGATTTGTTGCACTTAATGGAAACTCCTCCATAATCGGTGACGTTTCCGGGATACCATATACAGTTGCAGATGAACTAAAGATTATCTTCTTTACATTATGTTTCTGCATTACTTCACATAGCACTAACGTGCTTGTAATGTTGTTGTGATAATATGTTAATGGAATCGCTACTGACTCCCCTACAGCTTTAAATCCTGCAAAGTGAATAACTGCTTCAATTGCATTTTCTTCAAAAATTGCGTCAAGCGCTTCGCGATTTAAAACATCTTCTTTATAAAACTTAAATTGTTTTCCTGTTATTTCTTTCACTCGATTTATAGATTCTACTGAGCTATTCGAAAGATTATCCACTACTATAATTTCGTAACCGCTATTTAGTAATTCTACACATGTATGACTACCAATATATCCTGCTCCACCTGTTACAAGTATGGTCATGAGTATACCTCCATTGTTATAGCTTATTAACAAAAAAGAGGCAATCACAACAGAAATGATTACCCCTTGAAACTTCCTTTTTACTTAGCAACGAAATAATCAGTTACATATTTCGCCCAAACGTCATATCCTTTCGCACTCGGGAAACCAAACTCTTCTTGTAAGTATGGTAAAATTGCCTTTGTTGTTGCATCTGGCCATGCTCCCCAATGATCAATATATGTATAATTATTTTGTGTTGCAAATTGTTTTAATGCTTCAATGGATTTCGGATAATTTTTCGCACCATACACTGGATTTGATGGTTGAATCATAATCGTAGCACCCTTTGCACTAGTAGAAAGTGCTTGAACGAACTTCTGTGTATTTGCGACAGAGTTCCCATTACCAGTTTTACCGTTATCAGTAATAAATGGTGGCTCAAATAAAATCACATCTGGATTCTCTTTCGCAATCTCTTTATCACGCTTATTCGCGATTAACTCTTCTGTGCTTTCACCCTTATATTCCTTTACAGTCACATTCCATAAACCTTTACCGTAAGCAGTTTCTAAATTAGACGTTAACTTAGCTGCCCAAGCACCCTTTTCAGATGAAGAAGCTTCATCACCAACAATAACAAGATTTACTGCCTTTTTATCCTCAGCAGCTTTCTTTAACTTCTCTTTCACTGCATCTGGCAAGTTCTTCGCGTATGCCTCATTAAAAGATGACTTCGCATCTTGTTTTTTCTCTTCTTTCTTCTCTTCTTTCTTCTCTTCTTTCTTTGCTCCGCTATCTTTCACTTCAGCCTTTGTTTTCGTTACTTCACTCGTTTGTGTTTGTCCTGTTGCATTCGCAATCTTCTTATTCCAGTACAGTTTACCACTCACAACCGAAGCAACAAACAATACAAAAATAACAAGGACAAGTACTGCTTTCTTATTCATCGATTCACCTCATCTATTAATCTCACAATATATAATACTAATATAAATCCATGCAAAAATAAACCCAACTCCTTCCAAAGGAGTTGGGTTATTACATATTACTTAGTCACTTCAAGATGCGCTCTTAACTTATTCGTTAAATCTTGTTTTGCAGCATCTGGAACGTAGTAGTACCAAATACCATCAGCTGCTATGTGACCGTCACCTGAGATTTGGATATCTTCACTATTCTGCAGACAATCTTTATAATTCTTTTGCATATCAAACATTTGATCTTGCGTTAAGTTTGTTTTCACGTTCTTTTGGATTGCTGTTAATACATCACCATAACTTGTTAAAGAAGAGAAAGTTGCGCCTTTCTTAATAACAGCTTGCATCACTTGGCGCTGACGCATTTGACGTCCGAAGTCACCGCGTGGGTCTTCTTTACGCATACGTGTGAATGCTAGGGCCTGGTCACCTGTGAGATGAACACTCCCCTTCTGGAAATGATGTCCATCAAGTGAAAATTCCAAATCATTGTTAACATCTACACCGCCTACTGCATCAACAATATCTTTAAATCCTTCCATATTCACTTCAATATAATAATTAATAGGAATATTTAAGAATTTTTCCACTGTCGCTACAGACATATCTACACCGCCAAATGCATAAGCATGGTTGATTTTATCACTTTTACCTTTTCCAACAATTTCAGTATAAGTATCACGTGGGATACTTACTGTTTTCATTGAATTATTTTTAGGATTTAATGTAATGACCATTAAGGAATCTGAACGTCCTTTGTCTTCACCGCGCTCATCGGCACCTAGTAATAGAATTGAAACTGGTTCAGATTTATTAATTTTTGCTTCTTGTTTATTATTTTTATCACGCTCTAAAGGTTTATGAACTTCATTTAATGTATTTGAGACTTTAGAATATACATTATAAGCGTAAACTCCTCCACCTATAACTAATACTCCTATGATTCCTAATATCCAAAGTAGGATTTTCTTTTTCATTATTATAGACCTCTTCTTTCCATCACTCTGAATAAATATCCAGATAATAAAAATAACACTTTAGTCTATTATACTAAGGATGCTAGACTATAACCAGATTATTTCATTTTATAATACTCTACATACCAATTAGCGAACTCTTGTAAACCTTTTTCTATAGATGTTTCAGGTTTAAAATCTACAGCCTTCTGTAATAAATCTGTAGATGCATAAGTAGCTGGTACATCTCCTGGTTTGATAGGCTCAAATACCTTTTCAAATGCAACTTCTCTCCCTAGCGCTTTACCTAGTGTCTTCTCTAACGTTTCGATAAACACCATTAGTTTTTCAGGGTTATTATTTCCAATATTGAATACTTTATGCTTAACATCATCTTGAGGTGGATTACTTAAAAGTCGTTGAATTCCTTCAACGATATCATCTATATAAGTAAAATCACGATACAGATCGTTTTCAAAATCACCATTATTAAATATTTTAATCGAATCACCAGCAAAATATTTATTAGTAAAGCCAAAATAAGCCATATCCGGGCGCCCCATAGGACCATACACTGTAAAGAAACGAAGTCCAGTTGCAGGGATTTGGTACAAGTGACTATATGTATGAGCCATTAACTCATTTGATTTCTTAGTAGAAGCATAAAGCGAGACTGGGTTGTCTACAAAATCTGTTTCCTCAAATGGTACCTTTTTATTAGCTCCATAAACAGAACTTGATGATGCGTATACAAGATGATCAACAGGGAAATGTCTACATGCTTCAAGAATATTATAAAAACCAATGATATTACTTTGAATGTATACATCTGGATTTTCAATCGAATATCTTACACCCGCTTGTGCAGCTAAATTCACTACAATATTGGGCTTGTACTCTTCAAAAAGCCTCGTAATCATATCCTTCTCAGAAATATCACCTTTAATAAAGGTGAAATTCTCATATGGCTTAAGTTGCTCTAGACGAGCATATTTAAGATTCACATCATAATAATCATTTACGTTATCAATACCTATTACTTTGCAACCTTGCTCTAGTAATTTTTCAGATAGAAAGTATCCTATAAAACCAGCTGCTCCAGTAATAAGATATGTTTTACTATTATCTAGAGGTTTGTATTTCAACGTCATTCAACTCCTTAATATGGTCTCTATTTGTTGATTTTCTGCCTACAGAATGGTATTCTACGCCCACTCCCTGCATTGCTCGAACATCATAAATATTTCTTCCATCATAAATTAGTGGTGTTCTCATTAACTTTTTATAAATCTCTGGAGTTAATGCTTTCACTTCTCCCCACTCGGTGAAGATAAAGCAAACATTTGCCCCTTCTAACGCCTGTTCAATGTCTGTAACATATGTGATATTTCCATTCTTATTTCTTCCCTCAGGATATACTTTTGCAAAATTATTTGCACCGACCGGATCAAAAGCATAAATGTCTGCACCTTGCTCTAATAATAGAGGAATATTTTCAAGGGATGCAGCTTCTCTTAAATCATCTGTACCAAGTTTAAATGTTAAACCCAACACCGCTACTTTAAGACCGTTAAAAGTAATTAACCGCTGACTCGCCTTTTTGTATAATAAAGTCTTTTGATCTTTATTCACATCAATTGCAGCCTTTACTGTTCTTAACTCGTAACCATTTTGTCTTGCTAAATATTCTAATGCTTTCGTATCTTTAGGGAAGCATGAACCTCCAAATCCAATACCTGCATTTAAAAACTTACTTCCAATACGCTCATCAAAACTCATACCTTTTGCAACATCTTGAATATCTGCTCCGACCAATTCACAAAGATTTGCAATATCATTCATGTAAGAAATTTTAAGAGCTAGGAAATCATTAGATGCATATTTAATCATTTCAGCTGAACGTCTGTTTACTGAAACGATAGGTAAATGAAATGGCTTATAAAGATTCGTTAATACTTCTTCTGCCCATTTACTTTCTGTACCGATAACAATTCTTTCTGCATATAACGTATCATGAACAGCGGAACCTTGAGCTAAAAATTCTGGGTTTGATGCCACTTCAACTTTCACATTATTAACTAAAAAGTCTTGAATAAACTGCTCCACTTTATCATTTGTTCCAATTGGAACAGTTGATTTTACAACAACAAGACAATCTCTTTCTACACTTTCAGCGATTTGTTTTGCCACGGTTGCAATATATGAAAGGTTTGCAGAACCATCAGCTTGTTCTGGAGTCCCAACTCCAATAAAAATAGCATCTGCATCTTTGTATGCTAACTTGTAATCCGTTGTATAATTAATTCTTCCTCCAGCATAATTTTTCTGCATTAAATTCTCTAAATCAGCTTCATAAATTGGTGAAACGCCGGATTTCATTAAATCTACTTTTTTTTCATCGATATCCACGCAAGTTACTTGATGCCCAACTTCTGCAAAACATACACCTGCTACTAGACCAACATAACCTGTTCCAGCCACTGCTATTTTATACATGGTTACACCTTCCCCTTCTTTTTATTTCTATAATCAAAATCGATTCCTGATGAGTCGATATCCTTGCTTCACATAATTCCAGTTTTGATAACCTAAAAATACCATTATCAATAACAAAATAATTATATTAATAACTAAATTCGAGTTCAAACATACCACAGTAATTCCCAAAAACAAAGCCGTCATTCCTACAATTGGCATCCATTCCATTTTAAAATCTATATATTTATTAATCAATCTATAACGCATCAACATCATGACTATACCACCCATGATTTGACCAATAATAACTGCGTAAATCCCAATTATGGAAATTAACCCGTAAGATAAAGCTACAGTAACCAAAGCACCCATTACAGTCGTTGTAAATTGATACTTTGTCTTATTTATGGCCTGGAAAACCGAACCCAAATTGGATGACATAGTTGTAGCAACTGCATATAGCAATAACCAAGGTGCATACTGCATTGAAGTATAGTAATCCGTCTTATGAATAATATTATAAAAAATTACTATTAAGGGAACCGCAATTAAAATTATTGATTGAAATATCTTAAAAATACTTTCTATCGTTCTAGTGAAATTAGAATTAAATCCCTTTGTTTTTGCTGAAGTAATAGCCTCTTCAATAATCGCCATAGTCACAACTGACCCTATCATGGTTACAATTAAAGAAAATTTACTTGCAAATGAGAAGAGCCCATTTGCATCCATACTTATCTTTTTTGTAATAATAAATCTTCCAAATGCAGACATTAACCATATTGAAGTTAAATTGAGTACTAAAGGGGCTGAAAACATCAACATCCTTTTAAGCATATCAATCTTAAAGTATTTCATTTTAATATACTGCCAAACATTTATTTTACTTTCAATGAAAATCAAAATTGAAGCTTGTCCAAAAATATAAGAAATGAAAAGCCCTTGAATTCCTAACTTAAAAATGCAAACCAATAGCACTACTAAAATAAAATTAATTATTGTACCAATTATACCTGCGTATACATAAACTCTATTTTCCTCGAAAGCTCTTGCGAAATATTGCCATATATTTGCTAATCCATAGCTTGCAAACATTATAGCTATTGATAACATAACCCTTGTTTCATCCATAAATAGATTCCCATATATAACTATCCCTATTATAAGGATGCATGTCATAAACAAACTAAAAATCGCTGATGTTGCAATTGCTGTCTTTTTTTCAATTTCATCTTTTTCCGATAATATAAACCTTAAGACTGCCTCCCAAATTGCAATATATATACACGGGATTAGAATACTCATGATTGTAAGTGTATAATCGTAATACCCTAAAATATCTGCCGAAACGTAAAATGCATATATTGGGATTAACAATACCGATAATACTTTTGAGGACAACATACCAATAAAATAAATGCCAACCTTTTTATTAAAACTGCTTCCTAGCATAAGATAATAATTTCCCTTTCTATTCTAAAATAAACAATCATTCATATCATCCTAAATGAGTGCTAAAAATCAGATGATTCAATGTGTTTCTAATACTAAACATAACTTAAGACTAAATATACTTTTGTCGAACAACAACTTAAATTCCAAAATAATTAAAAATTCACTTATACATAAATTCTACTTTTAGGAATATAAAGTAAGTAACAATGGTTTTATATTGGGGATTTTGAACCTTAGTTCATAGATTACATGGGCTTTTTCCTGCTTGGTAATGTTCCCTTTTTTCGTACTACAGTATTCACCTTTTCTAAGTACACGTTTCTATACGAGGTCTCACTGATTTAGCTTGTAACACTTCAATCTCAACCTATCTTTTGATTCTTAACTTTTATTTTTTACGAGTACATCCTTATATTGATCTTTAACCCAAAAAGCTGCACTCCAATTGTTGCACTATGTCTAACAATTGGAGTGCAGTTCAATTCAGATTAAACGTTGATAATCTGCAACACATTTATTTCCTAATATTAACACTATTATTACTCGATCTAAATGGCAGGTTTCTCACTATTAATATAAGAATACATAGAACAAGCAAACCATAAAACCAATCTTTTAATTGGACATGTAATTCATTTCTTGTCATTGGAATAAAAAAATGCAAAGTTGATGCAACAAAAAAGAATTTAAGTGGCCTTTCCATATAAATCATTGTTTTATCTATATATATCATCGATGTAACTAAATAACCCACAATAATTAATATTAGAGGCGCAAAAAATGGTCCTGCATTTAGTAAAGCTTCAGCAACAATAGAGAAACCAGCTCCCCAAGATAACCCTAAATACCCCTGGGAAAACCATGCACTTGGTAAAGCAAACGGAATATCTAAAAGATATATAACCTTATTTGTGACCATCCCAAGTATGGCAAGCAAATAAGTATTACCATAGGGCCATACATCCCACCCATACTTTTGTAATACAATAGCAGGTTTCATTGAACCACCCATTTCAAAAATAGCCCCTATAATAGGTGATTCCTCAAAAGAGATGGATTCAAATGCCTGCGCAATAGTAGCACTAGATAAACCCGTATCTCTTACAGATACTATGGCTGTAATGAAATATAAAAAAACAATACCAACAACCATATATTTCACGAACTTCTTAAACTTTATCGGTTTATAGCATGCATGACTAAGCCAAGCTAAAATTATGATTTTATACACCCACGATCCCCTATCTCCAGCAAGCAAGTTTAAAAACATATAGATAGAAAAAATTATATAAACAACTACTTGAACCTTTCTATTGTACTTACTACCTATTAATAGCCCCACTAAACATGGGAAGAACATTCTTTGCAACAAACCTATAAACGTCGCATCAGTGCTAGCTAAATCTGAATAATATAAAGAATTATATCCATAAATACTTGCTAACCGAAGTTCTGAATAGCTATTGTATAATTCAAGAGGAATAACTACTAAGCTCACTATTAAGCAAACGTAAAATATTGAATTCAAAGTTCTTTTATTGTAATCCTTAAAAATAGTAGGGTTATCTTCCATCGCTTTGACACTTTTCTTAGCTCTGTTCTTATAACATAAAACTGCACCGCTATGAAACATTAAAATACATGCCAGCGTTAATCCTTGAGCATGAACAATATCCTCACCACTTGGTGTTCCAAACCCATTAAACATAGGTACTTTTCCAATTTCAGATGGGTTATGGATACCAAATGCCCACATAAAACACTGCCCAAAGTTAAATAGAAAGAAAAATAACATGAATATCGTATACGGAGAGAATATAGTTCCTGATAATTTATACCACGTTGTAATAACATATACCGCCAAGAAAATTCCCAACCAGCTAAGCGCGAAAATTATTTCATTATAACTTGCAACAGTGTTACCTAATGACAACGTCATTAGGTATAATAGGTATCCGAACACCGCTAATAAAATAGTAATGCTCCCGATTTCCATATTTCGCCTTTTTATTTCCACCTTTTGAATATATCGATTACCACTCATGATTACCTCTATAAATTTTTTGGGCAAACTCTACCCAAATTTTTGCGATTTTCTCTGATTGTAAATCTTTTCTTATTTTGCGTGCTTCATATGATAGATTTTTTGCGAATTTTTTATCAGATAAAATCTGATTCATTGCTTGAACTAATCCATCAGTATCTCTGACTTTTATAAGTATCCCATTCTCTTCATTCTTAATAAACATCTTTGCTCCACCTATAGGTGAATCAGTTGAAATTACTGGTACCCCTATAGCCAATGCTTCAAGCATAGAATTTGAAATCCCTTCATAATCGGAGGGAATAACAAATAAATCTGAATTCGCCATCTCAGTATGAATATCATTAGAAAATCCCGGTATTGTAACCTTATCACTTAATCCCAAATGCTCTATTTGATTTAATAATTCCTCTCGTAATTCTCCTACACCAAATATTTTAAGTTTATATTCTGGAAAACTATCCTTTATCCTTGAATAAGCATTTATTAGCATTGGGAGATTTTTTTGTCTATTTAACCTACTAGCTGTGATGATTGTCTTTTCTGAACTATTCTCATTCCAATAGGGTAAATCAGATATGATAGGATTTGGAATTACAACTCCTTTTTCTTGTATCCGAGATGAAAAATATTTCTTTGCATCCTCTGTTTGAAAAACAAATCCATCACAAAACCTATATAAAAAATCTCTTACTTTTCTTATCCCTTTACTTCCAGGATATTGGTAGGGATCATTTCTCTCCGATACTATCAATTTATTTGGTAAAAAAGTACGTGATACAATAGTATATATATTAATTGTTGTATCAAAAGAAATAATTAAATCTGGATTCTGCTGTTTAATTAATTGACGAGTCCTACGCAATATCCCCATGACCCTTAGCATTTTATTTTTGTATTTCTGATTTATTGGATATAGCGTAATCCTTTTGTCAGTTACATAATTGTTATTATCACCAAAAACTGTAACAATACTAACTTCATACCCTTTTCTAATCATCTCTTTTGCTAAAATGGATATTACTCTTTCTGCCCCACCATTACTAAGAACCCCAATTACAAACATCACTTTTTTCATTTCCAATTTCCACCTACACTCCTGTTATTTCCAGCTAATCACAACCATTATTTATGACCTCATCAAGAATAGGAACGATGTAATCTTAGCTTTTTATTCGATTAATTTATTTCTGAAAAATTTTTTCATGATGCTTCATGAGCATTTTTGTAGGTATTAATCCTACAAGAAGGGGTCTATACGCATATATAGAATATTTCACAGGAATATTCAGCTTTCTACGCCACTTCTTTTTAAGCCTATATTCACAAAATCGATATTTATATTTTCGTTTACCATATGAACCTCTTGATTCATAATAATCAAATAATATATCCCCAAGGTTAAATCCTTTATAGCCTTTTTCATATAATTTACACCATAAATCAAAATCTTCCGTCCTTTCAGTTTCGGGACCTGTTGTATATCCCCCAACATCAACCACGGCTTGTTTCCGCATCATTACTGATGGATGGGCGAAAGTTTTTCCAAGATAAATATCAAGAGGTGTTCTTTCACCCTCTTCTATACTTTTCCCCCAAACACCATTATCATCATACATATTTCGGCTCGTGCCTACTATTGCATACTCTAAATGGGAATCTAAAAAATCCACTTGTTTTTCAAATCTGTTTAGATGTGAAATATCATCATCATCCATTCTAGCTATATATTCTCCTTTAGCTATCTTTAAACAGTTATTAAGCGTTGGGGCAAGCCCTGAATTCTTTGGATTGCGTATAAATTTAATTCTATTATCTTTAGCAACCCATTTTTCAATTATTTCAATGCT
Source organism: Bacillus cereus group sp. BceL220 (assembly GCF_051776965.1). Classification (NCBI taxonomy): domain Bacteria; kingdom Bacillati; phylum Bacillota; class Bacilli; order Caryophanales; family Bacillaceae; genus Bacillus; species Bacillus cereus group sp. BceL220. Next base: position 242,384 of record NZ_JBPWBC010000003.1, on the reverse strand, counting down.
ATTATCAGTTGAGCCGTCGTCACATATAATTAATTCAAAATCAGTAAATGTTTGCTCAAGTATTGATTTAATTGCAGTTTTTATTTTATTAGCTCCATTGTAAACACCCATTATTACCGATATCTTTGGCATTAAACTTCCCCCTCTCTATAATCTTTGTCTTTAGTTAAAATTTCATTTGATGTTTTATCTAACTGAACTTGTGAATATATTTCCTGCATTCTTTGTACAATGTTCCTAATATCAAAAGCTTTAATAGCCTCTTTATTATTCACGTCAATCCTATTCCCATTACACATTAGAACCTTATTAATACTCTTAGCAAACTCTTCAAAATCATTTGGTTTTACTAACTGGCCACTTTCACTATTTTCCATTAAATCTCTATTCCCTCTGATATCTGAACAAATAACCGGTAAACCACATGCCATCGCTTCCATCAAAGCCACAGATAATCCTTCCCTAAATGAAGGAAATACAAAGATCTCTGCTGCCTTACAGATTTCAATTATATCTTTACGATACCCTAATAGCTTCACACGATTCTCTAATCCTAATTCTTTAGACAAGCTTCTTAAATTATCTTCTAAAGGTCCCCGTCCACATATTACATAATAAATAGCTGGATTATTTAACTTTGCTAGCGCTCTAATAACAGTTTCATGATTTTTATTTTTATTAAGTTCACCAACCGATAGAATAATGACAGCATCTTCTGGCAATCCCAGCTCCTTACGTTTCAATGATTTATCTACAAGTATCGTATCAAACCTTTGGGTATCAAGCCCTACTCCAGGAATATACACCACTCTATCCGCTTTAAAAGAACTTTTGGCTCTATTATAGTCTTCTTTATTTATAGTAATAAGTATATCAGTATACCTTGCTAAACATTTTTCGATAGGATAATATACCAACCAATTTATAAGTGGAGCACCTTTGAAAAAATGAAATCCATGTGCAGTGTATATTACCTTTACACCCTGCATTTTCTTACATGCAAGCCTCACACATGCTGAAGCAACAGGTGTGTGTGTATGAATTAAATCATATCCCTCGTTTTTTATAAGCTTTTTCAAATTTTTATATGCTAAATAATTTTTTCTATCCAAGGGAGAGCGTTGAAATTCTATATTGTGTATTTTGCATCCCATTTTAATTAGTTCAGGATTAACCTCTTGCACAATATTAAAGGCCATATCAACCTGATGCCCTTGTTCCACTAAAAGTTGTATATGTGGTATTAAAAAAGTATTTACAGTATTGGATATGGTCGTAACATATAATATTTTCATTTTTAACTCTCTAATCTCCTATCTAGAATTACTTCTAACACCTTCTCCTTATTAACCATGACCAATTATACTCTTATCTTAGAAACAAGTTTTTGTTACATCCGCAATAAACTTACTATTTACAAAGCTTCTTATTAATTATCTGATTCAATTCCTTCAAAGAATAAACTGAATAATCTTCCTTAACTTCATTCAAATAACTCTTTTCACTATAAACTCCATCCCGATAAATTCTTACAGTCTGTATTGGATAAATAGAACTTATATGAAAATCTTTTTCTGGATTATCTCCAATATAAATCATTTCATTAAATTCAGTGTTTAATTTTTCTTTCATAGTCTCAAATGCCCTAGGGTGTGGCTTCCAGAACTCTCTTCCCAATTTATCAGTGATAATAATTTCATCAAAATAATTACTGGCCTTTATTGCATCTATTTTTTGTTGCTGAGCATTTGCATAACCATCTGTTATAATACCTAAATTTAACCCTTTTTCCTTTAGGCTTTTCAGACATGGTAATACATCCTCAAAAAAATCTATCGTTGGCACATGGTTACGATAAGCTTCTACTAGTTCTAATACATCATTTTGATTATAGATAACTCCAATCATATCAAACATTCTATTAAATACATTTTTAGTATCCTCATTAAATAAGGTTATTAATATTTGATACAGTTCTTGTTCATCTTTTTGAAGTTTTTTACTTAGTAATTTTGAGATATGTTTATAGCCACTTTCGATATACCTTTTCTCAGAGATAAGTGTATCATCTAAATCAAATATAACTGATTTTATCATTTTACTAACTCCATGTTCTCATCTAAACATATACTACTATCAAACCTAATAAATGTAAGGTTTTCTCGATAGTTTTCATTATAGTTTAATGTTTGTCCCATTAATAAACGCAACAAATTACCACATGAATCTGCACCACTTTGAATACTCATTGGAGCTCCTCCACCGAATCTTGGATTGATTTCAATGTACTCAATCCCCTTCTTTGTCTTCATAAGTTGAACAGTTATATGTCCAGTTGGCTGGAGTGTCTTCATTAATTTAATTACATCATTAATAATCTCTCGATCCTTTACAATCTTCCCTTTTGAAATTTCACCACTACGTGTAGCTATTCTTAATCGTGGAACTACTGTAATTACATTCCCTTGAAAATCTAAAAATACATCAACCGTAAATTCTTCCCCTTCCATAAAATCTTGGATCAGGGGCTCATTGATAAAACTTTTATATGTCTTTAATTCCGCTAAATTATTTACTTTAAATGTATTAACACTTGAACTTCCAGATTTAGGTTTGATAAATAAAGGAAACTGTATGTTCTCCCCACAAATTAATTCCTCATCTGTATACATTTTTGGAACTCCAAAACCTTCTTCTTCTAAAAATCTTTGTGTATTGATTTTATCCCTGCAAATTTTAATAACCTTTGAATCGGATATCAATACCTTAGCATGCGTTTTTTCTTCAATAAACTCCTTGTTCTCCGCAAGTAGCAATAAATCTGTATCAATCGTTGGGACAATTAACGAAATATTTTCTTGATTACAGATGTTTATAATCTCTTCAATATAATTTGGTTCACTAATTCGTGGTAACTTACAAGTTCTATCTGCAAAATATAGCGCTGGTGCCGTATTAGAACAGTCACCTGCTACAATATTACCTTTAACATTTAAATCTCTCATTGCTTTTTGAAAATGTTGCACTAGCTCTACGCGTCTTCCCGCACTTAAAATTAAAATATTAATTTCTCTCATTATTTTCCCTCACTTTACTACCTTCAAAATATTCCATTGTAGCTGCAGTTTCTGAATTAATTCCTTCTCTAATAAAAACCTTCTTAATTGTTAAAAGGATAATCTTCCAATCCGTAGTAAAACTTACATTATCTACATACTCTACATCGTAATTAAATTTCTCTTCCCAACTAATAGCATTCCGACCATTGACTTGCGCTAACCCTGACAATCCGGGCCTAACTTCATGACGACGCTTTTGATGTTCATTGTATAGTGGTAAATACTGAACTAATAAAGGCCTTGGTCCTATAATTGACATATCACCTTTAAAAATATTAAACAGCCCAGGTAATTCATCAAGTGATGTCGAACGTAAAAACTTACCGAACTTAGTAAGCCTCACACTATCAGGTAATAGCTCACCATTTTCATTTTTTTCATCTGTCATTGTTCTAAATTTATACATTTTAAAAATAGTTCCATTTAATCCAGGTCTCTCTTGTTTAAATAATACCGGACTACCCAATCTTGTTTTCACAAGAAAAGCCACTATAAGGAATACCGGACTAAGCATTATAATAGCAATTAAAGACAGTATAAAATCCATCGGCCTTTTTATAAACCTACCATAGATGCCAATTTTAGAACTCCTCATTATGCTATCCACAACCCTTTAATAATTTTCACCACTTTTTCTAAATCTGCTTCTGTCATCTTCGTATCGCTTGGTAAACATATGCCATTCTCAAAAAGTTTTTCTGATACATCTGTACCAACAAAATCATATTTCTCAAAGAACGGCTGCATATGCATTGGCTTCCAAACCGGTCTAGATTCAATATTTTCTTTTTCAAGGGCTTCCATCACATCTATTGGACGGATCTTACCGTTTAGTGTCATAGAGCTTAGCCAATAGTTTGGTTCATTCCACTCATTACTAGGCATAAATTCAATTCCTTCAAGATTTTCTAATTCTCTCTTATAAAAATCGAATATGTCTCTTTTCTTCTGAACCCTTTGATTTAATACTTTAAGTTGCCCTCTTCCAATTCCAGCAACTACATTACTCATACGATAGTTAAATCCTAATTCACTGTGTTGATAATGTCTTGCCTGGTCTCTACTTTGAGTAGCCCAAAACCTTACCTTTGAAACTCTTTCTTCATCATTAGAAACAAGCATACCACCACCAGAAGTAGTAATAATCTTATTACCATTAAAAGAAAAGATACCATAATCTCCAAAACTACCCGTATGTTTACCTTTATAATAAGTTCCCAAAGATTCAGCAGCATCTTCAATTAAAGTAACATCGTATTTTTTACAAAGTTCAATAATCTTATCCATATCTGCCGAAAGACCATAAAGATGAACTACTATAACTGCCTTTACATTTGGATACTTTTTAAAAGCCTCTTCTAATGCTTTAGGACACATATTCCAAGTTTCATAATCACTATCTATGAAAACAGGAGTAGCATTTTGATAAATAATTGGATTTGCTGTAGCTGAAAATGTAAGTGTTTGACAAAAAACAACATCACCTTCCCCTACTCCTGCTGCTTTTAAAGCCATATGAATTGCAGCTGTTCCAGAAGATAGTGCTGCTGCTGCATTAGATCCTACTTTCATAGCTAATTCTCTTTCAAATCCATTTACATTTTCCCCAAGTGGTGCAATCCAATTTGTATCGAAAGCTTCCTTCACATAATGCATTTCATAACCTTCGTCACTCATATGTGGCGATGAAAGAAATATTCTGTCTCCCATTTTTAAAACTTCCTTCCCTTGAATTAATTTTTAATATTTACTTTATTATTTGCAATATCTAATAGTCGTTCTCTTATTTCTTCTTTACTAATTCCTTCAAAGTCATTCATAAACTGCCTTAAAATCCCTTGATCAATTAAAACAGCTTTTCCTATATGAATTTTAGGGAAAATTTGTTCGGGATGAATTTCACCTTCATTTAATAACTCTTCATACATTTTTTCACCTGGTCTTAATCCAGTAAATTCAATTCCAATTTCCTTAATAGAAAAACCTGAAAGAGTAATTAAATTTTTAGCTAAATCTACAATCTTTACTGGGGCCCCCATATCTAGCACGAACAATTCTCCACCCCTAGCCAGTGTGCCTGCCTGAATAACTAATCTTGAAGCTTCTGGTATTGTCATAAAGTAACGAATCATATCAGGGTGAGTAACTGTTACAGGTCCACCCTTTTGAATTTGTTTCTTAAATAGAGGAATTACACTTCCCCTACTTCCAAGAACATTACCAAATCTAACCGCAACAAAACGTGTACCAGTACTAACCGATGCCATATGCTGCACAATCATTTCTGCAAATCGTTTTGTAGCCCCCATTACATTTGTCGGATTTACAGCTTTATCTGTAGAAACCATTACAAACGTATTCACTTTAAACGTATCTGCCGCTTCAGCTACATTTTTCGTACCAAAAATATTATTTTTCACAGCTTCTTCTGGATTACGTTCCATTAAAGGAACATGCTTATGTGCAGCTGCATGATACACAATATACGGTTGATGCTTTTTCATTATTTCAAAGATTTTATGACGATCTTGAATATCAGCGATTTCTGTTATAATTTCAACCGTATCTTTATATGTAACTCTCATTTCCATTTCGATATTATAAATGCTGTTTTCACCATGTCCTAAAAGAACAATTTTAGCTGGTTTGTATTTCATCACTTGACGACAGATTTCTGATCCAATTGATCCACCAGCACCTGTTACTAAAATTGTTTTACCGGTAATCTTCTCTCCAATTCCTGCATCATCTAGCTTTATTGGTTCTCTACCCAATAAATCTTCTACTTGTACATCTCGGAATTCATTAACAGAGAGTTTTCCATCTAAAAGATCTTCAAGCATCGGTACAATTTGTGTTTTTGCCTTCGTTTTTCTACACTTCTCAAAAATCTCGTTTATTTGACCTCTATTTAATGAAGGGATTGCAATAATAATATGTTCTATATCATTATCTTCTACAATTTCTTGAATGTGATTTGTTGTACCAACAACCGGCACATTATAAATTTCTAATTTTTGTTTGTTTCTATCATCATCGACAAACGCAATTGGATATAAATCTGCTTCTTTATTATGTTGCAATTGACGTACTACCATCGTTCCTGCTGAACCTGCACCAATAATCAATGTTCGTTTTTTATCGTTGGTAGCTTTGGTAATATACGTATCACGGAACATGCGCCATACGAAACGAGAACCGCCGATTAATAATAAATGTAACATCCATGCAATTGCTAAAATTCGAACATAAACATCATGATTTATAATTTGCTGAACAATTGCTGTTACTAAAATCGATAATGTAATTGCTTTAAATATTTGTTTTAATTCACCAATACTTGCATATTCCCACGCCTTGTTATACAACTTATAAATAGCTGCAAAAACATGATGACTACACAATAATGTAATAGAACTAATAACTACTGTCATAGGAATTTTGTTTAATACATTTGGATGTATAAACCAATAACTTAAATACACGGCAGTTAATACGATAAATGAATCTAATAAAATCAATAATGAGAGCCGTTTTCGATAACTCAATATATCTGTTCCCTTCTTTATATAATTCTTATCTTATTCATAATAAAAAAGGACATTCTCTTATGAATGTACCTCTTCCTTTTTTACAAGTTCTTTCATATAATTCATCAACTCTTCATTTAACTCTTCATTTTGAAGTGCCATTTCAATTGTCGTCTTAATAAATCCAAACTTCTCCCCAACATCGTAACGTGTACCCTCAAAGTCATAAGCAAATACACGCTGAATTTCATTTAAACGTTGAATCGCATCTGTTAATTGAATTTCCCCCCCAGCACCTGTTTGTTGATTTTCAAGAAACGCAAAAATTTCTGGCGTTAATACGTAACGTCCCATAATTGCTAAATTTGATGGTGCTGTTCCTTCTGTTGGCTTTTCTACAAATTGACGCACTTGATAACGGCGATCATTTTGTTCAACTGGATCGATAATACCGTAACGATGTGTTTCATTTTCTGGTACTGTTTGTACACCGATAACAGATGAATGTGTTCCTTCATATTGATCCATTAATTGACGTAAACATGGCGTTTCTGCTTGAACAATATCATCACCAAGTAATACCGCAAATGGTTCATTTCCAATAAATTTACGCGCACACCATACTGCGTGTCCTAACCCTTTTGGTTCCTTTTGTCTTATGTAATGAATATTAATTTTTGAAGAAGCTTGTACTTTTTCAAGCATTTCATACTTCCCTTTTTCTAAAAGGTTTTGTTCTAATTCGAAAGAATGATCAAAATGATCTTCAATAGCACGTTTTCCTTTTCCAGTAACAATAATAATATCTTCAATTCCTGATTCTATCGCTTCTTCTACTATGTATTGAATTGTCGGCTTATCAACGATAGGTAGCATTTCTTTCGGCATTGCTTTTGTTGCTGGTAAAAACCTTGTCCCCAGTCCCGCAGCTGGAATAATTGCTTTTCTTACTTTTTTCAAATCTAGTACCCCCAAACATATTATTATATCTATATGTAACAATAACAAAAACCCTATCTATGGAGTCATAGTTATAACTCCATAGGTAGAGTTTCTACCGTAAATAAATTATGGGCATCTAACCCATCCTCACGTCATACTCCCGACGACAAGCGTCTAAGGTAGGTTCGAAATAAAAATTTCTACCCACAGCACGACCGAGTGCCCCCATTGATAACGGTTAGGAGACATCACCAATTTTTATTTAAAAAATACCAAACAATTTTTTACGGCGAATTTGTTCTGGATCTTCTTTGTAAATTGCCTTCCCGCTAATTAATAAATATGGATTCTCTTTCAAATCGCTCATAATACTCATTCCAAATTCTTTCTCAATTAGTTCATAGCTTTCTGCTAAATGAAATCCTCTCGACGTCGTGTTATGTGCATCTGAAGCGACCATATGCGTTAAATTATGTTCTACAAGTTGAAGTGAAAACTTTTTAATTTTTTTACCGAATTTCCCTAATAAACTACCTGCTGTCACTTGCGTTAATGCCCCTTTATTTACAAGGTTATATAACTTATCTGGCCGCTCGATTAACTCGGCATTACGTTCTGGATGAACAATAATTGGAATCATTCCTTTTACACGTAATTCGTATAATAATTGTTCGGCATAACGAGGTACGTGATTCGATGGAAATTCAATGAATATATATTTATTTGTTTCATTTAAAGTAACAATTTTATCAGCTTCATAGTCTTCTAATAAATCGCCATATAACCTGACCTCTTGCCCAGGTAAAATGGTAAGTGGAATATTATGTTGTTGTAGTTCATCATTTAGTTGTTTTACGTGATGAATAATTGAGGTACGTTCATTTACATATTTTCCATTTTGATGATGTGGCGTTGCGACAATTGTATGTATTCCTTCTGACACGGCTTGTTGCGCCATTGCTAAACTATCTGTTACTGTCTGCGCACCATCATCGATACCAGGTAAAATGTGACAATGTAAATCTATCATTTGTTTCATCCTCCCTCTCTCCTATAAAGATCTTTTTTCCCTTGAATATGAGATATCGCTCATATTCAAGGGAAAAAAGGAGATATGTTTCAACCATATCTCACTCTTTTGACTAGTTTGCACCGTAATAATAATATAAGCCTTCTTCACGTTCACGATCGTTTAGAACAACACCTAACAATTTACCTTTTGCAGACTCCAATAATCCTTTTGCTTTTACCGCTGTTTCTTTCTCTGTTGATTCACTACGAACAACAAGAATAGATGCATCGCATACATTTGCCATAATTTGCGCATCGGTTACAGCTAAAATTGGTGGCATATCAAAAATAACTAGATCGTACATACTGTATGCTTGTCCAAGAAGTTCTTTCATTGATTTTGAACCTAACAATTCGGCCGGGTTTGGTGGGATTGGGCCACAAGCTAAAAAGTGTAGATTGTCTACAGATGTCGTTTGTACACATTTTTCTAAATGTTCACTATGTGTTAATACGTTCGTGAGTCCAAAAATATTATCTACTTGGAACATTTGATGCATTGCTGGTTTACGCATATCTGCATCAATTAATAATACTTTTTTTCCTTGTTGAGCAAAAACAACTGCCATATTCGCTGTCGTTGTCGTTTTCCCTTCACTTGGGTTTGCAGACGTAACCATTAATGAATGTAAATTCGTATCAATAGCTGCAAATTCAATATTCGTTCGAATATTACGATATTGTTCTGAAATTGGTGATTTCGGTTGTTGATGAGCAATTAATTGACGACGTTGACGATGATTTTTTTTCTTTTTAAATAAATTAAGAGCCAATTGTTTGTCCCCTCACTTTTCTTGATGATGGAGCGTGCGATTTCACGTTCATTGTTTCTTCATCCATACGAGCAACGATACCTAACACTGGTAAACCAAGTAAGTTTTCTACATCCTCTTCTTTTTTCACTGTGTTATCTAAGTATTCTAGTAAGAATGCAAGACCAACTGAAGCCACTAAACCAACAATGAAAGCAATTGCTACATTAAGCATAGGCGCTGGTTTAATCGGAGATTGATTTTCTGCAACTTCTGCTTTAGATATTACTGTCACGTTATCAACGTTCATAATTTTTGCAACTTCACCTTTAAATACATCTGCAGTTGCATTCGCAATATCGCGAGCTAGTTTTGGATCTTTATCCTCAGCTGTTACAGAGATTACTTGTGAATCCTTTTCATTCGCAACATTAATCTTTCCTGTTAGCGCTTGAGATGTCATATTTAAATTTAATTTTTCATTCACTTGTTCTAAGATTACTGGACTTTTAATAATAACCTTATATGTATTCGTTAATTGAATATTCGTTTGAATTTCACCAGCTTGGAACATTGCACCTTCTTGTTTCTTCTGATTAACAAGAATTTGCGTCGAAGATTGATAGATTGGTGTCATGAAGAAAAAGCTAATGATAGCACTTACAATAGCTGCACCAAAGGCGATTACGAGGATCATCGCTAAACGTTTTTTTAAGATATGAAATAACTCTTTTAGACTAATTGTTTCTTCCATAGGTTCCTCCAACTTTCTAAAATTTACACATAGGAAAAATTATAACATATAAATCTTACATTTTTTATTTTTAATAATTCAGTTTTATATTTGTTCACAAGAAACAAGTTTAATCTTACAAAATTATCTTAAATATGACAACACATTCCAATCATTTTCCAAAATTTTTATTTTAACATGTTTTTCATACCGTGTAACTTGATAAAGAATTTTCAGAAAACAATAAAAAGCCAACAAAAATTTTGTTGGCTTTTTATATTTTAGTAATAACCATATTGCTCTTTTTCTTCTCTTTTATCGTTTAAAACGACTCCAAGTAGTTTTCCTGATGCTTTATCTAATATTTGTTTCGCTTTTACGATTTTATCTTTTTCCGTCTTTTCACTTCGTACAACGAGTACGATTCCATCACATTTATTCGCAAGTATTTGTGCATCTGTAACCGCAAGGACAGGTGGTGTGTCAATTAATATAATATCAAACATGTTATATGCTTCTAGCAACGCCTCGTCCATCGCCCGGCTCCCTAATAGTTCTGCTGGATTTGGCGGGATTGGACCTGCTGCCATTAAGTATACGTTCTCTATATCTGTTTTTTGAATGCATTGCATAAGTTTCGCTTGTCCTGATAATAAGTTTGTTAACCCATTTGAACTATGAATGGCAAATAAGTTTTGTATCGTCGGCTTACGCAAGTCAGCTCCAATTAATAAAACTTTCTTTCCTTGCTGTCCGAAAACAACTGCTAAGTTTGCAATTGTTGTTGTTTTCCCATCACCTGGATCTGCTGAAGTAACAATAATAGAACGAACATGATTATCTACAGATGTAAACTCAATGTTTGTACGAATGTTACGGTATTGTTCTGTAATACGCGATTTAGGCTCTTTATGTGTAATTAATTGTCGTAATGGTTTTCTTTTCTTTCTCCCGAACATATTCATAATCTCCTTTTGTGAAATGCGACATTTCCCTTTTCTCTCTCTTATGCTCGATTTCATACGTCTAATTAATATTCTTGCTGATTTCCCCACATTTTATCATAATCAATAACATTCTACTTTGTCTTATTTAAGTACCTTAACAATATGACAATGCCCTTATTTCTTTATTACCTTTATCACTTATCCTGTTTTCTAGATAAACAATAAAGTAAGTATATGGTAATTCCCATCTATTTACAAGTAATTTTCTGATTAGTTTGTATATTATCGTTTCATCGTTATATAGCAGAAATTAAAAAATCTCCTTGTCTTTTCACAAGGAGATTTTTTAGTACTATCTATTCTTTTTTATCACCAATCGCAAATGTAATTTCTGCCTCACATGCAACTTCACCATCTACTGTTGCGATTGCTTTTCCTTTTCCAATTGGGCCGCGTACGCGTGTCATTTCTACTTCTAGACGAAGCTGATCACCTGGGCGTACTTGTTTTTTGAAACGGCAATTGTCGATACCTGCAAAGAAAGCAAGTCTTCCGCGGTTTTCTTCTTTCTTTAATACTGCAACTGCTCCGACTTGTGCTAATGCTTCTACAATAAGTACACCAGGCATAACTGCATAGTCAGGGAAGTGTCCGTTAAAGAATTCTTCGTTTGCGGATACATTTTTAATCCCAACCGCTCTTTTTCCTTCATCTACTTCTAATATTTTATCAACAAGTAAAAATGGATAGCGGTGAGGAATGATTTCTTTAATTTGTTCTATATTTAGCATGTAACAATCGCCCCTTTTGTAATATTGGTCTTACCAATTGGACATATTGCTATTATCCCATTTTGTTTATTGTTTGTCATTACAAAGTAACATTTTATATTTAGCACAACTTCCTAAAAAAAAATGCACACACTCTATTCCATTAAGATAGTTGCACATTTTTGCAACTGACACGGAGGTGGAAAGGAGTGTATGCCCAAATTAGGGAAAGGCAATATGTATTGAAACATTATTTGCCTTAATGTCGTATTCGACTCATTATATTATAAACGTTTTCAATTAAGGAAATATTAAATTTAACCATATATATGAATATTTTACCTGTTTCCTTCATATTTCTCTATTTTCCTTCCATTTTCGCAAAAAAACAAAATAAAAAAATATAAAAACAAAAAAAAGAACTAAGGCATTAGCCTTAGTTCTTTCAAATTATCTCAAAGCACGCTTTGGTAATCTGTCGATATTCTCTAACATAATACCTGTACCAACCGCAACGCAGTGCATTGGGTTTTCAGCAATTAATACTGGTACTTTTAGTTCTTCTGCTAGAAGCATGTCGATACCATGTAGTAAAGCTCCACCGCCTGTTAGAATAACACCGCGGTCAATGATATCTGCAGATAATTCTGGTGGTGTGCGCTCTAATACACCTTTTGCAGCTTGTACAATAACAGCTGCATTTTCTTTTAATGCTTCTGTAATTTCTTCAGAGCATACTGTAATTGTACGTGGTAAGCCTGTTACCATGTCACGTCCGCGAATTTCAAGTTCTTCGCTACGTGCACCTGGGAATACTGTACCAACTTTAATTTTAATATCTTCTGAAGTACGTTCTCCGATTAATAGCTTATACTTACGTTTAATATAGTTTAAGATCTCCATATCAAACTTATCGCCAGCCATTTTGATAGAGGAAGAGGTAACAATATCACCCATAGATAGTACAGCGATATCTGTTGTACCTCCACCAATAGCAACAACCATGTTACCGCTTGGTTGGAAGATTTCCATACCAGCACCAACTGCGGCTACTTTTGGTTCTTCTTCTAAAAATACTGTTTTACCACCTGAACGTTCAGCAGCTTCACGAATTGCTTTTTGTTCTACTGATGTAATATTTGTTGGACAACAAATTAAAATACGAGGTTTTGAAAAGAAGCTCTTTACGTCCAATTTGTTAATGAAATACTTTAACATTGCTTCTGTAATTTCGAAATCTGCGATTACACCATCTTTAAGTGGACGAATTGCTACAATATTACCAGGCGTACGTCCCACCATACTTCTCGCTTCTTCACCGACTGCTAATACTTTACCACTATTACGATCAATGGCCACAACAGATGGCTCATTTAATACAATACCCTTACCTTTAACATGAATTAATACGTTAGCCGTACCTAGGTCAATTCCGATATCTCGCGCAAACATTCCCGTTTTTTCCTCCTCGATATTCAAAATCAGGTTACACCCGAATTCTTTTCACCTAATTTCTGATTTTATCATAAATTTAACAGAAACGTAATATTCGCAAAAAGAATTCTTCTGAAAAATATTACCGAATGTGAACGGAATGTTTGCTACTGTAACATTATTGACGTACAGGCTTCTCTACATCTTCTTTTCTATACTTTTGTTTTGTTGCTTCTCCACCTCTTAAATGACGAATAGACTTATGATAATCAAGAATTTCTTTTACTTCATTTGCGAGCTCTGGATTAATCTCTGGTAGACGTTCTGTTAAATCTTTATGGACTGTACTCTTTGATACCCCAAATTCCTTTGCAATGACACGCACTGTCTTTCTTGTCTCCACGATATACTTACCAATCTTGATAGTTCTCTCTTTGATGTAATCGTGCACACCACTCGCCTCCCTAATTTGGATGTGAGAAGGGTGAAATGAGCCTCGCTGCATACGACTAAGAAGTAAGTGTGAGTGCTGTTTGTAAGCGTTAAACATTCTTGGATTTATAATGAAATGATTCACGATTTCTCACCTCAAACACTCTCTTTGCTTTGGTTTATACCATTGTATTGCCCGCACTACTGATATATGCTACATGTTCACTATTTTTGCGGACTAAGTTAAGAAAAATTACGTTTTTTTGTGAGAAATACGTTAAAACTGACTATTATGGCCAAAAAAAATGACACCTTGTATAAAAGGCGTCATTCTTCTCGTTCCAATTCTTCTTCTAACAACTGATGGTGGGGAACCTCTTTCTTACCGGCAATATAATAATATAAAGTGAATAAAACAAACAATAAAATAATAGCAGTCGACAGAACAAACAAAAATGACACAGTATCCCCTCCCTTTTGTAATATATATTCGAGAATCTCGTCATTTTTCCTTGTTTTTACAACTTTTTTCTCGAAATTGATTATTTTTATATAAAAATAAAAAAATCAATTCTCTTGATGAGAACTGATTTTTTCACTTTCTTATTCTTGTGAAGAAGAATCGTTAGATGATTCTGTAGAACCGTTTGTTGATTTTTCTTCTTTCTTCGGTTCTTCTTTTTTGTCACTAGTTGAACCGCTTGTTGATTTCTCTTCTTTTTGAGACTTGTCTTCTGTTTTATTTTCTGGTTTCGTGCTCGTTGACTTCTCTTCTTTTTGAGATTTATCATCAGCTTTTTTACCAGAAGCATTCGTAGCCTTTGCAGCACCTGCATCAGCTTTGATTTCTGTTACTGATTTATTTAAGTAACGTTCAGGGTTCACAGCCACATTGTCTTTACGTACTTCAAAGTGAACGTGAGAGCCTGCCTCTTTATTCATTGCACTTAGACCGGATGTTCCTAATACTTCACCTTGTGCAACTCTTGCACCTTTTTCTACTTTCACACTGCCTAAGCTTTGATAAGATACCGCTACACCATTTCCGCTATCAACTGTTACAACATAACCAAGAAGTGAATCTTTTTCAGCTTTCGTTACTGTACCACTTAAAGCAGCGGCAACATTGAATTCTTTTCCATTCTTCGCAGCAATGTCAATTCCTTTGTTTGGGGAATATGTGTTGTTATAAAAGACAAGTGCTTTTTCTTGTTCCGCCTCAGTTGCTGCATCTTCATAGAATTTCTTTTGTACGACTACTTCCGCATTCGCGGCAGCTGGCATTTTCACTACTTCTGAAGATTTCGTTACTGGTACTGCTGGATCTTCCGATTGTGTATACGGTGTTGCTTGATCGTGGTTTGGAGTCTTCTTCGGATTAGCTCCTTGGAACCATAGCGCAACCATTAAGATTACCGCTGCACAAGCAATGTATAGTGCCGGAAACACCCATCTTTTTTGAAATAAATGTACTACCTTTTGCGACTTTTTATTATTTCTTCCTCGCATTCCATCATCACCTCAGCAATCATTTTGAACAATATTTACGTATCCTATACAACGTATAACTAATTACTTTTCGACAAAATTTGTAAAAATATGTATAAGAAATGTAAAATTTCCGAGGAAATGATAGAAAAAAGAAAAAACTGAGCGTTTCGGCTCAGTTTTTAGTCCATTTGTTTCTTCTTATATACGATTAAACATGCAATAAGCGCAATAATAAGCCAAACTGCAACATTTAATACATGCCCACTAATACTACTAAATCCCGCCCCACCTACTAAGCTGTTAAGTGCTTTCACAATATGAGATGTTGGAAGATATCCAATCATCGTCTTAATTACTTTATTTTCAACCATTGGCTCAAACTGTACAGCCAAATACATCGTCATTAATATCGGCATTCCAATTATTGATGTTTGTGGTACAGATGCAGCTAACAATCCAATCATTGTTCCAATCACAATAAATAGAATTGTTCCACATAAGAAAATAAATCCTAGCAATAATAGATTTCCACTGAATTGATTCAAAATAAATAAGTTCACAATACAAATGCCCAATGTCAAACATGCTGTTAATATACTTTTTCCAAGTAGAACTTCAACCGAAGATGCTGGTGATAGCATTAATACACGCAATGTATGTTTTTCTTTTTCTTCTGCAATTACCATAGATTGAACAAAGCCTGCGACAAATAGGAAGGCTGTTATAGTAGTAATGCCTAACATTTCCTTTCCCACTCCAAATCTGCTAAACAAAAATGAAAGTATAATTGGTAAAAATGCCATTAACAACACTTGTGAATTTGTCTTAAAATCTTGTACTTCTTTTCTAAAAATAGCTGATACACGTCTCATTGAAAAAGTCATTATAATCCCCTCCCAGTAACTTCAATAAAGATATCACCTAGCGTTGGTTCGTGTGAATGAATGGATAGTAATTCTCCTTTGTTCATCCATTCTGAAATACGTTTTGCACCTAATTCATCTTTTTGCACTACTTCTTTTTGTTTATCTTTTAATACGACCTCTATTTGATCCTTAGCGTATTGTAAGCGTAGGTTCTCTGGCGTATCCAGCGCTACAATTTCTCCGCCACAAAGGAAGGCAATACGGTTACAAAGCGTTTCTGCTTCATCCATGTTGTGAGTCGTTAAGAAAATTGTCGTTCCTTCTTCATTTAAGTCTTTTAAGATTTTATGAATGTTTTGTACGTTTACTGGATCGAGTGCAGATGTTGGTTCGTCTAAGAAGAGGATATCTGGTTTATGAAGGATTGCTCTTGCCAGTGTGACGCGTTGCTTCATTCCCTTTGATAGTTTCTTTACTGGTGTTTTTTTATCATCTAATAAATTTACTTGTGTTAGTACTTCATCGATTCTTTCTTTTTTACAATCGTATAAGTCACAAAATAATAATAAGTTATCATAAATGCTAAGTCTTTCATATAAGCCGCTGTTATCTGTTAAAATACCAATTCGTTTGTACTCGATGCTACTTGGTCCTGTAATATCTTTCCCTAATACTCTTACCGTTCCAACACTATGAAGCAATTGAGAAGTTAAAATTTTTACTGTTGTCGTCTTACCAGATCCACTCGGTCCGAGGAATCCGAATATCTCTCCTTGCTTCACCTCAATATTTACATTTCGAAGTGCCGTTTTTCCGTTGAAACTTTTCATTACATCTTTCATTTCAATTGCCAATGTCATTTCTTCATCCCCTTTGTTTTTCTTCTTTATAGATGAAAGTCGCTTTAGCGCTTTTCGTTCGTTTGTTTCGCTTTTCTTGACTCAATCATATGAAAAACAAAGGGTAGGCGCATTAAAATACCGGTAAAAGGAGTATTTTTACCGGTGAATGAATCGCATGTTGAGCTTATTGGAGCACTTTTATAGTCCAATAACACCTTTTAATTCATCCATTCGTCCTTTTGAAAGCGGGATTGAACTTTTTCTTTCGTCGTCTAAAATTAAGCTAAAACTGTTACGAGTCCAAGTAATCACTTCTCGCACTCTTTGTAAATTCACAAGATACGAACGATGACATCTAAAGAAACCAAAACCTGTTAATCTTGCTTCTAGTTCGCTTAATGTTAATGCACATACAAAATCCCCTTCACGAACGTGAATATGTGTCACTCCGTTTTGCGTTTCAATGAAATGGATTTCCATCGGATCAAGTAAAATGATTTTATCGTTCACTTTCGCAGGTATTCTTTCTAACTTCATTTGCGGAATTATTTGAACGACCTTCTCTTCATCGACTTTTTCTGCTTCCTCTTGTTCAATTTCTACTTTTTTCACACCATCATTGTTTAGTATATATACATCTTCCGTTAACGAAAGGGCATCCGATAGGAAAGATGACGTAATAAAAATCGCCTTTCCTTGTTCTTTCATTTTCATGATTGCTTTTCGAATAATAACCGTACTCTCTATATCTACATTTTGCTCTGGCTCTTCCAAAATAACTAAATCCGGATTATGAATCATCACTCGCCCGATATGAAGACGGCGTTTCTCTGAAAATGATAATTTTTCTATTTTAACGTTTAGTTTATCTAGGAGACCAACAGACTGCACAACTTCTTCTATACTTATCTTTGATTCATAAAGCCCTAATAAAAATTTAAAGTATTCTTTCACCTTCAAACGATCATATGCCTCATCTTTCAAAAAACAAAAACCGATGCGGGAATAATTTTTCTTTCCAATTGCTTCCCCTTCAAACAGTACATTGCCAGTCGACGCCTCTTCTTCACCAATAATGATGCGGTGTAACACTTTAGCTGTATGATTATTGCATTGCAAAACAATACATTGTCCCTTCTCCACCTCTAGCTCAATTGCCGGTAACTGGTTCGCCTTCCCTAATTGTTTCAACTCTAGTAACGCCATTTCATTTCCCCCAAATGCCTTTTTATCCTATTATATCAAACAATTAATGGAAAATTATGATATTTTAAACAGAAAAAATAGGTGCCAGAGTTCTGACACCTATTTCTTCACCATCAATTTTCCTTCATAATCATTCATCGTCTTTATTTCAACGCCTTTATAGTAATGAGCGACGATATCTGTATATTTCTTTCCTTCCGCTGCCATGCCGTTCGCCCCGTATTGACTCATACCAACGCCGTGACCGAAGCCTTTCGTCGTAACGATGATTTTATCTCCTTGTTGTTTCCACGTGAAATCAGAAGAACGTAAATCTAACTTTTCACGAACTTCTTTTCCTGTTAATGTTTTTCCTTGAAAAGCTACATCCTTTACGCGCTTTCCTTCCGTAAGGTCTTTAATGTTTCCAACCTTCCCGTCTGCTAGCACCTTCACACCGAGACGTTTTTGAAAATCAGCTACTGTAAATGTTTGCTCGCTCGTAAATTTCGGAGAAGCTTGATCCCACGGACTATCTACACTCTTTAAGTACGGATAATCATTTCCCCAGTAATCAGCCGCATTTTCTGTTCGGCCATTACTCGTTGAAAAGAAGGATGCTGAAATTGGTTTTCCATCATACGTTAAAACTTGTCCTGCTGTTTTCGAAACAGCTTCTTCGATTTTCTTCAAATTATTTTCGTAGTTATTGCCCCATTGCTTCTTCAATTCATCTTTGCTTTTGTACACTTGATCTTTCACCGTATCTGTCACGTCTGCATTATTTTTCTTTCCTCCGCTTAGCATACGTTGTACTACAAATGTTCTTGCTGCTAATGCCTGTGCCTTTAGTGCCTCTATTTCAAAACTGGCATTCATCTCAGAAGCTACTACACCGGTCACATACTCCTCCATAGGTAATGATTCTACCTTCTTTTGTTTCTCACGATATACAGCAACTTGAACCGCTGTATCTACTTTTCCTGGAGCTGGTATACTTTCTATCGCTGGAGGAGTTTTAGAGGCCGTTTCTTCCCCTACTTTCGCTTTCGCAAATGGGATAACAAGGGCTGCAGGTACAATGATAACGAGCGCTATTAAGAGCGCTACTGTAATAAAAAGTGGCTTTGAAAATTTCATCCTATTTTCCCCCAATATAAAAGCTTTACTCCATTCATTCTTATGGAACAACTCTTTCTTTTAGAACATACTTAAGGGGGAAGAGCATAAAACGGAAATTTTCTAAATATTTTTACTGGTACGTGCATAAGTATAGAATTTATTGACTATAACAGTAATAACCCAAAAAAATAGCCCCTATGTCAAAAGACATAGAGACTATTTCAATTAAGCGTGAAGATCAGAAACTTCTTGTTCTTTCACTTCTTCTACTTTTTCGTTTACACGTTCAATAGTTGCACCTAATGCAGCTAATTTCTTATGGAAATCTACATAACCACGGTCAAGATGTTTTAACTCAGTTACACGAGTATAACCTTCTGATACTAAACCAGCTAAGATTAATGCAGCTGCAGCACGTAAATCAGTTGCGCCTACTTCAGCACCTTGTAAGCTGTTTGGACCGTTCATAATAACAGAACGACCTTCAATTTTAATATCAGCATTCATACGACGGAATTCTTCAACGTGCATAAAGCGGTTTTCGAATACCGTTTCTGTAATCATGCTTGTTCCATCAGCTTGTAGTAATAATGCCATCATTTGTGATTGCATGTCTGTTGGGAAACCTGGGTGAGGCATAGTTTTAATATCAACCGCTTTTAACTTATCTGGGCCGATAACACGTACACCTTCGTTTTCCTCAATAATTTTAACACCCATTTCTTCCATTTTCGCTGTAATTGAGCGTAAATGTTCAGGTACAGCATTTTCAATTAAGATGTCTCCACCAGTAATTGCTGCTGCAACCATGAATGTTCCCGCTTCAATACGGTCAGGAATAATAGAGTGGTTTGCACCATATAATTTATCAACGCCTTCGATACGAATCGTTCCAGTTCCAGCTCCGCGTACTTTCGCTCCCATCGCATTTAAGAAGTTAGCTAAGTCAACGATTTCTGGTTCTTTCGCTGCGTTTTCAAGAATTGTTGTCCCTTTTGCTAATGTAGCTGCAGACATAATGTTTTCTGTCGCGCCTACGCTTGGGAAGTCTAAGTAGATTTTAGCTCCTTTTAGTTCTCCCTCAACATATGCCTCAACAAAACCGTTACCAACCTGTACTTTTGCTCCCATTGCTTCGAAGCCTTTTAAATGTTGGTCAATTGGACGTGAACCGATTGCACATCCACCAGGAAGTGCAATACGAGCACGACCATTACGTGCTAATAATGGTCCCATTACTTGAACAGATGCACGCATTTTACGTACATATTCAAATGGTGCTTCAATGTTTAGTTCTTTAGAAGAATCGATTGTTACTTGATTATTTTCAAATACGACTTCAGCATTTAAATGACGTAATACCTCATTAATTGTGTATACATCAGACAAAACTGGTACTTCAGATAGTACATTCTTTCCATCACTCGCTAATAGGGCTGCAGCGATTATAGGTAATACAGCATTTTTTGCGCCCTCAACACGCACTGTGCCGTTTAACCGCTTTCCGCCACGGACGATGATCTTTTCCAAATTATTCCCCTCCGTGTCCTTTTTTCAGTATCTATTCACTCAATACTCAGAAGTTATGATCGGTGTGCCAACCACAATTGTATCTTTGTTGTCTGTAGAACGTATTGCTATTTGCACATTTATTTTCTCTCTATTTGTTGAAAGAGCGTCATCCCACTTTTTATTGTATGCGGAGACTGACACAAATGCTCTTTCTTCTACTTGTTCGATCGCTCTTGCTGAAAGATCTTTCAAAACCTGATTGGTTTTATTTTGCAAAACACCTTCAATCTTATCATTCAGTACACCTTGAACACAAGTGTAAATTATAGGTTTTTCACTAAAAATTTTATTTACTTTTTGAACATACTTCGGGTCCCATTTCGCCCCACTTACTTCAAAGATAATGAAAGTGTTTTCTTTAGTATTTTCTTTACTCCAAGTTACTACTACTCGTTCTTCATGAGAAGCAAACTTTTTATAGGATGTAGCTTTATATCCATCTGGAGATTGCTCTACTTCCCACTTTTGAATATTTGCCTTGTCCTTCACATCGTTTAACAACTTTTGAAACGTATGTATATTAGAAATTGTTTTTGTTTCTCTAGCTAACCATGACCATTTTTCTACTTTAGCATCATTTTTCTCTAAAGCCTTAATCATGCTCTCCATTTTCTGTTCATCGCTTATCGGTTTCATCTCTCTATATCCAACCAAAAATAAAACAACACTAAGTGCAACAATAAGAATGGCTTTAAGCTTCAATTTCATCCCCTCCTATCCCCATTGTTAACGGAGATTTGAGGTTCTATACACTTACTTTACTAAATACGTTAAACTCTTCGAATAGCCTAAATAATCAAGGAAAAAGTTACTTACAGATGTCCCAATTGCAATTGTAATTAAGATGAGTAATACTCGCGTCTGCAGCACTTTTCCGGACTTCATTAAACGCTCAATGTGAATGCCTTGCAAAGCCCACCACGTAATGGTAATAAACAATAAATGCGAAACAATGGCAATCAGTGCTTGTTGCCCTAAAAGTTGTGCCAAAAAATCGACCCCTTTTTACTCAGCTACTACTTATGAAAGAATATAAAAACGATACCATAATAAGTAGGAACCACACTTTTTCAAATGCACATAGACATCTTACATTTTACATCGTGATTTTCTTTCAAAAAACGTATATCTACATTACAAGTTAACACAAAATAAAAAGCGCAGAGTACTGACTCCACACCTTTTATTTTCACTATTGTACCACGTTCCCTAAGAAGAAGAAATCTTTCATTAATGGAAAATATTCATAAAAGAAATTGTACCCAATCATCGGCATAATCCCTAGTATTACAATCGAAATTGCACAAAGACTCATAACCACCTTTATATTTAATGGTAACCGTATCCTCTCTTCTGTCTCTCCGGTGCGGAAAAACATTTGTTGTAAAATACGGAAATAATATACGAATGAAACAACTGTCGTACCCATCATAATCGAAGCTAGTACGTAATGTGCTGGCTCTACATGAAGCGCGCCTAAAAAGATGTTAATCTTTCCAATGAAGCCAGCCGTCCCTGGTATCCCGGCCAGCGATAAAATAAAGATTGTCATCATGATCGCTGCAAATGGTGACCTCTTATATAATCCGGTGAAAATCGTTATGTTTTCCTTATCGTTTTGTAAGATTAAGCCGTGGATAATGGCAAATGCGCCTATATTCATAAGCATGTATGCCAGCATATAAAACCACATGCTATCCAGCGTAAATGGTGATAATGCCACAAGTGGAACGAGCAAATACCCAGCATGCGCAATGCCTGAATAAGCAAATAAACGTTTTATGTTGTATTGTTTTAACGCGACTACATTCCCAACAATCATCGTAATACTTGCTAGCACCGCAATATATATACTCATATGCCCATATAAAGATTGCATATCTCCTTGTATTAATACACTTGCAAAAACCATAAGGAACAAACGAATAATGAGTAAGAACCCAGCAATTTTAGAAATCGTTCCAAGAAAAGCGGTAACAGGTGTAGTCGCTCCTTCATACACATCAGGTGCCCACATATGAAACGGCACTGTGGCAATTTTAAATGAGAGACCGACTAGCAATAAAAGAAATGCGAGTGCTAGCAATAACTGAATACCACTAGCGAGCTCCCCAGTGAGTACCTTTTGCATATCTACAATGTTAGTTGAACCTGTAATACCGTATAAATAACTCATTCCGAAGAGCGTGATCGCCGTTCCAATTCCTCCGCTAATGACATATTTCATTGCCGCTTCATTTGATGCACGGCTCTTTTTTCGTATTCCTACTAAAATATAGGAAGAAAGTGAAAGTAACTCTAAACCAACGAAAAGGGTGATAAAGTCAACACTAGAAGCCATGAACATCGCACCAAGAAGTGCCATTAAAAATAAGTAATAATATTCGCCCTTATCTTCAATCGGATTCTTCTTATCATCGCTCATTGCGATGCATAAAATGAGAGCTGAGGCGCCTAATAACAACGTTTTAAACCCTTTTGAAAATCCATCTAACACAAACGATCCATTTAAAATATCTCCAGCTGGTTCGCTATATAGCGTAATTAATGACACAATCGCTAATACGATGGCAGCAATCGCACCAAGAGCTACATATCTATGGTTCAGCTTAAAAAACAAATCACATATGGAAAGAAGGATGGCAGCCCCGAGAATAATAAATTCTGGCACCATTAGATGCCACGATAAACTAAGTAACGTATTCATATCCATCCTACTTCACCCCCAATGTTTTCAATGTATTTTGAAGCGGATCCCCTAGTATCTCTGGCATAACTCCAATTGCAATAATACAAAAGATAAGCAGTAAGACAGGGACATACTCCCATCCATGTATATCAGATTTTGCTTCCCACTCTTTCTTTCCAAATGTCACTTGAAGTGTCGCCCTTAATACATATACAGCGGTTAAAATGATGCCAATCACACCGACTGCAGCAATGACGGGCTCTCCTTGAAATAAACCGAGAAAGGCAAGAAATTCGCTAACAAACCCAGACATCCCTGGTAATCCAAGCGATGCCATTCCTCCTGCTAAGAAGAAGCCGCTAAGTACTGGGACACTTTTTGCGAGTCCACCAAGCGCTGTAATGTCTGATGTTCCGAAACGTTGTTCTATAACACCGAGTAAGAAAAACAGCAAGGCTGCAATTAAACCGTGCGATACAACCTGGAATAACGCCCCTTGTGTACCCGGTGCATTAAGTGCCGCGAGCCCCATTAAAACAATTCCCATATGCGAAATACTAGAGTAAGCCAGTACTTTCCTAAAGTCCGTTTGGATGAGCGCTAAAAAGGCACCATATAATAAATTAATTACACCTAATATCGCAATTAGCGTTGCAACATCGTGAAAATATTCCGGGAATAGCCCTTTCCCGAAGCGAATAATACCGTACGCTCCAATCTTTAACAAAACACCAGCATGAAGCATAACTACAGCTGGATGCGCTTCTATGTGCACATTGACCATCCAGCGGTGCAACGGAAAAACAGGTAGTTTAATTGCAAAGGCAATCATTATGGCGATAAATACGCCAAGCTGCAAGCTACTTGGGATGACGAGTTCTCCTTCTGCACTTACGCTTCTTAATATCTCTTTTAGCTCCACAATATTTGTTGTACCTGTTTTCGCGAACAAAATTGAAAAAACAATGAGCAAAATAGCTGAGCCAATACCGTTATATATTAAATAACTATACGCAGCCTTTTCGCTCGACAATTTTCCCCACTTCCCAATCAATAAGAACATTGGTGGCAACGTAATTTCAAAGAAGATAAAAAACAACATTAAGTTTTGAGCAGCAAAGACGCCGAGCATCCCTATTTCTAGCATGAGTAACAGCATATAAAATGCTTTTAAATTTCTTTTAATAGAAAAGGCTGCAATTGCTGCGAGCATCGCTAGAAGAGCTGTCAGCACCATCATAACAAGCGACAAACCATCAATACCGAGCTCGTAATAAATAGAAAACCACCTTTTATCCACCGCTGTAAAATCCCCGAACTTAATCCATTTCACCTTTTCATCAAATAGTGACAAACTCTTTCCAGAAGCATATGTACAAGCGAGGACGATAGCGATTCCAAATGGAAGTGCCGTCCCAAATAAGCCAAGCGCCCGCACTGTACGCAATTCCTTTTTCGGTGTTAGTACAAGCAATAAAATTCCTAAAAGCGGGGAAAAAATGAAGAACGTTAACAACAAATCATTCATCGTAAATCCCCTCCTGTATAGAGCAAAATAATAACGAGTACAGCGAGCGAAACCGCCGTTACGGTACCGTACACTTGTACATTCCCGTTTTGAAGTTTCGATCCAAGATTACTTGTGCCTTTAACTACGCTTCCAATTAAAACTGCAATTCCCTCGACTACATACACTTCAAATAAGCGAAGCACATGAGCGATTCCTTTCGTAATAGGGATCACCGTCATGTTGTATAGTTCATCCACATAATATTTTTTTTTCAAAAGATTATAAAGCGAGGTTTCCGTACCCCCAGCCCAATCTCTAGAAATTGATTTCTTGCCATATATGAAATATGCAAGAGCGATTCCCGCAAATGAAACGAGCGTCGCAACAATCATAATCCAAACTGGCCCATGCGCTTCTTCAACCTTAAACCCTACATCTTTCGTCAACCAATCTCCGAGAAACGTACCAAACCATGGTGTATTTATATATCCTGCCACTACTGCGAGAACGCCGAGAACAATCATTGGATACGTCATAACGCGGGGCGACTCATGCACATCTTCCTTCGTCTTCGTTTCTCCGGTAAAGACAAGAAAGTATAGGCGGAACATATAAAACGCTGTCAAAAACGCCGCAATTACTGCTAAAGTAAATAAAACGTAATTGCCATTCATCCAAGTCGCCGCTAAAATTTCATCTTTGCTGAAAAAACCGGAAAGGAGCGGAACACCGCTAATGGCAAGGGTACCTATTAGAAATAGCGTACCAGTTACTTTCATCTTCTTCTGTAAACCGCCCATTTTATTAATGTTTTGCGTATGCACTGCATGAATTACACTTCCTGCTGCCAAAAATAGTAGTGCTTTAAAAAAAGCATGTGTCGTTAAATGGAAGACACCGGCTACATAACCTGCAGAACCTAACGCAAGCATCATATATCCAAGCTGGCTAACTGTAGAATAAGCAAGTACTCTCTTTATATCTGTTTGCACGAGACCGATAGAGGCCGCAAAGATTGCAGTGAAAGCTCCAACGATAGCCACGGTCTGCATCGCCACTGTACTTGCTGAAAATAGAGGGAACATCGTCGCTACTAAATATACACCAGCTGCGACCATCGTCGCCGCGTGAATAAGTGCTGAAACGGGCGTTGGCCCCTCCATTGCATCTGGCAACCACGTATGAAGCGGGAACTGACCTGATTTCCCCATCGCCCCGATAAAAATTAATATCGCCGTTATTGTAATCATATAAGGAGGTAGATCCCCTGTATAAATCGCCCTAAATATTGCGTCATATTCAAAACTACCTGCGTACCAAAAAATTAAAATCATCCCGATAAATAAACCAACATCTCCAATACGGGTCATAATAAAAGCCTTTTTTGCAGCAGCCTTCGCTTCTTCTTTAAAGAAATAAAAACCGATAAGTAAAAATGAGCCAAGGCCAACTAATTCCCAAAATATATAAAGCTGTAATAAATTTGTTGATATAACAAGCCCTAACATCGCAAATGTAAAGAGTCCTAAATATGCGTAAAAGGTTGGTAATCGTTCATCACCTTTCATATAACCTTTCGAATACACATGTACAAGCAGACTCACAAGCGTAACGATAAATAACATTAAAGCTCCTAATGCAGTCACCTCAAAGCCGAATGATATATCCACATCTCCAGCTCTAAGCCACACCCACTTATGCTTCACGCTTGCTTCTGAAAACCTTTCTATTAACACAAGTACCGCAAGTATAAAGGAGAGAAAGACGAAAAAAATACTAAGTACGCTGCTTCCTTCTCTAATTTTCTTCCCGAATATAATAAGTAACAAAAACGAAACGAGTGGGAAAAGCGGTATGAGCCATGCATAATCGATCATTGTTTCCTTCCCCCTTTTTCGGTCACAATGCTATCCTTTGAGCGTATCCATTTCATCCACCTGAACTGTCGTACGATTACGATATAAAGCAATTAAAATAGCGAGTCCTACTGCCGCTTCTGCTGCCGCTACAGCCATCGTAAACAGTGAGAAAATTTGACCTGTTAAATTCGGAAATAAGCCTAATTTACTAAACGCCACTAAGTTTAAATTGGCAGCATTTAGCATTAATTCGATACAAACTAATACGATTACTGTATTCCGCTTTGTTAAAGCTCCAAATAGACCGATGCAAAACAAAATAATCGCAAGTGTTAAATATGCAGAAGCCGGAACGCTACTCATTGGAATCCTCCTCTTTCTCGTCCTTTTTCGCAAGTATAATCGCGCCAACGAGTGCTACAAGTAAAATAACTGAAGTTAGTTCAAATGGAATAATATATTTTGAATAGAGAAGCGTACCGATTTGAAGTGTGTTGTTTTCATGGAGAGGTAAACTTCCTTGTGTGCTTTCATTTGCAAAATCAACATTATTAACAGCGAAATACATAACCGCTCCAAATGCTACAACTGCAAAGAAGATAATCCATTTTCGAAGAGTAAGACGCGATTCATTTTCCGCGTTATGTTTCGTTAACATAATGCCGAAAATCATAATAATTGTGATTGCACCAGAGTAAAGTAAAATTTGTGCAACGCCTATAAATTCAGCTGATAAAAGAAAATACAAACCTGCAATGCTGAGAAATGTCAGAACGAGAGCTAGCATCATGTGCATAACTTTCGTTAAGTTCAACATAAGAACACCGCCGATAATTGCAGACAAGGATAGTATAAAGAATGCTACAAACTCGCCATTCATGCCTTATTCTCCTTCCTGACGTTTTCGTCGTTTTCGTCAAGCCACTGCAAATTTTTAAATAAGTCATCACGTGAATATTCCGCGAGTTCAAAGTTATTTGTCATGACAATTGCCTCTGTCGGGCAAACTTCTGTACATAAATCACAAAGAATACAAATTTCAAAATTAATATCATACGTGTCGATAATTTTTCCTTTTTTCGTAGGATCTGGATGTTTCTTTCCTGTTAGCTGAATACAGTCTGTCGGACAAATGTTAGAGCATTGATTACAAACAATACATTTCTCCGGATAAAATTTTTGAATCCCCCGAAAACGGTCTGGCAACGGCAACGGCTGATTTGGATAATCATACGTTACCTTCTTCTTGCTCAAATTACTTAATGTATATTTTAATCCTTTAAATAGTCCTTTCATCTCTTACTGGCACCCCCCTCATAGATTAGAAGAATAACTCCTTAATCAATGCCGTTAAGAAAATATTTGCAAGTGCAATCGGCAATAATACTTTCCATCCAAACTCCATTAACTGGTCACCTCTTATACGTGGGAACGTGACGCGGAACCAAATTAATAGAAAGACTACACTGCTAAATTTCAAAGCAAACCATACGGCACCTGGGATAAATCCAAGAAACATGACTGGATTCCATCCGCCTAAAAAGAGCACTGTAATTAACGATGCCATCCCGAAGAAATATACGTACTCTGAAAGCATGAAAAACGCCCAGCGAAAACCTGAGTATTCCGTATGATATCCAGAAACAAGTTCTGACTCCGCTTCTGGCAAATCGAATGGTGTCCTATTTAACTCTGCCACTGCTGCGATTAAGAAAACAACGAAGCCAATTGGCTGTACGAAAATGTACCAAACCTTCTCCTGCGCTGCTACAATCTCATTTAAATTCAGGCTACCAGCTAGCAAAACGATACCAATTACACTCATTACGAGCGGAATCTCATAAGAAATCATTTGCGCTGCCGCACGCATCCCTCCTAAAAGGGAATATTTATTATTTGATGCCCATCCCCCAGTTACAACACCTATCGTCGTAATACCGGAAACAGCAATATAATAAAGTAGCCCGACTCCAATATCTGCAAATTGAAATTTATCAGTGAACGGGATAACTGCAAGCACCATAAATGCTGGCGCAAATGCAATGACAGGTGCTAATATAAACAGCGGTTTATCTGCTGCTTTCGGAATACTATCTTCTTTCAATAATAGTTTTAAAACATCAGCTACCGTTTGCAGTAAACCGAATCGGCCTCCAACCTGGTTTGGTCCAATCCGCCCTTGCATAAACCCCATCACTTTCCGTTCTGCCAAAATTCCATATGTAACGAAGCCAAGGACTGCAAATAGTAGAAGCACCGCTAATCCGAAAAAAATGAAGAAATTCGTCCAGCTTGAAGGTGATTGTAAGAGCGTCTCAATCATTAGCCATCAACCTCCCCAAGTACAATATCAACTCCACCTAAAATCGTAATTAAATTAGCGATGTTTTCACCTTTTAATAACTTCGGTAAAATTTGCAAGTTATAAAAAGATGGTCTACGAAACTTCAAACGGTACGGCTCTTTCTTTCCATCACTTGCGATATAACAACCAATCTCTCCGCGCGGCGATTCTATACGTACGAACGCTTCTCCCTTAGGTGCCTTAATAATTTTCGGTACTTTTGCCAGCACAGCTCCATCTTTCGGGAACTGTTGAACCGCTTGCTCAACAATCTTTAAAGACTCCTCGATTTCTTGCATTCGGCAAACGTAGCGATCCCAAGCATCTCCCACGCTTCCAACAGGAATATCAAAATCAAAACGATCATAAATTGAATACGGCTCATCTTTGCGAAGATCCCAGTTTACCCCGGTGCACCGCAAATTTGCTCCGCTTAAAGAATACGAGATCGCTTCTTCCGCGCTATATATACCAACGCCTTTTACACGATTTAAGAAAATCTCATTACCGCTAACAAGATCATGATAACCTGCTAATTGCTCCCTCATATACGGAACAAACTCTTCCACCTTTTCAATCCAACCATCTGGCGCATCCCACTTCACACCGCCAACTCTCATATAGTTAAAAGTAAGCCGTGCCCCACATAATTCATTTAATAAATTTATAATCATCTCTCGTTCACGAAACGCATACAGAAACGGGCTGACCGCTCCTATATCAAGAAGATTCGTCCCCCACCAAACGAGATGGCTCGCAATTCTTCCTAGCTCCATCGCAAGTACTCGCAAGTATTCGGCACGCTCTGGAATTTCAAGTCCCATCATCGTCTCTACAGCATGGCAAATGACGTAATTATTCGTCATGGCTGATAAATAGTCCATTCGATCTGTATAAGGAATAATTTGCGTATACTGTAAGCTCTCAGCAATCTTTTCCGTCCCGCGATGCAAATACCCAATAACCGGTGTAGCTTCTTTAATAATTTCCCCGTCAATCTTAATTACGAGCCTGAACACACCATGTGTACTCGGATGCTGAGGTCCTACATTCAAAAGCATCTCTTCCGTGCGGATCATAGCTACACCTCCACATCATACGGTTCATAGTCTTTTCTAAGCGGATATCCTACCCAATCCTCTGGCATTAAAATACGCGTTAAATTCGGATGCCCTTTAAATACAATGCCTAGCAAATCGTACGCTTCTCTCTCCGGCCAGTCAGCCCCTTTCCAAAGCGCTGTCACAGACTCGACTTGCGGCGCTTCCCGGTCTAGTTTTACCTTCACCGCTACCGATTGTTTCTTGCCATATGAAAACAAATGAACATACACTTCCATATGTGTCACAAAATCCGTCGCATGTAGCTCTGACATATAATCAAAAGCAAGTCCCTCATGGAATCGCAGTGACTCCATCACTTCATAATATTTTGCGGGATCCACCACAAGAGTTGGCACATCCTTTGACAATTTATTAATATAGGAATCTACTAATGCACCCTCTCCTAACTTCTCCCTAATAGCCTCAACATACTGATTTAAATGCGGTTGATTTACGGACGGTTCTTCCTGCTTTGGCTCATCCTCTTTCTTACCTTCAGCTCCCTTTGTCTTCGCTCTTGCAGCCGCTGCTGCTTTCGCTTTTGCCGCTGCAATTGCCTTGGCCTTTTCATCTCCCGAATCCCCATTACCTTGCGAGGCTTTCTGCTTCGCCAATGCTGCCGCTTTTGCCTTGGCCACCGCCTTCGCCTTGGCTTTCTCTTTTTCTTCTTCCGTTACTTCTTCTGTCCCTTCTCTTTTCTGTTTCGCTAACGCTGCCGCTTTTGCTTTTGCAGCTGCTGCCGCCTTCGCCTTGGCTTTCTCTTTTTCTTCTTCCGTTACTTCTTCTGTCCCTTCTCTTTTCTGTTTCGCTAACGCCGCCGCTTTTGCTTTTGCAGCTGCTGCCGCCTTCGCCTTGGCTTTCTCTTTTTCTTCTTCCGTTACTTCTTCTGTCCCTTCTCTTTTCTGTTTCGCTAACGCCGCCGCTTTCGCTTTTGCTGCCGCTGCTGCCTTTGCCTTCACTTTCGCTTTTTCTTCTTCCGTTACTTCTTCTGTTCCTTCTCTTTTCTGCTTCGCTAACGCTGCCGCTTTTGCTTTTGCTGCCGCTGCTGCCTTCGCCTTCACTTTCGCTTTTTCTTCTTCCGTTACTTCTTCTGTTCCTTCTCTTTTCTGCTTCGCTAACGCTGCCGCTTTTGCCTTGGCTTTCGCTTTTTCTTCTTCCGTTACTTCTTCTGTCCCTTCTCTTTTCTGTTTCGCTAACGCCGCCGCTTTCGCTTTTGCTGCCGCTGCTGCACGTCGTTTTGCTTCTTCTATAGTAATATCATCATTTTTTGGTAGCGCTTTCTCTTTTTCTCGATCTTCTGCCTCAAGCTCACTTATTTCCGCCCCGTGTTTCGCTACAAGGCGTTTTCTCGCTTCTTCTTTTGCACGCCTAGCTGCTTCTTTTTTCAGATCCTCTAAATCTTTGTTTGGATTACTCATTTATTCGTCACCTGCTTCCCGGTCTTTGCTTCGTAACGAATTTTTTCTTTTAATTTATTAATTCCATAAATTAAAGCAGCCGGATTTGGGGGACAACCAGGAATATACACATCAACTGGTACGATTTGGTCTACACCTTTCACAACAGCATATGAATTTACATACGGACCACCTGCTGTCGCACAAGATCCCATAGCAATAACCCATTTCGGTTCAGGCATTTGATCATATAAACGCCGAACAATAGGAGCCATCTTCTTCGTTACTGTTCCCGATACAATCATGACGTCCGATTGCCTTGGTGAAGTTCGAAAAAATGACCCAAATCGATCTAAATCATAATGTGATGAGCCTACTCCCATCATTTCAATTGCACAGCACGCCAGTCCGAATGTCATCGGCCATAAAGAATTGCTCCTCGCCCATCCTTTCAACTGTTCCAATGTAGAAAAAAAGATATTTCGTTCTAATTCTGCTCGCTCATTTGGATGTAATTCCTCAAAATTTATAACCATTGTAACACCTTCTTTTTCCAAGCATACGCTAATCCAACTAGCAACATTACAACAAAGATGAGCATCTCAATTAATGCAAATAAACCTAGCTTGTCATACGCAACAGCCCAAGGATATAAAAATAAAGTTTCTACATCAAAGATCACAAACAATAAAGCGAAAATATAATAACGAGCATGAAACCGAATATTTGCATCGTGAAAAGGCTCAATTCCACTCTCATACGTCGTCGCCTTTGCTGCACTTGGTTTATTTGGGCGCAGCATCCTTCCTAATGTAAGAGCCACTACCGGCAGCAATATACCTAATAGCAAGAAAATCAAAACGATCATATAACTATTTTCATATACACTTGCCATTGTGAAACCCTCCCCCCTAAATTAAGAACAAGTTCACATAGTAAACAATATGTCCTAGTTGCAGTAATTATTATTTTTAAATTTTTCTAAATAATGCAACTATTCTAATCATTATAGCAAACTTCAAATTCCTATGTCGATATGTTGGGAGACAGAAACAAGAATTATTAAAATCTATCTTTACAACTTGCTATAATTGTGCAAAATAAATATAAAACTTATATATGCTTTTCAAGGAACCGTAGGTGATATAAATGAAAAAACAAACACATGTAAGTATTCTTATAAGCATTGTATTGCTGTCCATAACGCTTCACTACGTAGCGATGCCTTTTCTATATGAATACTCATTTCCTTTTCAGCTATTAATCGGAACGAGTACCCTATTAATTGATATTATCGCTTGTAGTTATATTCTTTACTTTTCAAACATGAAAGAAGGGCTACCTCGTTTATTTTGGATCATATTATCTGTTGGAGCTCTCTCTTATTTTATCGGTGATATAGTCGTTGCCTATCAGCGTTTAATTGTAAAGGACTTCTATACGTTCGTTGATCCGTCTGATTTTTTTTACTTACTTTTTTTAGTTAGTTTTGCCTTTGCCTTTCTATACGAAATCATTTACAACCGAGATTTATTAGAAAAACTTTTTATGCTATGTGATATTTGTATTATCGTTACAGCCCAATTTACTTTAAGTTACTACTTACTTATTGAACGAACCATTCACATCTTTACAACATCCTATATCGACATATTTGTTCAACTTACCTATCCAATGGCTGATTTACTCTTTCTCTTAATAGGAATCAATCTTTTATTCAAACCACTATCCTTATTACCTAAAAAGGTTGGTGCGCTTCTTGGCAGTGCTTTAATTTTATATGCTACTACCGATGCGATTTATGCTTATATAAAATACTTCATACCAGAGTATTCTATGTTTACAGTTACTCCTTTCTATCAAGTAACCTTAGTACTAGTAGCAATTGCCTGTATTCTCCATACAAAAGAACCTGAAAAACAAGAACAAGTACTACTAACACTTAAAATTGGTGAAGCAATCCGATTATCATTACCGTATATTTCGGTAGTAATGCTTATTGTTTTTATATTAGTCGAATACGTTTTTGCGCCTATTATAGTAATCGGACTGATAATAACTTTCTCTTTCGTTCTCATACGTCATAGTTTAGTTCGAAAACAAAATAAAATATTATTGCTAGCTCAAATGCAATTCAACTCAGAACTCGAGAAACAAATTGAACTACGTACAGAAGATTTAGTAGAACAGAAAAATGAACTTTATCATAATCAACAAATGTTTAAATCTTTATATGAGCATCATCCAGATCCAATCTTCACATTAGATTTGTACGGTAATTTTCTCAAAGTAAATAACGCTGGTACTACTTTACTCGGTTATCAAACGAATGAATTATTAAACCAGCCTTACTATTCACTCATATACGAAGAAGATTTAGAAGAAATGATTAACGCCTTTCATCGTGTAAAAAAGGGATATTCTATCTCTTTAGAAATACGGGCGTACCATAAAAACAGAGATATTTACTACTTGCACGTTACCGCCGTACCGATCTTTTTAAAGGAAAAAATTTCTGGAGTTTATTTAATGATTAAAGATATTACGGAAAGCAAACAACAACAAGAACAAATTAATTTCCTAGCATACCATGATACTTTAACAGAGCTTGCAAATCGTCGTGCATTTCATAAACATTTAGAACAGGCAATTGCACGAGCAAAAGTATCGAAAAAGTCTTTTGCTGTTATGTTTCTCGACCTAGACCGTTTTAAAGTTATTAATGATACCCTCGGTCATCGAGTAGGAGACCTATTGCTTATCGCAGTAGCAAAAAGGCTCGAAAGAATATCAACATCAAATATGAAACTCGCGCGGCTAGCTGGAGATGAGTTCACAATCCTTATCGAGAATTACAAAAAAAAGCCAGATGTCCAAAAAATAGCTGATATGATTGTAGCGGCCATGAATGAGCCATTTGAAATCGAAAATCAACATTTACAAATCTCACCGAGTATCGGAATTGCAATATATCCTGAAGCAGGTGAAGATCCACTATCCATTTTGCAGCATGCTGATATGGCCATGTACGAAGCAAAGAATAAAGGAAAAAACGGTAGCTCTCTTTACACGAAAGAACTATATAAAAAAATGGAGCGAAAAGCTCGAATTGAAAAAGATTTGCCAATCGCTTTAGTAAACAAAGAATTTTATCTCGTTTATCAACCACAAATTGATACGACAACAAATAAAATTATCGGTGCTGAAGCTTTAATACGGTGGAAACACCCGCTATTAGGTGACATTTCACCATGTGAGTTTATTCCAATTGTAGAAGAGACGCCACAAGTAGTCCCACTTGGACATTGGGTATTACAAGAAGCTTGTCTCCAATTAAAAATATGGCATACCTTTGGCTACCAAAATTTAAAAATAAGTGTTAATTTATCTGCAAAAGAGTTCCGGCAAGATCAATTAATCGAAAACATTTCACAAATATTAAACGACGTGCAAGTCGATCCAAAATATGTAACCCTTGAGTTAACAGAAAGAATTGCAATGATTGACGAGAAAGAAACGTTATTAAGACTGAAGCAATTAAAAGAATACGGTATCCAAACTTCCATTGATGACTTCGGTACTGGGTATTCTTCTCTTGCTTATTTATCAATTTTTCCAATCGACACATTAAAAGTACCGAGAGAATTTACACAATTAGCTGATCATCGTCCTGAAGAACGAGCCATCGTTTCTACAATCCTTTCCCTCGCAAATACTTTAAATCTTTCAGTCGTTGCCGAAGGAATTGAAACCGAAAAACAGCTTAAGTTTCTGCAAAAACATAAATGTAAATATATGCAAGGTTACTATTTCAGTAAACCACTTACTAGCAATCAATTTATAAAGTTTCTACAAAAAACCCCCAGTATGAACAAATAATTCATACTGGGGGTTTTATAGTGCTAAATATTTTTCTCATAATATTCTTCTGCGATCTCTTCATAAAAAGCCGCAGATGTTGTGTAGAAATATGGAATTAACCATAAGAATCCAATCCCTAACGTAATACAACTTAATATAAACCAACCGATAAAACTTAAACATAAAATAAAATACTCCATCTTATGTCCATCCATCATACGACGACTTTCTGTAATAGCTTGGTTCAGTGAATACTCAGGATGATCATTTATAATAAAGTATGTCATCGCATAAGAAAATGATTTAATAATACCTGGAATAATGAACAATAACGTCCATAAGAAAAGATAAAGATTTACTAATAAATATAATAAAAATGATTTTAGAAATCTCTTTCCCTCTGAAAACCAAATGAATACATTACCGATACTAGCTTGATTTTCACGAAGGATATTTAAACCAAGGTAATATCCACCTAAAGTTAACGGTCCAGTAACAAAAAATGTAAGAATATTCGTTGAAAGTGAACCATTTGTTTTTTGCCAACCGAAAATTAAAGAAAATCCCCAATCAACACTAAAACTAAAAGCCGTGATAAGAATTGAAATGAGCAGTGTAGCTCCAACAGCTAATCCCCATTTCCCTTCTAATGAATCTAGTGCTTCTCCTTTTAGATCACTAATCATGCGTAGCCTCGCCTCCTATACACAATAATTCTATTAGTATAGCATGTTCCTATTGAAATTCACCTTTTGAAATGTAGCGATAAAAGTGTGCTGTCGTTGTACTCATATACGGACTAAGCCAAAGAAATCCTATTCCAAAAGTAAGAAGCGCTAAAACAACCCAGCCTATGAAGCTCAGCCATAAAAGAAACAAATCTAACTTATGACCCCTCATAAGATTCTTACTTTCCTTCATCGCCTGCGAAACACTATATTCTGGATTTTCAATCATCACATAGTACGTCAGTGCATAAGAAAAATACATCACAATCATACCAACAATTGAAATTGCTAATAGTACGAAGAAAGCTATTGTAAACGACAGATTTCCTTCTTCACCTAAGAATATGAATAAACCTGTTAACAACATCGGAATCCATGTACCTGTATATAACAAAATCGCAAGCATTGCCCACATTGTTTTCATCATTCTTTTAAAACCACGGAATCCTTCAAACAAGTAATCTACTTTAGCATCTTCTCGTTTACTAATTTGTAGAAACACATTCGTGTAACCGTATGAGGTAATACCATAAGATGCATTACTTAAAATAATCATTATGCAATAGAAAATCCCAAATGTAATAGCTGCTCCAATTGACATCGTTTCCGCCTCAACTGACCCAGCTAAGCTAACAACTAAGAAAAATATAATAATTCCTGGAATTAAAAGTATAAGCATTGCAGCCATCGAAACGACATAACTTAAAATAAAATATAAAATCGTTGATCCAACACCTAGCCCCCATTTCCCCTTTAAAGAGTACAATGCTTCTCGTTTCATTTCACCGATCATTGATTCATCCCCTTCATAAAATATAAATTGTTGTACACTTCTACTTATACAAGCATCAATATAATTATACCAGTTTTGTAAAATTATCCATAAAATACACAAAAAAATCCGTAAAGGCAAGGCCCTTACGGATTTTTTTACTTCATATCAGAAACATTTAAACGGTTCACAGCACGTTGTAATGCCATTTCTGCACGTCTAAAGTCAACATGTGCTTGTTTGTCTTGCATACGTTGCTCAGCGCGACGCTTCGCTTCATTTGCACGATGGATATCGATATGGTTTGCTTCTTCAGCAGATGATGATAATACAGTTACTTTATCTGGACGAACTTCGATAAAGCCACCACTTACTGCTACATAATCAGTGTGTCCACCATTTTTCAGACGAACTGCACTAATTTTTAATGGTGCAACAGTTGGAATGTGACCTGGTAAGATCCCCATTTCCCCACTCTCTGCTTTTACACTTACCATTTCTACTTCTTTTTCGTAAACCGGTCCATCAGGAGTTACAATACTGACTGGAAATGTCTTCATACTTCGTCCCTCCTAAGGCCTTACGCCATCATTTTCTTCGCGTTCTCAATAACTTCTTCAATGCTACCAACAAGGCGGAATGCATCTTCTGGAAGGTCATCATATTTTCCTTCTAGAATTTCTTTGAAGCCACTAACTGTATTTTTTACAGGTACGTAAGAACCTTTTTGACCTGTAAACTGCTCAGCTACGTGGAAGTTTTGAGATAAGAAGAATTGAATACGACGAGCACGATGTACAACTAACTTATCTTCTTCAGATAACTCATCCATACCTAAGATAGCGATGATATCTTGAAGTTCTTTGTAACGTTGTAAAGTTTGCTGCACTTGACGTGCTACTTCATAATGCTCTTCTCCTACGATTTCTGGAGAAAGTGCACGAGATGTAGATGCTAATGGATCTACGGCTGGGTAAATACCCATTTGTGTTAAACGACGCTCTAAGTTTGTTGTTGCATCTAAGTGAGCGAATGTTGTAGCTGGTGCTGGGTCAGTATAGTCATCGGCTGGTACATATACCGCTTGGATAGACGTGATAGACCCTTTATTTGTAGATGTAATACGCTCTTGTAATTGACCCATTTCTGTTGCAAGTGTTGGCTGGTAACCTACCGCAGATGGCATACGACCAAGAAGGGCAGATACTTCAGAACCCGCTTGCGTGAAACGGAAGATGTTATCGATGAACAGAAGTACGTCTTGTCCTTGCTCATCACGGAAATGCTCAGCCATTGTTAAACCTGTTAATGCAACACGTTGACGTGCTCCAGGTGGCTCATTCATTTGTCCGAATACCATCGCAGTTTTCTTGATTACGCCAGAATCGCTCATTTCGTGGTATAAGTCATTACCCTCACGAGTACGCTCACCTACACCAGCGAATACAGAGATACCACCGTGCTCTTGTGCGATGTTGTTAATTAATTCCTGAATTAATACTGTTTTACCTACGCCGGCACCACCGAATAGACCGATTTTACCACCCTTAATGTAAGGAGCAAGTAAGTCTACTACTTTAATACCAGTTTCAAGAATTTCTACTTTAGTAGATAATTCTTCGAATGCAGGTGCTTGACGGTGAATTGGATCACGGTGTACATCCGCAGGAAGTTCACCATCTAAGTCAATTGCATCACCTAATACGTTGAATACACGACCAAGTGTTGCATCACCAACTGGTACAGAGATTGCTTTACCAGTATCTTCTACTTCTGTGCCACGAACAAGTCCATCTGTGGAAGACATCGCAACTGTACGAACTGTATCATCACCTAAATGAAGTGCAACTTCAAATGTTAAGTTCATGCTTCCGTTTTCGTTGCTTTGTTTTACCGTAAGGGCGTTGTAGATTTCTGGTAGCTTTCCGCCATCAAACTTAACGTCTACAACCGGACCCATGATTTGCGTAACGCGCCCTTTATTCATCGGGTTCCCTCCTAGCTTTCTTTTAATTAGCCAGCTCTCTAAGCGAAGTCGGCTTTTAATTTTTTATTAGTTTAGCTTACGCGACTCTTTTGAAAGAGCCGCTTCCACTTTTTATTGAATCTAGTTCCAGCGGCTAGAACAGTCGGTCATTTCGCGCCTTCCTGTGAGGCAAACTACGCCTCTTCGTCAGGAGCTCCAATGCCCTCCTGTTCTGGACGAGCCGCTTCCACTTTTTATTACTATTCTAACGCTGCTGCTCCACCAACGATTTCCGTAATTTCTTGCGTAATCGCTGCCTGACGCGCACGGTTGAATGAAAGTGTAAGTGAATCGATAACTTCCATTGCGTTGTCTGTAGCACTCTTCATTGCTGTCATACGCGCTGCGTGCTCACTTGCTTTACCATCTAGTAATGCACCGTACACTAAGCTTTCTGCGTATTGTGGCAATAATACTTTTAAAATTTCTTCTTCAGAAGGTTCAAATTCATAAGCTGTCGTCGGTTTGTCAGACGCCACATCAGTAAGCGGTAAAATTTTATTTTCCGTTACTTCTTGTGAAATTTTACTTACGTAATGGTTGTAGTAAATATACAGCTCATCATAAGCACCATCTGCGAACATCGCAATTGCTCGAGAAGCAAGATCTTTAATATCAGTAAATGATGGGTGGTCAGATAATCCAACTACTTCATCAATGATGTTAAAGCCGCGACGTTTTAAATAATCACGTCCTAGTCGTCCAAGTACAATAATTGAATATTGATTTGAATCCATATTATGACGTTCACGAATTACGTTACTTACTGTACGTAATACGTTACTGTTATAACCACCTGCTAGTCCGCGATCAGATGTAATAACGATGTATCCTGTACGCTTTACAGGACGCGCATTTAGCATTGGATGATTAATTCCTTTACTTCCTTGCGCAATGCTCGCTACTACTTCTTGAATCTTTTCCATATACGGAACGAAAGATTTAGCATTTTGCTCTGCACGGTTTAACTTAGATGCAGATACCATCTCCATCGCCTTCGTAATTTGACTCGTTTTCTTTGTCGAGGTAATCTTCGCTTTTATATCGCGTAAAGATGCCACAGGTTTTCACCACCTTTTTTCCGGAAGTTGGCACGATTAGTAAGAATCCTCTTCCTAATCTACGTTGCAAGATATTCTTGCTCATGATTGAAGGAAAAGAATAGGTGCACCTACTCTTTTCCTTTACATAACCGTCAGCAATCTCAGAGTCTGAGATGCCTTATATATTATCTAGCGTCGGCGGCTTGTACGAGCCGCTTCCGCTTTTATTAATCTAGTTCCGCCTCTTAGCCGATGGGGCTGAACAGTCGGCTTCACTTTTATTATTATTCAGAAGCTACGAATACTTTTTTAAATCCGTTAATTGCTGCTGCAAATTTGTCGTCATCCGCAAGTTTCTTAGTTGTGCGGATTTCTTCTAATAAGTCAGTCGCATTAGAATCTAACCAAGCATGGAATTCTTCTTCGAAACGAGTGATATCTACTACTGGGATATCATCTAGGAATCCACGTGTTAAAGCGTAAAGAATGATAACTTGTTTCTCTACACGTAACGGTTTGTGTAATCCTTGTTTTAATACCTCAACAGTACGAGCACCACGGTTTAATTTCGCTTGAGTTGCTTTATCAAGGTCAGAACCGAACTGAGCGAACGCTTCTAACTCACGGTAAGATGCAAGGTCAAGACGAAGTGTACCTGATACTTTACTCATTGCTTTAATCTGAGCAGATCCACCTACACGAGATACAGAAGTACCCGCATCGATCGCTGGACGTACGCCAGAGAAGAATAGGTCAGATTGTAAGAAGATTTGTCCATCCGTAATAGAAATTACGTTTGTTGGGATGTATGCTGATACGTCCCCTGCTTGTGTTTCGATGAAAGGTAGTGCAGTTAAAGAACCGCCGCCTCTTGCATCACTTAATTTTGCTGCACGCTCTAATAAGCGAGAATGTAAGTAGAATACATCCCCTGGATAAGCTTCACGACCTGGAGGACGACGTAATAGTAATGACAGCTCACGGTAAGCCGCTGCTTGTTTTGATAAGTCATCATATACTACTAATACGTGTTTACCATTGTACATGAACTCTTCACCCATTGTTACACCAGCATAAGGAGCTAAGTATAATAATGGAGCTGGTTGAGAAGCAGATGCAGTTACAACGATTGTGTACTCTAATGCACCGTGCTTACGTAGTGTTTCTACTACGTTACGTACAGTTGATTCTTTTTGTCCGATAGCTACATAGATACAAATCATATCTTCATCTTTTTGGTTAATGATTGTATCAAGTGCAACTGCTGTTTTACCAGTTTGACGGTCACCGATGATTAACTCACGTTGACCACGGCCAATTGGTACAAGAGCGTCGATCGCTTTAATACCTGTTTGAAGTGGCTCATGAACAGATTTACGATCCATTACACCTGGTGCTGGACTTTCGATTGGACGAGTGTTTGTTGTATTGATTGGGCCTAAACCATCAACTGGTTGACCTAATGGGTTTACAACACGACCAATTAGTTCTTTTCCTACTGGTACTTGCATGATGCGACCAGTACGACGAACTTCGTCACCTTCACGGATTTCTGTGTAAGGTCCTAAAATGATAATACCTACGTTGTTTTCCTCTAAGTTTTGTGCTAGTCCCATAACGCCGTTAGAGAACTCTACAAGCTCACCAGCCATAACGTTATCAAGACCATGAGCACGCGCAATACCGTCAC
The DNA here is from genome assembly GCF_051776965.1 of Bacillus cereus group sp. BceL220. NCBI lineage: Bacteria > Bacillati > Bacillota > Bacilli > Caryophanales > Bacillaceae > Bacillus > Bacillus cereus group sp. BceL220. Next base: position 200,554 of record NZ_JBPWBC010000003.1, on the reverse strand, counting down.
CAACTTGGATAACTGTACCAACATCACTAACTTCGATTTCAGACTGATAGTTCTCGATTTGTTGCTTTATCAGTGCGCTAATTTCTTCAGCTCTGATGCTCATGTGCTTCACCCCTATCTATTCTTCATTAATTCACGCTGAATACGTGCTAATTTTCCTTGTAAACTTCCGTCATAAATGCGATTTCCAATGCGTACTTTAATTCCGCCTAGTAAATCTTCATCTACAACATTTTTCACGCGAATTGCATCTTTTCCCGTTCTCTTTGCAAATGCTTCTGCAATGTTAAGCTTCTCTTCTTCAGATAGAAGACGAATAGAATATACAGTTGCATCCGCTACGTTACGTTCTTCATTAGCAAGAACAACATATTCATCTGCAATTTCAGGTAAGATATCAATACGCTTGTTATCAATTAAAATATATAACGTATTTAAAATTGATTCAGAAACAGATCCGAATACGTTTGCAAGAAACGTTTTCTTCTGCTCTTTTGAAATGTTCGGTTGCGTTAAAAAGCTATGTAGTTCTCCGTTCTTTACATAAACGTTTTGTACAAGGCGTAATTCTTCTTCAAACATTTCTAATACGTGTTTTTCTTTTGCAATTTTAAAAAGAGCGACAGCATAACGTTTTGCTACAATCCCATTGCTCATCGCGCTTCTCCTACTTCTTTAATATAATCGCGAATTAACTTAACTTGATCTTCTTCTTTTAATTCTTTTTCAATTACTTTAGAAGCAATTTGAACAGATAAAGAAGCGACTTGTTCTTGTAAAGCAGCAATCGCTTGCTCTTTTTCGCGTTGAATTTCTTGTACAGCAGATGCTTTAATTGATTCTGCTTCTTCTTTCGCAGCAGCAACAATAACATCCTTTTGATCTACAGCTTGTTTTTTCGCTCTTTCGATTAACTCTTGTGCTTCAACACGTGATTGTTTTAACATTTCACGTTGTTCTTCTACTAACTTCTTCGCTTCAGCGTTACTTCTTTCTGCAGCGTCGATTTCATTAGTAACATGCTCTTCACGTTCTTTCATAATTCCCATTAAAGGACCCCACGCAAATTTGCGTAGCATTACTAATAGAATTAAGAAAATGAACAATGTATAAGCAATCGTTCCAAATGGAATGGCAGCTCCTAATAATAAAGTTGGCACAAGGATTCACTCCCTTCAAAATATCTAAATTGATCATATGAAAAAAAAAGACATACGTTTCGTTCATAAAGCAATGGCGAAGAAAGTTCGGAAAAACACTCTTCGCCATCTATGTAAGGGGAGTCTCCCTTATTTGTTCATTACGATGAATGCAATAACTACACCGATGATTGGAAGTGCCTCAACTAAAGCAACCCCGATGAACATAATTGTTTGAAGTGCGCCTTTTAATTCTGGTTGACGAGCAACACCTTCGATTGTACGTGATACGATAAGACCGTTACCAATACCTGCACCTAATGCTGATAAACCAATTGCAATTGCAGCTGCGATTACACCTAAACTCATTTAATTTGTCCTCCTTTGTATTATAAAAAAATAAATTTTTTCTTACTTAAATTATATTAATGGTCATGACTTACTTTATGAGCCATATAAACCATCGTTAACATAACGAAAATAAATGCTTGGATTGATCCAACGAATACACTGAATCCCATCCATGCTAACATTGGTACAAGCGCACCTAATGCTCCAAGGAATGATGCCCCGCCTAACTTAGCAAGTAATCCTAATAAGATCTCACCTGCATAAATGTTACCGAATAAACGAAGACCTAACGTTAATGTGTTAGCAAACTCCTCAATAACCTTTAATGGGAATAAGAATTTCATAGGTTGGAAATAACCTTTAACATACTCTTTCGTACCCTTCATCTTAATTCCATAATAATGGGTGAGGGTAACTACCATCACGGCTAATGTTAATGTAACTGCTGGATCAGACGTTGGTGACCTCCACCATGCAATATGTTCGCCAGCTTCAGTTGCTGAATACATGAATGGTAAACCAAGGAAGTTCGATACGATGATAAACATGATAAGCGTAACGCCAAGCGTTAAGAAACGTCCACCTGTTTTCCAGTCCATCGTACTATTGATAATCCCTTTCACGAAGTCAAACACCCATTCCATGAAGTTTTGCATCCCGGTTGGGCGAAGGGCTAAGCTGCGAGTTCCGATAACAGCGATTAAGAAAACAATAACTGCTGCTACAGTAACCATCATAACTGATGACAAATCGAACGTTAAACCTAGAAATTCAACTAATTTACCGTGTTCCACTAGTAATTCACCTCTCTTCCCTGCTCTTATACTCTAAATAAAGAAAATCTATGATCATGACAAGGTATCCTGTCAGCAATCCTACACCTAAGCCCCACATCGCAATTAACTCTTGATATTTGGCTGCAAATAAAATTAATAACCCAATCGTGGCGAATCTTGAATATGTACTTACAGCTGTCGCCTTAAACTTCACGTTTTCTCCATTTGTTACGCGATCTAACAGCTTGTCTGTTCTACGTGCAATGATGCGCAAACTAAGAAAACTGAAAATCGTTCCGATAATCAGCCCAAGAAATACATCCTTGTAAGAGGTAAATCCCCATCCTAGCACTAGAAGCGCAAGCAAGTAGTACATATATTTCTTTTGTCTTTGGACAAGTCCATGTACGTCTATCATCATTGCTCTCCCGAATAGTAATGTCGAATGAGTCGAATCATTGCGTATACCCCTGTTCCTAACCCGAGTAATAACCCTATAATAAGAAACAATGGAAACGTTCCAACCTTATTATCAATCCACTGCCCACCAAAGATTCCAACAAGTATAGAACCGACTAACTGAGCAAGAATTCCTGACATTAAAGCATATGCTTTTATATGGCTGCGATCGTTTTTTTGCAAGGATTCATCCCTCCAATATGTAACCCTCATTCACGATGTGTTAATAATAACTCATTTTTTTGCATAAATCCTATACAAAACAAAAAGTTTACATTTTCGTCACGGAATAGATGTAATTTTGTCACTGAAAGCCCTACCATCTATCCCCGTTGTTAGCATACAATAGGGTATTAACAGTGTCAACGAGAAATCGTAAAAAATCTAAAAATTTGAGTATTAGGCATTTCCTCCCAAAAATGAAAACGTTCCCCTTCTAAATACTGGTTACATATATGCAATTTCTAACAGTTTTCTCTTTATAATAGAAGGAAATGTTCACAAGTTTGTCACTATTATATTTTCGAGATATAACGCTTTTCTTCCATAATATAGTGTTCCTCAGACGTAAGACTTCTATATTATATGTGATGTGTATGCAACTTATGTTGTATATACGATGTATATTTATCCTCCCCCTCCCCTACTTGCTTGCAGCAAAAAAAAAAACGAGTAGGGGAATCTCCCCTGCTCGTCAGTTGTCTTACTTCGTTCCGAATAAACGGTCACCAGCATCACCAAGACCTGGTACTACATATCCGTGGTCATTTAATTTCTCATCTAATGCTGCTACATAAATATCAACATCAGGATGTTCTTCTTGTACTACTTTTACCCCTTCTGGAGCTGCAACGATACACATTAATTTAATTTGTTTCGCACCGCGCTTTTTCAGAGAGTTAATTGCTTCAGCCGCAGAACCACCTGTTGCTAGCATCGGATCTAGTACGATAAAGTCGCGCTCTTCTACATCCGTTGGAAGTTTCACATAGTATTCTACCGGTTGCAATGTTTTAGGGTCACGGTATAAACCAACGTGTCCTACTTTTGCTGCTGGAATTAATTTCAGAATTCCATCAACCATTCCTAAACCTGCACGTAAAATCGGAATTAAACCAAGTTTTTTACCAGCGATCACTTTTGTTGTCGCTTTGCTTACAGGCGTTTCAATTTCGATGTCCTTAAGCGGAAGGTCGCGAGTAATTTCGAAAGCCATTAAGCTTGCTACTTCGTCCACTAATTCACGAAAATCTTTCGTACCTGTATTCTTATCGCGAATATATGTAATCTTATGTTGAATTAACGGGTGATCAAATACATACAGTTTTCCCATGTGAATCTCTCCTTTAGATGATATTCATGCGTTTGCACGCTTTTTTACACTATTTACGATTGTAAAGAAAACGCTACTAATATTCAAGGGCAAATTTGGCAAAATCATGATTTTACGATGAATCTATCTAGTATCTTTACCAATTATGGGAGCTGTATCCTTCATTATATCGCCAAAATTTATTCATCATTTGTATACATACTTTAAAAATAATATATGTCCACAAAAAAGACCGCCAAAACAATTAAGTCTCGGCAGTCTTCTTCAATCTATTATAGATTTGGATACATTGGGAATTTGCTAGTTAACGCTTCTACACGCTTACGTACTTCTTCTAATGCAGCTTCATTTTCATGATTTTTTAATGTATAAGCAATAAGTGACGCAATTTCATCCATTTCTTCTAAACCGAAACCACGAGATGTTACAGCTGCTGTACCGATACGTACACCACTTGTTACAAATGGGCTTGCTGTTTCAAATGGAATTGTATTTTTGTTCACTGTAATACCAACTTCATCTAATACGTGCTCTGCTACTTTACCTGTGATTTCTAAGTTACGAACATCAATCAAGATTAAGTGATTGTCTGTTCCGCCAGAAACAAGTGTAAGTCCTTCTTTTTGAAGACCTTCAGCTAAGCGGTTCGCATTGTTAATGATATTTTGTGCATATGTTTTGAAATCATCTTGAAGTGCTTCACCAAACGCAACAGCTTTTGCAGCGATTACGTGCATAAGTGGACCACCTTGAATACCAGGGAAGATTGATTTATCAATTTGTTTTGCAAATTGCTCTTCACATAAAATCATACCACCACGCGGGCCACGTAACGTTTTATGTGTTGTCGTTGTAACGAAATGTGCATGTGGTACTGGATTTGGATGTAAACCAGCAGCTACTAAACCAGCGATATGTGCCATATCAACCATTAAATAAGCGCCCACTTCATCTGCAATCTCACGGAATCGCTTGAAATCGATAACACGAGGGTATGCACTTGCACCTGCAACGATTAATTTTGGTTTATGTTCTTTCGCTTTTGCTAATACATCATCGTAATTAATACGGTGAGAGTCAGCATCCACGCCATATTCTACGAAATTATATTGTACTCCACTGAAGTTAACAGGGCTTCCGTGTGTTAAGTGACCACCATGAGATAAATTCATACCAAGTACTGTATCGCCTTGCTCTAAAATCGTGAAGTATACTGCCATGTTCGCTTGTGCACCAGAGTGTGGTTGAACATTTACGTGCTCTGCGCCGAAAATTTCTTTCACGCGATCACGTGCGATATCTTCTACTACGTCTACGTGTTCACAGCCACCATAATAACGTTTTCCAGGATATCCTTCAGCATACTTATTCGTTAAAACAGAACCTTGCGCCTCCATTACTGCTTCACTTACGAAGTTTTCCGAAGCAATTAACTCAATCTTCGAACGCTGTCTTCCTAGTTCTGCCTCAATTGCAGCAAATACCTTTTCATCTTGACGTTTTAAATGATCCACCAAAATCCCCCTTTTCTGAACGAATTACATCAATTCCCAACAGTTTTTTCTTATTTATTCAGAAAAAACGAAAATTCAGGTTGTAATTCTTTCGAACCTTCATGTTTTCAACTACATTCTAACATGACTTTCTATATCATAAAAGAAAAAAAAGACCGAAAATTGGTCTTTTCTTTCTTCTACTATAAAGTCAGACAACATACCTTTTATCTTATGATAAACAGCTACTATATGACTTCCTAATTTCTCATATTTAACTGCAAGTGGTAGTCTCTTCCGCCACCGCGTAAACAGCACGTGCTCCACCTATTAGTTTTCCACGTGTTTTGGCCATCGTTACATGTGCACTTCCAATTGCCTTCACACTTGTACGAACCGGAACAGCTACATGTTTTAAATGCATACCAATAAATGTATCACCAATATCCATTCCTGCATCTGCTTTAATAAACTCAACTACTACCGGATCTTTCAAATTGTGATACGCATATGTCCCCAATGCACCACCTGCTGATCTAACAGGCGTAACTGTTACAATTTCAAATTGATATTTTATCGCTACTTCTCTCTCAACCACTAAAGCACGGTTTAAATGCTCACAACATTGAAACGCTAATTCAATACCTGTTTGCTCTTGAAATTGTTTTAACTCAGAAAAAATCGCCTCTGCTACTTCCATCGTTCCTGATGTTCCAATTCTTTCGCCTAGCACTTCGCTCGTGCTACAACCCACTACAAAAATTTGACCGCTTTGTAATGAAGCTTGTTCTTGGAAATCAGAAAGCGACATTTGTAGCTGTTCTCTTACCTTTACGATTTCTGTCATTACGCCTCTTCCTTTCACAGGTTGGTTCACCAAATTATATTTCACACTACTGATAGTTAGAATGTATTACTTTGTTTCGTATGTTTTAATTTTTCCTACGCGGTTTTCGTGACGACCACCTTCATAGTCAGTTGTTAACCAGATTTTCGCGATATCACGCGCTAGACCAGCACCAATTACACGCTCGCCCATTGCTAGCATGTTAGTGTCATTATGCTCTCTCGTTGCTTTCGCGCTGAAAGTATCATGAACTAACGCACAACGGATACCATTTACTTTGTTTGCTGCGATTGACATACCAATGCCTGTCCCACAAACTAAAATACCACGATCTACTTCACCATTCGCTACCATTTCAGCTGCTGGAAACGCAAAGTCAGGGTAATCAACAGAACCAGCTTCACATTCACAACCTAAATCAACATATTCAATATTTAACTCTTCTAATAAATTTACAAGTTCTTTGCGGATATTCATACCGCCGTGATCAGATGCTATTACTACTTTCATTTTTACCCCTCCAAAGTTTCAATCAATTATCTTCATTTCACACTCGCTACCTCAATAGGACGAAGTGATCTCCAATATCGTATTATACACGAAACATCAACCTACCGAATGTTTTTTCAGTAAAGTTTGTACAAGTTTTTCCATCTCATCTAACGTTTCTTTATAAATAGAAAGCGAGCCTCCAAATGGATCTGAAATGTCCTTGCCTATACCTTCAGTTAATCCATATAACGTATTCAATTTCTTTTCAACACTCGGATAATGCCCAAGTACAATTTGTTTATGATTTTCTGTCATCGTTACGACAATATCAGCCCAATCAAGCAAAGTTTCATTTACTTGCTGCGCGGTATGGTCAATTGAAATCCCTTTTTCAGCTAAAGCTTCCTTCGCATGTACCGATGCATCGCTCCCAGGATAGGCGAAAACACCGGCAGATTGTACTTCAAACCTATCTCCTCCGTGATGACGAAGCAACGCCTCAGCCATTGGACTACGACATGTATTGCCAGTACAAACAAATAATACTCGTTTCATCCAAACCCACCCCTATATTCGATTTCTTACCACTCATCATAACTTACATTAGAATAGAACAAAAGAAATGTGAATATACAAAAGGCGCATTTCTCTTATATTTTTTCTAAGAAAAATGCGCCTTATCCACATATATGTGAAACCCTATTTCCAAGTGCCCAGAGTATTTTAACATACCTACTGAATATGCAACAAAAATAAGGAATCCATTTCATACGAAACGGATTCCTCTTATACAGCAATTATTTCATTGTAACTTTCATTACTGCTGTTGAACCTTTTGTAGCTGTTACGCCTACAGTTGTCTTAATAGACTCAGCTGCATCTGTGTTTGTAATAACGATTGGAGTAATTGTGCTTTTCGCTTTTTCACGGATTAATTCTAAGTCGAATGAGATTAATTTATCTCCAGCTTTTACAGCTTGGCCTTCAGAAACGTGAGCTTCGAAACCTTCGCCTTCCATTTTTACAGTTTCTAATCCAACGTGGATTAAAATTTCTGTGCCATTTTTCGCTTTAATTCCGATAGCATGTTTTGTGTGGAATAATTGTACGATTTCACCATCAACTGGAGATACAACTACACCTTCAGTAGGATCGATTGCAACACCGTCACCCATCATACGACCAGCGAATACTGGATCTGGTACTTCTTCAATATTTTTCACTGCTCCAGTTAATGGAGCTACGATTGTTTCTTCATTTGATTTTGAACCAAGACCGAATAATTTTTTAAACATAGGATAGTCCTCCTTATAATTTACCTAAAAGTTTATAGGGCAATCCCTAGTAAAGCTCGGGATACATGTAAGACTTCATACTTCGAATATTATACTGTAAAAACGCTTTCGAAATAAATTACGTCATTACTAATAGACTCTTATTGTAGCGCTTCACAAAATTCCAGTCAATTCTGATTGTCTGAATAACAATAAGAAGTTAACTTCTATTTATATTTTCTCTTTTTTTGCCCAACTTGTCTAGAGGTCTTTACCACATTTTATTTTTTGTTGTTAATTTGTAAAATTTAATTCAAACTTTTTTCAAAATCCACTTGACTAAAGTAAGTAACTATTTTATTATTACTTACGTAAGGTAAGTTAATAACTTTTAGGAGGTTTTTAAAAATGATGGATTTCGGTCTACTTATTATTCGTCTTATTATAGGAATTACATTCATGGGTCATGGCGCTCAAAAATTATTTGGTTGGTTCGGCGGTTATGGTTTAAAAGGAACAGGTGGCTGGATGGAGTCAATCGGTTTACGCCCTGGTGTATTTATGGCATTTATGGCTGGCGCAACTGAATTACTAGGTGGTTTCTTATTCGCATCAGGTATTTTCATTGTAGTTGGTTCATTATTTATCGTTGGAACAATGTTAATGGCTATCTTCACTGTTCACGGAAAAAATGGTTACTGGGTAACACAAAATGGATATGAATATAACTTAATGTTAATCGCTGTTGCTGTTGGTGTAGCTTTAATCGGACCTGGCGCATACGTTTTACTTTAATTTTTATCTCAGATTTGAGATTCTTGAAAAAGAACTTACTTCATTACAATTGAAGTAAGTTCTTTTTATGAAACAAAATATTATTTCCAGCAGGATTTTCTCATCGTTATCTTGTAAACAAACAATAAGTATTCATATTTAGAAAGGGGATTACAAGCATGTTATCCATTAATCCAAATGAACAAACTGAAAAAGATAATTACAAATTACTTACTGGAAGTATCATCCCTCGCCCTGTCGCATTCGTTACTTCTTTAACAAAAGACGGTGTATTAAACGGCGCACCATATAGTTATTTTAATATTGTCGCTGCTAATCCACCACTTATCTCAGTATCTGTACAACGAAAAGCCGGAGAAAGAAAGGACACTTCCCGAAACGCAATTGAAAAAGGTGAATTTGTCGTACATATTTCTGACGAATCATATGTAGCAGCAATTAATGAAACAGCAGCTAATCTCCCGCCAAATGAAAGTGAAATTGAACTAGCAAAACTAACACCAATTGAAAGTGAAGTCATCTCCGTTCCAGGTGTAAAAGAAGCAAATATTCGAATGGAATGCGTATTAGAACGTGCAATTCCACTTGGTGGAACAGAAGACTCACCAGCTTGTGATCTACTAATTGGACGCGTCGTTCGTTTCCACGTTGCCGAACATCTATATGAAAAAGGGCGCATTCACGCAGAAGGACTCAAACCAATAAGCCGCCTAGCAGGACACAACTATGCAAAATTAGGAGAACAATTTGAATTAGTTAGGCCAATCTAAAAGTGGAAGCGGCTCGCTCAGAATCGCAGGGCATTGGAGCTCTCGACCTTGAAGCGCTTTTTGCTTCATGCGAGAGAGCGAAATGACCGGAGATTCTAGCCGCTGAAGCTGGATAATATTTAAAAGCGAAAGCGGCTCGCTCAGAATGGGAGGGGGATGGAGCTTCTGACGTAGAGGCGCTTTTTGCCTCGCAGGAAGACGCGAAGCCACCGACCATTCTAGCCGCTGGAACTGGATAATATTTAAAAGCGGAAGCGGCTCGCTCAGAATCGATTCCTGCCATCACTTAAACATAAAAATCCCCTGCTTTTTAGCAGGGGATTTTTATCATTGTAATTCTTCCTTCTTTTCCTCTAAAGTAGGCAGTTTTTCTTTTTTCGGTTTCCCTAGCTTAATTACGAAGAAGTATAGGGAAAGCAGTGTAATAAGAAAAACAATTAAAAACGGGTACGGAGAGTAAAAGGCACGCGCCGCCTCAGTCTTTCCCGCAACAAATTTCAATGACTCAATATCTAAAAACTCAGCAAACATTTGTACACCGAGCATACTAAACCAAAAAACAAAAAAACTTATAATAACACCAAAAACTTGCTTTAATCTCGTCATTCATCTCATCCTTTCTATATCTGTAATTTTTAGTGCAATAAATATAGTACAAACAAAATATTCACAGAAAGGAACCATCTCACCATTCACGAATTAACTTAATCCAACCTAACATCGAAATTTGCAAAATAATACCCCAAATTATAAGTATTCTTAGCCATCAAGGAAAGAAGGTTAAAAACTTAACATACCATTCCAATAGCTTGTTCATAATTCCCTCCTACATAAAATTATATAGGAAAAAGGATATATAATCCAAATCCAACCAAAATGATACCACCTACTATCTCACCATATGTACCGAGCATATCTTTCGCATGTCTCCCAATTAATAAACCAATCCACGCTAATAACATGCTAACAAATCCAAAAAGTAATATTGTAATGATTGTTTGTGCCCCATAAATACCAAGACTAAGCCCTACTGAGAAACTATCTATACTAACGCCAAATGCAAATACGAATAAGCTAATTCCAATAGGGGCAGTTCTAGTCTCTTCATTTTGTAAAATGGTCGAATATACGATATAAAAACCTAGTCCGATTAATAAAATAGCACCCGCAAAATGTGCAATATCTCCATATTTCTCTGATAAAAAACGACCTAGTACCATTCCTATAAACGGCATAATAATATGAAATATCCCTATCGTCATACCAATATACAGGATTTGTCTTAACTTTAGGGGCATCATCCCCATACCAAGACTCACCGAGAACGCATCCATCCCTAAGGCGAATGCCATAATTATTAAAGGTATTAGCTGTTCAAACGTCATTCATGCCCCTCCTTGGACGTGCTACTTCACAATATGCTTATCCAAGGAGAAATATTCTGTTTGCTAACCTTACCTTATCATTCAATAATAATATGATGTCCTGCCGCTTTTGTTAAACGATTCATAATAGCATTTCCTATTCCTTCATTAGGGAAAGACTCACTAAAAATAACATCCACTTCACTTGCATCAAATGTTCTAAGTACATCATATAGTTTAGTCGCAACGCTAGCTAAGTCACTTCGAACACCACAAGACAATATAACATCTGCGTTATATACATGCTGATACTCTTCCGTCGTTAATACACCTACTTTAAATCCTTCTTCCTTTTTCTCATCCACAAGATGCTGAATAAACTCACGTGAGCCCTCAACAATACTAAGTGGTGCTTTCGGCGCATAATGTGTATATTTCATTCCAGGTGATTTCGGTTTTTCCTTCTCATCCTTTAAAGCTGGATCTAAAGAAACGGTACCTATCACCGCTTCTAATTGTTCTTTCGTAATCCCACCTGGACGTAATATTGTTGGAACCGTGCTTGTACAATCAATTACTGTTGATTCAACGCCTACTCCAGTTGCACCACCATCAACAATACCTGCAATCTTCCCATTCAAATCTTCATATACGTGAGAAGCTAGTGTTGGACTTGGACGCCCTGAACGATTCGCACTTGGTGCCGCAACAGGTACATTCGCCTCTTCAATAAGAGCAAGTGCAACTGGATGATCAGGCATTCTTACTCCAACCGTATTAAGTCCTGCGGTCACCTTCTCTGAAATCCCTTCTTTTCTCGGCAAAATAATTGTTAATGGCCCTGGCCAAAAATGCGCCATTAACTTCTCTGCAACTGGTGGAATTTCTTTCACAATCCCATCTAACTGAGATTTTGTACCTATGTGGACAATAAGTGGATTATCACTCGGTCTTCCTTTCGCTTCGAAAATTTTCGCGATTGCTTCATCATCCATCGCGTTTGCACCTAACCCATATACTGTTTCCGTAGGGAAAGCAACCGCCTCATTTTCTCTTAATAATTTTGCTGCTTCTTGTAACTGTGGATAATATTTTTTTCTTTCCACAACATTATCCACAACCCACATATTTGTATGCATTTTTTTCCACGTCCTTTTCTACCCTTAAATACTTGTCTATTTTTAGTTTACTATGAGATTTATCCAAAAGACAAACAAGGTTTATCCACAAAATGTGGATAAACCTAATTAATCCGTGGATAACTTTGTGAATAGCTGACAATTTAGTATTATTGCATTCTGCTCTTTTATATTTTTACAAAAATGTTCTAGCTGTTGAATTCCCTCTGGAACCTCATCCTTTTCTATAGCAAAAAAGTCAAAAAACTGAAAGATCGGTACAGATTGTGGATGATTTGTTAGTAAGTACAATTGTTGAACACTTTTTTCTTTCATATACTGCAAAAACGTTTCAAAAAAATATAAGAAAGTCTGTTTATCCACATGAGGTGTGAATAAACAAGAACGAATAAGTACATCTTCCCCACTTTGTTCATAACCAATTACAGCTCTTATTTCTTCCGCCTCTTCCAAAATCATAAATTGTGCGTACAACTCATTTATTTTATCATCTTTTTTATTAGCTTGTCCGAAAAAAGAATGTAATCTTTCCACATCTGCTTTCGTAGCAAAATACACTTTCTTCATAATAAATCCCTCCTCATTTTTATATATGAGGAGGGATTTATCAATAGTACTATTTAGAGAATAAAGATGTAAAAGCTTCTACAATAAACAATTTAACTTCTGGTTTTTCTTCTTCCTCTTCTACTTTTACATACTCATTTTGCTTTTCTTGTTTTTTCTCCACAGGTTTCTCCACTTTTTCCACAGTTTTTGTTTCTTCTTTACTTACAGGCTGCTCTTCAACTTTTGTTTCATTTTTTACTACTTTCTTTTCAGAAGATGTTACTTTTTTTACCACTTCCTGTTTTATAACTTTCGTTTCTTTTACCTTATCCACTTTCTTCTCTTCTGTATTTACTACTTCCTCATCTAGTTGTTTCACCTGCTCCTCTTCAGGAGATTCCGCCTTCACAACGTGCTCTTCTTTTCTTACAGCTGTCCCACTCGAAAAATCTAAGAAACACATTGGTGGAAATAATACACACCACCAGTTCGCCCCTTCACCTTCTCCAATTGTGATCAATACTGCTTCATATTCTCCTGCTGGATAAATAAAATTCCCATATACCTTTGTAGGAAACTTTACATTCTTACTAAATTTCACTTGAAATGATTCTTTACTTCCTTCTCTTTTTAACGTATTTTCCACCGTTTTCTCGATTTCTGGAATATGACTTTGAATTACTTTGCGTGCCTCTTCAAATGAAGTTAAATCCGCTACCCATCCATCAATTTGTGCTTTTACTTCATCACGCACTTTACGCTTTAATGCCTGGTCTTTATCTGAATCACTATTTGCTAAAATTCGCAATCGAACGGCCTCTTTCGGAATGACTGAAGGCCCTTTCGCATCAGCTTTCATATATCCAAACTGCACAAGTAACTGTGCACCAATTAATAATATAAGAAGATAAGCAATAACTTGTTTTTTCATTTCCTCCACCGTCCCTTCTACAAACAGTGTGGACAGACTTTCATATTTCTAAACTATTAAATTCAAAATCTATATGAATTTTCCCACAAAAAAATAGAGTAAGGTGTGAACCTTACTCCATCTCTGCAAATACCATACGGTCTTTTCCGTTAATATCAAAAACAACCTCGACATGGGCATGTGGAAAAGCTTGTTGTAACAATCTTTTTACATCCTCACCTTGTCCTACTCCAATTTCAAACGCTACAATTGCTTTCTCCTGCAACACATTCGGCAATTCTTTCATAAAACGGCGATAAAAATCTAATCCGTCTTCTCCACCAACAAGTGCTCTCTTCGGCTCATGCTCTTTCACAACAGGAGAAAGACCACGCCAATCCTCTTCCGGTATATATGGAGGATTTGAAACAACAACATCTAGCTTTTGACCCGTTTTATCAAATGGTGACAATAAATCACCGTGATAGAACGTTACTTCTGCACCTAAAGCTTTTGCATTTTCTTTTGCAACTTCAATCGACTCTTGTGCAATATCTACTGTATATACGTGGAGATTTTTATTTTCTAAAGCAAGCGTAATAGAAATCGCTCCACTACCTGTGCCTATATCTGCTACATGTAGTTCCTTGTCGCCAAAATGGCGCTCAATTCTTTCTAATACTCCTACTATAAGCTCTTCTGTTTCCGGTCTTGGTATTAATACTTCTTCATTCACAAAGAACGACCGGCCATAAAACATTTCATAACCAATCATATATTGAATAGGAATACCTTCTACGTGCTTGTGGATAAACTCCGTAAAGCTTGCCTCTTGTTCCTCATTTATTTCTTCACGCATATTCATAAGTAATCCTGTTCTGTTCATCTTTAATACATGACAAAGGACAATTTCTCCCGCATTTTCATCTCGTCCATTTTCCTGTAAAAAAGAAGAAGCCCATTTCAGGGCTTCATAGACACGCATTACTCAGCTGCCTCCATCCTTTGAGCCTGATCTTCCATCACTAAGGCATTGATGAAATCATCTAACTTACCTTGTAAGATTTGATCTAGCTTTTGAATCGTTAAACCGATTCGATGGTCTGTAACACGGTTTTGCGGGAAGTTATACGTACGAATACGCTCTGAACGATCACCCGTACCAACAGCTTGTTTACGGTTTTGATCATATTCAGCTTGTGCTTCTTGTCTAAACTTATCATAAACACGTGCGCGTAATACTTTCATCGCTTTTTCTTTATTCTTAATTTGTGATTTCTCATCCTGACAAGATACAACTACACCAGTCGGTAAATGCGTTAAACGTACCGCTGACATCGTTGTATTAACACTTTGTCCACCAGGACCACTAGAAGCGAATGTATCAACACGAACATCTTTCTCGTGAATGTCGATTTCTACTTCCTCTGCCTCTGGTAATACAGCTACAGTTGCTGTAGATGTATGAATACGTCCACCAGATTCCGTTTCAGGAACACGTTGTACACGGTGAGCACCATTCTCGAATTTCAGTTTCGCGAAAGCACCTTTACCGTTAATCATAAAGATAATCTCTTTATATCCACCTAACTCTGTATAGCTAGCCTCGATAATCTCCGTTTTCCAGCCCTGTACCTCAGCGTAACGGCTATACATACGGTATAAGTCACCAGCAAATAAAGCGGCCTCGTCGCCACCAGCAGCCCCACGAACCTCAACGATAACGTTCTTATCATCATTAGGGTCCTTTGGAACTAGTAAAATTTTCAGACGTTCTGATAACGTTTTTTCTTGTGATTCTAACTCAGAAACCTCTTCTTTTACCATGTCACGCATTTCTGCGTCTAACTTCTCTTCTAACATTGCTTTCGCATCTTTTAATTGCTCACGAACATCCTTATACTCACGATACACCTCTACCGTTTCCTGTATATCAGACTGTTCCTTTGAATATTCACGAAGCTTATTTGTATCGCTAATAACCTCTGGGTCACTTAACAATTCATTTAACTTCTCATAACGATTTTCTACAGCTTGCAAACGATCTAACACATCATTCACCTCTACATCCTAGTATCTAATACAAATAGTATATGGTACTTACTCAAAAAAACGCAAATTATATTTAAAAGCGTAAGCGGCTCACACCAACCACACTCTCTATTCTGAAAAAAACCCGCCTTGCGCAGCGAGTTTTACTTATCTTTGTTTGTAGGAACTGCATGACAATGACGACAGCGTGGCTCATACGATTCTGAAGCCCCAACTAAAATAATCGGATCATCAAATGCCGCTGGTTCTCCATCAATTAATCGTTGTGTACGACTTGCCGGAGATCCACATGCAGAACATACTGCTTGTAGCTTTGTTACATGTTCAGCAATCGCCATCAGCTGAGGAACTTGTCCAAATGGTAGACCACGGAAATCTTGGTCTAAACCAGCTACAATGACACGATAGCCACGATTTGCCAATACTTGCACCACTTCCACAATGTCCCCATCAAAGAATTGTACCTCATCGATTGCAATTACATCCATATCTTCAGTGATATGTTCAAATATATCTTTTGAAGCTGAAACAGGAACTGCTTTTACCTTTAATCCGTTATGTGATACAACGTCTTCTTCACTATAGCGATTATCAATACATGGTTTAAATACAATTGCATGTTGTTTCGCAAATTGCGTACGGCGCACACGGCGGATTAACTCTTCTGATTTACCAGAAAACATACTACCGCAAATCACTTCAATCCAGCCATTTTGATTTATTAAGTACATGAAGCTCTCCTTTCATCTACTTTTTAGTTAAAAGTAGGGTAAAGGTATAATATTTTCACAAAAAAAACAGACAAGCGAATACATACACTTGCCTGTTTTATGTTTTTATTACTTGATACCGTATTTCTTATTGAAGCGATCAACGCGTCCGTCTGCAGTAGCAAACTTCTGACGTCCAGTGTAGAATGGGTGAGAATCAGAACTGATCTCAACTTTTAGTAATGGATAAGTGTTACCATCTTCCCACTCAACAGTTTCGCTAGAGCCTTTAGTAGACCCGCTTAAGAATTTGAAGCCTGTGTTTGTGTCCATGAATACAACTTTCTTGTAATCTGGGTGAATTCCTGCTTTCATTCTTTTCATCTCCTTCCGCCCTGAATCATTTTCGAAACAGAGTTTTTCATCTTCAGCTGCATACACAACTATATTGATGAAACACATATGATGAAATTATAACAAGGCTAACTTCATTTTGCAACTACCTGTTTTTGTCTTTTGAAATTTAAAGTGTAGACGGCTCGTTTAGCTCTGACTGGCTAAGGTTCTCTCGCACAAAAGGTGCTTTTTACCTTTAGTGCGGGAGGTTCTTAGACACGAAGAGCTAGCCGTCGGAACTAGATACAATTTAAAAGCAGAAGCGGCTCGTTCAGAATGGGAGGGGGATGGAGCTTCTGACGTAGAGGTGCTTTTTACCTCGTAGGAAGACGCGAAGCCACCTACCATTCTAGCCGCTGGAGCTGGATATTAACTTAAAAGTAACGGGGGCTCGCTCAGCTCTGACCAGCTAAGGTTCTCCCACTTATTTCTCTCTTTAATATCACCTAAAAGGCATAAAAAACTCGCTTACTATAAAATAAGCGAGTCCCAATCTTTTCCCTTTACTTAGTTGTTACATATCTTTTCGAGTCTGCAACAATGTTTTGTAAAAATTCTTCGTTTGTCTTCGTTTGACGAAGCTTACGTAAGAAACTTTCAACAAAGTCTGGTGTATCACGCATTGTTTTACGAATGCCCCATAACTTGTCTAAATGCTCTTTTGGAATTAATAGATCTTCTTTACGTGTACCAGAACGACGAATATCAATCGCTGGGAAGATACGACGTTCAGCTAACGAACGATCTAAGTGAAGTTCCATATTTCCAGTTCCTTTAAATTCCTCGTAAATAACATCGTCCATACGAGATCCTGTATCAACAAGGGCTGTTGCTAAAATTGTTAAGCTACCGCCTTCTTCAATATTACGTGCCGCTCCAAAGAAACGCTTCGGTCTATGGAAAGCCGCTGGGTCGATACCACCCGATAATGTTCTACCACTTGGCGGAATAACGAGGTTGTAAGCTCGCGCTAAACGGGTAATACTATCCATTAAAATGATAACATCTTTTTTGTGCTCTACAAGACGCATTGCACGTTCTAACACAAGTTCAGCTACTTTAATATGATTTTCTGGTACTTCATCAAAAGTAGAACTTACAACGTCGCCCTTAACAGAACGTTCAATGTCTGTTACTTCCTCTGGACGCTCATCAATTAAAAGCACAATTAATTCTGCTTCTGGATGATTTGTTGTAACACTGTGTGCAATTTCTTTTAATAGACTTGTTTTACCAGCCTTTGGAGGCGCAACAATTAAACCACGTTGTCCAAATCCAACTGGTGCGATTAAATCCATGATACGTGTCGGTAACTTTTTCGGTTCCGTTTCCAATTTCATTTGGCGATCTGGGTATAATGGTGTTAATGCAGGGAAATGCACACGCTCTTTTGCTGAATCTGGATCATCTCCGTTTACAGCTTCAACTTGTAATAACCCAAAATAGCGTTCATTTTCTTTCGGAGGTCGTACTTTACCAGAAACTTTGTCTCCATTACGTAAATCGAAACGACGAATTTGCGAAGCTGAGATATAAATATCTTCTGAGCTTGGAGAATAGTTGATAGGACGTAGGAATCCAAATCCTTCTGATTGAATAATTTCTAATACGCCTTCCATGAAAAAGAAACCTTCTTTTTCTGCTCGAGCTTTCAAAATAGAAAAGATTAACTCTTTTTTCGTTAACTTGCTATAATACGAAATCTTAAATTCTTTCGCAAGCTCGTATAACTCTTTTAATTTCATGTTTTCTAATGCTGCAATTGACAAATTCATTCAGACACCACACTTTAACGTTATTCTCTTTTTTCATGGGTAAAGGGAAAAAATACGGAAGGCAAATAATTAATAATGAAAGGCAATAAGTTCAAGTAGGGTAATATTCACTATTGTAACCCTTTTATCTAGTTTTAATCAATACGTTGGAACACAAATACAAGAAGCGAAGACAAGAAAATTTGTCTTCGCTTCTTATTTAATTTAGTTCCGGCTCCGATAGTTAAAAAGATCGACCATTTTAACCTTTCTGAACGAGCCGCTTACGCTTTTTACTTAATCCAGTTCCAGCGGCTAGAATCTCCGGTCATTTCACTCTCTCACTCGAAGCAAAGAGCGCTTCAAGGTCGAGAGTTCCAATGTCCTGCGATTCTGAGCGAGCCGCTTCCACCTTTTACTTAATAACCAAGTTCGGTTTTTTATTTAAGCTATGACGACCATCTACAAAGCGAACTGTACCTGATTTTGCACGCATAACAAGAGATTGTGTTGTTCCTACGCTACCTTTAAATTGAACACCACGTAATAGTTCACCATCTGTTACACCTGTTGCTGCAAAGATTGCATCGTCACCTTTTACTAAGTCCTCCATACGAAGGATACGATTAATGTCTTCTATGCCCATTTTTTTACAACGTGCTAATTCAGCTTCGTTTTGTGGCAATAGTTTTCCGTGAATTTCTCCACCTAAACATTTTAAAGCAACTGCTGCTAATACACCTTCAGGTGCTCCACCAGATCCAAATAGAATATCTACACCTGTACGGTCAAACGCTGTATTAATTGCTCCAGCTACATCTCCATCGTTAATTAATTTAATACGAGCACCAGCCTTACGAATTTCTTCGATAATTGCTTGGTGACGTGGACGGTTTAAAACTGTTGCTACAACATCTTCAATGTCTTTATTTTTCGCTTTCGCAACTGCACGTAAGTTATCAATAATAGGCGCATCAATGTCGACTGCCCCAACTGCTTCTGGGCCAACCGCGATTTTATCCATGTACATGTCAGGAGCATGTAACAAATTACCGTGGTCTGCAATTGCAATAACAGCAAGAGCATTCCAGCCACCAGCTGCTACGATGTTTGTCCCTTCTAAAGGATCAACCGCAACGTCTACACGTGGTCCATATCCTGTACCTAATTTCTCTCCGATATATAGCATTGGTGCTTCATCCATCTCACCTTCACCAATTACGACTGTACCTTTCATCGGAATTGTATCAAATACATCACGCATAGCTGATGTTGCTGCACCGTCTGCCTCATCCTTTTTCCCGCGCCCCATCCAACGCGCTGATGATAATGCTGCAGCCTCTGTTACACGTACTAACTCCATAGATAAACTTCTTTCCACAATAATCCCTCTCCTTTAAGTCTTTGTATTTCTGCCGTATTTTGTGAACCGTGTTTTTCTATAAAGTGTACTTCCGCAAGTAGTGATGCTTCGCTTCCCCCTTACGGAAGTATCACTTATGCGTTCTTCATCTCTTCAATTTCTTGTTTTGTCATTTGTTCTCGCCAAATGTTTGCTCCAAGCCCTTTAAGCTTGTCCACTATATTCTCATAACCTCGATCAATATGCTCAAGTCCTGTTACTTCTGTAATTCCATCTGCCATTAACCCTGCAATAACAAGTGCTGCTCCCGCTCGTAAATCACTCGCCTTCACTTTTGCACCTTGCAGTAACACAGGACCAGTTACAATTGCCGAACGACCTTCTACTTTAATTTGAGCATTCATACGACGTAATTCATCAATGTGTTTGAAACGGGCACCGTAAATTGTATCTGTTACAACTCCCGTCCCGTGCGCCTTTGTTAAAAGCGTCGTAAACGGCTGTTGTAAATCTGTTGGAAAACCTGGATATACAAGCGTTTTGATATCAACTACTTTTAACTTTCTATTACCGTTCACTGTAATTTGATCATCATTCGTTTCAACTTGAACACCAGCTTCTCTTAGCTTAGCAGTAACTGATTCTAAATGCTGAGGAATAACGTTATCAACCGTTACTTCTCCTCCTGATGCAGCTCCTAGAATCATATACGTACCAGCTTCAATACGATCTGGGATGATAGTATGGTGACAACCATGTAAAGAGTCCACACCATCTATTCGGATTACATCTGTACCAGCACCTTTAATACGTGCTCCCATGCTTGTTAACAATGTAGCTACATCAATAATCTCGGGCTCTTTCGCTGCATTTTCAATAACAGTTCTACCTTTTGCTCGTACAGCTGCTAGCATAATATTAATCGTAGCCCCCACACTAACAACATCTAAATAAATACGTGCTCCATGTAGTTCATCTGCTCTTAAATAGATGGCACCTTGTTCATTTGTAACATGTGCACCTAGCGCTTCAAACCCTTTAATATGCTGATCAATCGGCCTCGGTCCTAAGTGACATCCACCCGGAAGCCCAATAACAGCTTTTTTAAAACGGCCAAGCATCGCACCCATTAAATAATAAGAAGCGCGCAATTTTTTCACTTTTCCATTTGGCAAAGGCATTGCAACCATGTTAGAAGGATCGACTACCATCTCTTCCTCCTGTCCATAAGTTACTTTCCCTCCAATTTCCTCTAGTAAGTCACCTAACATTTTCACGTCCGAAATATTAGGGACACCACCAATAGTTACTGGAGTATCTGCTAAAATTGTCGCTGGAATTAATGCAACGGCACTGTTCTTTGCACCGCTTACTCGAATTGTTCCATTTAAAGCTCTTCCGCCTTCAATTAGCAATTTTTCCATATTGAGCTCCCTTCTTGTGAATGTATTTACTTTCTATCTTTTCATAGAAAGCTCCCCTTAAGAATCTCAATTACTCTTTCCATCCCAAAACTCAATAAATAGGAAACCATTATCTCCATTTCTCCTGTAGCACGAATAGATAAAGATCAACTATTCATCGAATTCACTTTATCAATTTAGATACGTTATCACATTTATTAATAGGACTATGCACATTATTTTCTATTTAAAAACCAAAAATGATAAAATCTTTCGACTTGTTCACGCTTTCATTATACAACGAAAGGAAACCGTCTAAAAGACTAGACGGTTTCCAAAACGGAATTTTATTCTTACGCTTTACCGTTAGAACCGAACTCACGCATTTTACCAGCAACAGTTGCTTTAATAGCGTCGCGGCCAGGTCCAATAAATTTACGAGGATCGTAAACTTCTTGGTCTTTGTTTAATACTTCACGAACAGCTTTTGTAAACTCGATTTGGTTCTCAGTGTTTACGTTGATTTTTGAAGTACCTAAAGAGATAGCTTTTACGATATCAGCAGTTGGGATACCAGTACCACCATGTAATACTAAAGGTACGCCAGTGAAGTCACGAACTTGTTCCATTTCAGCGAATCCTAAGTTAGGCTCACCTTTGTAAGGACCGTGTACAGAACCTAAAGCTGGAGCTAGGCAATCGATACCTGTTGCTTCAACAAGGTGCTTACACTCTGCTGGGTCAGCGTAAATTACGCCTTCAGCGATTACGTCGTCTTCTTGTCCGCCAACTGTTCCAAGCTCAGCTTCAACAGATACGTTACGAGCGTGTGCGTATTCTACTACTTGTTTAGTAGTTTCAACGTTTTCTTCGAATGGGTGGTGAGAAGCGTCGATCATTACAGATGTGAAACCTGCATCGATTGCTTCTTTACATTTTTCGAAGCTTGAACCATGGTCAAGGTGAATCGCTACAGGAACAGTGATGTTCATTTCTTCGATTAAAGCTTTAACCATAGCTACAACTGTTTTGAAACCAGTCATATGACGAGCTGCACCCTCAGATACACCTAGGATTACAGGAGATTTTTCTTCTTCCGCAGCAGCTAAGATAGCTTGAGTCCACTCTAAGTTGTTCATGTTGAATTGACCAACTGCGTATTTTCCTTCTAGTGCTTTGTTTAGCATTTCTTTCATAGAAACTAAAGGCATGGTGAATCCTCCTAAAAAACGTTTTTTGTATCCGATAAGTTCTTATCGCTGGTAGTATGACCAGAATAAGGTAAAATATGTATATCTACATACCGGACTTTTTTCTACACTCAATAGGATAACAACTTGTACTCAAAAACTCAACCGTATTCACCTGCACAATAGTCCATGTAAACGCTTTTTTCCATATTTTTTATAAAAAATTCATTTTTACGCCTCTACAGCGAGCTCATTTCTCACAGCTTGACGAATTTCATCAATATCAAATGGTTTAGCAAAATGCATTAAAGCTCCTAAATCTTTTGCTTCTTGGATCATATCAAGCTCTCCATAAGCAGTCATTAAAATGACTTTAATACTCTCATCAATTTCTTTTACATGCTTTAAAATCTCTATACCATCCATGCCTGGAATTTTCATATCTAACACTACTAAATCTGGATTATCTTTTTTCACGATATCTAAAGCTTGAAATCCATTCGCTGCTTGGAATGTCTGATAACCTTCTTTTTGGAACACTTCATGTAATAACACACGAATCCCATATTGATCATCAACAATTAAAATTTTACCTTCCATAATTCCCAACCTTTCTGTGTAAGTACAAGATTTAAAGCTTCTTATATCTTAACGATTTATTTTCGCTATTCTTTGGCAAATTCCTTCCTATTCTTTCTTATTTTACCGTTTCCTATTTTGTTATGCTACCCTACGATTTCACCTTTCTAAAAAAATAAACTATAATGAAAGCCGGCAAACACGTACGAAGGGAGTAACATTATGTTAAAAATTTTTTCAACTCAATTAAGTGGTTATTTCTCCAGATTTTCTCAAAAAGAGGAAATGAATATAGAAGATAGTGCTCGTTTACTTGCTCAAGCACTAGTTGGCGATGGTTTCATTTATTTATATGGTACAAATGAAATGGAGGGCGTTGTTGCCGAAGCACTATTCGGTGCTGAACCAATGAAGCAAGCAAAACGCTTATTTGAAAATGGTAAAGAAGCAGAAGTAACCTCTGCGGATCGTGTACTTCTTATTAGCCGTTTTTCAACAGATGAAGCGGTTGTAGAAATTGCAAAAAAACTACAAGAAGAGGGACACTCTATTGTCGGCATTTCTGCTCTTCAAGAAGGTACGGAATCACTGGAACAATATACAGACGTACATATTGATACAAAACTGTTAAAAGGTCTTATTCCAGACGATGAAGGTAATCGCTACGGGTTCCCAAGCTTAATAGTAGCTTTATTTGCTTATCACGGAATCAAATTTATAATTGATGAAATGTTAAATGAATATTAAAAAAAGCGCCTTATTTCAGGCGCTCTTTTTATTACTTGCTCTCTTTATTCGTAATAGAAGCTCTTACGAAGTCATGGAACAATGGTTGTGGACGGTTTGGACGAGAAACAAGTTCTGGGTGGAACTGTGCTGCCACGAACCAAGGGTGGTCTTTTAATTCAATGATTTCAACTAGACGGCCGTCTGGGCTTGTACCAGAGAATACGAATCCTTCTTTTTCCATATCCGGACGGAACTGGTTGTTGAACTCATAACGATGACGATGACGCTCATATACAACCGGCTCATTATAAGCATTGTAAGCATTTGTTTCTTCAGCAAGCTTACATGGGTATAGACCAAGACGAAGTGTACCACCTAAGTCCTCTACATCTTTTTGTTCTGGTAATAAGTCAATGATTGCATATGGCGTATCAGGATTGATTTCAGAAGAGTTAGCACCTTCTAAACCTAATACATTACGTGCGAATTCGATTGATGCAAGTTGCATACCTAAGCAAATTCCTAAGAATGGAACTTTGTTTTCACGAGCATATTGAATCGCAACGATTTTACCTTCTACACCACGATCGCCGAAGCCACCTGGTACAAGGATACCATCTGTATCGCCAACTAATTCTTTTACGTTTTCTGCTGTTACGTGCTCAGCATTTACCCATTTTACTTCTACATCTGTGTCGAATGAGTAACCAGCATGACGAAGTGCTTCTACAACAGAAATATATGCATCTTGAAGTTCTACATATTTACCAACAAGAGCGATTTTTGTTTTCTTAGAAAGGTTACGTACTTTATCAACTAGCGCAGTCCACTCTGTCATATCTGCAGCTGGATTGTCTAATTTTAAGTGATCACAAACGATTTGGTCCATGTTTTGTTCTTGAAGAGATAATGGAACCGCATATAAAGTATCTGCATCGCGAGCTTCGATAACTGCTTTTGTATCGATGTCACAGAATAATGCAAGCTTGTCTTTCATATCTTGAGAAACAGGAAGTTCTGTACGAACAACGATAATGTTTGGTTGAATACCTAAGCTACGAAGTTCTTTAACGCTATGTTGCGTTGGTTTTGTTTTCATTTCACCCGCTGCTTTTAAGTACGGGATTAACGTACAGTGAATGTACATTACATTGTCACGACCGATGTCGCTCTTAATTTGACGGATTGCTTCTAAGAATGGTAGAGACTCGATATCACCAACAGTTCCACCGATTTCTGTAATAACAACATCCGCATTTGTTTCACGGCCAGAACGATATACGCGCTCTTTAATTTCGTTAGTAATGTGAGGAATAACTTGAACTGTTCCTCCTAGATATTCACCGCGACGCTCTTTTTGAAGAACTGAAGAGTAAATTTTACCTGTTGTTACGTTGCTGTATTTGTTTAAGTTAATGTCGATAAAACGCTCATAGTGACCAAGGTCTAAGTCAGTTTCTGCGCCATCATCTGTTACGAATACCTCACCGTGTTGGTATGGGCTCATAGTCCCTGGGTCTACGTTAATGTATGGATCAAACTTTTGAATCGTTACATTTAAACCACGATTTTTTAAAAGTCTTCCAAGAGATGCTGCTGTAATACCTTTCCCTAAAGACGATACTACACCGCCTGTTACAAAAATATACTTAGTCATGAAAAAGCTCCCTTCTATTTTGCTGTTATATAATCACCGTTGCAAAGCGCAACGTATGTAGATAACACTGTATCCATCTTATTGTTAGACTCTTTTTATTTTCTAAACAAAAAACAAAAAAGAAAATTGCTCCCCTCATCACATAAAGTAACAAGTAGGGAGCAATTTTCTTTTATATTTACACTTTAAAAGTATTATCGTCCTTTTTTAAAGAGCCCAAAAATGATTCTACATGGACGATAATGAAAAGTCAAGAACTACAGTTCTTCCTCTTCTTCTTCTTCAGTTTCATCATACTCAAGTTCTTCTTCAGCGAAGTCGTCGTCTTCATCCTCTTCTAAATCATCAAGATCGTCGTCATCTCCGTCTTCATCTTCAAGAACCTTGTCCAAATCTTCTACATCATCTTCTTCGTCTACATTTCCGTCTGCATCGTCAAAGTCATCTTCATCTTCTTCAATGTAGTCGTCAAAACCGTCTTCTTCAACTTTACGTTTCTTCTTCGGTTTTGGCTGCGGTAAGATTTCTTCATCAATTTGCTCATATGGGTACCAGCTGCGTAGTCCCCAACGATTTTCTCCTAAATTAATGAAACGTCCATCGATGTTTAAGTCTGTATAAAATTGTGCGAGTTTCGCATTAACTTGCTCTTGAGATAGTCCCAGCACTTGAGCGATTTCTTGAACCAACTCGTTGAATGTCGTTGCTTGTCTTTTATCCCCTAAAACGCTATGTACAACTTCAATCATTGAACATTCTTTTAGCTCTTCTGGTGAATATTGCTTAAAATTCACTTATGCGGCACTTCCTTTCATCAAATATAACCTTATATATAACGGTCTGCCTAAAAAAATCCATACTATTCATTATAAACAAAAGTCGCACAAATATGCTACAAAAAAAACGGGAAACTTTTATATGGTAATAAAATTAATAATTTGTCTGTTCCTTATTTCGGAAGCATATGGGCACCTTGCAACACATACCTAATTTGCATTTCTGTATATTCTTCGAGCGTATACAGTTTTTGCAGTGCCCAACGTCTAAACCCCCACATTTGTCCTTGTATAAAAATATTATGTGCAAGAAGCTGTATTTCTTTTTTATTTAATATAAATGTTCCATTTTCCGTACACTGTTCTAAAATATCCTCAAACATTCCTACCATTTGAAACTCTTTTTCTAATACATATGGGAGAGATTCTTTCGGTAAAAAACGTACTTCTTGATACATAATTAATACTTCTTCTTGTAATTCGTCCATCACTTTAAAGTAATTCGTTATCGCTACCTTTAAACTTTCTATACTCCCTTTTTCTGTACATACTACTTCCTCTAATCGTTCTTTTACATGTTCATATATACTATCACAAACTAAATACAAAACATCATCTTTTGTACGAATGTACTCATAAAGTGTCCCTATACTAAATCCAGCCGCTTTTGCAATCTCTCTCGTTGTTGTACGCGGAAATCCTTTTTGTTTAAACAGTTGCACCGCACCTTTAATCATTTGTTCACGTCTTAACGCAACTAATTTTTCATCTTTCACCGATGCATGTACATTATGTTTAACCATTCCCTTCACCTCTCTCTATTATTTTTTGGAAGGAAAAAGCGTAGGAGAATACCTACGCTTTCGTTCCTACTTCGTTAACATACGAGAAATTACAAGCCTCTGAATCTCTTGTGTTCCTTCATATATTTGTGTAATCTTTGCATCTCGCATATAACGCTCTACTGGATAATCTTTCGTATAACCGTAACCACCAAATACTTGCACCGCTTCAGTCGTCACCTTCATCGCTGTATCCCCTGCAAATACTTTTGACATCGCTGATTCTTTTCCATACGGAAGCCCTTCTGATTCAAGCCAAGCCGCTTGATATGTCAAAAGGCGTGCCGCTTCTACATCTGTTGCCATATCCGCAAGTTTAAAGCCAATCCCTTGCTGCGCCGCAATTGGTTTTCCAAATTGATGGCGCTCCCTTGCATATTCTACAGAAGCATCTAAAGCCCCTTGTGCAATACCAACAGCTTGCGCCGCAATACCGTTACGACCTCCATCTAATGTTTGCATCGCAACTTTAAATCCTTGCCCCTCTTCTCCAAGTAGATTCTCTACCGGAATACGGCAATCTTCAAACATAATTTCTGTCGTTGGTGAAGAGCGAATCCCTAGCTTGCTCTCCTTCTTCCCAACTGAAAATCCCGGTGTATCACTTTCTACAATAAATGCACTCGTACCGCGCTGCTTCGATTCAGGATCAGTTAGCGCAAAAACAACATAAATATCAGCAATACCGCCATTTGTAATGAAAATTTTTGATCCATTTAAAATATAATGGTCGCCATCTCTCTTTGCGATTGTCTTCATTCCACCAGCATCCGATCCAGATGCTGGCTCCGTTAAGCCGTATGCACCAATTTTCTTCCCTTCAGCCATCGGTCGTAAAAACTTTTGCTTTTGTTCTTCTGTCCCAAATTTAAAAATTGGCCATCCTGCAAGTGAAGTATGCGCAGATAGTGTTACACCTGTTGAAGCACAAACTCGAGATAATTCTTCAATCGCAATTACGTACGCTAAGTAATCGCTTCCAATTCCACCGTACTCTTCAGGCCATGGAATACCGGTTAAACCAAGCTCTGCCATTTGATCAAATAACTCTCGATCAAATCGCTCTTCCTCATCACGCTCAGCTGCTGTTGGTGCTACTTCATTTTTAGCAAAATCTCGAACCATTTTTCTTATCATTTCATGTTCTTCTGATAGTTTAAAATGCATCTCCGTCTCCCCCTCGCCCTTTTATAAAGCACGGCTAATAACAAGTTTCTGTATTTCACTTGTTCCTTCATATATTTGCGTGATCTTCGCATCACGGAAAAATCGTTCTACTGGATATTCTTTCGTATAACCGTAACCACCAAATACTTGCACCGCCTCAATCGCGACTTCAACCGCTGTCTTAGAAGCAAATAATTTCGCAATAGATGCTTCTTTACCGCATGGTAATCCTTGTGCCCTAAGAGACGCCGCTCTATATACGAGTAACCTTGCTGCTTCGACACTTGTTGCCATATCTGCAAGCTTGAAGCCAATCCCTTGCTGCGCCGCAATTGGTTTCCCAAATTGTTCTCGTTCTTTTGCATAATCAATCGCACATGCAAGCGCCGCTTCAGCAATTCCTAACGCCTGTGCACCGATTCCAATTCGCCCAACATCTAAATTCGCCATCGCCACCTTGAATCCTTGTCCTTCTTCCCCAAGTAAATTCTCCGCTGGCACTTTCATATCTTCAAAAGTAAGTTGTACTGTACGAGAACCGAGGAGCCCCATCTTATGTTCATCTTTTCCGATGATTAAACCAGGTGTATCTTTCTCTACTATAAATGCAGAAATACCACTTTTCCCTGCCTCTGGATTTGTAGAAGCGAATACAATGTATGTACTTGCTTCACCACCATTTGTAATAAACACTTTCGATCCATTAATAATATAATGATCGCCTTTTTTGACAGCTCTTGATTTCAAACTCCCTGCATCTGATCCTGCATTTGGCTCTGTTAAAGCAAATGCGCCTAAATATTCCCCGGTTGCAAGTTTAGAAACATATTTTTTCTTCTGTTCTTCTGTTCCGAAATATAAAATCGGATTCATTCCAACTGACGTATGTACAGCTAAAATTACACCAACTGTTGCACTTACCTTTGAGATTTCCTCAATTGCTAGAATATAAGAAATAAAATCCATTTCTGCCCCGCCGTATTTTGCAGGTGCTGGAATACCCATTAATCCAAGATCACCCATCTTTTGCAAAATCTCTTTCGGGAACACCCCTTGTTCCATACTAGGAACAAAGGGAGCTATTTCCTTCTGTGCAAAATCCCGAACCATTTTCCTCATCATTTGCTGCTCTTCATTAAAACGAAAGTTCATATATTCCGCCTCCATTTGCTATATATCCTTTTAACAATTTGGTAAGACCACTATTTTGTAACAAAAGGGGCATTTATTCGTAAACGTAGAATCCACGACCTGTTTTACGCCCTAACCATCCTGCATTCACATACTTACGTAATAACGGACATGGGCGATATTTACTATCTCCTAATCCTTCATGCAACACTTCCATAATGTATAAACACGTATCTAAACCGATAAAATCAGCGAGCGTCAAAGGCCCCATCGGATGGTTCATACCAAGCTTCATTACCTCATCAATTGCTTCTTTCGTCGCTACACCTTCATATAACGTATAAATTGCTTCGTTAATCATCGGTAGCAAAATGCGGTTTGATACAAAACCAGGGAAATCATTTACTTCAACTGGTACTTTCCCAATTTTTTTCGTAATATCTTCAATTGCTTCATATACTGCATCATCTGTAGCCAAACCACGAATAATCTCAACAAGCTTCATAACTGGAACTGGATTCATAAAGTGCATGCCGATTACTTTTTCCGGACGCTTCGTTACCGCTGCAATTTCTGTAATTGGCAGAGATGACGTATTTGTCGCTAAAATTGCGTGTTCTGGAGCAATTTCATCTAGATTCGCAAAGATTTTCTTTTTAATATCCATTTTCTCAACAGCTGCTTCAATAATAAGATCCGCTTCTTTCACACAATCTAAATCAAGCGTTACTGTAAGACGATTTAATGTCGCTTCCTTCTCTTCTTCCTTCATGCGTCCTTTTTCTACTTGGCGCGCTAAATTTTTCGTAATGATAGCCAATCCTCTATCTAATTGCTCTTGTTTTAAATCTTGTACCTTCACGTCATACCCTGCCATTGCACATACTTGTGCAATTCCTGATCCCATTTGCCCTGCACCAATTACAACAATGTTTTGTACACCCATTTTTTCTTCCCCCTTAATTGTTAATAAATTTTATACCCTCGAACTTTAATTAGTGAACTTCAATCATCACTGCGTCTCCTTGACCGCCACCGCTACAAATCGAAGCAATTCCAATTCCGCCGCCGCGCTGCTTAAGTGCATGGATTAGTGTTACGATAATGCGCGCTCCGCTTGCTCCAATTGGATGTCCCATCGCCACTGCGCCGCCATTTACATTCAATTTTTCTGGATCGATTCCTGCGATTTCTGTACTTGCAATTGCTACTGCTGCAAATGCTTCATTAATCTCGAATAAATCGATGTCTTCAATTGTCTTGCCTGTTTTTTCAAGCAATGCGTTAATTGCATAACCTGGCGTTCTTGGGAAATCTTTAGATTCCACTGCAATTGCTGTATGCGCCAAAATTGTCGCTAATGGCTTTCTTCCTTCTTGCTTCGCTCTGTCTTCGCTCATTAACACAAGTGCGGCACCACCATCGTTTAGTCCTGGCGCATTACCAGCTGTCACTGCCGCTTCCTTATCAAATACAGGTTTTAACTTTGCTAACTTTTCAATCGTTGTATCTTCACGTGGCGCCTCATCCTTTGCAACGACAATAGGATCGCCTTTTCTTTGCGGGATCGTTACTGGCACGATCTCCTCTTCAAAACGTCCTTCTTTATGCGCTGAAACCGCACGCTGATGGCTACGATATGCCCATTCATCTTGTGCTTCGCGAGAAATTCCATCTTCCTTCGCAACTTCTCCGCCATAAACACCCATGTGTGTACCTGAAAATGCGCATGTTAAACCGTCAGCAACGTTTAAATCAATAACTTCGTTGTTGCCCATTCTGTATCCCCATCTTGCTCCGCGTAAAATGTAAGGACTGTTACTCATCGACTCCATACCGCCAGCTACAATCAGTGATTGATCGCCAGTACGAATAATTTGATCCGCTAACGTAACCGCACGAAGTCCTGATGCACAAACTTTATTCACTGTTTCCGTCTGCACTTCCCAAGGGATTCCAGCAGCCCTTGCAGCTTGACGCGATGGAATTTGCCCCTGTCCCCCCTGAATAACCGTTCCAAATATAACTTCTTCAACATCACTAGCCGCAACATTTGCTCTTTCAAGCGCTGCTTTAATTGCAATTCCTCCAAGTTCCGTCGCTTTTACATCTTTTAAAGATCCTCCAAATTTTCCAACTGGTGTTCTTGCAGCACTTAAAATAACTGTTTTACTCATGTTTCTTTCCCCCATTTCTTTTTTTAACACTGAGCGCTCGCTCGGTATCCCTACGTTGAGAAGAGGTGCAATCATTGCACCTCTTTCTAAAGTTGTATACATTCTTATAAACTACATCGCTTCTTTTTTCTGTCCGATAACAGATCGTTCTAAAATCTCTGTCACATCAAGAGTTTGAACTTTCTCTTCTACCTCTTTCGCTTTCGTTCCATCACTGATCATCGTTAAGCAATATGGACAACCTGTACCGATAATGGATGGCTGTACAGCTAATGCTTGTTCTGTACGAGCAACGTTAATACGAGAACCTGTTGTTTCTTCCATCCACATTAAGCCACCACCTGCGCCACAGCACATTCCAGTTTCACGGTTACGTGCCATTTCTACAAGATTCACTCCAGGAATCGCTTTCAAAATGTCACGTGGCGCTTCGTACACTTCGTTGTATCTTCCTAAATAACAGGAATCATGGTACGTAACTGTTTCTTCAATAGCGTGAACAGGCTTTAAGCGCCCTTCTTTCACCCACTGAGCTAACAATTCTGTATGATGATAGACTTCTGCTTGCAAGCCAAAGTCCGGATACTCATTTTTAAATGTGTTATAAGCATGAGGATCAATCGTAACGATTTTCTTCACTCCTGCCTTTTCAAATTCTTCGATATTCTTTGTCGCCATCTCTTGGAATACAAATTCATTTCCAAGGCGGCGTGGTGTATCTCCAGAATTCTTTTCTTTATTACCGAGAATTGCGAATGAAATGCCTGCTTCGTTCATTAACTTCGCAAACGATATCGCAATCTTCTGACTACGATTGTCGTATGATCCCATTGAACCAACCCAGAATAAATACTCGAATTCCTCCCCAGCTTTTGATTTTTCTTTTACAGTTGGAACTGTTACTTCGTCATCACCTTGGCGCCATGTTTCACGCTCTTTACGGTTCAGACCCCACGGATTCCCTTGACGCTCAATATTTGTCATCGCGCGTTGTGCTTCCGCGTCCATTTTTCCTTCTGTTAAAACGAGATATCGACGTAAATCAATAATTTTGTCAACATGCTCATTCATAACTGGACATTGATCTTCACAGTTACGACACGTTGTACATGCCCAAATCTCTTCTTCTGTAATAACATCTCCGATTAAACTCGGATCGTAAGCGAGAGTTGTAGCCGCTGATTCTTGTTGTCCTTTTCCAGCTGCCATCATCGCTAACTGATTTCCTTGTGTATTATTGAAGGCAACTACTGGAACCCATGGTGCTTTTGATGTTACCGCAGCTCCTTTATCAGTTAAATGATCACGAAGTTTTAAAATTAAGTCCATCGGCGATAACATTTTTCCTGTTCCTGTTGCCGGACACATATTTGTACAACGACCACACTCTACACAAGCGTATAAGTCAATAAGTTGATTTTGTCTAAAGTCTTCAATTTTACCAACACCAAATGTTTCTTGTGTTTCATCTTCAAAATCAATCTTTTCAAGCTTTCCTGGGTTTGAAAGACGACCGAAGAATACATTAGCTGGTCCCGCAATTAAATGCGCATGTTTTGATTGTGGAACATAGACTAAAAACGTTAACAAAATTAGTAAATGCACCCACCAAGAAAAATAGAACACTGAAATGGCTACGGTTTCATTTATCCCGCTAAAAACGTAAGCGATTGCAGAAGCGATTGGTTCACTCCATGAAAGCTCCTCACCATGCCATATAAGTCCCATACCGTTACCAAGTAGCACAGAAATCATTAAGCCACCGATAAAGATAAGAACAAGACCTGATTTGAAGTTACGTTTTAAACGAACAAGCTTTTCTACATAACGTCTATGAAAAGCCCAAAATACTGCAATTAAAATAACAAGTGTGACAATTTCCTGGAAGAATGTAAATGCAGGGTATAGTGGTCCAAGTGGAAGATGTGATCCTGGTGCGAGTCCTTTCCAAACGAAGTCAATTGCTCCAAATTGGACAAGAATAAATCCGTAAAAGAACATAACGTGAATGATGCCGCTTTTCTTATCTTTCAGCAGCTTTTTCTGACCGAAAACATTGACCTTAAGGAGATCCCAACGCTCTTTAAAACGACGGTCAAATTCAATTTTTTTTCCTAATTGTATGTAGGCCATTCTCGTCCGTATAAGATATACAAACAAATATCCTGCATAAGCAATAACAGCAATGGCAGCCAGCCAATTAATGATCAGTAAGCTATTCATTTTTATGCTACCCCTCTCTTTGTAAGCCCTCTTTCTTTTTTGAATCTTCAAAAATATATAATTTTCTGAATTATATCCCCTATCCCCATTATATAATGAGTGAGCATTCAGTCAACAGTTTTTTGTTATAGAACAACACATTTTTTCATAAAGCTGTTTATTTCGGTGAAACTATAAAGTGAAACTTTAATCAGTAGGGCTTTTACGGGCAGTTGATTTCCAAACTAACTTCTACTTATCCACCAGTTTTTGAGGTGGAGGCTTACTGCCCGTTAAAGCGGGATAAAGTGAAACTTTAATCAGTGCAACATACTATCATCTGATGAAATTTATAATAACAGCCGTGCTACCCGTATCATTTGTAACACACTGAAGGTGAAAAGAATGCGAAGGAGGGAATTCACTGATGCTCTACTTATCTCTTTTGTTAATATCCGTTGCTCTTTGGATTACAATTGATCTTTCATACGGGAGATTTCTTCATTTAAAACGGGTAAGCTCTCGCACTTTCCCTTTACGTCAAAGTGATTTTCACCTTTATACATACGGGAAAGATTTGTATGACGCTTTATTTACTGATATAAAACAAGCACAGCACCACATTCATATTTTATTCTTCATTGTAAAAAACGATAAAATCAGTCGTGAATTTTTAAATTTGCTGATTGATAAGGCTCAGGAAGGAATTGAAGTACGACTTTTACTTGATCGATTTGGCAGCCATTCTTTATCAAACGAAGCTATTCGCTCCCTCCGAAAACATGGTGTATCTTTTTCATTTTGTCATAAGGTAAAATTTCCTCTGCTTTTCTTTTCTGCCAATCAAAGAAACCATAGAAAAATTACAGTGATTGATGGGAAAACTGGCTATATCGGGGGATTTAATATCGGCGAAGAGTATCTGGGGCATAATGAATATTTAGGATTATGGCGAGACTATCATTTACGTCTTACAGGAGAAGGGGTTCAAGATTTACAAAAGCAATTTTTGCATGACTGGTTTGATGATACGAAACAGGATTTATTGAATGCTTCTCTTTATTTTCCAAAACAAAACCCAGGTACCATACTGCATCAATTTATTCCGACTGATGGTGCTTATTTACAGCATACTTTTTTACATTTAATTAACGGAGCAAAAAAAGAAATCTGTATCGGTACACCATATTTCATTCCTGGAAAAAAAATTATGAATGCCTTATTAAAAGCAAGAGAAAGAGGGGTTCAAATCACAATTCTTGTTCCAGAAAAAGCTGATCACCCTCTCGTTCGAGAAGCAAAATTCCCATACTGCCGAAAATTAATACAGGCTGGTTGCAATATTTATGCATTTCAACAAGGTTTTTTTCACGCCAAAATTATTATAGTGGATGATGATATTTGTGATATCGGAACAGCAAACTTTGATATGAGAAGTTTATATATTAACCATGAAATAAACTGCCTGTTATATAGTAAACATTTCGTTCAAACAGTAAAAAATAAATTCCATGAAGACCTAAAGAATGCATCCATACTTTCCTATAGCGATGTAAACCCAACTTCTCTTATCGATAGAGGAAAGGAATGGATTGGAACAATGCTTGCTTTCTTTTTATAGGAAAGACAATGAATAAAAGAGGTGTATCTTATATGATTATGCGGTTTGGATATGTCTCACATGCAATGGCACTCTGGGACTGTTCTCCTGCCAAAACAATGACGTTTACAAGCTTTAAGAAACTCAGCAAGCAAGAGCGAGAAGACAAACTGTACCACGTTATAAGGCAAAATTTAGAGCACACAATACGTATCCTACATTACAATATAGCGCATGAAATCCCACTATATCGCCTATCGTCTTCAATCGTCCCACTTGCAACACATCCCGAAGTCGAGTTTGACTATATTGGGGTATTCACACCACTTTGGCGTAAAATAGGAGCTTTAATTAAAGAACACAATTTACGAATAAGTTTTCATCCAAATCAATTTACGCTATTTACAAGCGACAAGCCACATATTACTACTAACGCTATTACGGATATGACTTATCATTATAAAGTATTAGATGCTATAGGCATTGCAGATTCCTCTTACATTAATATTCATGTAGGTGGAGCCTATGGAAATAAAGAAAAGGCAATTGAGCGCTTCCATGAAAACATAAAAAAACTTCCTGCACATATAAAAAAACAAATGACTCTTGAAAATGATGATAAAACCTATACAACCGCTGAAACTTTATCAATTTGCCAAAAAGAAAATATTCCATTTGTATTTGATTATCATCATCATATGGCCAATCTTTGCGAGGAACCACTAGAAGAGTTGCTTCCTGCAATTTTTGAAACTTGGTCACATACAAATATCTCTCCTAAAGTTCACATTTCCTCTCCGAGATCGGAAAAAGAATTTAGGGCTCATGCTGAATATATCGATTTAGAGTTTATCAAGCCCTTCTTACACGTTGCAAAAAAAAACAATCATAATTTCGATATTATGATTGAAAGTAAACAAAAAGACTTAGCACTATTCCAATTAATAGATGAACTTTCTGCTATAAGAGGAATTAAAAGAATAAGTGGTGCAAAGTTACAGTGGTAAATTGTAACTTTGCACCATTTTTTCAAAAAAGTAATTTTTATAGTAAAAAACATCCTATTTTATATGCTATTATTTAAATTAGCATTCCCCCGAGATTCAACTTTATTGAAACGGAGTCATAATATGATTAGTCAAAAAAAGTATGTACAATTTGTCATAATATACATATCTATATTCGCTCTTTGGATACTCTTTATTCCAAATGAGTCGCATATAAAGGAAATTGGGATTCTTTTCTTATTCTGTTTCGCTGCACTTTTTTCTTGCCACTGTTTATATAAAGCTATTAAGAAAATGAAACGCAGTGATAAACTATTTTGGATTTTATTACTATGTACTTGCCTATGTGGATTAATTATGGAGATAACCCTATTTCTTAGTTCACTTTCCATACATGATCAATCTATATTTTCATATAAAGCATTGCCTTTTTTTATCATACAATATATTTTGCTCTTTGTTGGATTTGCTATAAAGTTTATAAAGAATTACTCTATTAAGGGGCTTTCGCAATTTTCATTCGATAGCATCTTTATTATTATTATGAACATTTATTTCACCTTAACTTTTATCTTAGATCTTTCAAGTTTCCGCATGTTAACAAAGGATACTTGGATTTTAATTGGGTATTTCATTGCACAATCATTAGTAATTTACGCCGTTATTAGCCTATATAGAAGAGAACAATATTCTTCTAGTAGAATCGCATTAATTATCGGCTTCACTATTATACTCATATACGGTTATATTCATCTGTTTCAATTGAACTTTGGGATGAAAACTTCTGCTGAAATTAATTATTTAATACACACTGCTTCTATTTTATTAATTGGACTTTCTTCCATACTATATATTTTAGATAAACCAATGCAGCATGAAACGAAAACAAAATATTATCGATTCGATTATGTACGTTTTATACTACCTTATTTTAGTATAATTATTACTTTTTCTTTTATTATCATTCAACCTTGGGATGATAAGTTCATGTTAATCGGTCTCGTATTATCACTTATTTTGTTATTCTTGCGGCAACTTTACATGTGGAAAGATAATCAAGCACTAATCCATACATATGAACAGTTGACTACACAACTAGAGGATGAAGTTGAAGAAGGTGCATTTGCATTATCAAAAAGTGAACAACGTTATAAATCTTTATTCGAAGATCATCCCGATGCCGTTTTCTCTTTAAATATGAATGGCATTTTTCAACACTCTAATAAGGCATGCGAAAGCTTATTTACTGCCTATTATTGCGAAGTGGCAAGCTATTCTCTGGTACACTTCATTGATTCAAAAGACCACGAACTACTAAAGAAGGCTTTACAAATTACAAAGGAAGGTAGGCCACAAACGTTAGAAGTTCGTACAAAAGAACAAGAAGGCTATTATTATTATCTCCATATTACACTTATCCCTACTTTTATAAACAAAGAAGTGGTCGGAATGTTTGGGATAGCGCGTGATATTACCACTTTATATGAAAAACAAAAACAAGTAGAACATTTAGCCTTTCACGATGCACTTACTGGATTACCAAATCGCCGAAAGTTCGAAAAAGATTTAAAAGCCATTTTAAATACAGCCCAAACTAACGCAAATGATGTCGCCGTCATATTCCTTGATTTAGATCGATTTAAAAAAATTAACGATAGACTTGGTCATGACGTCGGAGATTTATTATTAATTGAAGTAGCAAAAAGATTACGCGGTTGCTTGCGTTCAAAAGATGTCGTCGCTCGCCAAGGTGGAGATGAATTTACCATTCTATTACCAGAAATGTACTCAGAAAAAAGTGCAATTTTTATAGCTGAACAGATTTTAACTATTTTAAACAAACCATTCTTCATTCAAGGCGAAGAACTCTCTATTACACCAAGTATCGGAATTGCGATGTATCCTGATTACGGAACTGATGTAAATGAGTTAATGAAAAATGCTGATATGGCTATGTACCGTGCGAAGGCAAATGGAAAAAACAGATTTGTTTTCTTCTCAAAAGAAATGAGTATCGCTCAAAATGAAATTCAATTCTTAGAAGGTGAACTTTCAAAAGCATTACAACAAAATGAATTTTTCCTTGAATACCAGCCACAAGTAAGCACAAAAACAAAACAAATTATCGGTTTTGAAGCATTAATACGTTGGAAGCATCCAAAACTCGGCATCGTATCTCCAGCCCAATTTATCCCTCTAGCAGAGGAAACTGGTTTTATTATTGAACTTGGTAATTGGATTTTACGTACTGCCTGTTTAGAGGCAAAAAGATGGCATAATCAAGGTTTTTCTCACTTAAAAGTTGGTGTGAATTTATCTGTTGTTCAATTTAACCATGCAGATTTAATCTCAACTATTTCAAAGGTGTTGGAAGAAACAGAACTGAAACCAGAAGCACTAGATATTGAAATTACGGAAAGCATCGCAATTAATCAAAATCAATCTGTAGTTGCAAAACTAGAACAGCTTCAAAATCTCGGCATTCAAATTTCAATCGATGACTTTGGAACTGGTTATAGTTCTTTAGCTTATTTAACAAAATATCCAATTAACACATTAAAAATTGCTCGAGAGTTTATTTGTGGAATTACAACTAGCCCTTTAGAAGAAGCAATTGTCTCTTCCATTATTACACTATCAAAAGAACTAAATTTAGAAGTGATTGCAGAAGGTGTAGAAACGGAAGAAGAATGGGAATTTTTACATAGACAAAATTGTGATCACATTCAAGGATTCTTTATTAGCAAACCTGTTTCTAGTAAAGACGTTTGGATGTTACTCCATAAAAAAACAACCGTCTAAGTAAGACGGTTGTTTTTTTAAAACTCAAAAGGCATATCTGAAGCTAATTGTACCTCTTGATCATCATGAGAAATTACTTGGCTTTTCTCTAAAGCTGTATCCGCTAATGAAATACCCCATGTCATTGCTAACGTTAATAGACTACCGATAAGTAGTTTCTTCATATTCCATCACCCACATTTTTTCTTTTAATATATCATGAAAATTTATCCATACATTATGCAATTATGCATATTTAGTTTTTGCGTTATTTTATTTCGTCATTTTTTTCATAAATTTTTCTTTATACGTATGCATTTCTAATATATCAAAAAAGAAATAAGCCTTTTCATAAGCTTCTTCACTCTCTGTCTCATCATAGCCTAGCTTTTCTAAACATTCACCTTTTTGATAGTATAGCTGCCCAATCAATGCCATACTATTAATTCGACACGATATTTCAATAGCTTTATTTATTTGATAAAGAGCCTCTTCATATTGATTATCTAAGTATAATGTTTTCGCATAATTATGTCTTACCTTCACATCAAACTCTTTATTTTCAGGTAATGCCTCTAATTGCTTTAATATACCTTCAAATAACTCCATGCCCTTCTTAAAGTAACCATTTTCAGCATAAATATTTGCAATTGCATTCTCTATATAAAGATTTTGGTACACATCAATCCCAGTTAATTGTTGATTTAACAATTTTTTTAATTCTAAAATACAATATTCATAATCACTTTTCTTCAATACATACGCTGCTACATGATATTGCCATTGAAGAAATTGCTGAAACTCAGGATGATATTCTTCCTTTTTCAACTCATTCCATACTTTATTATAAATTTCTTTATATTTCTTTTGCTTACAAAGCATAATGATTTGATCTTTTAACTGCTTTTTCCTCTCAATATCGGAATAAATGAGTACCTCATAAAAATGAATAATGGGAACTTGTAACTTTGCTGCAATACCTTGCAATATATCCATACTTGGGTATACCGCACCCGATTCAATTCTGCTCACTTCCGATTGATGACATATGTTCTCGGATAACTGTTTTTGTGTTAATCCTCTCAATACTCTAATTTTCTTAATTTCACTTCCTAATTTCTCTGCGTGCATACTTACTCACCATCCCATTATAACAATCTAATTTGTTAAGTTGTCATACCACTACAATAATGTGAATTCGACAATTTTTGATATGAAATAATGCATAATATATATAAAATTCGGCAAATTTTTCATACAATTCATCTCACATACAATAATAGATTAGGAGTGTTATAGATGAATTATAGAAAACTTGCTAGTGCTTTCGTTACATTCGGTCTTCTTTGTCCTTTATCAACAGAAGCTATTCATGCTCAAGAATTAGACAAAAGTGCAGTCAAAGTTGAAATTGCTCAGCCTGGTTTAACAATCGGGAAATTAACACAACCTCAAAATGATACGAAAGAAAATATTGCTAAAAAGTATTTAAAGGGTGAGGTAAATGGGGCGAAAGCTCAACAAGAACAAGTCACTACTGAAAAAAATGTAGATTTCCAACCTACAAATAAAGAAACCAAAGAAAATCAAACCGAAGTTCGCCTTGCACAAACATATAAAAACTATAAAGTATATGGCCAAGATCTCATTGTAAAAGTAGATAAAAATGGAGTGATCACAACTGTTAGTGGTAAAGTTATTCAAAATTTAAATCAACAACCTAATCTTACTATAACAAATTTTTTGTCGAAAAATGAAGTAAAATCTAAATTACGCGATATAGTTCAAATTCCAAGTGATGCAGTTGAGACAGAATTCTCTAGCGAAACCGTTGTTTATAAGAAAAAAGATGGCTATTATACATTCGCAACTGTTATTA
The DNA here is from genome assembly GCF_051776965.1 of Bacillus cereus group sp. BceL220. NCBI lineage: Bacteria > Bacillati > Bacillota > Bacilli > Caryophanales > Bacillaceae > Bacillus > Bacillus cereus group sp. BceL220. The sequence goes on along the minus strand of NZ_JBPWBC010000003.1, from coordinate 159,468 downwards.
CATTTACTTATGAAAACAATGAACAAATTATAAACGGCAATGCTATAGTTGATTTAAAAACTGGCGAAGTACTTTTCCAAGAAAAATTCATTAAAAACAAAGAGAATAAGACTATAAATCAAGTAACATCACCTAGATTATCCCCCGCAAGTGAGCAAGGAACTGGGAAAAATGCACTTCAAGAAAACATCTCTTTCAATATTGCCAAAGGAACTGATGGAAAATTTTATTTAGCGGATTTATCACGCGGAAATGGTATTTATATTTATAATGCAAACTACGCCGATTCCCTCGGGGGATATAGTCAAGCTGGTTATCCAGGGACACTAATTTCAAGTAGTACTCCTAATTTTGCAGATAAAGAAGCCGCGGGCGCTATGAAGAACATGAGTGATATTTACGATTACTTTAAGAAAGAACATAATCTAAAAAGTTACGACAATAAAGATTCAAAAGTTGTCGCTAGTGTACACGGTTTTGATTCTACTGAAGTTAGTGATGGTGTAAAAGAAGACTATGTAAATGCATTTTGGCATCCCGCTTGGAACCAAATGGTATTTGGTGATGGTTTAGACGGAAAACTAACATCCGCTCTTGATGTAACAGCTCATGAATTTGGACATGCTGTATTTAGTGGCACGACGAAAAATAAAGTCGTGAGATATCCAAGCGCTGAAACATCTGCACTAAACGAGGGATTAGCGGATTTCTGGGGTACACAAATCGAATATTACGTAAAGAAAGATAAAGGAAACTGGATTATGGGCGATACATTAGGTGGCCTAACAATTCGTGATATCCCAAGGGAAATTGGTGACGGCGGTCATAAATTATATACAAATTTACAAGATTTCTATAACGATGGTAATAATCAAGAATCACACGTGAATTCTGGTATTATCAGTCACGTATTATATCAATTAGCTGAAGGTAAAACATATAACGGTGTTGCTGTTCAAAAGCAAGGAAATGAAAAAGTAAGTAAAGTTGTTATGCGTACATTGCAAAATTATGCAACTTCCGCTGAAGACTTTGAATCACTTCAATCTCATATTGTACAAGCTGCAAAAGATTTATATGGCACTGCCGTATCAAATGAATTTGCAAAGGCATTTGAAGCACACGGTTACAAACCGTTACAAAAAATAAATAAAGTAATAGCGGTACAATAATAAAAAAAGAAGTTTACCAATCATAGGTAAACTTCTTTTCATATCCAACCCTTTTCTTCCGCAATTGTAATTGCCTCAATTCTATTTTTCGCATCGAGCTTCGTTAATACTTCAGAAATATAATTACGCACTGTACCCGGTGAAAGATAAAGTGCCTTCGCAATTTCGTTTGCCGTCTTTCCTTCTTTCGCAAGCAACAATACTTCCTTTTCGCGATCTGACAACGGATTTTGCTCCTGCCATAGGCCGAACATTAAATCTTGGGAGACCTCTCGTTTCCCCTTCATTACATTACGAATTGCTGCTGCTAAATCTTCACTTGGGCTATCCTTTAACAAATAGCCGTGCACACCAGCTTTCATTGCTCTTTCAAAATATCCCGGCCGTGCAAATGTTGTTAAAATTATTACTTTACATAATGATTTTTCTTTCTTTAACGCTTCAGCAACATCTAATCCACTTTGAATCGGCATTTCAATATCCATAATACTTATATCCGGTTTTAACGATTCAATTAATTTTAGTGCCTCTTCCCCGTTTGCCGCTTGCCCAATTACTTCGATATCATCTTCTAGATCAAGTAGGGCCCCTAATGCACCACGAAGCATCCGTTGATCTTCTGCAATAATAATTCGAATCATGCCCTCACCTCATCTTTTCCTGTTCTAATAACAACTGGAACTTTTACTGTTAACAACGTCCCTGGATTGATTGTACCTAGTTCAACAAATCCATCAATAAGAGCAATTCGTTCTTTCATGCCGCGGATACCATTTCCATCATGATTTTGATCTGTTAAACCGATTCCGTTATCTTTTACTTTCAAAATCAGCTCACCTTGCGATTCTAATACAGAAACTGTGCACCGCGTTGCCTTGCTATGTTTTACAACATTCGTAACAGCCTCACGTAAACACATCCCGACAATATTTTGTTCAATTGGTGATAACGAACTCGAGCTAGCTTCTTGCCTCACTTCTAATTCAATATTAGCTGCTTGTAAGATCGCTTTTATTTGCTCTAGCTCTTCTTCTACCGTAATCATACGCATATCAGAAATTAATTCTCTCAGCTGTTTTAAGGCTGTACGAGACGTTTGTGTAATTTCCTTCGCTTCCGCACTTGCACGCTCTGGATTTTTCACAATTAACTTCTCTACAAGCTGGCTTTTCAAAGTAATAAGAGATAACGTATGCCCTAATGTGTCATGAAGATCTCTTGCAATCCGCTGCCGTTCTTCACGTTTTACTAAGTCTTTAATTTGCTCGTTCGCCTGATCCAATTGATTTCTTAACATCTTTTTCTGATTAAAATTGCGCATACCAAATGGCGTAAGAAGCATTAAAATAAACATTGGAACGATATTTACTAAACTTGTAGTTGTTAGTTGATTCATATTTACAAATAAAAATGCTCCAAGCATTATAACTAACGAACATAACAGCACTCGAAATACTTTCTTATTTGGCGCAAATCCCATCGCACTTGCTGTGAAAAAGCCAAAAAATATCATAAAAGGATTATAAAATAAAGCAAATAAAAAGATGAGTACCATTTGAATACACGCCCAAAAAACAAACGTCCTCTGAACAAAATAAAGCTGACGGTATGTGACGATAAAAATTATCAACATACCGCTTCCTATTACAAGCTTCCATCCTGATGCCTGCGCTAAGTGATAAATTGGAAATAATAGATAAACAAACCACATATACGGGAAGAATCCCATATGTTTCGGAAAAATCTCAATCCTCTTCTTCTCTATCATTTATACCGCTTCCTGTCTTTTTCTTATATATATTGATACTACAACAAATATAAGGAAATAACCTCCTAATACCGCGATATTTTCCCATCCAATTGATTTTCCAGCTACAATATCCCACGCACCACTTCCGAAATGGTATGTCGGTGTCCATTCACCAATCGTTCTTAATATTTTGGGGAATACTTCAATCGGCATCCATAACCCGCCAACTATAGCTAAACTCATATTTAAAATATTTGCTAAGCCAGCAGCTGCGTCCGCCTTCTTAATGGAACCTATTACTGTGCCTAATGCTAAAAATGGTGTTACCCCTAACAACAACCATAATCCCGCACCAATCCATTGCCCTACCGTTAACTCAACATGATTAATTAGTATCCCTGCAATAAAGATAACTAATATTGAAAAAGCATTTACTACTGTTTGTGCAATAATTTTAGCAGTTATATACGCACCCTCTGGAAGTGGTGTGATTTTCAAAAGATGTGTCCATCCTTGTCCTCTTTCCTGAGAAAGTCTCACACCGAAACTAAAGAGTGCAGTCCCTACAATACTGAAAGTTGCCATCGAAATTAAATAGTGTGCTTTCCACGCATCTCCGTTTTGTGGTACTTGAACAACATTTGTAAAAATGTAGTAAAACATAACAGGCATTAATAATGAGAAAAAGATAAATAATTTATTGCGGAATGTACGTAAAATTTCTATTTTGCACTGCATCCATAACGCTCTCATGCGATTTCCTCCTTCTGATTTGCAACGAATTGTTCAAATGCTTCATCAAGACTTCCACGTTCAACTGAAACATCTGTTACAGGTAAACTCTTTTGATAAATGGCTTTTAAAGTTGCATCCGTATCCTCCGTTGTTAAAATGAAGCGTCCTTCGCTTGACTTTACTTCTGTTACATTTGGTAATTCCTTTAGTAATTTTGTAGGAATGCTTTCCTTCGAGTAAAATGTGATTGTTTTTCGCGAAATCGTCGCTTTCATTTCGTCTGGTGTACCATCTGCGATAATCTTTCCGTTCGCAAATAATAAGATACGATTTGCTAAAGCATCTGCTTCTTCTAAATAATGCGTCGTTAAAATAATTGTTTTCCCTTCACTTGCTAACTTTCGAATCGTTTCCCAAAACATTCTTCGAGACGTAATATCCATTCCGACTGTCGGCTCATCTAAAAATAACAAATCTGGATTTCCCGCAAGTGCAAGCGCAAAATTCAACCTTCTTTTTTGCCCACCTGATAACTTCTCACATCTTTGCTTTCGCTCTGATTCTAAATTTGATAACTGCAGTAACGTTTCTTTCGCTATAGGATTCGTATAATAACTACGGAATAACTCGATTGCCTCTTCCACCGTAATACTATCAATGACACTTACTTCTTGCAGCATCGCACCGAGGCTATTACGAACATCTCTATGCTTTGGACTCTTTCCAAATATAAAGACCTTACCTTCTGTCGGGTCCTTTAATCCAAGCATCATCGACATCGTCGTTGTTTTCCCCGCACCATTCGGACCAAGTAACGCTACTATTTCCCCTTTATTTACATGAAATGAAACGTTATTTACTGCGTTTTTATGTTTAAATGTTTTAGAAACACCATTTACTTCAATAATCTTTTCCATCTCTCCACCCCCGCTGTTTCTTATATTTACATTGTATTACTTGGAAAACTTAGGAAACAGTATGATGCGTCATGACATTGATATGACAATTGTCATGTATTCTTTATGAGAGGAATCAAGCTGCATACCGCAAGCGAGTAGCAGGACGAAAATAAACATGATACAATCGGATAAGATATATATTCGAGGAAGGACAGTGGTTTTCATGATTATTCGTAATGAACAAGATTTAGAAGGCTTACGAAAAATCGGCCGCATCGTTGCGCTTGCACGTGAAGAAATGAAAAAAGAAGCGAAGCCAGGTATGACAACGAAAGAGCTTGATTTGATCGGTAAAAAAGTATTAGATGAGCATGGTGCTATTTCTGCACCTGAAAAAGAATATGATTTCCCAGGTGTAACTTGCATTAGTGTAAATGAGGAAGTTGCTCATGGTATTCCAGGAGATCGCGTATTAAAAGAAGGCGACTTAGTAAACGTCGATGTATCTGCTGCACTTGATGGCTATTATGCAGATACAGGTATCTCATTTGTTCTTGGAGAAGACGAAGCAAAAGAAAAGCTTTGCCAAGCAGCAGTTGATGCATTTTGGGCAGCAATGAAAAAGGTTAGAGCTGGCTCAAAACAAAATCAAATTGGTCGTGCTGTTTCAAACTTCGCACATAAAAGTGGATACAATGTTATTCAAAACTTAACTGGTCACGGCATTGGTCTTAGCTTACATGAAGCACCAAATCACATTTTAAGTTACTATGATCCAATGGATAATGCGCTTCTAAAAGACGGTCTTGTTATCGCTGTAGAACCGTTCATCTCTATGAAAGCTGATCATATTATTGAACGTGGTGACGACGGCTGGACATTCGTTACACCTGATAAAAGTCTTGTTGCACAATGTGAACATACCGTTGTCGTAACGCGCGGCGAACCAATAATTTTAACAGAAATCTAATACCAAAAACGGCTGTTTTGTAGATTTATTCCACATAAAACAGCCGTTTTTATTTTTGGGAAAATATGTGAACTACTGTTGAACTCTTTATCATTTAAGTATATAATCTTTAGCGGAGGTTACTTAAGCTTATCTTTACTAAAAAGATATTGTAACTAAGGAGTAAAACACCTTCTTTCTTATTGTTTAAACAGTCTCAAAAATGACCGTAGTAACGTGTTAGTCGAATATTCTGTAATTCTTATATTCCTCTAACAATGTAAGAAACTATCATCTTTCAACTTCGGTCCACTAATCGCACAACTCTCTTTAGACAAAATAAATGACTATTTTCAAAGTACATATTGTCTTCATTCTGACCAAAACCAACCCTATCTAGCTTTTTATCTCCACATAACTTTAAGGCAAAAATAAGCCTTCACAAAGGGATACACTACATTGGTTAGTATGTATCGTAAAACTTACCTTTATAACCATTCTTTTTTACTAGATATACATGAAAACTATCTCACATATAAAGGTCTGATATCATTCTTTAATATCAGTATTTTTTTCGACATTTTTTGTCGAATTGTGTATATTTCCACAGAACTGTGTAAATATACATTTTGTTTTACGTTAAATAATATTACTTTGAACATAATCCTACTTGTCTGAGAACGCGTATAGAAACGGAGGGATAGCAAAAAGTAAATAGCTTATAAAAAATACTTTTTATATTCCATTTGTTCATGTGGAATAAGTCCCCAATGGACAAATGAATGTTCAGAGGAGGAAAAATGAAAAAACTTTTCAATGTATGTTTAATTGTATTCGTACTATTTTCGCAACTTGCTAGTTTTCCATACAATCAAGTAAAAGCGGAAACCTTAACAGGAGATTCCTTATTTGACACTGTTGAAATGAAAGATGCAACGAATCATATTATTGACGAAGCAAAAAATCCTAACAATTTAATAAAGATAGGATCAACCATTCAAGTAGAATATGCTTGGTCAATAAAGGATCAACAAGCTGCACACGCAAATGATACAGCAGTAGTTCAAATACCACTTGCATTAAAAGTATCTAAAGATTTGCAAGGGGATTTAGTAACAGATCAAAAAAATATTGGTCAATATTTTATAACAGCTAAAGATAATAAATTAAAATTAATATTTAATAATCAAGTAGAAAATTTGAAAGACGCTAAAGGAAAAATTAAAGTTGATACCGTGTTTAACTCAACTTTAAAAACTGGGGAAAAATCAGTTCAAATCGCTTTTCCTTTAGGAACAATGGTTCAGCCTATATCAGTTCCTGTTCAAGTAGAAAACTCTAAAGAAGATGGCACCAAACAGGATACTAATAAACAAGCGCAAGATCCAGTAGCTAAACCTGTTACTGACAATCCGGAGCAAGATCCAGCAACTAAAACTGTTACTGATAATCCGGAACAAAACCCAGCAACTAAAACTGTTACTGATAATCCGAAACAAAACCCAACAACTAAAACTGTTACCGATAATCCGGAACAAAACCCAGTAGCTAAAACTGCCACTGATAATCCGGAACAAAACCCAGCAGCTAAAACTGCCACTGATAATCCGGAACAAAACCCAGCAGCTAAAATTGCTACTGACAATCCAGAACAAAAGCTAGCAAGCGCCCCTGCTGAGAATACAAATTCAGGTCCAAAGCAAATAACAACAAACATTTTAACCAGTGTAAAGTTGACGGATAAAGACGGAAAACCATTTACAGAGGATAACCGTCCAAGTACAGATTCCCCTGCCAATATTGAGTTTACATGGGAACTTTTAAAATCAATGAATGTGAAAAATGGAGATTACTATATTTTTGATCTTCCTAAACATTTTAAGATTTACAATACAATTAACAGTCCTTTATATGATAGTGAAAACCATCAAATTGGTAATTTCACTGTTACAAAAGATGGAAAAGTCACGATGACATTCAACGATTATGTTGAAGAGCATCCAGATGTTGCTGGTAACCTACAATTAAAGACAGAATTTAATAAAGCTGAAATTAAAGGTACAACAACACAAGAAATTCCTTTCCCGATTAAAGATAAGGATGTTTCTATTACAGTTGATTTTAAGCCTAATGTACAAACAGCTACGAATAAAAAGGGTTTACCTGATAGACCAATTAATACAAATGAAATTAATTGGAAAGTAGAGATGAACAAAACGAAAGACACCCTTAAAAACGCTGTTTTTAAAGATAACATTCCACAAGGTACAAGCTTAAATAAAGATTCTATTAAAGTTTATTATTTAGAAGTTGATGTTAATGGGAATGTAACGCGTGGTGCAGAAGCTGAGCCAACAGATTACAATATTATTTCATCAGATGGCTCAAAATTGGAGATTGCTTTCAAAGACTCTATCAATAAAGCATATCAAATCGAATATGCCACAAAGATTACTGATGAAAATATTAAAAGTTTCCGAAATAACGTTACGATAACGAGTGATAATCAAAAGCAACAAAACGCAAGTTCTACTGTAACGGTTTCTCGTGGTACACACTTAAATAAAACAAGTAAATATGATCCAAAGACGCAAACAATTGAGTGGACAATTACTTACAATGGTGATCAAAGAGAGATCAAAAAAGCAGATGCGATTTTAAAAGATATTTTTGACGATACACACGAACTAGATGCAAATTCTATTGTTGTAAAAAACGCTTCATATAATGAAAAAGGAACGCTTGTAACAGGAGACGCTGTTAATAATTACACTGTAAGTAACAAGAAGAATGGATTCGATTTACAGTTTAATGATGATATTAATAGTGCTTATGTGATTACCTATAAAACCAAGCCAACTAATAAAGTTATAGAAGATGGAAAAGTAAAAAATAAAGTTACAGCTGATAATGATTCAAGTAAAGAAAATGAAGCTAGCTTCAAGCAGCAAAATATTATTAAATCTAATAATAAAGCTGAAACAAATTATAAAGACAAAACAACAACTTGGACAATTATAGTAAATAATAACAACTATCCATTAAGCAACGCGATTATTACGGACACCTTTGATCATGGTGGATTACAATTAAAAGATAAGAAACTAGAAATTAAAGACGGAAATTATACCCTTCAAGCTGGGACTGACTATGTTTTAGATGTAACAGATAAAGGCTTCAAAATTACTCTTATAGGTACGTATCAGTCTAATATGACAAAGACATTAGTCGTAAAATATACGACAGACTTTGATTATACAAAGCTAGAAAGTGGTAAAAATTCATTTAAAAATACAGGTAACCTTTCTTGGATAGATACGGATTCTAATCCACAATCAAATAAAGTTGAAGCTAATTTCGATCCTGATACTTTCACAAAGGCAAATGGTTATAAATACGGTTCTTATAACGCCCAAACGAAGGAAATTACTTGGATAATAGGCTTTAACTATAATAATGTTGAGATTAAAGATCCTTATGTTATAGACGTAATACAAGATAAACAAAAATTAGTGCCTGGATCCATTGAAGTGCGCGATATGATTCTAAATGGAAATCCTGATAATGCACAACCTGGTAATGCTGTACCAACTGAGAAATATGAACTTGAAGAACCTACAGAGAAAAATAAAAACACCCTAAAGGTTCATTTCAAACAATCAATTAATTCACCTTACTATATTATCTTTAAAACAAGCCTTGATGGTGAACTTATCCAAGGCACCTACAAAAACGAGGCAGATTTAAAAGATGGTTCTAAAATCGTAAACACCCTTACAGGTGACACTCAAGTAAATAAAGGTGGCAGCTTCGTTACTAAAAAAGCTGTGCAAGACGACAACTATATTAATTGGAGTATCGCAATTAACGAAAGCCAATCAACCATTGCAGATGCCGTTGTAACAGATGACCCAACCGAAAATCAGGTAATTGTGGAAGATTCATTCCACTTATATCCTACAACTGTTGATCCATATGGAAATTTAACAAAAGATACAGTAAACGAATTAAAAGAAGGAACAGACTATAAACTCAAAATAACAACAGACAATAATACCGGAAAGCAACATTTCGAAATTGCCTTCTTGAAAAAAATTGATCGAGCTTATATTTTAGAATATCGCTCACTTATTAATGCAGACGATAAAGAAAAAGTAAGTAATAAAGCGAAAATCACAGGCAATAAGTTGACAGTTAAAAACACAGAAACTACTGAAACGATTGAAGTGAGAATGTCTTCTGGTTCAGGCGGAGGATCTGCTACTAAAGGCCGTGGAAACCTTGAAATTATAAAGGTAGATAACGACAATAAGAACGCACTATTAGCTGGGGCAGAATTTACTTTATACGATCGTACAGGTAAAACTGTTATCCGTAAAATTACAACAGACAAAGACGGTATCGCTAAATTTAATAATTTAAAACGCGATAAATATTTATTAAAAGAAACAAAGGCTCCTGAAGGCTATGTAATTAGCTGGGATTTAAAACAAGGGAAAATTGTTGAACTTGGTACACAAGAGACTACAACATATAAACTTGCAAATAAGAAGTTTGTCGGTAAAGTAGTTTTAACAAAGTCTGATGACCTGAATAAAAACGTCACACTGCAAGGTGCCGTTTTCACACTACTTGATAAAGACAAAAAAATAATTTCAGAACACGAAAAATTAACAACAAATGATCAAGGACAAATTACTGTAGATAATTTAAAACCAGGAACTTACTACTTACAAGAAACAACTGCTCCTGAGCATTATAAATTAGACAGTACACCTATTCAATTCACAATCAAAGAAGATCAAACAACAGTAATAAACCGAACTGCAACAAACAGTTTGATTCCAGGATCGGCCATTTTAACAAAATTCGATAAAGATGGAAAAACTTTAGCAGGTGCGGAGTTCAGTGTACGCGATCGATATAACAAAGTAATTCGTGGATATGAAAAATTAACGACAAATGATCAAGGACAAATCGAAGCAAAAGATTTACGCCCTGGAGACTATCAATTTGTCGAAGAAAAAGCACCTAAAGATTACGACATAGATAAAAAACCAATTGAGTTTACAATTATAAAAAGTCAAAAGAAAGCAGTTACTGTTACTGCGACGAATCACCTCATTAAAGGTGGTGTCACTTTAACAAAAGTCGATGATGTCGATGGCACTGCCCTTGAAGGTGCTGTATTTAAAATTGTCGATGCGAATGACGAGAAACAAGTAATTCGTGAAAATATAAAAACAGGTTCAGATGGAAAAGTTACTGTTAAAGATCTAGAGCCTGGTGCTTATAAATTTATCGAAACAGAAGCTCCTAAGGATTATACGTTAAGTACAAACCCTATCGAGTTTACAATTGATAAAAGCCAACAAACTCTTGCTACTGTTACGGCAAATAACAGCTTAAAAACCGGCGAAGTTGAATTATTAAAAGTTGATGAGTTTGGTGAGAAAAAACCACTAGAAGGTGCAGTATTCAAACTTGTCGATACAAATAATAATGACGTTTCCCCTCACACTAACTTAACTACTGATAAACACGGTAAAGTTAAAGTTAGTAACCTACGTCCTGGTACGTATAAATTTATTGAAATAGCTGCTCCTGAACATTACGTTTTACGAGCAGAACCTATTGAATTTACAATCGATAGAAGTCAGAAAGAAACTCTACTTGTGAAAGCTGAAAATGCTTTAAAACCAGGAGATGTTGAATTAACAAAAGTTGATGATATCGATGGTACAGCTCTTGAAGGTGCTGTATTTAAAATTGTTGATGCAAATGATGAAAAGAAAGTCATTCGCGAAAATGTAAAAACTGGTGCGGATGGTAAAGCTATCGCTACTGGCTTACGCCCTGGCGATTATAAATTTATCGAAGTAACAGCACCGAAGTATTACGACAAAAATACAAAACCAATTAAATTTACAATTACAGAAAGTCAAACAACTCAGGCTACTGTTACCGCTAAAAACAGCTTAACAAAAGGCGGTATTGAGTTAACAAAAGTGAATGCTGCAGATGAAAAGGAAACACTTGAAGGTGCAGTATTTAAAATCGTTAATAGAGATACTAATAAAGATGTTCGTACGGACCTTGTTACGAATAGTAAAGGAATGCTAGTTGTAGATGACTTGCGTCCTGGTAACTATAAACTTATCGAAACAAAGGCTCCAACTTATTACGATGTAAATATAGAATCAATTGAATTTACAATCGAAAAAGGACAACAAAAACTCCTTCCACTTACATTTAAAAATAGTTTAACGAAAGGAAAAGTTAAACTTATTAAAGAAGATGATGTGGAAAGTAGTAAAGCTCTTGCCGGCGCTGTATTCACCTTGCAAGACGCAACTGGCAAAGAAATTATGAAAGATTTAACAACAGATGATTACGGAGTATTAGTTATTCCTGATTTAGCACCAGGGGATTATCAATTTATCGAAACAAAAGCCCCTGAACATTATAAATTAGACAAAACACCTATTAAGTTCACAATTAAAAAAGGTAGTAAGGAAGATCTTCCTATCCCTGTTACTGTAAAAAATAGTTTACTTACAGGTGGCGTCACTTTAACAAAAGTTGATGATGTTGATGGCACTACTCTTGAAGGTGCAGAATTTATAATCGTTGACGCTCATGATACTAAAAAGGTAATTCGAAAAGGTTTAACAACTGATAAAAACGGTAAAATTACTGCTTCTGATTTACGTCCTGGAGACTATCAATTTATTGAAGTAAAAGCTCCAAAAGACTATACCTTAAGCAAAGACCCTATTCCGTTCACTATCGAAAAAAGTCAAAAAGAGAATATTACTGTTACTGCTACTAACAGTTTAAAGAAAGGTGCAGTAACATTAACAAAAATTGATGACATCGATCGTACGATGCTCGAAGGTGCAATCTTTAAGATTGTGGATATGAATGGTAAGGAAGTTCATACGAATCTTGTTACAGATAAAAACGGTAAAATTTCTGTTTCTGATTTACGCCCTGGAGACTATCAGTTCATTGAAACAAAAGCTCCTGAGCACTATGTATTAGATGAAACAACGATTCCATTTACAATTGAAAGAAGTCAAACGAAAGAGATCAATGTTACAGGCAAAAATGCTTTGAAAAAAGGTAGCGTTGAACTAACAAAGATTGACGATATTGATATAACTACAAAACTTGCTAACGCCGTATTTAATTTATTAGATGCAGACGGAGAGCTAGTTAAAGAAGGCTTAAAAACAAATGATGAAGGTAAAATTGTTGTTGAAAACCTACGTCCTGGTACGTATCAATTCGTTGAAACAATTGCTCCTGAACATTACGATTTAGATAAAAAACCTATCGTATTTACAATTAAAAAGAGCCAAACTGAAACTCTTCATATCACTGCTACAAATGCTTTAACAAAGGGTGCAGTTAAACTTTCTAAAGTAGACGATGTTGATGGCACTGTTCTTAAAGATGCAGTATTTAAAATTGTTAATATGAACGGTGATGTAGTTCATAAAGACCTTGTTACAAATGAACAAGGAATAATCGAAATTAACGACCTACGTCCTGGTGATTACCAATTTATCGAAACGAAAGCTCCTAAGCATTACGTTTTAGATGAAACACCAATCAAATTCACTATTGAAAAAGGACAGAAGAAAGCTATTTCTTTAACTGCTACAAATAGCTTAAAACAAGGTAGTATCGAATTACTTAAAGTTGATGATTTAAACACTCAAACAAAACTTGCTGATGCGGTATTTAATTTACTGGATCAAGATGGCAAAGTACTTAAAACAGATTTAAAAACAAACAGTGAAGGTAAAATCGTTATCGAAAACTTACGTCCTGGTACGTATCAATTCGTTGAAATAACGGCTCCTGAACACTATGATTTAGACAAAAAACCAATTATATTTACAATTAAAAAAAGCCAAAAAGATATTGCTACCGTTACTATGAAAAATAGTTTAACAAAAGGCGGCGTGGAACTTTCTAAAGTGGATGACGTCGATGGCACTACTCTTGAAGGCGCAGTATTTAAAATTGTGGATATGAATGGTACTGTAATTCGCAAAAATCTTGTTACGAATCAACAAGGTAAAATTAGCGTTTCTGACCTACGTCCTGGTGATTATCAATTCATCGAGACAACGGCTCCGAAACACTACGATTTAAACAAAGAGCCGATTCCATTCACAATTACAAAGAGCCAAGCTGATCCTATCTCCGTTACAGCTACAAATAGCTTAACGAAAGGCGCTGTGGAACTTTCTAAAGTGGATGATGTAGATGGTACTGCTCTTAAAGATGCGGTATTTAAAATTACTGATCTGAATGGTAACGACATTCGTACTGAGCTTACAACAGATGTACATGGAAAAATTTCTGTTTCTGATTTACGTCCTGGGTACTATCAGTTTGTTGAAACGAAAGCTCCTGAACACTATAAATTAGATAGTACACCTATTAAGTTTACAATTAAGAAAAGCCAAAAAGAAAAGCTCCAAGTTACTACTACAAATAGCTTAACTGAGGGTGCTGTAGAATTAATAAAAGTGGATGATATAAATCCAGATACAAAACTTTCTGATGCAGTGTTTAACATCATCGATGCGAAAGGTAAAATTGTTCGCACTGATTTAACTACTGATAAAGATGGTAAGATTACTGCTACGAACTTACGCCCAGGAGACTATCAATTCATTGAAACGAAAGCTCCTAAGCATTACGATTTAAATAAAACACCTATTAGCTTCACTATCGAAAGAAGTCAACTAACTCACGCTTCTGTTACTGCTAAGAATGGCCTAACAAAAGGTGGCGTGGAATTAACGAAAGTTGACTCTATAGATAAGAAAGAAATGCTAGAAGGTGCGGTATTTAAAATTACTGATCTGAACGGTAACGACATTCGTACGAATTTAGTTACCAATAAAGACGGAAAAATCATTGCTAAAGACTTACAACCAGGAGACTATCAATTTATTGAAACAAAAGCTCCTAAACATTACGACTTAAATGAAGAACAAATTAAGTTCACAATCGAAAGAAGTCAAACAAAGCATGTCTTCGTTACAGCTATTAATAGCTTAACGAAAGGTAGTGTTGAGTTAATTAAAGTTGATGATGCCAAGCAAAACACAACACTTGAAGGTGCTGTATTTAAAATTGTTAATAAGGATGGACACGATGTTCGTACCGATTTAACTACTGATAAAAACGGCCGTTTAGTTGTGGATGAATTACCGCCAGGAGACTATGAGTTTATCGAAACAAAAGCTCCTGAACACTATGACTTAAACAAAACACCTATTAAGTTCACAGTTAAAAAAGGCCAAGAAAAAATCGCCTCTGTTACTGCTACGAATAGCTTAACTAAAGGCGCAGCTGAATTAACTAAAGTTGATGACATCGATGGTACTACTCTTGCAGGAGCAATCTTTAAAATTGTAGATATGGACGGCAAGGATGTTCGTTCTGATTTAACTACTGATAAAGATGGGAAGATTTCTGTTTCTGATTTACGTCCGGGAGATTATCAGTTCATTGAAACGAAAGCTCCTAAGCATTATGACTTAAATCAAAATCCTATCAAGTTTACTATTGAAAAGAGTCAAACTGCTAAAGCTTCTGTTACTGCTACTAACAGCTTAACTAAAGGCGCAGTTGAATTAACTAAAGTTGATGACATCGATGGTACTACTCTTGAAGGGGCTATCTTTAAAATTGTAGATATGGACGGCAAGGATATTCGTTCTGATTTAACTACTGATAAAGATGGGAAGATTTCTGTTTCTGATTTACGTCCGGGAGATTATCAGTTTATTGAAACGAAAGCTCCAACTGGCTATGATTTAAACATTAAACCAATTCCTTTCACAATTACGAAAGGACAATCTCAGGTTACCTCTGTTACAGCTTTAAATAGTTTAACAACAGGTTCAATTGAGTTAACTAAAGTTGATATTGATCACCATGGAACACTTGAAGGTGCCATTTTCAATATTTTAGACCAAGATGGAAAAATCATCCGAGAAGGTTTAAAAACAGACCAACACGGAAAAGTAATCGTAAATGATTTGAAACCTGGTAATTATCAATTAGTAGAAACACAGGCTCCTAAAGGCTATCAATTAGATGCATCACCAATAAACTTTACAATTGATAAAGCCCAAGCTACACCACTACAAATTACAGTTTCAAATAAAAAGATTGAATCTTCGTCAGGTGGAGATGACAAGCCAGTTACTCCTCCAAATAAAGAAGAAAACAAAGGCAATGAAACATCTGAGAAACACAAAAACGGAACTTCCGAAGAAACATCAAATGAAACAGATAACAAACAGCAAGATGATCGAAATACGGATAAACACCTTCCAAATACAGGTCATAAAGAAGACCCTACACAAACAGTAGGTATCGTCCTTCTACTAGCTGGATTATTAAGTATTTTAGCTACAAAACGCAAAAAACATTATTAATAATGTTTTTACATCCAATCAATCTCTCAATTGATTGGATGTTTTTTTATACAAAAAGGACGATACATAAAGTATCGTCCTTTTAACGGGGTGAGGCTGCCCAAAAGTACGGAAAACCTTTGAACAGCCTCTTATTTTCATATGGATGCCTTACATATATCACTGATAATAATTATGAAATGCGGAAACATAATTACCATCAACTGATTCAAACATGAGAAATGAAACCCTACAGTGGTTCCATTTCTCTACATAATCTAAAGTTTGGGTACACTAGATTCATGCAATGTAGGAGCTTTCAGAGTAGAAAGCGAACCTTCGTTTAAAATGATAGCATACATATCTTCCTCAAAAATATGCAAATATGCATATATTGTTTTTATTTCTCAATGTCAGAATATTGAAAAATAAAAGACTCGAAGGTAAAATAAAGTCATTATCCGTCTTCTTTTGTCAGTCACAGAGAATAGAAGAATAGGAGAGGAAAAAATGAGAAAATCATTGAAACAAAAAATAGTAAGCTCTTTGCTTGCTGTATCACTCGCTGTTAGCTTAGCTCCAATTGGGCAAGCAAAAGCGGATTCCACGTCAGAGGTTACACAAACTCCATCTATTACAAAACAGATTGATCCAAACCGCGCAATTGAACATGTTCGTTTCTTATCTGAAACAATTGGTCCTCGACCCGGTGGAACAAAATCCGAAGAATGGGCTTCTCGTTACATTGGTATGCAGCTTAAATCGATGGGCTATGAAGTAGAATATCAGCCATTTCAGGTGCCCGATCAGTACGTTGGATTCATTGAATCACCACTATCAATAAAACGTAATTGGCAAGCTGGTGCTGCTCCTAATTCACTAATTTCTACAGAAGCTGTTACAGCTCCCCTTATCTTTGTTCAAGGTGGGACAAAATTAGAAGATATTCCAAATGAAGTAAACGGTAAAATTGTTTTATTTGAAAGAGGAACGACAATTACAGACTATAATAAACAAGTTGAAAATGCTGTTAGCAAAGGTGCAAAAGGTGTTCTTTTATACAGTTTAATTGGCGGACGCGGAAATTATGGACAAACCTTCAATCCCCGCCTAACGAAAAAGCAATCTATCCCTGTCTTTGGTCTTGCTTATGCGCAAGGAAATGCATTTAAAGAAGAAATCGCTAAAAAAGGGACAACAATTCTTTCCCTAAAAGCGAGACATGAATCTAAATTAACATCTCTAAATGTTATCGCCAAAAAGAAACCAAAAAAGAGTACCGGTAATGAAAAAGCAGTCGTTGTAAGTTCGCACTATGATAGTGTTGTCGGAGCACCTGGCGCAAATGATAATGCTTCTGGAACTGGATTAGTATTAGAACTAGCTCGTGCTTTTCAAAATGTAGAAACTGATAAGGAAATTCGGTTTATTACCTTTGGTTCTGAAGAGACTGGCTTACTTGGCTCCGATTATTACGTTAATAGTCTATCCCAAAAAGAACGCAATCGAATTTTAGGTGTCTTTAACGCAGACATGGTTGCAACAAATTATGATAAAGCAAAGAATTTATACGCTATGACACCTGATGGCTCTACAAACTTTGTAACAGATGCTGCCTTGCAAGCAGGTAAACAACTAAATAATGACCTCGTCCTACAAGGTAAATTCGGTTCTAGTGATCATGTTCCATTTGCTGAAGCTGGTATTCCTGCTGCTCTATTTATTTGGATGGGTGTCGATAGTTGGAATCCATTAATCTATCATATTGAGAAGGTATACCATACACCTCAAGATAACGTATTAGAAAATATTTCACCTGAACGAATGAAAATGGCATTAGACGTTATCGGAACAGGGGTTTATAACTCGCTTCAAAAACCTGTTACTCAAACTGAACAGAAAGCTGCTTAATCAATAAAAGACCACTGATTTTTATCAGTGGTCTTTTATTGAGAAAAAATATATATGCATAAAAGCATATTTTATCCTACTCATTATCGTATACAATATTAACTGTAACAATATCGATTACAACTTATAAGGAGGCTTTTTCTATTATGAAAAAAATGATTTTAGCAGGTGCGTTAACTTTAGCAGGAATTACCGGCGCTACCGCGTTTATTCCTGAAACAAAAGTCGCTGCTGCCGCTCAAGAACAAAGCTTTACAAAATTTTATTCTTTGCAAACTGGAGGTAGTTCTGAACAAGAACCTGTTTTCCTTCAAAAGGGACAAGAGTTAACAATTCAACCTAACAGCAAAACTCCTAGTTACAGTGTTTATGACTCAAATCATAACCTTATTGGACGTTATTCTGATGGTTACGGCCGAATTTTCACTGCAAAAACAGATGGAAATATGTACGTTCAATTTCATGCACCTTACGTTTACTATAGTCCTGTTAGTTTTTCTGTTACTTATACAATCCAATAAAATAAAGGGCCTTTCTCAAGGGCCCTTTATTTTGCTTCCCAATTCACTTTTACAAAACCATCTTTCACCATTAAACCACTTATATTAAATACATACTTTTCATTTGCTTTTAATGTAGCTTTAAAAGTACCTTTTTTCGATTCACAGATTTCTTTTAACTCTCTTATACCTTCTCCTTTCCTTTCATATAAGCTAAAGCATAAGTTACCACGTTTTGCATCTGTTTCATAAAAAAATGTTACTTCTGTATCTTTTGCATACTCAAGTTCAATACCTTTCCCAGCAATATCCCATGATGAGAATTTTGCCTCGTAACTTGTCTCCCCTCGCTTCTCATTTTCTAAATATATATCACCAGCTCTCCACATATCATCTAGCGTTTGAACAAAAGCAAAGCCGCTAAGTAATACAAACATCGCGCTTGCAAATATGACAACTAATGTTATCTTTTGTTTTTTCATAACCTTCATCGTATGTTCGCCTTCTATTTTCTTGTTACTTCTTCGTATCATATATAACAAAACTCCAATAAAAAATGGCAATACAATCGCTATAACACTCCACCACTTACTTATTCCACACGTTTTCGCATCTGTATACACCCATGATGCTACACATACTAAAAGTGCTATAAAAGCCAAAAACATTGTAATCCCAGCTATCTCAAATACTACAAATGGATTAGCGAACTCTATCATGTAATTTATACTCCTTCTTTAAAAATGACTGTATGACAACGTATATAGGAATGTATAGGTGCATCATAATAACTATCGTTATAATGACAGATATTTTATGATCCAAATGACTAACAAACTGCTCTAGGGTGACTGTTAATACAATCATCCAAATAGCATGAATGAAAACAACCCATCTCTTTTCTAATTTCCGAGCATTTCGCACGCTCTGTTTCGTATGATTTATCAGCTCTTCGCTAGGAATCATCTCTCCCGCTAAACTGCTCTTTATTTTCTGTTCAAATTTATCTTCCTTCATGCACGAAACCCTCCAAATGTTCTCGCATTTTCTTTTTCGCATAATTGAGACGATACTTCACCGTACCAATCGGTATATTTAATATTTCACTCATTTCCTTGTAAGAATATTGTTCATAGTAATAGAGTACGAGTACCGTTTTATATTTTTCATTTAATAACTGTATTACTTCCCGTATCATTTCCGCTTCCACTTTTTGAATAAATTCTTCTGATATATTCACTTCATCTGCGAAATCTATTTCTCCACCATCTTCTTTATGAAACAAATCCAATATTCGATCTTTCCACCTTTTTTTCTTACGATAAAAATCATAAAACGTACGAACACAAATTGTAGTAATCCACTTTTTATAATTATCCACATAAGAAAGTTGGTGCCTTGATGAAAAAACCTTTATCCACGTCTCTTGAAAAATATCTTCCGCATCTTCTTTCGTTTTCGCTAACTTATAGCATAAGGAATATATTTGCTGCTTATATATATCAATTAATTCTTCTACCTTTTCTTCCATCATAAGCCTCCTGTCATTTATATAAGACGACGCAAATTATCCTTTTGTTTGATAAAATTTTATTTTTTTATTATCTCCATACAAAAAGGCAATCACAACATCGTGTGATTGCCTTTTACTGAAAGCGAAAAATCGGCTCCGCTTTTCTTCATTGTCCAGCTCCAGCGGCTAGAATACTCGGTGGCTTCGCGCCTTCCTCCGAGGCAAAGTACGCCTCTCTGTCAGGAGCTCCATCCCCCTCCTATTCTAAACGAGCCGCTTTCGCTTTTCTTAATTACATTTTTTCTGGTGCAGATACTCCTACGATTGCTAATGCATTTTGAAGTGTAGTGCGTACTGCTTTCATTAACTCGTAACGAGCTTTACTTAATTCTAAGTTATCTTGGTTCAATACTTTTTCTGCATTGTAGAAGCTGTGTAATGCTGCTGCTAATTCAAATGCATAGCTTGTAATGCGGTGTGGCAGACGTTTTTGTGCTGCATCCGCAACTACAGTTGGGAATTCACCAAGTTTTTTCAGTAACTCTACTTCTTTCTCAGAAGTAACAAGTTTGTAATTCACGTCTCCATCTGCAGCTAATCCTAACTCTTCACCTTGACGAAGGATACTGCATACACGAGCATGAGCATATTGTGCATAGTATACTGGGTTTTCATTAGATTTTGATACAGCTAAGTCCATATCGAAGTCTAAATGAGAATCACCGCTACGCATCGCGAAGAAGTATCTCATTGCGTCCACGCCTACTTCTTCCATAAGCTCACGAAGTGTAACTGCTTTACCTGTACGCTTACTCATTTTCATTTTTTCACCATTTTGGTACAGTTGTACCATTTGGATGATTTCTACTTCAAGTGTTTCTTTATCGTAACCTAACGCTTGAATAGCAGCTTTCATACGAGGAATGTAACCGTGGTGGTCAGCACCCCAAATGTTGATTAACTTATCGAAACCACGCTCTAATTTATCACGGTGATAAGCGATATCTGGCGTTAAGTATGTGTAAGAACCGTCATTTTTAATTAATACACGGTTTTTGTCGTCACCGTAAGTCATTGAACGGAACCAAGTTGCTCCGCCTTCTTCAAAGATTTCATCACGCTCTTTTAATACAGCAAGTGCAGCATCAATTTTTCCGTTTTTGTATAATGATGTTTCTGAGAACCATACATCAAATTTAACACGGAAGCTCTCTAAGTCTTTTTGAAGTTTTGCTAACTCATATTTCAAACCATATTCACGGTAGAATTCATAGCTTTCTTTTTCATCAGCTTTTGCGTAACGATCACCAAACTCTTCAGCTAAACGTTTACCGATTCCAATGATATCCGCACCATGGTAACCGTCTTCTGGCATTTCTTTCTCTAAACCTAATGCTTGCATGTAACGAGCTTCAACAGAAAGAGCTAAGTTATGAATTTGGTTACCAGCATCATTAATATAGTACTCACGAGATACATCGTATCCTGCTTTTGCTAATACGTTACATAAAGTGTCACCTACTGCCGCACCACGTGCATGTCCTAAGTGAAGGTCACCTGTTGGATTCGCAGATACGAACTCAACTTGTACTTTTTCACCTTTACCAGTGTTCGTTTCACCGTAAGCTTCACCAGCGTTTACGATTGTTGGAATTAAATCTGTTAAGTAGCTATTATCCATATAGAAGTTAATAAAACCAGGACCAGCGATTTCGATTTTTTCAATAGAAGCTTTTGCTTTATCGAAGTTTGCAACTAGTTCTTCTGCAATCATACGAGGTGCTTTTTTCGCAACGCGTGCAAGTTGCATTGCCATATTTGTAGAGAAGTCACCATTTGTTTTATCTTTTGGAGATTCTAATACAACGTTTGGAATCTGTTCTTCTGTCGCTAATTCTGCCTTTAATACAGCAGCTTGAATTTCTTCTTTAATCAATCCTTTTACCTGTTCTAAGGAATTCATTATTTTGCCTCCTTCAAATTAATTGTAATTGTATATCTGCCAGCTTCTTGTTCACTTAGAAGCAATGCGTACGTTAAGAAGAGTTGTCCTTTTTTCTTTTCATCCGACCATTTAAAAAGAACGTTATCAGTTTTCGTTTGCAGTGCAAACGTACCAAGTTCACTCGTATACGTACCCGTTGTCCATTCACCTTTCACATGCGTCTGACGCATAGAAATAGCACCTGAACGCATAATGAGAACTTGTTCATCTTGAATTTTAATAATTGTTTTCACTTCGCCTTGTTCGTTCGGCTCCTGGAATGTTACATATGTACCTTGACCTTTTACATAGTATTGACCATTTGCTTCAAAAGCAACGGTTTCCTTCCTCGCCCCTTCACGGATTTCTGTTACGAAATGAACGTGTACCGGCAAGCCTGCAAGTTGTTTCTTCACGTCTTGCACACCTTTCAAATGTTATAGATATTAAATACTACTTATAATAAATCACTTTTCCTATCATATCAAAAAAAGACGCTGTCTGTCTGCTGAAAAATCAGGAAAACTCCATTTCAAAAAATAATTCACTTCTACTTTATTTCATGTGATAAAATATTTTTTAAATCTAAATATTCTTTTAATTATAGAGGTGAATTCAGTGATACCAACAAAGTTAAAAAAGGGTGATGAAATACGCGTGATTTCACCATCCTGTAGTTTAAGTATTGTTTCAAATGAAAATAGAAAACTTGCTATAAAAAGATTAACTGACATGGGCTTTCAAGTTACATTCTCAAAATATGCCGATGTGATAGATCAATTTGCTTCCTCTTCTATTTCTTCCCGCATTCAAGACCTCCATGAAGCATTTGGAGACCCTAATGTAAAAGCTATTTTGACGACACTTGGTGGATACAACTCCAATGGTTTATTGAAACATCTCGATTATGATCTAATTCGTAAAAACCCGAAATTTTTCTGTGGTTATTCTGATATTACTGCCTTAAATAATGCAATTTACACAAAAACAGGGCTTGTTACATATTCGGGTCCCCACTTCTCTTCATTTGGAATGGAGAAAGGGCTCGAGTATACAAACGATTACTTTTTACAATGCTTAACCACTAATGAGCCTATTGAAATCATTCCGGCGGAAACGTGGAGCGATGATTCTTGGTATATGGATCAGGAAAATCGAGAATTTATAAAAAATGAAGGGTATGTTCCAATTCAAGAGGGGGAAGCGACAGGAGAAATTATCGGTGGCAATATGAGCACACTTAATTTACTACAAGGCACACCATATATGCCAAACTTAAAGGGCAAAATTTTATTCCTTGAAGAAGACAGTTTAACAGGAAAATCAACGCTTAAAACTTTTGATCGCTATCTACATTCCCTTATGCAGCAACCTGATTTTGAACATATAACAGGTATTGTAATAGGAAGAATGCAAAAAGAAGCAGAATGTACGATAGCGGACATTCAAGAAATGATTTCTTCAAAACCTGAACTTGCACATATTCCTATCATTGCAAATGCAAATTTTGGACATACAACTCCAATTTTTACTTTTCCAATTGGTGGACATGCCAAAATCATTTCTAACAAAGAAAATACATCTATCACTATTTTAACGCACTAAAAAAGGAGCGAACGATTCGCTCCTTTTATGATTTTTCTATTTTTTGCAACGCTTTTTGCGGGATTGACTCTTTCGTTATTTCAGCCCATCCTTTTCCTTGCATACCTTTTGCATAAATTTTTATAAAAGCACCTGCATGCAATTCACGATTTACCATTCTTTTAATAATTTGTTGCTTTCCGTCCTCTGTATACCCTTTAAATGTATACAAATATTCACCGTCTTTTTTCTCACCTTTATCTACAACCGCATAATAATCTTGTATTTCTTTATTTGAAAAGAAGTTGTCTACAAAAGCATGTACACCTTCTGTTTTTGTGTTTAAATAATATGCTGTTCCCCCTAAAATGATGGCGAATACAGCTAAAACTTTAATTACCAATTTCATACATGCGCCTCCTGTTTGCACTTCTTTCTCACTAGTATTATATCTATACTTGTATTATACGGAAAAGAGCATACTATACTCTATCTAAAAGTCTTACACTTTCCTTACATTATTGTAAGGGATTTTTTCTTAAAGCAAGTTCCCAAGAAAAAATTTTTCCGTTTCATACACTTTTATATTATTATTGAATGATACGAATTTTTATTACAAAAATCAAAGGAGACAGTTTTCAAATGGCTATCTTGCAAGGTTTAGCACTATTACTTGTTGTACTTTGTCTATTTACACTTTTCAGTTACCGTGCGCCTTACGGAATGAAGGCGATGGGCGCTTTAGCTAATGCAGCAATCGCAAGTTTTCTTATTGAAGCATTTCACCGTTATATAGGTGGAGAAATGTTTCATAATGACTTTTTACAATCAGTAGGAGAAGCTTCTGGTAGTATGAGCGGTGTCGCAGCAGCGATTTTAGTCGCATTAGCAATCGGTGTTTCCCCCGTATACGCTGTTTTAATTGGTATCGCTACTAGTGGATTCGGTATTTTACCAGGATTTTTCGCCGGATACGTTTGTGCCTTCGTCGTGAAATTTCTCGAAAAGAAATTACCGGCTGGTGTGGAATTTTTAGCAATCCTATTTATCGCTGCACCAATCTCACGTGGAATGGCAATGCTTATGGATCCGCTCGTTAACGCAACACTTGGTAAAATCGGTTCTATGATATCAGTTGCAACTACAGAAAGTCCTATCATTATGGGTATTATGCTTGGTGGATTAATAACAGTTATTTCTACCTCTCCACTGAGTTCTATGGCACTAACTGCAATGCTTGGATTAACAGGTTTACCAATGGCAATTGGTAGTCTTGCCGTAGCAGCCTCAGCCCCGATGAACTTTATTTTCTTTAAGCGACTAAAAATTTGCTCAAAGAAAGACACAATCGCTGTAGCAATCGAGCCTTTAACACAAGCAGATGTTGTTTCAGCAAATCCAATTCCAATTTATGCAACAAACTTCGTTGGCGGTGCACTTGCCGGTATTATTACATCGCTATTCCAGCTTGTTAATAATGCACCAGGAACAGCATCACCAATTCCAGGTCTTCTTGTCCTATTCGGATTTAATGACGTTATAAAAGTAACGATTGCTGCTGTACTATGTGGAATCGTTACCACTATTGTCGGATACATCGGGTCTATTGTGTTCCGTAAATATCCGATCCGCTCTGCTGATGAAATTCGTGGAGTTACTTCGGAAGAGAAGGTTGCATAAGAAAAAGAGCTATTCCCATCGTTTGAGAATAGCTTTTTTTGTGTTGCGTAACGGTAAATGAAATTATATCGGCGATTTTTTTAATATATCGACTTACCGACACATAACGACAAAATAAGAGCCCTCTAATCATATAGAGGGCTCTTACTTTATCTAGCTACGCCTCTCTAAACAGTCGGCTTCACTTTTATTTTATCTAGCTGCAGCGGCTAGAATGATCGGTGGCTTCGCTTCTTCCTTCGAGGCAAAAAGCGCCTCTACGTCTGAAGCTCCATCCCCCTCACATTCTAAGCGAGCCGCTTCCGCTTTTATTTTACCCAACCGAGCAGCATTTCCCGCACGAATTTGCTTGCTGCGACTGGTGTTTGATCACTATGGTCGTAGACTGGGGCTACTTCTACTAAGTCTGCTCCAACTACATTTATATTTGAATTTGCAATTGCTACGATGGAATCTAATAATTCTTTAGATGTGATACCGCCAGCTTCTAACGTTCCTGTTCCTGGAGCGTGAGCTGGGTCTAATACATCAATGTCGATTGTGACATAGACTGGGCGTCCAGCAAGTTTCGGTAATACTTCTTTTAACGGTTCTAATACGTCAAATTTATATAAGTTCATACCTACTTCTTTCGCCCATTCAAATTCTTCCTTCATTCCAGAACGAATTCCGAAAGAATATACGTTTTCCGGACCAATTAAATCACACACTTTACGAATTGGTGTAGAGTGGGATAAAGGCTCCCCTTCATACGATTCACGTAAATCAGTATGAGCATCCATGTGGATGATTGCTAAATCCGGATATTTTTTTGCCATTGCCTTAAAAATTGGCCAAGACACTAGGTGCTCACCGCCGAGACCTAGTGGAAACTTATCGGCATCTAAAAGTTTTGATACATACTCTTCAATCATGTCTAAGCTGCGTTGTGCGTTTCCGAATGGTAATGGGATATCACCCGCATCAAAATATTTTACCTCTTCTAATTCACGATCTAAATACGGACTATATTCTTCAAGACCGATTGATACTTCACGAATACGTGCAGGGCCAAAACGAGATCCTGGACGGTAACTTACTGTCCAATCCATAGGCATCCCATAAATAACTACCTTTGACTCTTCAAAACTTGGATGACTTTTAATAAATACTTTACCTGAATAAGCTTCATCAAAACGCATATTCTTTTCCTCCTTATGTGGAACTTAAGGTATCCCAACCTTTCACTATTTCTCAAATTTGGAGCGAATTGCTCCTCTTTCTCGATTTACCGGGTCTTCTTTTTAACAACAAGAAGACGATTTTCTCTACAGAAGTGTAAGTAGCTAGCATGTTCAAGTCTTCTGGACAAACACCTTAAATGAGCTACTCACACTTTATTTGTTCAAGCTCGATTTTCTTACTTAATTAAATCGCCAACAAATTTCGGTAATGCGAATGCTGCGTTGTGTAATTCTTTTGTGTAGTATTTCGTTTCGATTTCGTGGAAACGCTCTTCACTTACTTCTAATGGATCATGTTTTTTAGATCCAATTGTGAACGTCCAAAGACCACTTGGGTATGTTGGAATATTAGCTGTGTATAAACGAGTAATTGGGAAAATTTCTTTTACATCTTTAAACACAGTCGTAATTAACTCTGGTGTGAACCAAGGGTTGTCCGTTTGTGCAACGAAAATACCATCTTCTTTTAACGCTTTTGAAATTCCAGCGTAGAAGCCTTTTGTAAATAGGTTTACTGCTGGTCCTACTGGCTCAGTAGAATCTACCATAATTACATCGTATTCATTTTCGCTTTCTGCGATATGTAGGAAACCGTCTCCTACTTTTACTTCTACACGCTCATTATCTAATGCGCCTGCAATTGATGGTAAGTATTGTTTAGAGTACTCAATTACTTTTCCATCGATTTCAACAAGAGTTGCTTTCTTTACACTTGGGTGTTTTAACACTTCACGAATAACACCACCATCACCGCCACCAACAACTAATACGTTTTCAGGGTTAGGATGTGTAAATAAAGGTACGTGCGCTACCATTTCATGATAAACGAACTCATCTTTTTCTGTTGTCATAACCATGCCATCTAAAATAAGCATGTTTCCGAACTCTTCCGTTTCAACCATATCAAGTTTTTGGAATTCTGTTTGCTCCGTATGTAATGTGCGGTTAATACGTGCCGTAATCCCAAAATGTTTTGTTTGTTTTTCAGTGAACCATAGTTCCATCGTACAATCACGCCTTTCAATGCAAATTTATAATAAGGACATCATTAATGTCCCCTAACAAAAATAAAACAAAACATCCAAAATGTATAGTTAAAAGTACAAAAATACCGAAAATATATTTTAGTCAGAGGGTTCTAACATATATGTATAAAGAAAACCCTTTCTTAAGAAAGGGCTTTTGTCTCTATTTCTACTGGTTTACGAATTGGAATTAGGATCATAATACAACCAACTAACACCACAATTCCACCTACTAAAAACGGACTTTGTGGTGAAACAGTATGACCGATAATTCCTGATAAAATCGGAGCAATTGCGCCCCCTAACCAACGAACAAAGTTATAAACACCTGACGTAACAGATCTTTCATAAGGTGAAATATCCATTACATAACTTGTATATAATGCATTGTTTAAGCCAGATGCTAATCCTGATAAAACGATAAGAGTAATTTGTAACCACATAATTTTCACAAAGAATAGTGCAATTAAGAAAATCGCAAATACAAGTAAACTACCCTTCAATAATGTTTTTGTTTCATATTTCCCTTCTAGCTTATGTGCTAAAATTGCAGAACCGTAAGCTAACGCTAATCCCCATCCGCAAAATACAAAGCCTAATTGAATAGCTGATAAATGCATAATAAGTGGTGAATATGCTAACACAACGAAAAATCCGTAGTAGTATAACATTCCTGAAATCGCACCTTGCATAAACGGTTTATACTTCACTAGGTTAAGTAATTCTCCTACGCCAGCAGCCTTACGCTTCACTTTTCGTTCTGGTTCTTTTACAAAAAAGAATACTAAAATAAATGCTAAGAAAATTAAAATACTCGTCGCGAAAAACGGATAACGCCAAGAATGACCACCTAATATCCCGCCTAATAACGGTCCGCCAGCCATGCCTAAACCGATCGCTGCTTCGTATAATCCTACTGCTTCATGAACTTCTTTACTTAATGCTATTAACAGCGTCATTGCTGTAGCAAAAAACATCGCATTTCCTAATCCCCATCCAGCACGGAAAAGAGATAATTGAGCAATCGTTTGCGATATACCACATATAAACGCAAATACAGTCACAATCGCAAGACCGATTGTCATCATCCGTTTATCACCAAATCTTGATGCAAATATACCAGCTGGTAACATCATGATTGCCATCGTTAAAATATAAGCAGTAAATAACATTTCAACTTGCCAATGCGTTGCACCAATTTTCTCTGCAATAATCGGCAAAATTGGGTCGACTACTCCTATACCCGAAAAGGCAAGGAAGGTAGCCACCACTGTAATCAATCTCCCTAGTTTTTGTTTGCTCTCCATTTTGATTACTCTCCTTTTGTGCTCTCTAAAAATGTTACTGCACGATGTAAACTATCTTCAAGTTCTGCCTTTACACGTTGCATTTGCTCCATTTTTTCGTCTAACGTTTGCACTTGTTTTTCAAGCATATCTTTAATTTCTTGAATCACTTCACGATCACGAGGGTTCTCGCTATTTCTTCTTTGCTCCATTCTTTCTTTTAGTGATAAGAAATGCTGCATTTCTTGAAGTGTGATTCCTAGCACTTCTTTCGCTTCTACAATTCTTTTAATTCTGGCAATATCCTCATCCGTATACAGACGAATATTCCCCTCACTACGTTCTGGGGGATGAATTAAACCAATTTCCTCATAATAACGAAGTGTACGTTTTGTTAAACCGACTTGCTTTGTTACTTCATCAATTTTATACATGTTTATTCCTCCCTTCACTTGATTATTACATTTTACGTTAACGTTAACTTTTCTGCAACTGTTAGACTTTTGTAAATGTTTATCATATTCAATTGTATTTTCCCTAAAGCAGTTTCATAATGAAAGAAAAGAGATAATAAGGAGAATTTCACATGAGTAAACCACTTATTTTCGCTCACCGCGGAGTAAAAGGTACACATCCCGAAAATACGATGATTGCCTTCCAAGAAGCAGAACGCATTGGCGCTCACGGAATTGAACTCGATGTCCACTTATCAAAAGATGGTGAACTTGTCGTAATTCACGATGAAACCGTCGATCGTACAACAAATGGCGTTGGACTTGTTTCGGAAAAAACGGTAGAGGAACTACAATCATTGGACGCTGGTAGCTATAAAGACCCTTCTTTCCATGAAGCAAAAATCCCAACGTTGCGTGAGATTTTCATTTGGCTTTCCACAACGAACTTACAACTAAATATTGAATTAAAGACAGATGTTATTCATTACCCAAATATTGAGGAAAAAGCTGTTGCACTTGTGCGCGAATATCATCTTTCTAATCAAATTGTATTTTCATCATTTAACCATGACTCTGTTTCATTATTAGCAGAAATTGCTCCTGAAATCCCAAGAGCAATTTTATATGATACACCGATTGCTGATCCAATTGCCGAAGCAAAACAGAGAAAAGCAAGTGGATTACATCCAAACTTCCAGCTATTAACGAAAGAATTTGTGCAATTAGCACAAGAGCAAGGATATGTTTTCCGTCCATATACAATTAACGAATACAAAGATTTACAAACTATGATTGATTATGGTGTAGATGTCATCATTACCGATTGGCCAGCACGTGCCTTTGAGCTCCTTTCTTAATGGAAGGAGCTTTTTATTTTCGAAATTTCATTGTTTAAAATAAATGAAAACCCTCAATACTAATACAATAACGCTTGTATTAATGAGGGGCTGAAAAAAGATGGATCAAACTATGAATCCAAAACTTAAAAAATATAAACGTCTTTTCTTCACCGCAATGTTTTCTTGCGTCCTTTTCTTCGTTTTTTCTTTTTTTGTTATTATTATAGTTGCAAAAATTATGGGACCTCCTCCTGTTGCGGTCCCACAAACAAGCGTCTTTTACGCAAACGATGATACTGTTATTGGACAAAGTAATGAAATTCAAAAACGTTACAATGTCTCTCTTAATGAAATTTCACCTTATGTAAAAGAAGCGACCCTTTCTATTGAAGATCAAAGATTTTATAAACATCACGGCTTCGATGTGAAACGGATTGCAGGTGCAATTGTTGCTGATTTAAAAGCGATGGCAAAGGTACAAGGAGCTAGTACAATTACACAACAATACGCGCGTAATCTGTATTTAGATCATGATAAAACGTGGAAACGGAAATTATTAGAGGCAATGTACACTGTCCGCCTTGAAGTAAACTATAATAAAAATCATATTTTAGAAGGATATTTAAATACAATTTATTACGGACATGGCGCTTATGGAATCGAAGCTGCGTCCCGTCTATATTTCGATAAAACAGCAAAAGATTTAACATTAGCAGAAGCTAGTATGCTCGCAGGTATCCCGAAAGGGCCAAGTGTCTATTCTCCCTTTTTGAAAGAGGATCGTGCTAAAGGACGACAAGCTCTCATATTAGATGAAATGGTCGAACAAGGATATATTACGAAGCAACAAGCAGCCTTAGCGAAGAAAGAGCCACTAACTTTTGCCTCATTAGATACGAAAAAAGTAGCAGAGGTCGCACCATATTTCCAAGATGCTGTACAAGCTTCGCTTCTTCGTGATGTTGGATTAGACGAACAAGCTTTACAACGGGGTGGCTTGCGAATTTATACAACGCTAGACCCTAAACTACAAGCTGTAGCAGAGCAAGCTGTAAAAGATCATATACCTGACACAACAAACATACAAACTGCTCTCGTCTCTATGAATCCAACGACAGGTGAAGTGGCTGCTCTTGTTGGCGGAACTGATTATACTACGAGTCAATTTAACAGGGCTACACAAGCCGTTCGTCAGCCTGGTTCTACATTTAAGCCATTTCTATATTATGCAGCATTAGAACGAGGATTCACGCCTGCTACGCGCTTAAAAAGCGAATATACTGTATTTACTTTAGGTGACGGCGTTTCAAAGTATAAACCAAAAAACTATAAAGATTATTATGCAGATGATTTTGTAACGATGGCACAAGCTCTCGCAGTCTCTGATAACATATATGCTGTAAAAACGAATTTATTTTTAGGAGATGACGCACTCGCAAAAACAGCAAAACAATTTGGAATTACAAGTGCATTAAAAGATGTGCCTTCTCTAGCTCTCGGCACATCACCCGTAAAACCAATTGAAATGGTTAACGCTTATAGCATGTTCGCAAACGGTGGAAAAGAAGTAAAACCTACTTTCATTCGCCGCATTATGGATCATGAAGGAAATATATTATACGATGCTCATTTAGAGAGTAAACAAGTTCTCGACAAGAGCAAAGCGTTTGTAATGGAAGAAATGATGACCGGTATGTTTAATAAGAAACTAAGCAGTTATGCTGCTGTAACTGGCCAATCGATGTTATCAAAATTATCAAGAACATATGCCGGAAAATCTGGTTCTACTGAAACGGATAGTTGGATGATCGGATTTACTCCGCAAATCGTAACAGGTGTATGGGTCGGGTATGATCAACCTAAATCTATTTCAAACGTAGCAGAACAAGGATATGCGAAGAAAATATGGACTGATACGATGGAGAAAGGCTTAGATGGACAGCCCAAAAAAGAATTTAAACAACCAGGTGACGTCGTAGCGGTTAATATCAACCCAGAGAACGGTAAAATTGCTACAAAAAATTGTCCTATTTCTGTGAAAATGTATTTCGCTAAAGGTACCGAACCGACTGAATATTGTATGGATCACGTCGATGATAAAGAAGAATTTGAAAAAACGACTGAAGAAAAGAAAAAAACAAGTTGGTGGAAAAAATATCTTCCTTGGTAAAAAAAATAGCTGACGGGCATCCGTCAGCTATTTTTTATTCACTTAATAATGCAAGGCGCAATTCTTCACTAGATTCGTTCCAAATCGCTTCATTATGTTCTTTCAAGAACGTACCAAGTACTTTTTTAGATGATTCATCCATATGGTCAACCATAATGTGACGCTTCATTGATTTATCCATTTTGTTTACGTGTTCTGGAAGTGATTTATATCCGCGACGAATTTCACGGTCTACTGTCATTTCACAAGCTGTTACACCTGCGTAATAAGCACCAGTTGCAGTTCTTTCAATCGTTACCCAAACAAGCCAAAATGGTTTTCCGTTTGGAACTTCATCTTTATTTGTTAAAAACTTAATACCTTTTTCTACTGTACTACGCGCATGCATCGCACCGATATCAACGAATGCAGTTTTCTCTAGTACATCAACAAATACAGGTGAAATGTTTTCTAGGCTTAATGCCCCAACACCAAATCCACCATGTCCATCTGTTGAATCATTTTTCACGATATTAAAACCGATTTTTTTCTTTTTCTCTGTCATATGTAAAATCCTCCTCACTTAAAAATTATAAAAGGCCAAAAATAGGCGCAATGATACTTTGTAAAAACATTAATACATGCGGAATAACTACCTGGAAAATAGGTTGAATTGTGTAATTACTAAGCGGTGTAATAACGAGAATTAATAACGCAATCGCTCCATATTTTTCATACTGTGTCATTTTCGCGCGAATATTTGCTGGTGCTAAATCTTCCACTACACGATACCCATCAAGTGGCGGGATCGGTAATAAATTAAATACAAGTAAAACAATATTTAACATAATAAAGAGCTCAAAAAACTTTCCTAATGTTTCAGCTACTGCAACTGGAACTGCATCTAACACTCCAAATACTGCTAAGCTATACAAAATAATTAAACCAATTGCACTTAAAATTAAGTTACTAATCGGCCCTGCAATTGAAACTAATATGCCTGCAAGACGCGGTCTTTTAAAGTTATATGGGTTAACAGGAACCGGTCTTGCCCAACCGAATCCAAGAATTAATACTGCAATCAAACCGATAGGGTCTAAATGAGCCATCGGTGATAGCGTTAAACGACCTTGTCTCTTTGCTGTATCGTCCCCAAATTTATATGCAACATATGCATGTGCAAATTCATGAACGGATAATGCAATAATAATCGCCATTGCTACCAACGGAATTTCGTGCAATGGATATCTAAATAACTGATCCATACTTCATCTCCTCTTCCATATGTCAAAAAAAGAAATTATTTGTTTTTTCGATTGTTCTTCCCCATAATCCGCTATAATAAGAGTGTAACTTACATAAAAGGAGCGATTGTACATGCCATACGTAACAGTGAAAATGCTAGAAGGACGCACAGAAGAACAAAAGAAAGCTCTTGCTGAGAAAGTAACAGCAGCAGTAAGCGAAACAACTGGTGCTCCTGAAGAAAACATCGTTGTTTTCATCGAAGAAATGTCTAAGAATCATTATGCAGTTGGCGGAAAACGCTTAAGCGACAAATAATTTCAAGTTTTTCATAAGAAGCAGCCACTAGCTGCTTCTTATTTCTTTCCTTCTAACAACTCAATAATTCTCTCTTTATATTTTCCTTTTCTTCCATCTTCATAGATTAAATCATGTGGATAGAATAGCTTTTGGTCCGTTCTTTTCTTACCTGTAATCGCCTCAACAATATCCGATTCACGTGAAAGCTCTCTAAGCTCTCCGTTTGGCATAAGAAGTAGGATTGGCAAACGCTCTTCTTCTTCTCCTGCACGATAAAAGTCATACGGTAAGTCTGATGTTGAATCAACTACTAAATAATACTCCGGATCAAGTCCAATCTTTTTAAATAAACTACTTAATTCCATCCAATTATCTAAACCGTGTTTATCTGTAAACTCTACATATTTAAATAGATTTCGATTCATAAAACGGCGGCATAGATCGCTTAAAATTGGATCTTCTTCTTCCTGCCATACTTGGAAGTAGTAATACATAACGTTCTCGTCTAACTTTAAATAATCCTCTACTGTTACTTCTTCTTCAAATAAAGAATAGAAATGAACAGGATGATTTTTAAATGTATAATACTTCTCGTGCAATGATTTAGCACGGTGTAAAATCTTCGTTAAAATAACTTCTGCACTTCGCGTTACCGGATGGAAATATACTTGCCAATACATTTGATAACGACTCATAATGTAATGCTCAACAGCATGCATACCACTATTTTTAATGACTACTTGATCCCCATACGGGCGCATTACACGCAGTATACGTTCCATATCGAAGTTTCCATACTTTACGCCTGTAAAATAAGCATCTCTTAATAAATAATCCATACGATCCGCATCAATTTGGCTCGAAATCATACTAATTGCTAATTTATTAGTAGACGTTTTTGCAATTACATCTGCTACCTTTTGTGGAAACTCCTTATCAACACGACTTAATACATCATTAATCTCCGTATTGCCAACAATAATCTTTTGCGTAAATTTCTCATGATCTAATGAAAATACTTTTTCAAACGAGTGAGAAAATGGGCCGTGACCGACATCATGAAGTAATGCCGCACATAAACATAACAATCTATCTTCAGCATTCCAATTTGGTCTGCCATCAAACACATCATCAATCATACGACGAATAATTTCGTATACACCTAACGAATGAGTAAAGCGACTATGCTCTGCACCGTGAAATGTAAAAAATGTCGTTCCAAGCTGCTTAATACGGCGCAAGCGTTGAAATTCTTTCGTTCCGATTAAATCCCAAATAACACGATCACGCACGTGCACATATTTATGTACTGGGTCTTTAAACACTTTTGTTTCGCTGAGTTTGTCGTTTAAATATACCACTTTTCGACATCCCCCTTTCTTTACTACATTCTTACTTTATATTATAAACGAAATGAGAAACAGAAAGAAATGAAAGACTGTATTAATTACCTTTATAAAAAGAAAAAATCACCTTTACCGAAGTAAAAGTGATTTCCTTTATACATTATTTACCTAAAACGAATTCAGCAACTTCGTCTAAGATCATATCTTTCCCTAATGGGAAGTAACCTTTGTTTAAGTCTTCATTTTTAATTGTGAATACGTGGTTGTTTTTAACAGCGTTCATGTTTTTCCAAATTGATTCTTCTTGGAATTCTTTTAAGCGCTGAGAACCGTCACCAGTTGTAAATACGAATAAGTAATCTGGGTTGTAATCGATTAAAGCTTCTTTTTGTACTTGTACTAGTGGTTTATCAGTTGGTGTACCTTTAACTGCTGGTAGTTTTAAATCATTAAAGATTACGCTACCGTAACCGTAGTCACCGTATACGCGGAAAGCATTTGGATACGCAGCCATTTTCATGAATGTTGCTTCACCAGTTTTAGCGACGATTTTGTCATGTAATTTGCTTGCTTTTTCATCATACTTTTTGAACCATTCTTTTGTTTCTTTTTCTTTACCGAAGATTTGACCTACTTCTTCGAATTTTGGACGCCATTGATCTAATGGAGTGTTTAACATAACTGTTGGTGCAATTTTAGATAATTGATCATAAATCTTTTCTTGACGATTATTTACAAGAATTAAATCTGGTTTTGCAGCAGCTACTGCTTCGATGTTAATTTTATCGCCCCAAGCAGAACCAACTGGTTTAACGTCTTTTAGTTTCTTTTCAATATGTGCATCAATTTTTTCTTGAGATGTATTAGCAGTAATAACCGGTTTCATACCGAAAATTAATAATTCTTCTGTTGAACCACTAAGGTCAGCAATTTTCTTTGGGTTTGCAGGAATTTTAATTTCCCCTTTTGCATGTTTTACAGTGCGCTCTTCAGTCTTTGCATCTGCTTTCTTTTCTTCTTCTTTGTTAGAACAAGCAGCAAATAGTACAGAAGTCACAACTAATACCATTGCTAATAGTGCCATTTTAAAATTCTTCATGTTCCCACTCCTTCTAGCTGTATTTATCTTATAAGTTGCAATGAACTATAAGAAACGAAGATAACAATTAATCAATATATTTTTATTAATTGTTGTTAATACCCCATTCTAACGGGCGTTCAACTTCCCATTCTTATATAAGAAGCTCAACGTCCATTAGAAGTCCCCCCTCTTCACGAGGGGGTTCTACTTAAGCTTTTTTACGCAATTGATTACTAATCATCGCTAAATCATATGTTAAGCAAATTGGCTTACAGTTTACTGGACATGGAACGATTTGAGCTTCAATCTCAAATACGTTACGAAGTGTTTCACTTGTCATAACTTCATCTGGTGTTCCTTGTTTCATTAACTTACCTGCTTTTAATGCAATCATATGATCTGAGAAACGAGAAGCGTGGTTTAAGTCATGGATAACCATAACAATCGTTCTACCTTCTTCTTCATTTAACTTTTTCAATAAGTTTAATACTTCTAATTGATGAGCCATATCTAAGTACGTTGTTGGTTCATCCAATACAAGTAATTCTGTTCCTTGTGCAAGAGCCATTGCAATCCAAACACGTTGACGTTGACCACCAGATAGCGCTTCTGCTGGACGATTCGTAAATTCTTTCATTCCTGTCACTTCAAGTGCCCAGTTAATGTAGCGATAATCCTCTTCTTTCAACGTGCCAAACCCTTTTTGATGAGGGAATCTTCCGTATGACACAAGCTCAAATACAGTAAGACCCGTTGGTACTTCTGCAGTTTGTGGTAAAATCGCCATTTTCTTTGCAATTTCTTTCGTTGGCTGTTTCTCAATTGCTTTTCCGTCAAGATAAACAGTACCTTGTTTTGCCTTCAAAATACGAGACGCCGTTTTTAATAATGTGGACTTCCCACAACCATTTGGCCCAATAATTGTTGTAATTTTCCCTTCCGGAATTTCAACTGTTAATCCATCAATAATTAAACCTTCATTATAGCCAACAGATACCGCATCAACCGCTAAAGTTGCCATACGAAAAGCCTCCCTTTATTTTGTCCTCATAAGTAAATAAATGAAATACGGTGCACCAATTACAGAAATAACAAGACCGACTGGTATTTCTGAAGTTGTTAGTACACTTCTTGAAATTACGTCTGCGAATAAAAGTAAAAACGTTCCTATTAGCGCAGCTGTGGGCAACATGATTTGATGTTTGCCACCAACAAGGCGCCTTGCTAAATGCGGGGCCATTAAACCGATAAAGCCAATTCCACCGGCAACAGCAACAGATGCACCCGCTAAACAAACTGCAATAAATAATAATTTACGTCTTTCTTTTTCTACATTTACACCAAGGCCAACTGCTGTAGAATCGCCTAGGTTCATTACATTTAATATGTGTGCTTTACTTATAGCAAGCGGTAAGAAAATAACCATCCATGGAAGTACACTTAATACGAATTTCCAATCTGTACCCCACAGACTTCCCGCCAGCCAAATCGTAGCAAAACGAAAATCGTTAGATGTCATCTTCATAGAGAAAATTAAACTAACAGCTCCAAATCCAGCTGCAACGGCAATACCGACTAGTATTAATCGAGTCGATGAAACGCCGTCTTTCCATGCTAATAAATAAATAATTACCGCTGCTAATATCGCTCCAACTAGTGCGAAAAATGGAAGAATGAATACAGATAAAAATGTACCAGTCCCTACTTTCCCGAAGAAGAAGTAGACGAATATAACAACTGTTAATCCCGCTCCAGCATTAATCCCTATAATACCTGGATCAGCAAGTGGATTTCGTGATAAACCTTGCAAAATCGCACCTGACATAGCTAAAGCAGATCCGACTAGTATAGCAATTACCATACGCGGCATACGGAATTCAAATAAAATAACAGACTGATCTTCAGCCCCTAGTCCAACCAATGACTTTAATACGTCCATTGGGGGTATTTTAAAAGTTCCTGTATTTAAACTAATAAGAAATATAGAAACGATTAGTCCTACTAAAATCGTTAATATAGAAATGTTCTTTTTTGTTAAGACACTCGTCCTCACATCTTTCCTCTCCCTTCATTACGTGCTAAGTAGAGGAAGAATGGAACCCCAATTAGCGCTGTAATTGCTCCAATTGGCGTTTCAAATGGCGGGTTAATAACGCGAGATAACATATCTGCACATTCAATTAACAGCCCGCCTAAGACCGCAGAACATGGAATAACCCATCTATAGTCCGAGCCTACAAGGAAACGAGTCATATGCGGGATTACAAGACCAACAAACCCTACTGATCCTGCCATGGAAACTGCGGAACCCGTTAAAACAAGAACAAGTACTGTTCCGATAAATTTAATTAATGTCGTATTTTGACCAAGTCCAATTGCAATTTCTTCACCGAAGCTCAAAATTGTAATATATCTCGACATCATAATTGCGATAAAAAGACAAACAAGGCCAATTGGCACTAACATATTAATACTTTGCCATTTCACTCCAGCAACTCCGCCTGCATTCCACATGCTCACCTCTTGGGCAAGATTAAAATACAATGCGATTCCAGATGAAATTGCCCCTAATAAAGCACTAATAGCTGCACCTGCTAAAGCTAATTTCACAGGTGTTAATCCACCTGGTGAAGAAGACCCAATTCCATATACAATGCTTGCACCAAACGCAGCTCCAATAAAAGATGCGATAACAAACATTAAATAAGGTGAATTAGGGAAAAATGCATACATAATTGCAATTCCAAATACAGCCCCATCTGTAATTCCCATTAACGATGGTGAAGCAAGTGGATTTCGCGTCATGCCTTGCATAATTGCTCCTGATACCGCTAAAAAGGCACCTGCAACTACGCCCCCTATTGCTCTAGGCATGCGAAGCTCTTGAATTACGTTATGATGTGTAATAGATCCATCAAACTGAAATACAGCTTGCCATACAGTCTTTAAACTAATATCTGCAGCCCCAAAAGAAATAGAAACTGCCATGCTTAAAGCTAACAAAACTGTACCCGCTACTAAAATAATAGAAGCGATGAGCGGTCTGCTCTTAATCTCTTTAACATTCTCTTCTTGCTGTTCTATACTGCTTGCGCTCGCTTCCATCCCTCAACCATCCTAACCAACAACATATATTTATTAAAATGAAATTTATTCTCAAATAGTAATAAAAAAATTAGGTGAATTGTTATTTTCCTGATAATGATTCTCAGAATCAGACACTTCTATTCTACCTATCGCTTTAAAAGACTGTCAACCATTATTTTGAAATATAAATTTATATAAATTGGAACTTTAATACAAAAGTTATATCCATCCTTTAGAAAACGTTCGTCCACACAAGAGTACTTTCGCAGAATAAATCTTTCCTCTTATGGGCATAAAAAAAGAAGAGTAATCTTTTCACTCTTCTTTTTCTTACTTATTTAACTTTGCTTCAATTTTTACGATTAACTCATCTTCTGTTGGAGCCGCAACTGGACGGTTATTTACAAATGCGAATGATTTTTTACGACCAGGACCACAGTAAGACTGACATCCAACTTCAATCGTTGCACATGAATCTACTTTTTTTAACTTCGGAACTAACGTTTTAACGTTCGTTGCCTGACAGTCATCGCACACGCGAAATTCGTTTCCCATTATATAACACTTCCTCTATTTTAAACTTTTCTCAAGTTCGTTTAAAAATAAACACTAAATGGTATTTTACCGCTCTTTGAAGCTCGTTGCAAGTTTCCCTACAAAGCCTATTCTCTACATAATGCTACATATTTATATGCTCTCCTACAGAAGCGCTCACCATTCATGGGAAAATTTTTACCTTTCATCGAAATCTACCATATTTTTAAAAGCTTTGTATAAAAGTTTATTTTTTTGCCCATTATAAAAATAGGAAGTTCATAAAAAGAAAGGGAGTTGAATCTATGAAAGTAAGACAAGATGCTTGGACAGATGAGGATGATTTATTACTTGCTGAAACGGTACTTCGTCATGTTCGAGAAGGAAGTACGCAATTAAATGCATTTGAGGAAGTAGGAGATCAGTTAAATCGTACATCTGCTGCTTGTGGTTTCCGCTGGAATGCTGTCGTTCGCTATAGCTATGAACAAGCTCTTCAACTAGCAAAAAAACATCGTAAAGATAAAATGCGTGCTGCAAGCGGTGAACAAGCGAAAAAACGTTTACTTTATACACCACCAGCTTCAGATTCGATAACTGATTATGAAGAATTAGTACAAGAGGAATCAATCGTACAATATAAAGAAGCTATTCCATATCAAGAATCTACTGCTCCTGCTGCAAGAAGCTCTATGACAATGCAAGATGTTATTTATTTTTTACAAACAGTCGGATCTTCAAATATAAAAGTGACAGCTCTTGAAAACGAGAATACGAGATTGAAACAAGAAATTAAAGCACAAATCCTTCGGAATGAGGAACTAGAAAAGAAACTAGAAAAGTTAGAAAAGCAATCTCATACTGTACAAGAAGATTACGAAACACTTATGAACATTATGAACCGAGCTCGTAAATTGGCAGTCATGGATGACGAAGAACGTTCTCAAACATCTTTCCGAATGGACCGAAACGGTAATTTAGAAAAAATTGCAGAATAAAAAGGATGCATGTAATGCATCCTTTTTATTATTTCACCTTTAAGCTCCCCCTTTATATGTGAGAAAACTCCATTCTTCATTTTTTGCTATAATAGAGATTGTCATTTTAAAGATAAGGGGTTAGTTATATGAGCAATTCCCGTTCCATTTTATCTCAGCCAGAGTGGCGCATTGTAGATCAGTCTAGTTTGGGACCAACATTCCACGCACTTCAGTCATTCGCAATGGATGACACATTATGCACAAGCATTGGAAATGGCAAGTCAGCCGCAACAATGCGTTCTTGGGTTCATCACAATACAATTGTCCTTGGCATTCAAGATTCACGCCTTCCGCATTTAGAAGAAGGTATTTCTTTTTTAAAACAACACAACTTCAATGTTATTGTTCGTAATTCTGGCGGGCTTGCAGTCGTGCTTGATGAAGGTGTTTTAAACGTATCACTTTTATTCCAAGAAACAGAAAAAGGTATCGATATTGATCTTGGATACGATACGATGTGGCATTTAATTAAGGAGATGTTAAAGGATTACAACGTTACTATCGAGGCAAAAGAAATTGTTGGCTCTTACTGTCCTGGTAGTTATGACTTAAGTATTCGCGATCAAAAATTCGCTGGTATTTCACAACGTCGTATTCGCGGCGGTGTCGCTGTCCAAATTTATCTCTGTGCTACCGGAAGTGGCTCTGAGCGTGCCGCACTCGTTCGTGATTTCTACAACCTAGCAATTCAAGGAAAAGAAACACGCTTTACGTACCCTGAAATTGTACCAAGTACGATGGCCTCACTCTCAGAATTACTTGGCGAAACCATTACAGTACAAGATTTAATGATGCGTCTTTTAAAAACATTGCAGCAATTCGCTCCAAAGTTAACACCATCTCAATTAACAATAGATGAGATTCCTTTATATGAGACGAATTTACAACGTATTATTGATCGTAATAATAAAGCACTTGGCTTAGAAAAATAAAAATGACCACCCTAAGGGTGGTCATTTTCCATACTAATTCATTTTAGAATTAAAGTGCTTGAGCTGCTGTAATTAAAGCTAACTTGTACACTTCTTCTTCGTTACATCCACGAGACAGGTCATTTACAGGCATGTTTAAACCTTGTAAGATTGGTCCTACTGCTTCGAAGTTACCTAAACGTTGAGCGATTTTGTAGCCGATATTACCAGCTTCTAAGCTTGGGAATACGAATACGTTAGCATCACCTTTAATTGTAGAACCTGGAGCTTTTTTCTCAGCTACAGATGGTACGAATGCAGCATCGAATTGGAATTCTCCATCTAAAGTTAACTCAGGAGCCATTTCTTTTGCAATGCGAGTTGCTTCTACAACTTTTTCTGTTTCTGGAGATTTCGCAGAACCTTTTGTAGAGAAGCTTAACATAGCAACACGTGGATCAATGCCGAATAACTCAGCAGTTTTCGCACTTTCGATACCGATTTCAGCTAAATCTTGGCTGTTTGGTGCAATGTTAATTGCGCAATCAGCGAATACATATTTCTCTTCTTCACGTACCATGATGAATACGCCAGAAGTTTTTGTAACGCCTGGTTTTGTTTTAATAATTTGAAGTGCCGGACGAACTGTATCAGCTGTAGAGTGAGCTGCACCACTTACTAAACCGTGTGCTTTGCCCATGTATACAAGCATTGTACCGAAGTAGTTTTCGTCTTTAAGGATTTTGCGAGCGTCTTCTTCAGTTGCTTTACCTTTACGGCGTTCAACGAAAGATGCTACCATTGCATCCATTTCTTCGTATGTAGCTGGGTCGTAAATATCAACGCCTGCTAATGTTAAATTCATGCTAGCAGCTTTTGCGCCAATTTCTTCCTTATTACCAACTAAGATTGGTTTTACTAACTCTTCTTTTGCTAAACGCTCTGCAGCGCCTAAAATTCTTTCATCAGTTCCTTCAGGAAGTACGATAGAAATGCCTTTTCCTTGAACTTTTTCTTTTACTGTTGTAAATAAGTTGCTCACGAATAAACCCTCCTACATATGTTAAAAAACTCTATCTTTAAGAATACT
This sequence comes from Bacillus cereus group sp. BceL220, assembly GCF_051776965.1. Lineage (NCBI taxonomy): Bacteria > Bacillati > Bacillota > Bacilli > Caryophanales > Bacillaceae > Bacillus > Bacillus cereus group sp. BceL220. The sequence continues at coordinate 116,729 of NZ_JBPWBC010000003.1, read as the reverse complement.
GCTTTTCTTCTATATTTTAAACTTATAGCTCCCAAAAAATAGATAAAATAAAAATGATTATATTTTCATAAAATTCAGCCGTTAAATTCACCTCGCTTAAACACTTAAATGTGACAATTTTATGCGCCAAGGTTTTATATAGATGATTTTAAAACTATATATGCTATAGTTAACGTGTAAAACTATCATTAACTGAGGTGAATAGAATGAGTGAAGCAACAACAACGTTAGATGGCTGGTATTGTTTACATGATTTACGTTCTATTGATTGGGCTGCATGGAAAACATTATCTAGCGACGAACGCGGACAAGCAGTGTCTGAATTTTTAAATGTCGTTGAAAAATGGAACGAAGTAGCTACTGCGAAAAAAGGTAGTCACGCAATGTATACAGTTGTTGGTCAAAAAGCTGATATTATGCTTATGATTTTACGTCCAACAATGGAAGAGTTAAATGAAATTGAGACAGAATTGAATAAAACAACATTAGCTGAATATATGGTTCCTGCATATTCTTACGTATCTGTTGTTGAACTAAGCAACTACCTTCCAGCTGATGAAGATCCATATCAAAATCCACAAATTTTAGCTCGCTTATATCCTGAATTACCGAAAGCAAATCATATTTGCTTCTATCCAATGGATAAGCGTCGCCAAGGTGATGACAACTGGTACATGCTTCCTATGGAAGAGCGTAAAAAAATGATGTACAGTCACAGCAAGATTGGTCGCCAATACGCAGGGAAAGTACGCCAAGTTATTTCAGGATCTGTTGGATTCGATGATTTCGAGTGGGGCGTAACATTATTCGCTGACGATGTTCTTCAATTTAAGAAACTTATATATGAAATGCGATTTGATGAAGTAAGTGCTCGTTATGGTGAATTCGGAACATTCTTCGTTGGAAACATCTTACCAGACGAAAAAGTAGAGAAATTTTTATACATATAATATTGAAAAAGGGACGAAATTCGTTCCTTTTTTTATTTCCCTCTATATTTCTCCTCAAAAAAATCCTTTTTCCCGCAAATTCGAACAAAAACCGACAAATCCCTTACAAAATTGTAACTTTTCTATATCCAAATTCATGCTAAAATGGTACGAGCTATATGCTAATAACGATGCGAAGGTGATAATTTATATGAAGAAAATCTTGTCTATTTTACTAGCACTTCTATTGTCAATTTCTTCCTTAGGAGTAACAACATCCCATGCGGAAGAAAAAATACAAATAGAAGCTGCTGCTGCACTTCTATTTGATGCAGATACAGGGAAAATACTGCATGAACAAAACCCAGACGAACTGCTAGCTATTGCTAGTATGTCAAAATTAATTGTTGTTTACGCTGTTTTAGAAGCAATTAAAGAAGGGAAAATTACTTGGGATACGAAAGTAAATATTTCCGATTACGCTTATGAAGTCTCACGTAATAATGAATTCTCTAACGTACCATTTGAGAAAGGACGTCAATATACTGTAAAAGAATTATATCATTCTATTGTTATCTTCTCTGCAAACGGGTCTAGTATTGCTTTAGCAGAGCTACTTGCAGGAAGTGAGAAAAACTTCTTAAATCTTGCAAATGAACATGCAAAAAAACTAGGGTTAAAGAAATATAAATTTGTAAACGCTACTGGTTTAAATAACGCTGACTTAAAAGGGAAACATCCCGAGGGTACTGATCCAAATGCAGAAAACTCTATGTCAGCTCGCGATATGGGTATACTTTCAAAAGTAATGATTACAAAGTATCCAGAAATGCTAGAGGATACAAAACAAAGATTTAGAAACTTCCCAGACAATCATCCAAAACCAATTCGTATGGAAAACTGGAACTGGATGTTACCAGGAGCTGCCTTCGCTTATGAAGGTACTGATGGTTTAAAAACAGGAAGTTCTGATACAGCTGGATATGGATTTACTATTACTGCGAAACGCGGTGATTTACGTCTTATCTCGGTTATTATTAAAACGAAATCAATGGACGAGCGCTTCACAGAATCTCGTGAATTAATCGAATATGGATTTAATAACTTCGAAAAACAAAAGCTCAAGGTTGATAAAAACAACACAATCTCTGTAGTAAAAGGGAAAGAAGATCAAGTAACGGTTGCACCTGAAAAAGAAATAACAGTAATTGCGAAAAAAGGTAGCAAAGATCCTTATAAAATTGGGACTGAATTAGATAAATCTCTTGCTGAAGATGGACATTTAGTTGCTCCTGTTAAGAAAGATGCTAAAGTAGGCTCAATTACTTTAGAATCAACTGATAAATATGGTTTCTTAGACGGTAGTAAAAGTATGAAAGTTACTGCAAAAACAACAGAGGAAGTTGAAAAAGCAAATTGGTTTGTGCTAACAATGCGCTCTATTGGAGATTTCTTCTCAAACTTATGGTCTAAAGTATTTTAATGATGAAAAGCTAGCTCACGCTAGCTTTTTTTATTTTCCTCTCTCAATGTAAAACTTCGTTTGGTTGTCATATCTGAGTCCTTTTTCTCATACGTATGAACTAGTAATTGTTCCACACTTCATCTAGAAATAAACCTCTTTCCAAAAGGTATTACAAAAAGAGAGGTGACACATAATGGGTGTTATTGCTTATAACGAAGCAGATGTAAAGTTGTTAGCTAGACTGATGCGTGCTGAAGCCGAAGGAGAAGGGCAACAAGGAATGTTAATGGTCGGAAACGTTGGGGTAAATCGTGTCCGCGGAAATTGTTTAGACTTTAAAAGTATTCGTAATTTACGTCAAATGGTGTATCAAAATCCTGGTGGTTTTGAGGCAACACAAAAAGGATATTTTTATCAAAGAGCCCGTGAACAAGATATCGCCTTAGCAAGGCGAACTATTCAAGGACAACGTTTTTGGCCCGCTAACTTTGCCTTATGGTTCTTTAGACCTGAAGGTCCTTGTCCACCAACTTGGTATAACCAACAAAACTCTGGTCGCTTCAAAAAGCACTGCTTCTTCCAACCATCTGGTGAAGACTGTCCTAGCGTATATTAAGAGATGAAAATGAGGAGGGATTTTTGAATGGCACAGCAACAAAATCCGTACTATGGAACAGGTTTTTATCAACCATCTGGAACTTATGTCCAACCACAACAAATGACTCAACAACAACAGCAAGCAATGCAACAACAAACAGCTCAAGCTGCGCAAGCTCAATATGCAATTTCTCAAGGCATGTTACCTCTAGAGCAATCCTATATTGAAAATATCCTTCGTTTAAACAAAGGTAAGCAAGCTACAGTTGTAATGACTTATGAACGTGGCAGTTCCCTTGGTACACAATCTTATACAGGTATTATTGAAGCAGCCGGCCGTGACCATATCGTTATTAGTGAACCGCAATCAGGAAAACGCTATTTACTATTAATGATCTACTTAGATTACGTAGAATTTCCAGAAGAAATTACGTATTTACCTAGTCAACAAGCAACTTATACTCCAAGACCATAAAAAAAGCTGGCAAATGCCAGCTTTTGTTTTTTATAATCCTTTTACAACTGCAGTCCCTACTAGAATCCACGCCACAATAAACGCTACACCACCAAGAGGTGTAATTGGGCCAAAGAACTTAATGCCTGTCGTACTTAATGCATACAAACTACCTGAGAACATAATAATCCCAGCTACCATTAGCCAACCAGCAGTAGTTAAAAGTGATGATTGAACCTTATCCATCAATAAAGCAACTACGAATAATCCACCTGCATGAAACATCTGATATGTAACGCCTGTTTTCCAAACTTCTAACATTTTCGCAGAAATTTTATTTTCTAAACCGTGTGCTCCAAAGGCCCCTAACGCAACAGATAGCCCCGCTGCAATACAACCTAGTAAAAAGAAAATTTTCATCTTAATTCCCCTTTTTTACCTTTATCATAAGCAATTTTTTCATATAAGCCAAACGATTTAATTCTTAAAAATCAAATAAAGAATTACCATTTGCACCTTCTTCTTTTATATACACAGGTTCTCCAGAAACTGGTATAACTGGTTGAACTGTTGTTATAGGCTGTGATCCAATTACTTGCGATTGAATTTGCGGCTCCCTATACGTAGAAGATTCAACCTGTTCATCTAATAGTAAATCGCATAAAGCACGCACAACTAATAAATGTTCTTTTGACTTTTGTCCTTCGCTACTTTTTGCCTTCGCAATTTCATTCGCCATTTTATTTAAAATCTTGTCACTAGATATTTGCATTCCTTATCACCTCGTACTTTGTAATTCTTTCTCAAATTGTCCCAGTTTCTCTACTGAACCAAATACTATTATCATATCATGTTCTTGTAATTTTTCCTGCCCTGTTGGATTATGTATAATATTACCATTTCTTGAAATCGCTAATATCGTTACATCAAACTGATTCCTTACATTACTCTCTAGTAACGATTTACCGACTAGTATTGAATCTTTGCCAACTAGAATTTCTTCAATGACAAATGACTGTTCTACTCCATACAACACTGTATCAATATAATGAACGGTTAATGGATTTGCAATACCTTTTGCTATATGAATACCTGCCATACTAGATGGATTAATAACCTTATTTGCACCAGCACGCCTTAATTTCTCTTCAGTTTCTGGCTTTTCAGATCTCGCCACAATTTTAATCGTATCGTTTAATCCTCTTGCTGTTAATGTAATAAATACATTTTCGGCATCATTTGCAACAATAGCAACTAAACCAGCTGCTTTTAAAATTCCGGCATTATGTAATACTTGATCTTCCGTTGCATCTCCATGTACAAATAAAAGCTTTTCCTGCTCCAATATACTTTCATCTTTATCAACAACGACAAATGGAATGTTCTTTTCTTGCAATTCATGTACAACTTGAAGCCCCACTCTACCGCAACCACATACTATAATATGATTTTTCAACTGCGCTATTTGTTTATCCATCTTCTTCCTCCGTACTGCATGAAATAAATTCCCTTCAATAATCATAGCTGCCACTACCCCAATTGCATACGTAACAATACCTACACCAACAGGAATAATAAGGAGCGCAAATACTTTCCCTGCTTGCGTTACAGGAACGGCATCTCCGTATCCAACAGTCAATACAGTAATCATCGTCATCCAAAATGCTTGAAACAAACTAATCTCTTCAATTGTCATAAATCCTATCGTTCCTAGAATTACAACAAAAGTCATACATATAACTGCTATCCATAATTGCTTACGTGCATTCATACCGTGTTTCAACTCTTTTCTCTATCTACAATCTTTGCCAGTGGAAATAAAATACGTATATACTAGATACGGAATCTATGAAAGAGGTTGATATAATGAAGACATTTCTTTCCGCCTTACAATGGGCACTATTTATTTTAGCTGGAAGCCTTATTGTACCAATTAGTGTCGCAACTAGTTACGGTCTTGATGGCGCTGAAGCCATTGCATTCGTACAAAGAACATTATTTGTTCTAGGCTTTGCTGGTCTCTTGCAAGCTATATTTGGGCATAAACTTCCTATTCAAGAAGGTCCTGCTGGCCTTTGGTGGGGAATTTTCTCCCTTTACGCAAGTTTAGGCGTCGTATTATTTGGATCAAGCAATGAGACACTTAAAGTTCTTCAATATGCTTTCTTATTAAGCGGTATTATTTGTATTATTCTTAGCGTTTTTGGACTTATTGATAAACTCGTTCGCTATTTTACACCGACAGTCATTGGAACGTATTTATTTCTTCTTGTCGCGCAACTCAGTGGCTCCTTCTTAAAGGGAATGTTTGGCCTTGATGGAAAACATACAGAAGTACAACCTAATGTATTTATTCTTTCACTCATTGTTATTTTACTATCCTTTTTCATCATGAAGCTACCTATTATTGGACAATATTCCGTTCTTTTCAGTATCATATGCGGCTGGATATTATTCGCATGCTTCGGATTATCTAATCCAATAACACCAGTGACAGACATAATTCGTTTTCCGTCCTTATTTGTTTTCGGCATGCCTCGTGTTGAATGGAACATGGTAATTACGGTCATATTTGTTACACTCTTACTTCTAACAAATATGTTAGCAAGTATTCGCGTTGTACAAAAGGTTGTCTCTAAATATGAAGAAAATGCTGCATCAGATCGTTTTAAACAAGCCGGCATTATAACAGGAATCAACCAATTGCTAGGCGGCCTGTTTTCAGCTATTGGACCTGTCGCTATTTCTGGATCAGCAGGTTTTATTGCAACGACTAATATTTATAAACGTCTCCCTTTTATATTAGGGTCAAGCTTTATTATTGTCGTTAGTATATTCCCAAAGATTACTTCATTCTTTGCAGCAATCCCTGTTGCAGTTGGTTATGCCGCTATTTATCCTGTATTCGCAAGCATGATTGGCCTCGCCTTTCGAGAATACGAAACTGTCCAGGATAAAGAACAATTATTTAAAGTAGCCGGTCTTTCAATCTTCACAGGAGTCGGAGTTATGTTTGTTCCAGCAGGAGCATATTCCACACTTCCACCATTTCTAGCATCGTTTTTAAGTAACGGTCTCGTTCTTGGATCTGTAATGGCCATTTTGCTAGAAATACTATTTTCTCGTTCCACAGCAAAACAAATATCGTAAATTGGAAAACTTCCATTATTGCACTCTACCTTTAGAGTTGTTACGATAAAATCAAACTTGAATCATTGGGGTTTTATCCATCCCCAATGATTATTAACCGATATTATGAGCAACACACTCATAATGATTTATCTACTTCTTTTCAAAGAGGTTTGATGTCTTACTATTATTCCTCAACATCTTCATGAACATGTATTTTGATTTCAATTAAAGAAAGGAATTTTCTATATGACTTATAAAATGATTGTTTTAGATTTAGATGATACTTTATTACGTGATGACCATACTATTTCACCTCGTACGAAAGAAGCGTTAATGACTGCACAAGAGCAAGGGGTAAAGGTTGTACTTGCTTCTGGACGTCCAACGTTTGGTATGCGCAATGTAGCCAAAGAACTTCGCTTAGAAGAATACGGCAGTTTCATTCTATCTTTTAATGGCGCAAAAATTATTAACTGTAAAACAAACGAAGAAATCTTTAGTAGTACACTATCTCCTGAAATCGTTCACAACCTATTTGAAATTAGTAAAACTGAAGATGTATGGATTCATACTTATATGGGCGATGATATCGTAACGGAAGAAAATAATCCTTATACTGAAATTGAGGGCGATATTACTGGTATGCCAATTGTTGTAGTAGATGACTTTAAAGCCGCAGTTAAAGAGCCTGTAGTAAAAGTATTAATGAATAAAGAAGCTGAACGCCTTGTTGAAGTTGAAAAGAAACTTCAACAACAACTAGAAGGCCAATTAAGCGTGATGCGTTCGAAACCATTCTTCTTAGAATTTACTGAAGCCGGTGTTACAAAAGGAACGAGCTTAAACAAACTGATTCAAAAGCTTGGCATTAAGCGTGAAGAAGTTATCGCAATGGGCGATAGTTATAACGACCAAGCAATGATTGAATTTGCTGGTCTTGGTGTTGCAATGGGCAATGCACCTGATGATATTAAAGAAATTGCAAACTACGTAACAGATACAAATATGAATGATGGTGTCGCAAAAGTTGTAGAGAAATTCGTTTTAAAAACGGATGTACTTGTTTAATATTTTCATTCACAAAACCTATTTGAAGTCAAATACTTCAAATAGGTTTTTATTTAAATTCTCATGCTTTTGTGACTATATTTTGAACTTTGCACTATTCTCGTAGTGTAAACTTTCTTTTTGTATATAATGAAACAAAATAGACTATTTTATTTTGAAAAAGAATACAAATTTACTATATACAAGCATACGTTAAAGGAGGCTACTTTATGTTATCTACACCAATCGGACGATTAAGAGCAATTGGACTAGTTGAGGGTATTTCTTTCCTATTACTATTATTTGTAGCAATGCCATTGAAATATTTCGCAGGATTTGCAACAGCTGTTAAAATTACAGGCATGGCTCATGGTGTTCTGTTTATTCTATTCATCTTTGCAGTAATTCAAGTAACAATCGTACACCGTAAATCAATTTTATGGGCACTTGGAGCATTTGTTTCATCAGTTATCCCATTTGGTACTTTTGTACTAGATGCAAAATTAAAGAACGAACAACAATAATAAAAAGGTAGTTAACGACTGTTAACTACCTTTTCTATTTATAAATTTGGAATTTCCCAATCAATTTCTCTTTCTCCCATATTAGCTAAAATCGTATTTACTTTAGAGTATGGCTTACTACCAAAGAAACCACGTCTTGCCGATAATGGGCTTGGATGTACAGATTCGATAATATGATGATTCGGATTCGTAATTAACTTCTTCTTCGCCTGCGCATGGCGCCCCCACAATATGAAAATAACTGGCTTTTCACGTTCGTTCAACAGTTCAATCACACGATCTGTGAAGTGCTCCCATCCTTTTCCCTTATGAGAATTTGCTTCGCCTTGACGAACTGTCAATACGGTATTTAGTAGTAATACTCCTTGTTCTGCCCATTTTACTAAATAACCGTTATTCGGGATTTCATAACCATATTCATCTCGAAGTTCTTTATACATATTTAACAATGATGGTGGTGTTTTAACATCAGGTTGTACAGAAAAACTTAAACCATGCGCTTGATTCGGTCCATGATATGGATCTTGTCCTAAAATAACAACCTTTGTATTTTCATAACTTGTATACTGAAGAGCGTTAAAAATATCTTCTACCTTCGGATAAACAACATGCGTGCTGTACTCTTCTGTCAAAAAACTGGATAGAGTACGATAATACTCTTTCTCAAATTCTGGTGCCAATAATGGTCCCCAATCATTCTTTAAAACATTTTCCATACTGTCACTTCCTGTCTAATTAATTCAACATATCCTGTTTTGTAAATACTAAGAACGAAATAATAAGGGAAACAACTGCCCAAACAGTTAAATTCATCAAAGAAAATCCCATTGATAAGCCTTGTAATGCAGGTAATTTTCCTGATAAATAATCCGTTAATGATAAATTCACGCTAAAAATATATTTCGCACCTTCCCAAGATGTTGCGAACGAGCTTAAGATACCGCCTGCAATTAATGCAGCTAGCATAACGCCCATACCAGCTGGTGTATTACGAATTAAAACAGAGACCATAAATGATATAGTTCCGACAACGATAGCAACAAACCAGGCTAGTCCATACGCCATTAAGATGTATTGCCACTGCGGAATCAGATGCACAAAGTTCGTATTTAACGTTTCCTTATCAATGACGAATCCTGTTAAAACAGGTAAATTCCATCCCGAGTATCCAAATACAAGCCCTGATAATATGTAAGCAAACAAACCTACAAGAAACAGTATGAGCGAAATGAAAAATAACATCGTCACGTATTTACTAAGGAGTATTTTCCAGCGCCGAATCGGCCGCGTAAGTAACATCTTCATTGTCCCATCACTTCGTTCTCCTGAAACGATATCAATAGCGACAATCATTACGAGAAGCGGAATAAACAATGTAATTCCTTGTTCAATAAATGCTCTGACAAAAGTCGGTGCACCCGGTGCCATCGGGTTAATATCATGATCTAAATAATATTGTTGTTGCTCAACTCTTACCTTTAACCAATCACGCCATTCTTCTGGCAACCTAGAATTGTTCAACCGGTTCTGAGAATCAACAATTTGCTGTTGCAATGAAACCTTCCAATCAGTTGTACCGAGTCTTTTTTGTGTCGTTTCTATTTCACGATACTGCGCGTACACAAAAAGCGGGATCAAGATTGCTAAAATAAGCATGACAACAAAAATACGTTTCTTACGGTAAATCTTTTCTGATTCATTTAAAACTAGATTCGTAAATTCACGCATGCTGCTCACCCCTTGTGAGTTCAATAAATAAATCTTCTAGCGTAAATACAAGCTCCTTAACGCTATGTACATCTATTTCATTTTCTACAAATTTTTTATTCCAACTACTTATAGATGCAATATCCATGCGGCATAGTAATCGCTCGCCTTTTACACTCACTTCTCTTATTTCCTCGGCCGCTTCTAGCATATCTTTCGCCTTAGAAATTGGTGTAACAATCCATTCTACACGATCACTTGCTGTTTTAATTAATTCTTCAACCTTGGCAACTGTTATCATCTTTCCTTTATGAATAATAGCAACGCGATCGCATATCATTTGCACTTCACTTAGCAAGTGACTTGAAATAAACACGCTCATATTTTCTTCTTTCACAAGCTTATGTATAAATTCCCTAAGTTCTCTAATCCCTGCTGGATCTAAACCATTCGTTGGCTCATCTAATATAAGCAATTTAGGATTCCCAAGGAGCGCCTGTGCAATTCCAAGGCGTTGTTTCATACCAAGTGAGTACGTTTTTACCTTGTCATGAATTCTTTCATCTAAATGAACCATTTCAGCAATTTCAATAATACGTTCATCTGATATATCACCTAACATACGAGCAAATTGCTTTAAATTTTCCCATCCTGTTAAATATGTATACAACTCTGGGTTTTCAACGATACTCCCAATTTGACGCATCGCTTCTCTGAAATTTTCCTTAATCGAATAACCACCGATAGAAATCTTACCTTCTGTCGCCTTAATCAATCCGACTAACATTCGAATGGTAGTCGTCTTTCCAGCACCGTTTGGTCCTAGGAACCCGAACACTTCTCCTTGCTTTACATCAAAGGAAATATTCTCTACAAGAGTCTTGTTTCCAATTACCTTCTTCAAGTCTCGTACGGAAAGTATCGTCGTCATTTTACCCCTCCTTGTTCTAGTTTTAATTTACTTACAACATTTTGAACTAAACGTTCTGCCATATACGTATAACCTACTTCATTCGGATGAAAATGATCAGAGTATAATAAATCTTTCCCGCGGTTTTGGAATAAATCAAATGTCGGTGTAATATACACATTTTTATCGTTTAGCGCTAACTTCTCTAAAGATGCATTCCAGTCCACAACAATGTTTGAAGACCCTTTTAAATCTTCTACATCTTCAAAAGGATTGTATAAACCAAGCCAAAAAATCGGACTATTTGCATTTAATTTACGAATTTCTTCTATAATTTTCTTTGCTTCATTTTGAAACGTTTCTGTATCAGGACGATACGTCTCTAAATCTATTTTCCCGAGCGATTCCCAGCCTGGGAACAAATCATTCCCGCCAATCGTTAACACGATTACATCTGCTTGCTTAATTGAATATTGAGCGCCACTACTCTCAATTTGTTTTAATAAATCGGGCATTTTTGCACCACTAACTGCTAAATTTGTTAATGCAATTTTTTGCTTATAATCTTTTTGTAAATCCTCTTTCATTCGCCCAACATAGCCAATTCCTTCTTTATCACCAACGCCACGCGTTAATGAATCACCTAAACTAACGATTTGTAACGTTCCCGTTTTCTTTTTCTCTTTTGCCACTACATCGGTCTTTTTAATTAAATTTGAAGCTTTCGGATTTAATACATCATTTACACCTGAAACAAAGCCATGTGCAAATAAACAAAAAGATGCAATTGTAATGAGTAGAATTACTTTTACTACTTTTGATCTCATATCAAAACCCCTTTTAGCCCTCATAGATTGTCCATAATTATACCAAACGAAATTTTGAAAAGCGATTTTCACACCTTCTCAATTATGTCGTTTCTCTATCTACTAACTCTGGTAATAACTCTATATGCTTCACATCTAATTTCTCTTCATTAATCTTTTCATATAATAATTCAAACGCTTTCACTCCAACGTTTTTACTAGAATGCGAAATCGTCGTTATACCCAATATATCTGCCACCTCTTGATCATCACACCCGATAATCGTAATATCCTCTGGAATACGAACTCCTTGTTTTTTTGCTTCTGTAACCATCCCCGCTGCAATATGGTTACAAGATACAAGGAACGCCGTCGGTTTTACTGACATATGAGCCCATTCTCTAATTACATTGCGTCCATCTTCCACTGTAAAACATCCCTCAAATTTCCAGGTCTCTAACGATGTTACGATACTCTGTTGAAGCGAATCTTCGTACGCCTTCTTTCGTCTTTGGCTATTAACGCTATTACTTCTTCCAATACAATATCCAATACGTGTATGACCGGCATCTATTAAGCTTTTCATCCCACGCGAAAATACTTTGTAGTAATCGATATGGACACTTGAAATATACTTCGAATCTATTTCTTCACACATAACAATCGGGCCGAATTTCGTATATTCTTCAAGCTTCTCCTTACTATTTGTCCGAGAACAAATAATAACCCCATCAAGCTTTTTCATTTTTAACATATTTAAAATTTCTAGTTCTCTTTCTTCGCTATAATTTGTCTGGCAAAGCATCATATTATAATTATTCTTTGCTGTTTCTTTTGATATCCCCTCGATAATAGCACTATAATATTGATCATTTACGTGTGGCAATAAAACGCCAATTACATTCGTTTTTCCTTTCACTAAATGAATTGCATTCACGTTTTGCGTGTAATTTAATTCTTCTATAATTGCTAAAATTTCTTTTCGTTTCTGTTCATTTACGTACGGATGATTATTTAGTACACGTGAAACAGTTGAAACAGATACTCCAGCAAGTTCAGCAATCTTTCTTATATTTGTCATCTCATTTTCCCCTTCTCACAAAAATTCTCCCTTGACCTGGTAAGCTTTCCACAATATATCCTTTCCTAGCAAATACATTTAGAAAGGATATACAACTATGCTTCGATTCAAATTAGAATATATATTTTTCATTGGCGGTTTACTCATTCTTGCCATCGGTATTAATATGATGACAACAATTACTTCCTTTGGACTTAGTCCTTATGATTCCTTCTTTATTGCACTATATCAAAATTTTGGGATAAGCATTGGTTTTTGGATTTTCATGATTAACTTTGCCTTTACACTTATCGTACTCTTTTGGAATAAAAAACAAATTACAATCGGTACAATTGTAACGATGGTTCTTATTTCTCTTTTTGTTGATTGGATTGGTTCCATTACAACTATTATGGATGCTATCCGCTCTCTTCCAAAATATATAACACTTATTTGCGGAAATCTATTCGTTGGAGCTGGAATTGGTCTTTACGTCTCTACAAACCTTTGCGCAGCGCCTCAAGAAGCTTTCGTTTTAACGGTTGCTGAAAAGAAAAAATGGACGTTTAGAAGAACAGAGATTTCATTAGCCTTTTTATTTTTAACGTTAAGCTTTTTATTAGATGGACCTATCTATTTTGGAACAATCATCTTATCCTTTACAACAGGCTGGATTATCCAAGCATTTATTCAAGTTGGTACGCAGATTTTAAATAGAAAAGAGCCTATTAAGCAAGCTGCTTAATAGGCTCTTTCTGTTTTATGATAAGAGATACTACTTAGCATCCCCTTCAATTCGATAGTTCGCTTTCAAACAATCGATTTCTTCATACCCTTGCAACGTATGTAGAATATAATCATAATCAGCAAGAGACGCACGATGCGTTACAATTACAATTTCAGCCTTTCCTTTCTCTTCAAGTGGCATTTGAATAATCTTTTCAAAGCTAACGCCACGCTCAGAGAACAATGAAGTAATTTTTGCAAATACACCAATTTCGTCTTTTACATGCAGTCTTAAAAACTTTTTCACGACAATTTCGTCTGGCTCTTTTAATACTTTTTGATATTGTGGGACTACAGCACTATTTCCTGTTACCCCTAATCTAATATTTTGCATTACAGCAACTAAATCCGAAACAACAGCTGTCGCTGTCGGTAAACTTCCTGCGCCTGGTCCATAAAACATCGTTTCTCCAACTGCTTCACCGTACACATACACAGCGTTATATTCATTTTGTACTGCCGCAAGAGGATGTGTATTTGGAAGTAAAGTTGGTTCAACTGTAACCTCCAATTTTTCACCATCTCGTTTTGCAAGACCGATTAATTTAATTGTATAACCTAAGCTCTTACTGTATTCAATATCTTCCTCTGTAATAGAGGTAATCCCTTTTACTTTCACATCTCCAAGCTCTACATTTGTAGAGAAACCGAGAGTAGCTAAAATCGTCATTTTTCTTGCTGCATCTAAACCTTCTACGTCTGATGTTGGATCTGCTTCTGCAAATCCAAGTTGTTGGGCTTCTTTTAACACGTCGTTATATGCTCTCCCTTCGTCTGACATTTTCGTCAAAATAAAATTTGTCGTTCCATTTACAATTCCCATTACTTTCGTAATAAGATCTGAAGAAAGTCCTTCTACGATACTGCGTAAAATTGGAATTCCTCCTGCCACACTCGCCTCATAGAATAAATCAGCCTTATTATCTTTTGCTGTCGCTAATAATTCAGCTCCATGTAATGCCATTAAGTCTTTATTTGCAGTTACAACATGCTTTCCGCTTTTTAAAGCTTGTAAAATATATGATTTTGCATCATCAATGCCACCCATCACTTCGATGACAACATCAATATTTGGATTATCTAAAATTTCATTTGCATCTTGTGTTAATAGAGTAGAAGGTACCTCTACCTCTCTCTCTTTCTCAATGTTTTGCACTAATACTTTCGTTACCTTAACTGGACAACCTACTTGGTGTATGAGTCGTTCTTGATGATCCGTAATAATACGAACCACACCACTGCCAACTGTCCCAAGACCTAATAACCCAACTTGAATTTCTTTCATAGTACTGTCCACCCCTCAAAAATTGTGTTTAGATGAAATTATATGAGTAAAAAATCTGAAAAACAATGTATTTTGAACATTCGGAAAAATATAAGTTAATCTTTACAAGGAAAACGTTGCCACGTGTTACACAATCTTTCTTTACAATATATAAGGGGTTTCTTGATACACGTAATAATTCAACCAATTAGAAAACAATAAATTACCATGACTCCTCCACCTAACAAGCGGCTTTTCATCTGGATTATTATGTTTAAAATAGTTTTTTGGCACATCAATATTTAATCCCTTGTCACGATCTCGTTCGTATTCTTGTTTTAACGTCTCACAACTATATTCGCTATGTCCAAGGGCAAAAACTTGCCTTCCTTCTGGCCCAATAACAAGGTGAACACCTGCTTCTTCAGAGTTTGCTAACAATGTTAATTCTTTCACTTCTCTAATATCATTCTCTCGTACTTCTGTATGACGAGAATGCGGAGCAAAAAACAATTCATCAAATCCTTGTAACAATTTCACATGTTGCTCGCAAACCTCATGTTCAAATACACCGAACATTTTTTCCTTAAGGGGATACTTTGGAACACCATAATGATAGTACAAACCAGCCTGTGCCCCCCAGCAAATATGGAGCGTAGATGTTACATTCGTTTTTGAATACTCCATAATACGTTTAAGCTCTTCCCAATAATCTACTTCTTCAAAAGAAAGAGTTTCAACTGGTGCTCCTGTAATAATGAGCCCATCAAATTTTTCATTTTCAATATCACGAAACGTTTTATAAAAGCTCGTTAAATGGTCCTGCGCTACATTACGAGACAGATGTGATTCCATATGAAGTAAATGAACATCTAATTGCAACGGTGTGTTTCCAATTAAGCGAAGTAATTGTGCTTCTGTGTCTTGCTTCGTTGGCATTAAATTTAATATAGCAATTTTCAAAGCGCGTATATCTTGTGTTTCTGCTCGCTCCTTCGTCATTACAAAAATATTTTCTTTTTGCAACACTTTGCGAGCCGGTAAATCTTTATCAATTATGATCGGCATGTGTTTTGCCTCCAACTAGAGCTGCTTCCAAATCTGCAATAATATCAGAAACATCTTCTATACCAACCGATAAACGAATTAAATCAGATGTAACACCAGCTAAACGCTGATCTTCAGCATTTAATTGTCTATGCGTCGTACTAGCGGGATGTATAACGCAAGTTCGTGCATCAGCTACGTGCGTTACAAGAGTTGCTAGTTTTACATTTGCGATAAATTCTTTTGCTGCTTCTAATCCCCCTTTAATACCAAATGTTAAAACCCCACTAGCACCTTTTTTCAAATACTTTTGTGCTAACGAGTAATTTTCATTACTATCTAATCCCGGATAATTCACCCATTCAATACGTTCATGATTAGCAAGCCACTTAGCAACTGCCAGAGCATTTTCGCTATGACGCTCCATTCGTAAATGCAAAGTCTCTAAGCCAATATTGCTAATATATGCATTGAATGGGCTCATACAATTTCCATAATCTCTTAATAGTTGAACACGTGCTTTCACAATATATGCTGCTGCACCAAAGTTTTGAACGTAACTTACACCGTGATAACTTGGATCTGGTTCAACAAGCTCAGGATATTTTCCATTTGTCCAATCAAAGTTTCCACCGTCAATTACAATACCGCCTAAAGAGCTCGCATGCCCATCGATATATTTAGTCGTAGAATGAACAATAATATTTGCCCCATATTCAAACGCTTGGCATAAATAAGGAGTTGCTAATGTATTATCAACGATAAAAGGTACCTCTAATTCTTTAGCGGCAGCTGAAAATTCTTTGAAATTTAAAACATTCATCGCTGGATTTCCTAATGATTCTGCATAGATAAGTTTCGTCTTATCGTTAGCAAGTGCCGTAATTTCATCTGCCGTTAAATTTGGATTAAAGAACGTAACATCAATGCCAAGCTTACGTAAACTCACCCCAAATAAATTAAACGTTCCCCCGTAAACAGTTGAAGAGCAAAGTAAATGATCCCCACTACTACAAATATTTAAAACTGCGAGCATAATAGCTGCTTGCCCAGAAGCCGTTGCAACAGCTCCTACACCGCCTTCTAAATCTGATAACTTCTGCTCAAATGCGGCTAGAGTAGGGTTTCCAATACGCGTATAAATATATCCTTCTGCCTCTAAGTTAAATAGAGCTGCTAAATCATCCGAAGTATCGTATTTATACGTTGTGCTTTGATAAAGTGGTAAAACACGTGGTTCACCATTCTTTGGCGTATAGCCACCTTGCACACAAATCGTTCCTTTTCCCCATGATTCTCCCATCTCTCATTCTCCTTTCTTTTATACAAAATAAAAAACTGCCCCTTTCCTGAAAACAAGAAAGGAGCAGTTTGAAAACACGCTCTAAAGGCTCTTTCTTATCTCTCAGGATTACTACCTGCAGGATTTGGCACAATTCCGTTATACGGCTGTTGCCAAGGTTTCATCGGGCCTGTCCCTCCACCTTTTCTTGATAAGACTATGCAATTACCGTTGATTTTATAGCAATAATTTCCTAATGTCAAACAGTTTTTCTGAATGTTCTAAAATAAATGTTAACAGTTTCATATAAAGCAACAAAAGAAATATATTCTAGTCTATTTCAAAAAAGACCTTTAAAAAACTCAAATCAGTCTATAAAATTAAATAAGTAATTTAACCTATAAATTCAAATTCTCTAAAATTCAGCCTATATGTTGAATAGGCGGTCCTCTCAAAAAGATACTATATATATTCAATCCATTTTCCACTAGTATATTTCACTTTTTCCCTACTGAGATTTACATAACGGAGGTATAACATGACAAATAAAAAAGATATGCAGTACATACTTGCTCTATATGGCATTCTTCTAGGATCTATAGTAGGAGCTACAGTCTGGTTATTTTTAGTCACAATAAATATTGGAATCCACTTTATTTGGGGATACTTGCCTGAAGTTCTCTCTTATCCCTCTTATTACACCCTTTGCGTAACAATAATTGGCGGGGTCCTCGTTGGTCTATCACAAAAATATTTCGGTATATATCCACGCCTTATGCCTGAAGTGATGACTGAATATAAAAAAACTGGTCGAATCGAATATCGCTTTGTCCATCAGGCTACTTTAACAGCGATTATTGTTTTAATTTTCGGAGCTAGTCTTGGTCCAGAAGCCGCACTAGTTGGAATTATAGGCGGACTGTGCACATGGGTAGGGGATCGCTTTAAATTTGCCTTAAAGGGTATGAATGAGCTAACCGAGATTGGAATTGGCGCTACTTTAAGTGTCATTTTTAACGCACCATTATTCGGTTATTTAGCACCGAATGAAAATGAGGGGGAACAAATTGCTGCTTTTTCTAAAGGAAAAAAGGCAATTGTATACTTAGCTACTACTTTCGCAGGTTTTTCTGTTTATTTACTACTGAGTAAACTCGATAATCGTGGATCCTTTATTGTTGATTTCGGGGAAGGTGCACTTTCTTTCAATGAATGGATCGCATTTCTTCCACTTGCTAGTATCGGTGCTATAGTTGGTTTCTTTTATTTCAAGTTAGAATGCACATTAGAGAAGTTAATTCACCCTTTTAGGGAATACAAGCTGACACTCGGAATTATCGGTGGCATTTTATTAGGAATTGCAGGAACTTTTCTTCCGTACACATTATTTTCAGGGGAACATCAATTAAAAGAGTTAGTTGTTGAATGGAGCCATTTATCTTTTTGGATACTACTTCTTTCAGGGATTTTAAAGTTGTGTATTACTGCCGTTTGTTTGAACACAGGGTGGCGGGGTGGACATATATTCCCAATTATATTTTCCGGATCAAGTATTGGATACGCTATAGCATCTATTCTTCCTATAGATCCAGTAGCATCCGTTGCTATCGTAACGACAGCAATTTCGAGCTATGCGTTACGATAGCCAATAGCTATCACATTGCTATTACTTATGTTTTTCCCGCTTAATTTACTATTGCCAATGCTTGGTGCAGCTGCTATTGGGAATGCCTTTCCACTCCCAAAACATAACGAAAATACAAATTAACAAAAATAGACAGTGAAGACGAAAGCTCCACTGTCTATTTTTTTATTACACATGCTGCTTTAATAACGCTTCTAACTCCTCAAAATTATGCACTTCATATGTCGGTATAATCCCACTATCATTTAACTTCCTTTCTGGATTAAACCAACAAGTATCAATTCCCGCTACATATCCACCTTTAATATCCGCGCTTAATGAATCCCCAATAATCAGCCCTTCTTCAGGTGCAAAGTTAGGAATCCGTTCAAAAACATAATCAAAATACTCTTTCATCGGCTTTTGAAAACCTGTATCTTCCGAAACAAAAACATCTTTAAACAATGAATGTAACCCTGCATTACGCAAACGTTTATCTTGCGTCTTAGAAACACCATTTGTCACTATATACAACTCATACTCCCCTTGAATTTGATTTATAAATTCAAACGCACCTTGCATGAGTTGATTTCCTTCTTCTAAGTAGTTACGGTAATTATTTTCGAATAATATTCCATCTACTTCTTCTCCATACTCTTTAAACAACAGAGAGAATCGTGTATTTACAACTTCATTGCGTGATAGTTCCCCTTTTTCAAAAGCATCCCAAAGACCTTTATTTATTTTTTTATAACGAGCCTCTATCTCGTCTGTTAAAGGGATTCCCTTCTCTTCAAAAAGCACCCGTAAAGCCACTTTTTCAGCCTTTTGGAAATCTAATAATGTATCATCTACATCAAATAGCAATGTTTTATATTTTTTCATAAACTCATCACACTCTCTTTTCTACAAAAACAAATTTACATAAATCGTATCATTCCTTCTTGTAAAGATAATAGGAGATATCTCATACTATAAATAGGGGTGAAAATATGAAAATCAGCAAAAATGAGGAAGAAATTTATCAATACATGCAAATCCATCAATTCCATACCCTATTTTCATTTCATGTCTTGCCATATGTAGAGCTACATTCTTTTCAAACGAAAGAGATGATATGTAGCGAAGGAAATACTCTCCCTTATCTCTATTACTTAATTTCTGGGAAGGCAAAAATATATATGAGTCATAAAAACGGGAAGGTTTCATTAATTAATTTTATTCAAGCACCATCTTTTATCGGGGAATTAGGATTAATAGGAGTAGAAAATATTACTAAGTCCGTTGAAGTACTAGAAGATTGTGTTTGTTTGGCACTTCCTCTTAAAGATTGTCAGCAACTTTTATTACAAGATGCAACGTTTTTACAGCACTTATGCAAATTTATTGGAGAAAAGACAATTACTCGCACTGAAAATTACGCAAAAAACTATAGTTATCCTTTTGAAAATCGATTAGCTGCTTTTATTTTATTAACAGAACAAAATAATTGTTATATAGAAAAGCATACTGAGGCCTCGGAATATTTAAATGTCAGCTATCGTCATCTTTTATATGTATTAAATCAGTTTTGCCAACAAAATTACTTAAAAAAAGACGGAAGAACCTATTACATACGAAATCGAATTCAATTAAAAAAACTTGCTGATGAACTAAAAATATAAAAAAAGCAGCATTAACGTTTACATGTTAATGCTGCTTTTTCGAGTGACGATTATAATTTTAATTAAAATTTACTTGCTACTTTAGCTGCTTCTTCAAGACCTGTAGCAATGATTTCTTCCGCTTTATCTGGGAATTGGTTATGTCCTTCAATAATTACTGTTTCCATGTTTGTTGCGCCGAAGAAGCCCATCATACTTGCTACATATTTAACAGCCATTTCTACCTCAGCTGCTGGACCTTCTGAATATACGCCGCCCCGTGCATTTAATAATGCAATCTTCTTATCACCGATTAGGCCAACTGGACCCTCTGGCGTGTATTTGAACGTTTTACCAGCACGGTTTAAATAATCAATATACGTGTGTAGCACTGCTGGAATCGTTAAGTTCCATAATGGGAAGCCGAAAACAACTTTATCAGCTTCTAGGAATTGATTTAAATACTTATCAGCAACTGCTACTGCTTTTGCCTCTTCTTCTGTTAAATCAAATCCTTTACCTGCCTTGAATGTACCATTGATCATGTCTACACCTACATATGGTAATTCTTCTTTATATAAATCCAGTTCTACTACTGTATCATTTGGGTGTGCTTCTTTATAGTTTGCTAAAAATGCCTCATATAATTTTACACTAACTGCTTGTTCCGCTGGACGGTTGTTTGCTTTTACGAATAAAACTGTTGCCATTATTTCTTCCTCCTAGTACTCACTCTTATGTTGTTATATGCTTTCAAAAAAGGTATCCCTTGTAATTGTTGTTTTGTTGCTTACAAACATATTTTATCTTTATATCAAGACAATTTCGTCCTCACATAGACGTATTTTTCCATAAAAAAAGTCCACCTTCTAAAGGCGAACTAGGTCTTACGACTTTTGTCTTATACAATTCCATTTTTCACTGCATATAACGCCGCTTGCGTACGATCGGATAAATTTAATTTACTCAAAATGCTACTTACATGCGCCTTAACCGTCTTTTCTGTAATAACTAAAACAGATGCAATTTCCTTATTGCTCATCCCTTTTGCTAATAGTTGCAACACCTCATTTTCTCTCGCTGTTAGCACATCCACTTGAATAGAATGTTCTTCTTCCTTTTCTTCTACAGGTAATGTTTGAGAGAGAAGAGCATTTGCTATATCCGGATGTAATTGAATATTACCTTTATATGCACTTCGAATAGCCTCAACAAGCTGATCGGGTTCTACATCTTTTAAAATATACCCACTTGCTCCAGCCCTTAATGCAGGTAACACATGCGCCTGATCAGAAAAGCTAGTTAACACAATTACTTTCACATTTGGATACTCTTTTTTAATATATGCCGTCGCCTCAACACCATCCATTTCAGGCATATATAAATCCATTAATATAACATCAGGATTTGTTTCTCCTACTTTCACTAACGCTTCTTTCCCATTATTCGCTTCTCCAACTAAATCTAAATCTTCCTGTGTGCTTAAGAAAAACGCTAATCCTTTTAAAACAACTGTATGATCATCAACTAACAATACTTTTATTTTCACAAACTTCCCTCATTTTCACATCATAATGGTACATTTACTTTTACGCTCGTTCGTTTATTACTACTTACAATTTTAATTGTTCCACCAACTAATTCTACTCTTTCACGCATCGTAGTCATACCTAGTGATTTCTTTTCTTTTATATTCTTTTCCACAAAGCCCTTTCCTTGATCAACTATTTCTAATGATACATTTTTCTCATTCACTGTAAAATAAATCGTCGCTTCTTTTACACCTGCATGCTTACTTACATTGTTCAGTGCTTCTTGGCCAATGCGCCATAAAGCTTCTTCTACTACACGAGGTAAATCACGAACACCCGTAACTTGCTCCCTAATTTTCAGTCCCAAATTTTCACCGTACTGCTTTAGAGCTGGCAATAATCCTTTTTCTAATCCTGCCGGACGAAGCTGCCAAATTAATGTCCTCATTTCTTTCAAAGCTCCTTGTGCAAGTTCACGCATCTCATGCAAAGATTGATCTACCTTTTCATTTTTACCTTTTAAAACTGCCTCGGCGCCTTTTGTCATGAAGGTTAATGAAAATAATTTTTGCGAAACAGAATCATGTAAATCTCTTGCTAATCGGTTTCTTTCTTCCATTCGTACAAGTTCACGGCGCTGCTCGTTTAACCTCAAATTCTCTATTATTAACGAAACATGGTTTGATAGCGCTTGAATTACATCTATTGTATTAGCATCAAACTCTCCATTATTCAAGCTAACACATAAAACACCAAATATATGGTTTTGAATATGTATTGGCGTAGCAATAACAGTTTGATTTAGATGCACATTATGCCCTATTTGATGTTTTATTAGAACTGGTTCATCTTGCTCTAACGCCTTGTTGGCCGCCTCTTTTACATCCTCTTGTAACTCTTCTTGAACGTAAGACGCTCGCAGAGATAATTCTTTTTCCTCCCTAATAAAAAGCGCTACTTGATTCCATTGAAATACTTCACCTACGTGATTTACCACCTTTTCAGGTAATACATTAAACTTATGAATCGTTTTTAAATCTTGAATGAAACGCTCTAATTTCACATAATAATGTGCTCTTCTTTTTTCATTTTCATATAATTTTGTTCGCTTTAAAGCCGTACCAATTTGGAAAGCAACCGATTGGAGTAATACTAATTCTTCTTCCGAAAAATGTGTTTTACCCGGACTTGCAACATTTAACAACCCAAATTTTTCTCCTCCAGCTTTTAAAGGAACCGTAGCATGATGAAGAATGCCCTCCGTATCTCCCCAATTATATTCAATTGCATTATTAATTCTTTTACATTCAATAATATTAACGGCTCTCTCTAATTTCCCATCTACAAAACCTCGTAAACACCAACACTCACCTTCGCACATCGGGCGTTTATTTTCATATGTAAGTGCCTCTGGTAATTGGTAATCAATCAACTTCGTATACTTCCCATTTTCATCTGCAAGAAAAATCCATCCTGTCGTTAAGCCTGTCACACTTAGTAATTTCTCTAGGACAGCTTGCAATACATGATACGTATCATTTGATGTATTTAATGTTTCTGCAATTTCCTTTAATATAACTAATTCATTTGTACGATTATCTCGAAACATACTCAGTCTCCTGCATACAAGATTTTAAATAGCTCTTAAAATAAATCATCTACTTTTCACTTTGTACTTATTCGTAACATTGATATAATGGTGAAAACATAGTTTTCATTATATCACTTGAGGGGGCTTTCATAATGACATTAAATAAAGCACTTACTATCGCTGGTTCTGACACAAGTGGCGGTGCTGGTATACAAGCAGATTTAAAAACATTCCAAGAACTTGGCGTATACGGAATGACATCTCTTACAACAATCGTAACGATGGATCCACATAACGGTTGGGCACATAACGTATTTCCAATCCCAGCTTCTACATTAAAACCACAATTAGAAACAACAATTGAAGGTGTTGGCGTAGATGCTTTAAAAACAGGTATGCTTGGATCGGTAGAAATTATTGAAATGGTTGCAGAAACAATCGAAAAGCACAATTTCAAAAATGTAGTAGTTGACCCTGTTATGGTATGTAAAGGTGCAGATGAAGCATTACATCCTGAAACGAACGATTGCTTACGTGACGTTCTTGTGCCAAAGGCATTAGTTGTAACGCCAAACTTATTTGAAGCTTACCAATTAAGCGGTGTGAAAATTAATTCTCTTGAGGACATGAAAGAAGCAGCGAAGAAAATCCACGCTTTAGGTGCCAAATACGTACTAATTAAAGGCGGAAGCAAACTTGGTACGGAAACTGCAATCGACGTCCTATATGATGGAGAAACATTCGACCTTCTAGAATCAGAAAAAATCGATACAACCAATACACACGGTGCAGGTTGTACATATTCTGCTGCAATTACAGCAGAACTTGCAAAAGGAAAACCTGTGAAAGAAGCAGTAAAAACTGCTAAAGAATTCATCACAGCTGCTATTCGTTACTCATTCAAAATTAACGAATACGTAGGTCCAACTCACCATGGTGCATATCGTAAATTCGTTGTATCAAAAGAACTTGTCTAATATATAAATAAAAACACTCACAAGGTTCATACATTGACTCTGTGAGTGTTTTTTATAAGCTTTATGTCTTCTGGTCATCTTATCTTTAAGATGCAGAGCTGACCTTATTTCTACCATTTCGTTTCGAGTAGTATAACGCATCATCCGCCGCTTGAATAAATTGCTCTGATGACCCTTCATACTCTGAAACCCCTACCGAAACCGTAATTTTTATTTTTGTTCCATCTAACAATTGAAATGGGTGACTTTCAACAGCTGTACGAATTTGCTCGCCCATACAAATTCCGTAAGCTAATCCCTTATTCGGTATCAAAAGCGCAAACTCCTCTCCACCCTTTCGAAAAGCCAAATCTGGAAATTGTGAAGTTTCTCGTAAAATACATCCTACTTGTTTTAACACTTCGTCCCCTGCAGGATGCCCGTACGTATCATTTACATACTTAAAGTGATCAATATCTATCAGGAGTAAACAAAGCAAATCATTTTTCATGTTCTTATTACTAATATGACGATTCATCTCTAAATCAAACTGTCTTACGTTTCCTAAACCTGTCAATGCATCTATCGTTGCGTATTGTTTCATCTTTTGAAATAACTCATTGGATTGTAAAACATAGTTTGTACTTACGAATGTTATGTAACCTGTAGTAATACTTGAAATTAAATATAGTACAACTACAGATATATCATTAAATAATATATACATCGGTACTATCAAAATAGAAAGGCAGTATACGTGTAACCATACTAACTTTAACGTAATCGAAGTTTGTATTCTTGCAATAAAGATAACACCAATTCCACTTAGTAAAATTGTATAGCAAGCCAATTCGGAAGCTAAAGAGTACTCAGTAAAAATTAGCCGAGTAATTAAAATTATAGTAACTGTTATACTACTAGCTACCGGACCTCCAACTATAATTGCCAAAATAACGGCTAAATAACGTAAATCCAACATAATATCTTCAATGTGTACACCAAAATGCATTAACAGTACACCTAATATTCCAGTAAAAATACCGATTACACACTTCTGCAAAAAAGAGAATCCTTCTTTTAACGGCTTATCTCTTAAAAGCTGACCTCCAACAAAAATAAAGGAAATAATAATTGTTGTATTTACAAATAAGTCCCTTAACATAAAATAATCTCCCTACTTTTCCATCTATCCCCTTCCTCACTTTATTGTATACGAAATCCCTATAATTCCCAAAGTTTTTTGTTTATTTTTTTGCTGTTCCACGTGAAACAGCAAAAAAATAAAAAGGGCGAAAACTCGCCCTTTTTCATTAACAACAGCGTGATATTTTTCCACCCTTTGCGTTAAATCTTGCTTCTTGTGCCTCAGCAAAAAACTGCTTTTGACATACAATCTCTTCTTCTGGATGATGCTTTTTCATATGCTCTACGTATATTTCATAACTTGGTACCCCAACGAGCAAACTAATAAAGCGCTTCCTTTCCCCCCATACTTGCCACAGCTTTTTAAGCATAGTTCCTCGACTCACTTTCATCTCTAGGAATATATGGTGCCTCTTTTAACGGCATTGGCTTATTTCTTAATACTTGTATCCAAATTCGAAGTGCTGAAATTAACACAGCGATTACAACTATCATAAAAATCCCACAAAGCGCTGCATCGATATAATCATTAAAAATAATTTGCTTCATTTGAGTAACATTTTTAGCTGGTGCTAACACTTTCCCTTCATCTAACGCTCCCTGAAACACCTTCGCGTGAGATAGAAATCCGATTTTAGGATTTTCATGAAATAGCTTTTGATAACCAGCTGTCATTGTTACAATAAGCAATCCCACAGTTGGAATAAGTGTTACCCAAACGTACGCCTTTTTCCCCATTTTGAACAAAATTGTCGTTCCAAGTAATAATGCAATACCTGCTAGCATTTGATTTGCAATACCGAAAAGTGGCCATAATGTATTAATTCCACCGAGCGGATCTATTACCCCTTGGTATAAAAAATATCCCCACCCTAATACACATAACGTTGTAGCTATTACATTAGCTAATGTAGAATCTGTTTTCGCAAATGGCTTATATACATGTCCTAAAATATCTTGAATCATAAATCGTCCTACACGAGTTCCTGCGTCAATCGTTGTTAAAATAAATAGGGCTTCAAAAAGAATGGCAAAATGATACCAGAATGCCATCATCGCCGTTCCACCTATTACTTGTGAGAAAATATATGCCATACCTATTGCTAACGTTGGTGCTCCACCTGTACGTGATAAAATTGTTTGCTCTCCAACATTTACAGCAAGTTCTTTTAATTCATTTGGTGTAATAGCAAATCCCCATGAAGAAATAACTTGAGCTGCCTGCGATACATCCGTACCAATAAGTGCCGCCGGACTATTAATCGCAAAATAAGTTCCTGGCGTTAATACACAAGCTGCAATCATTGCCATCGCTGCTACAAACGACTCCATTAACATTGCTCCGTAACCAATTGGCTGTGCATGTCCCTCTTGCTCAATCATTTTTGGAGTTGTACCAGATGAAACGAGAGCATGGAATCCAGAGACCGCACCACAGGCAATCGTAATAAATAAGAACGGGAATAAATTACCGGAGAAAACAGGACCAGTTCCATCAATAAATTGCGAAACTGCTGGCATTTGTAAATTGGGTGCTACAATTAAAATACCTATCGCCAATCCAACGATTGTTCCAACTTTTAAAAATGTACTTAAATAATCACGTGGTGCTAATAGCATCCAAACTGGTAATGCAGATGCAATAAATCCATATACAATAAGCATAATAGCAATTGTTTCACCACTAAATGTGAACATACTTGCAAGTGTTGGGTTTTCTGCTACATACTGTCCTCCAATAAGAGATAAAATAAGTAGGATAATACCAATTACTGACCCTTCTCCAACACGACCAGGCCTAATATAGCGCATATAAACTCCCATTAAAATAGCGATAGGAATCGTTGCTGCTATCGTAAACATTCCCCAAGGACTTCCGATCAGTGCCTTTACTACGACTAACGCTAATACTGCTAATAAAATAATCATAATTCCTAAAATACCTATCATTGCAATTAGTCCTGTAACAGGTCCAATCTCATCCTTAATCATTTCTCCTAACGATTTACCATTACGTCTCATCGAAGCAAATAAAATGACAAAATCTTGAACAGCCCCCGCAACAACTACCCCAACAATAATCCAAATGGTCCCTGGTAAATATCCCATTTGTGCTGCTAAAATCGGTCCTACTAAAGGTCCCGCCCCAGCAATCGCTGCAAAGTGATGTCCAAATAATACCCACTTATTTGTCGGAACATAGTCTTTCCCATCGTTTAATGTATGGGCTGGTGTTTGCCGATTATCATCTAAATTAAAAACCTTTCTCGCTATAAATCTACTATAAAAACGATAAGCAACTGCATATACACATACGGCAGCTACTAAGAGCCATACAGCATTAATGGTTTCACCTTGTGATAAAGCTATTACCCCAAAAGCACCTGCTCCTACTGCTGTAATAACGCCCCAAAGTAAGATCGATTTCAATGTCTTCACATACAATTCCCCCAATACTATTTCTTAGTGGAGATTGTACTAAATTTTCTGAATATTTAACTTGAATCCTCCTTATCATGAAGGATTTTCAGTTTATCATGTTAAAATACTCTCATTACCTACTATAATTCAATGTTATTTCGAAGGCGTTTTACATAATTACGACTGACTGGAATCGGTTGCTCATCATACCTATCTAAATACAAATTATACGTGCCATTATAATAAGGTTTCAGTTCTTTTACATATGACATATTAATTAAATAGCTTTTATGCACACGTAAAAAATCATATGCATTTAGCTTATTTTCTAATTCCTGAAGTGTATATGTTGAAATATACTGATTATTCGTTGTGTAAATTGAAACAGTTTTATTTTCTTTATTTTTACTTACATATACGATATCTTCTGGAAGCATATATCGTATACCTTCTTGACTTTCTATCGGTAGTTTCCGCAAATAACTCTTTGCTTTCTCACCTTGTTCTTTACCTATTTTATATAAAAGAAATTGTAAATCTTCTTCACGAAATGGTCGTAATAAATAATAAAATGCTTGGAAACGAAAAGCTGTAATAGATTCCTCTATGTTTTCACCTACAAAAATAAATTTTGTATAGCAATTTATTTCTCGTAATAAACTTGCATATTCAAAACCAGTACCATCTAGTAATTTGGAACTTAAAAAAACAAAGTCTGGTATATGTTTTTTCATCATAAATAAAGATTCTGTTCCTGTCTTTGCTTCAAAACATTCTACATTTCTCATATTTTCAGTGAAATTTTCAGCTAACTCTCTTCTCTCTTCTGCCTCTTCCATGATCAGTAAAATTTTCATTTCTTCAACCACCTAATTCTTTGTCCATATGTCCTGCTGTATACATTCGCTTTTATAAGAAATAATCCCTTTTTCTTACTATACCATTATTTATCTAAAAAAACAGAAAAAAGGAAACCCCTTCGGTTTCCTCTCCCCCTTTATCCTACATTAACTGCCTAGAAAGAGCCAAGTAGTGTAGGGTAATAAACGATCAGGCATACATTTAAAATTTCACTTTATACTAATTCTCGTTGCTTCGTTTCTTGTCCAAGTATTACTACAGCGAATACACCAATTAAAATTGATCCGCAGAAAATCGTAAATATTAATGATAGTGAAGCTTCTGAGGCAACTAAATACCCCACTAATAGTGGTCCAAGAATACCACCAATACGCCCAAACGCTGCTGCCATTCCTGCACCTGTACCACGAATAACGGTTGGATACTGCTCAGGTGTATAGGCGTATAATGCTCCCCAAGCACCTAAGTTAAAGAAGGATAGTAACATACCTGCCACGATTAATACTGTTAATGAATCCGCAACCCCAAACAAATAGGCACTGCAAGCTGTCCCGATTAAATACGTAACCAAAACAAATTTACGACCGAGACGTTCAATAAACCAAGCAGCGGTGAAATACCCTGGAAGTTGAGCTAACGTCATAATAAGTACGTATTGGAAACTTTTTATTAAACTAAACCCTTTTAGCACCATTACACTCGGTAACCAAAGGAACATTCCATAATAGGAAAAGACAACACAAAACCATAGAATCCATAGCATAATTGTTGCTTTACGATATTCCCCAGACCAAACTGATTTTATATTTTCAATAACAGATGGTCTTTTTTCAACTTTTTGGAACCTTGGGGAATCCGGTAAATTCCATCTTAAATATAAAGCATATAGTGCTGGAACTGCACTCAATACCATCGCAATTTCCCAACCATATTTCGGAATAACAAAATACGAGATAAGAGCTGCAATTAACCATCCACCTGCCCAAAAACTTTCTAATAACACAACAATTTTCCCACGCTCATGTGCTTCAACACTCTCTGATACTAGTGTAGAGGCAACCGGAAGCTCTCCGCCAAGCCCCATACCAATTACAAAGCGTAAAACGAGAAACATCGCGAGTGTCGTCGTTAACGCAGTTAAACCACTACCGATAGAAAATAATAATAATGTAATAATAAAGACTGATTTTCGCCCTATTTTATCTGATAGTATCCCAAAAATAAGCGCTCCTACTGCCATACCGATTGAGTTAATACTACCTATCCAGCCCATTTCCTGGCTCGTTAATCCCCAATCCTTTTGCAAGGCTACCATTACAAATGAAAGCATTCCAACATCCATTGCATCAAATAGCCATCCAAGCCCAGCTATACCAAGTAGTTTGCGCTTCGAAATTTCTTTTACCTTGCCCACTAGAAGTCCTCCTTACACAGGTGTCTTTACACATCATTTTACATGTGTGAATTGTATAAGTAAAATACTTTTGTGTAAAAAATTTCTCCTTCATCATTCCCAAAAAGTAAAACGTCTATCCCGATTGGTGAGGGCTAATAATCAGTAGGGATGCCTCACTGATTAAAGTTTCAATTTATTAAAAATGAACAAATAAAAAAAGCAGCGATATTTCGCTACTTTTTCGAACGCATTACTTCTTTTAAAAATTCCGCTAATACTAACTGACGACGCCAGCGTGTTGGATTACTGCATAATCTATAAAACCACTCTAAATGAATCGCTTGAATCCATTTTGGTGCACGTTTTACTTCTCCAGCCCATACGTCTAAACTTCCACCCACTCCAACAGCCATTTTCGTTTCTAAACGATGCTTATTGTTTTGGATAAAGTTCTCTTGTCTCGGGAAACCGAGTGCAACAAGTAATAAATCTGGTTTTGCTTCTTGAATGCGAGAAATAATATTCTCTTCGTCTTCTTGTTTAAAATAACCATCTTGTGTACCGGCGATGGATACAGCTGAATATGTCTTTGTTAAATGATCTGCTGCAGCTTGTACAACATGCGGCTTTGCACCTAATAAGAAAACAGATACCGGCTTACTATCTTCAGATAACTTCGCAAGTAAATTACACATTAAATCAAAACCTGCTACACGTTCTTTT
The DNA here is from genome assembly GCF_051776965.1 of Bacillus cereus group sp. BceL220. Lineage (NCBI taxonomy): Bacteria > Bacillati > Bacillota > Bacilli > Caryophanales > Bacillaceae > Bacillus > Bacillus cereus group sp. BceL220. The sequence continues at coordinate 85,829 of NZ_JBPWBC010000003.1, read as the reverse complement.
AAAGGTGTACCAAGCATCCCGCTTGCCTTTACAACCCCAATACCATCAGGTGTAATTAAATCTGTATTCAATAATGTTTGATAGAACTTTTCATCCTTTTTTGCGCACATAACAATTTCAGGGTTTGCTGTTACTACCTGAAACGTATGAGTTCGCTCCGCTTCTAGTTGTTCTTTTAAATATTGGACCGTTTCATCCATTGTCATTGTAGAAAAAGGAACGCCTAGAATATCAACTGTTTGTACTGCCATAGTTAACTATCCTCTCTATCATTACAAGTTTTTCGCTATTAATTGCTTATATGTTTCCTTTGTATCTTCATATAGTTTTTGAAGTGAGAAGTTCATAGTAGCATGCTCATAAATATGTTTGCCCATTGCTGCTAACTCTCCAGTTTTCCACTTATCATACGCTTCTTCTAAAGCTAATGCTAATGCCTTTCCATCACCTGTTGGCACAATCCATCCGTAAGTTTCATCTACGATTAATGGTTCAATTTCTCCAGCCCTAGTCACAATTGATGGTACGCGTTGATTTGCCGCTTCTAATAAAACTAGTGGGAACCCTTCACTATGGGAAGTTAATAAATTTACATGTGACGACGCAAATAATTGTTTTACATCTTGACGATGTCCTAAAAACTCTACTTTATCGTTAATCCCTTTTTCAGTAGCTAATGACTTTAGATTTTCTTCTAATGGGCCATCGCCAACTAATAATACTTTAATTTTCTCTAATTTTGTTTGTTGTAACGCATCGAATAAAACTTCATGTCCTTTGACAGGATGTAATCGTGCTACTTGGATTGCCGTAAATACATCTTCATCAATATTGAACATTTCTTTTTTATTATAGCCTTCTGCTTTTTCCTTATCGTATTCAATTCCATTATAAATAACATGCATCTTTTCATTTGAAATACCTAATGCTGCCAGGCTTTTTTTCAATCTATTTGTTACAACGAAAAATAAGTCTATATTTTTTAAGGCTTTCAAATTTAATTTCGTAAAAATCCAACCTTTTAAGCCCTGTTTAGTAAAGTCTTGAAATGGATCACTATGAATAGTCGTTACCCATTTTGCCTTTATTCTCTTTTTCATTAAAGAAACATAGAAATTAGCCCTAGGGCCATGTGTATGAACTACATCAAATTTTTCTTTATTAATAAATTCACTTATATTCTTTAAAATGGATAAATCATAGCGCGATTTTTGTGAAAACACATGGACTTTTATCCCTAACTCCCTTGCTTCCTTCGCAACAATTCCATCTTCAAATACTGCTAATTCTACTTCACCAGTTGGAAACTGATCGAGAAGTGAAATAATATGTGTTTTCCCTCCCCCATCTTCTGCTCCTGCATTCATATGCAATATTCTCATATTTTTTCCTCCTTTAAATCCTCGCTACGTTTCCATCTATTTTTATTTTACTGTACTAAAAAATAAAAGCTAACAAAAGTTAGCTTTTATTTTTATCATTCAATTTCTAGGTCTACTATTAGATAAGCTAACACCACTACAAAGTAAATCCCAACTCCTGGTGCTGTTAAAATATGTCCTGCAATATAAGCAATACCTAACGCTAACAATAAGCTTGCTGAAATCATTCCATATTTTATATTGAATATGTCCTTAAATCTCGTAGCAAATGCTAGTAAAATTCTTAGCCCGTAATAAATAAATGGAATCATTAGTAATACAAAGCCAATAATCCCGAAATCATAAAACCAATCATGGAAGTCCATTTCAATTAGTTTTGGATCTGGCTGCTTTTGTTCATTGTATTTAAAGTTACCTGCATAACCCATTCCTAATAACTTTTGTGACATTGGCGCTTCTTTAAAGAACTGCTTATGTCTTTCTTCATATACTTGACGTCCACTGAAAATAAGATTTTCTTGATTTTCTTTCTTTTGCTCTTTCTCAAGCTCTTTCTTAACTTCCTCTTCTATCTTCGCCTTTTCTTCTGGCTTTTCAACTTTATGATGATTTTCTTCTTTTGCTTTAAGTTCTTGCTCTTTTTTCAGCTTCTCTTTAATTTCTTTTTCTTTTTGACCTTGCTGTGCCACATTTTGCTCTGATAAATAATTATTGTGAATACCCATATTTTGTGCTAATGGTGTTTGTTTAAACGTCCCAACTACACCAGCTAATAGGACCATAGCAATTACTGCATTAAGCGCAAGGGATTTTTTGTTCGGATTTTTTCTATCAAATAATAATTGTAGTACAATGATTCCGATTGCTGCCCCTAACGTAGCACCAATTGAGCCCATTCCAACTTTTGTACCGACTTGAATTAGCGAATAAATCATTAAGAGTGATGGAATCCAATATAAAATGTGTTTCCAGCTCTTTGTTTTTTGAATAGAATATAGTACCACAATAGGGAAAATAATAGCTAAGATTGAACCTAGTTCATTCCCTGCATAGAACCAACCTCGAGAACCAACCTTCATCCATTCATAACTACCAAAGTCAGTAGATGTTGAAATAGAAATAACCATAATTGCGTTAATGATTAATGTAGAATATACAATACTATTTCGAACCTTATCACTAATATTAACTGTCTTTTTCAATGATTTTAAAGCTAAAATGTATGATCCCAGCATGATATATATATATAATGCTTTCGCAACGAATTTAACCTCTTCACCAAGTACAATAGGATTTTTAACTAGTTTGTTATTAATAAACCCTATCCCTAAAACTCCGGCTAATAATATAAGATAAATTAAAAACTTTCTATTTTCCTTCTCTTTTGCCTGAATTAAAATGTAAATACCACCAACAGCCATAATAAGGAATCTTACTAAAATTCCAACGGTAGCATTTGACTTTAATAAAGTGATGCTAAGAGACGTTAATAAATCTAAAACAGGCTGTAAAATAATAAAAAAGAGCAAAAAATGCTCAAATCTAACCCTAGCTTGATTTGCTAACATTCCAAGACCTCCATACAAAATCTTAACATTATCTTTTAATCATAATTTTTATCTTCAAAACACACCTAGCAATTATAACATAACTCATATTTAAATTGAGAACTTATTTTTATGCCGAAACTAACCAAATCCAGCTTAAGTAGTACTAGAAAACATTATCCTTTAGCTATCCTTCCCTATCTCTATAAAAACTATCTAACACTCTTCCACTTATTATCATCATTATAGTAACATTTGTTAATTTGTTTATAAATATATAAAATTTAATAATTATATACAAACACCAACTCGGTTATCCTACAACTAAAGATTAACCTTGCTTCGTTTTCTCCTAAGCATTTTCAAACGCTTTCTTTATGTATTTTATCCGTTTTTATACATGTAACGAAAAGTAATTGTTATTTCCAATACTTTAGTGTATATTTTTTCTCTGGAACATCTTTAAGAGAAAGGGATTAAGGCCATGTTATTAATCGATATATTTACGTTTCTTGGCATTATCGCCGCTGCCATTTCTGGTACATTAGTTGGTTTAAAAAAAGATTTAGATTTATTTGGTGTCCTTTGTTTAGCTGTAGCTACTGCGCTCGGCGGCGGTATTATTCGTGATATCATGATTGGTAACCTGCCCCCTGTCGCATTTGTAAAACCAATTTACTTTTTCGTAAGTGTATTATCAGCACTATTTACTTGTATGTTTTTTGAACGCATCAATAAACTTCAAGTCGTTATTATGCTTTCTGATGCTGTTGGCTTAGGCGTTTTTACAGCTATTGGTGCAAATGCGGCAATGTCACATCATGTTGACGCATCATTTCTAGTTGTTTCAATGGGAGTCATTACAGGTATTGGAGGCGGTATTTTGCGTGATATTTGTGCTCAAGATATCCCTTACGTATTCCGAAAAGAGATTTACGCAATCGCTTCTATCTTAGGAGCAATTAGCTTCCTAATCACACACGCTATGGGGGCACACGTATTAGCTTTCTATGTTTGTTTATTAGTAACATTTGTTATTCGTGTCGTCACTGTAATATATAATGTGCATTTCCCTGTTTTCTTTAAAACACATGCTAAAATTAGTAAAGGCCATTAAGAGAATTCTATCTAGAATTCTCTTAATTTATATACTATTCAACAAACTAATATAGAGTAATTATATATAAGCATATATAATTACTCTATATTAGTTTTAAAATTGAAAACGTTTTATATACAGGGGGAAGAATGATGCTTGGGGTTTTCAAAAAAAATATTAATAAAAAAAATGCCAGTATAATCGAATTAAGTAAGGACCAACAAATAACTTTTAATGTACCTACTAATTCTGAATTGAAAATTCAAATGGATATGCTACATATTTCAAAAGAAGATTTACAAGTTGTAAAAGTACTACAGCCTTTTATTTATGCAGAAATTGATTGGATTACTGAAAAATTTTATGCCAACATTACAAAACAACCTAATTTAATTACTATTATTGAACGTTACAGCTCTATTCCAAAACTAAAACAAACTTTAAAAACACATATTAAAGAATTATTCAGCGGCAATATGCATGAAGATTTTATTGAACAGCGTGTTAGAATTGCCAAAAGGCATGTACAAATTGGTTTACATCGAAAATGGTATACTGCTGCTTATCAAGAATTATTCCGCTCTATCATGAAGATTTTGCAAACAAAAATAACAACAATCGATGATTTTTCCTATTCTATAAATGTTATAAATAAATTATTCACTCTTGAACAAGAACTTGTTCTTGCAGCTTATGAATCTGAATATGAAAGAATGCAAAGAGAGCATGAGAAAGAAAAAGAACTAACTGCTATGACAATTACGCATATCGCAACAGAATTAGCTGCTGTATCTGAAAAAACAAGCTCTTCTATTCAAAAACTAACCGCTAAATCTGAAACTATTGTAGAAATTGCTAAAACAGGTACATCATTAGCTACAACATCTGAAGAAAAAGCGAATAAAGGGAAAGAACAATTAAACCAGCAAAACAAACGAATGGGATCTATTCAAATGAATATGGAAACGATTATTACAGATACTCATGAACTTCTCGATATTTCTAACAAAATTAACGAAATCATAGATATCGTTAAATCAATCGCGGAGCAAACAAATTTACTCGCACTAAATGCTGCTATCGAGTCTGCACGTGCTGGAGAATTTGGGAAGGGGTTTTCTGTTGTTGCTGGTGAAATCCGAAAATTATCAGAGCAAACGAAAGAATCTATATTTAACGTTACAAAGCTCGTCGAAAAAACAAATGAACAAATTACCCGTGTCTCGTCTTCCGTGAAACAAATTAGCTCTCTCGTATCAGAAGGAACCGATAGTATGTCGGCAACAGATCGATACTTCCAAGAAATTGTAAAAGATATGTCTAACTCAAAAGAACAGAATAAGAAAATTGAACATGAGCTACAAGCTATTTCACAAGTAATGAAAGGAATTCAAGATGATTCCTCACAAATGGCTCTAACAGCCGATAATTTACAACTAGAACTAAATCGATAAGATATAATCAGCCCTCACCAATCGGGATTTTACGAGTAGCAGGGCCCCCACCTAACTTCTTTGCTTTCGCTGAATTTTGAGGTGGGTGGCTTACTGTCCGGAAAATAGCGGGATAAAATTCAGGTCAGGCATACTTTCCATTTGCACTGACTACTAAATTTCATCTTCCATCAAAAAAAGAATCCAGAATGGATTCTTTTTATTTTCTGAAAAATATTTTTTGACAATACACATAACTCATATAAACACCAAAGCTCTGCAAAATAAACAATGCTGGCATAATTACATTGTAATATGCCATATCTACTTGGAAGAGCTTTAACAATACGTATCCACTAATTAAAAATAAGAACAACATATATCCCTCATTTTGTTGTTTCTTAATAAGGAAGTGTAATAGAGCTATAGTCATAAACAATGTTACGGCTATATATATCAGTTTTTCATATTTGAAAAGAATAGAATTTATCCCCTCATCTGAAAACTGATTTATCATCGGTTCTAAAAGTTTAAATCTTTCTCCCTCAATCTCTTTTAACTTTTGATCAATATGCTCTGTTACACTTTGATTTTTCGATATTTTTTCTTCATGTTGCGTTTTTCCAATTAAAACAGATTGAACATACGTCTCATTCGCAATCGTATATTGTGACATTCCCATTGTCTTAATTCCATAATTCACACCAAAATGGGCACTATAAAATAGAATAAGTATCCCTATCATCTTTAGTAACACCTTTTGTTTCGTTGCTGATTGAAATACTTCGATTAATAATACATATACCGTGATAAAAATAGGAAGAAATAATCCCATTGGGAAAATCATATTACTAAATGCAAATAAAATTGCTGAAAATACCCACATATAAGGATGATCTAATCCTTTATATAAAAGTATGTAACAAGCAAAATAAAATAAAAATATTGCAAGTGACTCAGGAGTTAATACGGAACTCATGAATATATTTGGAATATACAGAGCATAAAAGATAGAAGCAATACGACCGCATTCTTCTCCAAAAACCATTGCTGCAATACGATAAATAAAAAATGCGGTTCCTGCGCAAAATAACACATTAAATAGTTGTAAAGCGAATAATGTATCACCAAATATACGAATAATTACTGACTCATATATAATAAAAGGCAAATGAGTTACAGTCTCTATATTATTACCAATTGCAATCTGCTTTGCAGACTCATACATCACTTTCAGATCACCAATTATTGGAGCGTCTACAAATAACAGCATACTAAGTCTCACAACTATAGATATACTTATAAGAAAAATAAGAAATTGTTTATCTGTAAAACGATATTGTAGAATTGATGCCACTAACAAAATGAGTATGATAAAAATTGCTAATATGATTGTTACACTTGTTGTACTTCCTCCAAAAAATTGCTTACTTTTCTCAAATGCTGCCCAACAACTATAAACAAAAAATGCGAGCATCGCACCGATTGTAATTTTATTAAAGAAAGATGAAAAATTTGTTTGTATATGATTCATATGTCCATTGCACCTCTATTTCCATTCATAACAAAACGATTCTATCATGAATGAGTACACGGCTGATAGAGAATTTCTATGACAAATACATAGTCATTACTTTTTACTTGCAATGTAAGCGAATCCTCTTTTACACTACATTTTAGATAAAATAAATTTTCTTTCAGTTACATGAATACAAATACAGAAGTTTAAATAATCCTCTTTTGGAATACACTTTACTTCATTAAATATCTAATATGAGTAATCCGCTTACACATATTATTCTGATTGAAAACAGACTATAGGGGCTGAATATATGGAAAAGAAATTCATGCGAGAATCTAAAGCAATTAAGACAACACGTGTTTTTCCTAACGATTTAAATAATCACCAAACACTTTTTGGAGGGAAATTATTAGCAGAAATTGATAGTATTGCTTCGATTGCGGCTGCAAGACATAGTCGTAAACATTGCGTAACAGCATCTATTGATTCAGTTGATTTTTTAACTCCAATTCACCAGGCTGATTCTGTTTGTTATGAAGCATTTGTATGTTATACAGGGAAATCTTCAATGGAAGTTTTCGTAAAAGTAATCGCAGAAAATTTATTAGCAGGCGAGCGTAGAATTGCTGCTACTTGCTTCATTACATTTGTAGCAATAAAAGATGGAAAACCTTCGTCGGTACCACAAGTACTACCTGAAACTGAGGAAGAACATTGGTTATACACAACCGGTTCAGAACGTGCGGAAAATAGAAAAAAAGGACGTTTAAAAAGCAAAGAAATGGCTGAGGTTTTAACTTTAAATAAACCTTGGAATATTTAATACAATACTCTTCCATATACATGCACAGATTTTTTCTTCCTTGCATGTATTTTTTTATACAAAATATCACCTCTTACCATTTTATTCTCAATCTGTTCTCCTAAATCATGCACCAGCTTTTCCTTTATTTTGTTATACTGTTAATGGTATATTAAATAAAGTTCGTTTAAAAATAACCATAATATGATTAAGTATATAAGGGATGGTGCGGTAATGACTATTGAAGTACCAATTTCAATACCAAAAACGTTAATTATTATTCCAGCGTATAACGAGGAAGAAGCAATTGCAGATACATTAACAAGATTATTAAAACTAAAACAGCATTTTACAGGATTAAGCATTTGTGTTATTAATGATGGATCACACGATAAAACAGCTCAAATCGTACAAGATTTTCCTGTTCACCTTGTGAATTTACCATATAACCTAGGTATTGGCTCAGCTGTACAAACTGGATATAAATACGCATATGAGAACGGATATGATATTGCGATTCAGTTCGATGCTGATGGACAACATAATCCAGATGATTTATATAAAATTATAAAGCCTATCGCTGAAGATGAATGCGATATGGTGCTAGGGTCACGTTTTACAGAAAAAACAGCATATAAAGGTAGTATTTCCAGAAGGATCGGTATTTTTTATTTTACTGCCTTATTGAAAGTACTAACAAAACAAACATTTATGGATCCAACTTCTGGATATCGTGCTATCAATCGAGAAGTAATTAAAATTTTTGCACACAACTATCCAAAAGATTATCCAGAACCAGAAGTTCTTATTCATTTAAAAAAGAAAAAACTTCGCATTAATGAAATATCTGTAAATATGCAAGAGCGACAAGGTGGACAATCTTCTATCACACCTTTTAAATCTGCATATTACATGATTAAAGTAAGTCTTGCTATATTGATGCAAAAAATCGTGAAAGGTTGATAATAAATGCCTATAATTACCTTTTCATTCATCTTTATTTTATTATTATTATTATTAATTATTAATTCCATTCGCCGTGAAACTTTAGAAACGAAATATGCTGTTTTATGGATTTTTGTTTGTATTGCAATGGCTATTTTAAGTTCTACCGATAAAATTATAAACTGGATTGGAAAACTATTAAAAGTAGAATATCCCCCTTCCATTTTATTCTTATTTGGACTATTATTCTGTTTCATCTTAATTTTTGACCTAACAAGAAAAATTTCTAAACAACATCATCAACTTGTAACATTAACGCAAGATTATGCGTTACTAAAGCAAAAATTAAATGCAACTGAGCCAGACAAAGACTAACCTAATATTTCATAGCTAATATAAAAAACCTCTTAATTTATTGCAAAAATTAAGAGGTTTTTTATTCTTAATAATAATTTATTCGCCTTCACAATCGTTAAGATAGATACATCCTACTTAACTAATAAGTTAAAATGACATGAATAAGAAGTTATATGCAATAGACATGATAAAGCTGTTTGAAATACGAGAATTAACCATAAGAATCTAACTTCCCGCCACCTTTTTAATAGAAAGTTGATTTACAAAGTTTATATGCGTTAAACTTATACAGATGTTCTTGTAATCTTCTTCCTTTCAAAAGGCTTGTATATATGATGCAAGACATAAAAAACTTGAGGAGATAAAAATTCTATGATGGAACAAAAGCAACTTGTTTCTGTTGTCATACCCCTGTATAACACGGAAAAATATATTGAAGAAACGATGCAGTCAATACTAGATCAAACATATAAAAATATCGAAATTGTAATTGTAGATGATGGAAGTAAAGATCAATCACCTTCTATTGTGAAAAACCTTGCTGAAAAATATCCAGGGCAAGTAAAATACGTTCATCAAAAAAACCAAGGTGTTTCAGTAGCTCGTAATACGGGTATTGAAAATGCTAGTGGAGAATATGTCGCTTTTCTTGATAGCGATGACTTATGGCATCCAACTAAAATTGAGAAGCAAGTCGAAAGTATGCATAAAAACAACATGGACGCTTGCTATTGTGGTTATATGAATTTCTACGAAGAAACAGGTGAGAAGGTTGAACATACAACAAACTTTATTAAAGGTGATATGGCAAAAGCATTCCTAACGCATCAAGTTGTTGCTCAAACAAGTACTTGGATTTTCAAACGATCCATCGTAATGGATCATAACATTCGTTTTACACCAGAATGTAGTTGGGGCGAAGATTTAGAGTTTTTATTTAAACTTATGAGTGTGACAAATGTATGTTATGTCCATGAATACTTAACTTATTATAGAATCTTATCAGAAGGAAATCTTTCTTCTAAGTATAAAGATTATGAATTAAAAACGACAAAAGAGCTGGAAGTATTCAATCGTATGAAGGAATGGGTACATAATAAATCTCAAGATTTCATTACAAAAGATTCTCAGTTACTTATTGAAATTCTTGAGACTTATTTATTCCCTTATACAGTCATCAATAACGCTTGTATATATATTAAAGAAAACTCTCAATTAGATAAATCACAAGTTCAATTAATCAAAAAAGATATAAAGAAATATTGCCGTAAAATCTATTCAAAGAATGGAAAACGTAGTAAAAAACTATATGCAATGCTTTGGTTTGTACGAATTAAATTTCTGTTTTCTTAAACTGAAAATATAACGATACTCTCTCTTTCTGTGAACAAATCAAATTTACAAATAGGACAAGCTAACCGGGTCCTAAAGAATAGAAAGGTCTTTTCTCATGAAAACAAATAAAATTCTAAAAAACGCATCCTACCTGTTTGTAGGAAACATTACTGTCCGTTTTGTACTGGCTATTGCAACAATTTTCTTTGCAAGGTATGTTTCTCCAAGTGATTACGGTATGTTTACAACTGCGTTAGCAGTTTCAGCTGTTATTTGTTACTTTACAGATGCAGGTTTAACACATACGTTTATGCGTGAAGGAACGAGAAGCGATGCTAATATTAGCGTGCTAATAAGTAGTTACTTACGTATTCGTTTAATATTAGCTATCGTAATTTCTGTACTTTTCGCTATTTTTGCCCAGTTCTTCTATCCCGATGCTTACTTACGCGCGATGGTATATTGGGTTGTTCTACCAACAATGTTCGGAGCAACCTTACAAGGTGTTGGAATGGCTTACTTCCAAGTAACAGAACGCATGCAATTTACAGCTATTATTTCTGTACTACAAGGTGTAACTGCTGCTGCTGCCCTATTACTAGGGATGTCTTTCCAATGGTCACTTATGATGGTTGCTGCCATGTACGGGGTATCTAGTCTTGTAACAGGTGTTATCGCCTTTATAATGACAATACGTTATACGAAGGTCCATAAGGGTTGGGATAAAGGCATTTTAGATCAACTACTTATTTTTACAATCAATGGCATCATCATTATGCTCTTACCACAATTGGGCCCTATTATATTAGAAAAGGTTTCAACGTATAATCAAGTTGGATTCTTTGGTGCTGCATCTAAAATACCTGCTGTACTATATCAAATACCTGGGGTAATTGCAGCAGCCTTTTATCCAAGGCTTTTTGCTTTTGGTAATGAGAAAAATATTGAAGAACATAGAAAATTATCAAGTTTTGAATTAAAACTTATGTCTTTTTTAGGAATCGGAATTTCTATCCCCTTTATTGCAGATCCAAGTTTCTGGATTGTTAGTTTATTAGGAGAAGAATACGCTCCCGCTGGTGACGCTCTTGCTATTCTAGCGTTTATGGTTATTTTACAATCAATTAACTATCCACTAGCCGATAATTTAACAACGATTGGCCAGCAATGGAAACGTGCAACAACAATGACTATTGGATTAGTTGTTGCCATCATAGGTTATATTGTATTAGGTAGTAAATATGGAATGATGGGAGCAGCTGCCGCAGCTATCCTTACCGAAATTACACTATTAATCGGATTTACCCTCTTTATTCGTAAAGGCATGCAATTATTAGTTAAAGGAGTTATATTTAATTCCTTAGCCTTTATTATTAGTTACGGTATATACCGAATTGCATTAATCAACTTACCGCCACTAATTGCTTTAACTCTTACTGGTATACTATACGGTATAATTGGAATTGGAATTGATCCTCAAATACGTGGATTTGTTTTAGGGTTTATAAAACAAAAGCTCATTCGCAAACATGCTTAAAAGCAAAAAGCTTTTCCTATTTAAAAATGGAAAAGCTTTTTGCTTTTTTTATATACCATCATTTTTCTTCAGTAAAAAAATGCTATATATTCCAGCTCAAATTGACTTACTTTCTGAAAATGCCTTATACTAAATTACATGTAAACTATGAACTTCAACGCTTGTAAAAATATATATGCTTCAACAAAAATATATATTTTCTCATGTTAAAACTAAAGAACACACCTTTAAAAATTGGTGTGTTTTTATATGCTACCTAAAAACTAGTTGTTACATGTAACGACTTTCAAAGGAGGATTATCAATTTTTATGAGCATAAAGCCGAATAATAAATTCTTTTCCAAGAAAACAATGATAATTATGCCAATATTATTATTGTGCGCTTTTGCTTTTCATTATTTCTTTTTAACATCTAATCAAGCCTTTTCTGGTACAGGGGATGCGTTACGTCAATTTGGCTTTTTTACGTTTCTTCTACAACATGCCTTTAAAGATGGCAACCTTTTTTGGTCTTTTGATTATGGATTAGGTGGAGATTTATTTGGAGAGTTTAGTTATTATTACAGCACATCACCGTTTTTCTGGATTACACTGTTACTACCTAAACTAAGTCTTGAGCAAGTATATGACGTGAAATTATACATGAGTATTTTAAAAAACTTTTTAGCTATGGTATTCATGTATGGTTCTTTACGTTACCATAATAAAACAGCATTCTCATCTTTTGTTGCTGCTATTATATATGGTGGCTGTATTACTTTCATCCGCCACTCTTTACTATGGGATTTCATGGCTGATGCCATTGTATTTTTACCATTAGTAATATGGGGACTTGATAAATATATTATTGAAAAGAAGCACGGCCTTTTCCTAATCGCTGCTACTTTAATGTTAGCATCAAACTTTTATTTTGCTTTTATCACAAGTATTTTCATATTTATTTATGCATTATTCCAATACTTTGCGACACAACAAAATAAAACGATTGTCTCTTTTCTAACTTATTATATTAGAATCGGTTTATTGTACGGATTATCACTCGGTTTAGCCGCCGTTTGCTTCCTCCCATCAGTTAATGCCGTATTTAGCGCTGATCGACTATCAAAAAAGTTTGAGATACCATTATTATTTGAAGATAAATTTTATAAAGATTTAATGGAAAATATTTTCTTCATGTATAATGCTGAAAATCATCAATTAGCTTTACCAGCTTTAATTTTATTCTTAATCGTATTTGGAATGTTTATACGTGATAAACTCGTTAAGAATAAAGTATTCTTTACGTTATTCATGTTCATTCTGTTTATGCTTCCATATACATATTCTATGTTTAATGGTTTTTCAGCAATGCAATCTAGATGGTTTTATTTATTTGTATTTGTAATTGCCCAAACAATTGCATACATTCTAGATTGGATGATTATTCATAAGAAAGACTACAAATTACCTTATTTAATAAGTTTATTAGTGTCTATTGGATTATTCATTTATGCATTTTATAGAAAGGCAAATATAAATGTAACTGATAAACCTTTACAAGACGTTGATAACATTTTACTCGGAACTGTCGTTCTTTCTGTTATTACAGTATGTTTATGGCGTTATATTTCTAAACCTTTCATACAATTTTTAGTTGTATTGAACGTACTCGTTAGCACAATTTCTATGAATTATATGTATGCGAATAATATACTTAGCACAGTTTACGGACAGAGCCAGATTTCAACTGAAAAGTTACACGAACCAGGCTATGATAATCAAGAAGAAATTGCTGCAATTCGCTACATACAAGAAAATGATAAAGACTTTTATCGTATTCTTAATCCATATAGCGAATATAACACACCAATGCTACAAGGATATCATGGCGTAAGTACGTATCAAAGCTTGGTTAATTATTATGTCCATGACTTTATGAAAAATAAATATGGCGTATTCCAAATGTACGATACACCTTCAATGTTTTATCAAGCTGATAGTCGACTACTACTCGAAAATATGCTAGGTATAAAATATCGCGTATTAAGTGCTGATACAGATTCAAAGAATGTACCTTATGGATATAAACTATTACAGCAAGTAGGACCATATAATATTTACAAAAATGACTATGCTTTACCGTTAGGATATGTATATGATTCGGCTATAAGTGAAGAAGAATTTTCTAAATTAAACTTCGCTCAGCGTGATCAATTATTATTACATGCTGTTGTCGTTAATAATACAAAAGAATTTTCATTAAACCATTTTAATAAACAAGACCTTAAATCAAAGGCAGTATCTATTAAAACGGAAAAAGCAAAATTCGAAAACATGGAAAAACAAGAAAATAAACTAATTATTCATGGCTTTGGAAATATGATTGTACCTATCAATTATCCTGATACACCTGGTGATCTACTGATAGAATTAAAATTAAAAAATGCAGGCACATTCAATGCAACTGTTAATGGAAAAACGATAGGAAAAGGGGACGATGCTGGTGCATACTCTTATCCGTTAGAAAGGTTTGTTTACAATTTGGGCAATGAGCGTCCAGAAAACCTAACTATCTCTATTGATATGGCAGGTGAGTATGAATTAGGTGACTTGCAAGCAAATATTGTAAACTATGAAAGTATACAAAAAGAAACAAAAAAACTAACTGAAAATAGGCTTGAAAATATTTATTATAAGAACAATTATTTAAAAGGGGATATCAAATCAAATAAAGACGGGCTCTTATATCTATCTGTCCCATATAGTAAAGGCTGGACTATAAAAATTGATGGGAAAGAAACAGAATTTACGAAAGCGAATTCTGCCTTTATCGGTGTTCCAATTACAAAAGGTTCACATGTAATCGAAATGACTTACGTTACACCTTACTTCAAATTAGGTATGACTATATCAATCATCTCACTAATTATCTGTATAGCTTTACTAATTTTCAAAAATCCAAAAGCACGACGAAAATTTTCTTTTAAAAAGCAATAATGAGCACTTAATGAATCATGAAGCTATCTATTTAGATAGCTTCCTAAAATAATATCTAAATATTATTTTAATCCACTACAAACAAGGAGTGTCAAACATGACCCTTTCAATAGTTGTACCATGCTACAATGAAGAAAAGGTGCTTCGAGCCTTTTATTCAGAGACTTCTCTTGAAATTCATAAATTAACTACCGATTATGAATTTGTTTTTGTTAATGATGGTAGTAAAGATGATACCTTAAATATTTTACGTGATTTAGCTAGTGCAGATTCATCGGTACACTATATATCGTTTAGTCGAAACTTCGGAAAAGAAGCTGCAATGTTAGCAGGTTTAAAATATGCTACAGGCGATGCAATCGTTATTATGGATGCTGACTTACAACACCCTCCTACATTAATAAAAGAACTGTTAGAAGGATATAACGACGGCTACGACCAAGTCATTGCAAAAAGGACAAGAACTGGTGATTCACCCGTTCGCTCTTTCGTCTCTCGTCTTTACTATAAAGTAATGAATAAATTTGTAGATATTGAATTAGTAGATGGTATTGGTGACTTTAGACTTTTAAGCCGAAGAGCAGTGGATTCTTTAGTATCTTTAAGTGAATACAACCGATTTTCGAAGGGCTTATTCTCTTGGATTGGTTATAACGAATTAATCATTGAATATGAAAATGTATTACGTTCTGATGGAGAAAGTAAATGGACCTTCTCGAAATTATTAAATTACGGAATTGATGGTGTAATTTCATTCAATAATAAACCGTTACGTCTATCTATATATCTCGGATTACTAACAACCATTTTTGGACTTTTATATGTAATCACTACGTTCGTTCAAATCATCCTTGGTGGTGTGGAAGTTCCTGGTTACTTTACTCTCATTTCCGCTATACTATTTATTGGCGGTATTCAACTCATATTCCTAGGGGTTATTGGTGAATATATCGGTCGTATTTATTATGAAACAAAACGTAGACCACATTTTATTGTAGCTGAAAAGAAAGTTAGTGAAGTTAAACAAAAGGCATAACAAAAAAGTTACTTCTATAGGTAGAAGTAACTTTTTTATATCCTAACATTTACACACCCTTTTTTTGCATAGATATAATCATTTCTTTTAGCCCATTATAATACGAAGTTTTTGGTATCTCCCCGATACACCTCTCATATTTCTCCCCGCTTAATACAACTGGTTTTTCCGTCAAATATAGCATTTCCACAAATTCTTTCATCTGCTTATCAAACAGACCAATGAACTGGATCATTCCTCTTTTCACAGCTATTATTCGTTTGGTATATCCCGTTAATTCCCGTATGTGTTGAATCATTTCCTCACCTGTAATGACACCATAACCTGGTATGTTCCAATTTTGTCCATAGGCCTCATCATGTGAAGCTAATTCAACCATCGCTTTTGCACCATCTGGTGTAAAAATATATTCACGGGCAATCTTTTTATCTCCAACAAAGCTAGACATTTTATTTGCAAGTATTCCCTTTAATGTATGATGGACAAGTGTATTTTCTGCATTTGGACCATAAAAGTCTGGGAAATGAGCAATAAACATTCGTACATTAGCTTGTTTTGCCATCTCTTCAAGTTGTAAACGAATCTTCCCTTTCTTTGTTTGTGGTCTCTTTTTAGCATCTTCTTTTACAAGCCCTTCCCCTTGCCTTCCATACGCATAAATATTATCAACTATTCCTAGTTTGATACCGTAATGTTTCGATACCTCTAATATGTTTATTAATAATTTCTCTTGTTGTTTCTCCCAATCTGAATACGGAATATTTACAGCATGAAATATAATATCAACATCTTTAGCGGCATTCATTATATCCTCTTGTATAAATACATCGCCTGCTACAACTTCTACATGTTTGTTCCCAGAAAATAATGCACCTAATCTCTCCTTATTTCTTGCAAAAGCAACTACATGAATCCCTCGGTCACATAATTCGTTTACAATTGCATAACCCATTGAACCAGAAGCACCTAATACTAAAGCCTTCTTCATTATAAATCCCCTCCTAAATTAATTAACCACCGGTCAATTAATGTTAAAAAGAAAATCACTTACATAAGAAGCGATTTTGAAATAAACTCTACATGTACTTTAGCCAAACCTTGTAGTTCTTCAAACGTTTGACCACTTCTGCAATAATGTGCTACAAATCCATGTAATGATAAAAAAACAGACCATATTATCATCGTATTTAATTTCCCATCACATAAAGAAGAAATAACCTTCGCAAATTTTTCATAGCTAACATTAGGACTATTTGCCAAACACTCTTTTAATTCGGCATCTTTAATTAAAAACATAATTTCATAATGACTCTGATTTCTTAGACCAAATTCAATAAAACCGAATAAAACTGCTCTTAGTTGCTCTTCTCTCGATAATTTTTGATTACAAATTTCATCTAACTTTTTATTTAATAATTGAAAATCCTGTTCCACCATTGCGTAAAATAGCTCTGCTTTGTTTTTAAAATGATAATAAATCGAACCATGGCTATATCCAAGTTCTGTTGCAATTTTGCGCATTGAAGTATGTTGATATCCTTGTGCTATAAATAGCCCCCTAGCTACATTCATAATCATTTCTCTTGTTAGTTCTTGTTTAACTGCTTTCCTTGGTGACATATTTCATACCTCACACATTTAATTAACCACTGTTCAATTATATTATATATTTTCAGAAAATTAATGCAACCCTTTTTTTGAAAAAATATACATTTTGAAATGATGGCATTATATGAAAGAATTTAGTATCATGATTCAAGGTACTATTTCAAGTTGGACGGAGGATACTATGAGCTTATTAACAGTTGAAAAATTAGGACATACATTTGGCGATCGTACATTATTTAAAGATGTATCTATGCGATTATTAGCAGGTGAGCACGTTGGATTAGTTGGTGCAAACGGTGTTGGTAAATCAACATTCATGAATATCATTACTGGTCAGCTTATTCATGACGAAGGTCGTGTAGAATGGACACCAGGCACACATTACGGTTACTTAGATCAGCATACGGTTTTAACGCCTGGACGTACAATTCGTGACGTACTAGCGGATGCATTTTTACCGTTATTCGAAAAGGAAACAGCTTTAAATGAAGTTACAGAAAAAATGGGAACTGCTACACCAGAAGAACTAGAAGAACTTCTTGAACAAATGGCAGAAATACAAGATGCACTTGAAGCAGGTGGTTTCTATTTACTAGATATGAAAATTGAAGAGGCTGCACGTGGTCTTGGAATTGATGCTATTGGTTTAGATCGTGATGTTTCAGCACTAAGTGGTGGACAACGTACAAAAGTATTGCTTGCAAAGCTATTACTTGAGCAACCAGAAGTGTTATTGCTTGATGAACCTACTAACTATTTAGACGTTGAACATATTCATTGGTTAACAACTTATTTAAAAGAATATCCACATGCATTCTTATTAATTTCTCATGATACAGAATTTATGAACAAATGTGTTGATGTTATTTTCCATCTAGAATTCACAAAAATGACGCGCTATACAGCGACATATGAAAAATTCCTAGAACTAGCAGAAATCAATAAAAATCAACATATAAACGCTTATGAAAAGCAGCGTGAGTTTATCAAAAAGCAAGAAGACTTCATTGCAAAGAACAAGGCTCGTTATTCAACGACAGGTCGTGCAAAGAGTCGTCAAAAACAACTTGATCGCATGGAACTTATTGATCGTCCGGAAACAGCAATTAAACCTGAATTCTCATTTAAAGAAAGTCGTGCAAGTAGTCGCTTCGTCTTTGAAGGTGAAAATGTAGAAATCGGATATACACATCCGCTACTACCAAAGCTATCAATGACAATTGAGCGTGGTGAAAAAATTGCTATTGTTGGATGTAATGGTGTTGGTAAATCAACGTTACTAAAAACAATCTTAGGTAAAATTAAACCTTTAAACGGTAAAACAAGTCTTGGTGACTTCTTAGAGCCTGCATACTTTGAGCAAGAAGTTAAAGCTGATAATATAACACCAATTGATGATGTATGGAATACATTCCCTGGCCTAGACCAGCATCAAATTCGTGCGATGTTAGCAAAATGCGGATTAAAAAATGAACATATTTCTCGCCCATTAAGTCAATTAAGTGGTGGAGAACAAGCAAAAGTTCGTTTATGTAAGTTAATGGGTGAAGAAAGTAACTGGCTACTATTTGATGAGCCGACAAACCATCTTGATGTTACAGCAAAAGAAGAACTTAAGAAGGCTATGAAAGCATATAAAGGAACAATTCTCCTTGTATGTCACGAACCGGAATTCTATGAAGATTGGATCACAAAGGTTTGGGATGTTGAAGAATGGTCTCAAAATAGTAAGTAGTCTTTAAGAAAAAACTCCTTGTGTAGACAAGGAGTTTTTTACTTGTTTTTATTAAGAATTTTTTATATTGTAGTATCCTATAAGGCGTAATCGAAATTCTTTTAATTCCGGATACGCCTCTAAATTTGCTAACATACCTCTAATTACCGGAATTCTTGGATTAAGCAATCGCATTTCCGCCTCTAAAACATCTAATGTTACTAGCAACTCATCGTCCTCTAATTGATCAGCTAGAGTGCGCTTAAATCCAATAATTTCTTTTAAAAAATGCTCTTTAACTTGTTCCTTAATGAGCTCTGATTTACAAAAAAATTCTCCAAGCTTTTCTTCATGTAAAATAGGCTCTTCCGAAGACTCTACCAAGCCATCTACTAGATTATCTACTCTTTTTAAAATAAAAGCAGAGACGTAAGATAAATCAATTTCTGTTGCTTGTAAAATAATTAATTCTAAATACCCACGGCATATGCCTTCCACCATAATTACTAAATCCAATAAATATGGCATAATCTTTTCACCATAAATGGACAATAAACTATTTCGATAAAATGCATGAGACTCTAACTTCATCCGCATCATAAATTCTTCCACTTCTTTATTAAACGGAATCGCATTTTCTCTCGCATGCATAATAATAAACTCTTTATGCCTTTGTATATCATTAAACTGACAATGTAATTGTTTTGCAAATTTTTCACGTGGTAACAAAGACTCTTGCTCAATATCCAGCATTTTCTTTTGAATTTTGTCATAATAATATCGAAGTGTCGCTAATAAAAGCTCATCTTTTGATTTAAAATATAAGTAAAAAGCTCCCTTAGATATACCACTAGCTGTCACAATTTCCTGCACTGATGTCGCATTTACACCCTTAGTAGCAAATAACTTCATAGCCGATTCTATAATTAAACGCTCTTTTTCTTTCATATCTTCTCTCCTAAATTTAATCTCGCATCTTATTATGGATTTATTATACCATCTCTTTTTATTGACGATTGACCAACTGGTCAGTTATATTATGTATTAGACTGACCAGTTGGTCAATACAATAAAAAGGGAGCGCAAACATGAACAAAATCATCAATTTCTCGTTAAAAAATAAGTTCGCAGTTTGGCTACTAACCATTATTGTTACTATTGCAGGGATCTACTCTGGACTCAATATGAAGCTGGAAACAATTCCTGATATTACAACACCGATTGTAACAGTAACTACGGTCTATCCTGGTGCTACACCAGAAGAAGTAGCTGATAAAGTTTCAAAGCCGATGGAAGAACAACTACAAAATTTAAGCGGTGTTAACGTTGTAAGCTCATCATCTTTTCAAAACGCATCTTCTATTCAAGTAGAATACGATTTTGATAAAAATATGGAAAAAGCAGAAACAGAAATTAAAGAAGCTCTCACAAATGTAAAACTCCCAGAAGGTGTTAAAGATCCTAAAGTTTCACGAGTAAACTTCAATGCTTTCCCAGTTATTTCGTTAAGCGTAGCAAGCAAGAATGAATCTTTAGCTACCTTAACTGAAAATGTAGAAAAAAATGTTGTACCAGGATTAAAAGGACTTGATGGTGTTGCATCTGTCCAAATTGCTGGCCAACAAGTAGATGAAGTACAGCTTGTCTTCAAGAAAGATAAAATGAAAGAACTAGGACTAAGTGAAGATACTGTAAAAAATGTGATTAAGGGATCGGATGTATCTTTACCACTTGGCTTATACACATTTAAAGACACGGAAAAATCAGTTGTTGTAGATGGCAATATTACAACGATTAAAGCATTAAAAGAACTTAAAATCCCAGCTATACCTTCCTCACCTAACGGTCAAGGTAGTCAAAATGCTGGCGCTGGTGCACAAACGCCGCAAATGAATCCAGCTGCTATGAACGGGATTCCAACAGTTACATTAGACGAAATTGCTGACATTAAAGAAGTTGGGAAAGCAGAATCCATTTCTCGAACAAATGGAAAAGAAGCAATTGGAATTCAAATTGTGAAGGCCTCTGATGCAAATACAGTTGATATTGTAAATGCAGTAAAAGATAAAGTAAAAGATCTTGA
Organism: Bacillus cereus group sp. BceL220; assembly: GCF_051776965.1. Classification (NCBI taxonomy): domain Bacteria; kingdom Bacillati; phylum Bacillota; class Bacilli; order Caryophanales; family Bacillaceae; genus Bacillus; species Bacillus cereus group sp. BceL220. The sequence continues at coordinate 64,453 of NZ_JBPWBC010000003.1, read as the reverse complement.
GAAAAAATATAAAGATTTAGAGATCATTTCAACATTCGACCAAGGTGCACCTATTGAAAAATCAGTTGAAACAATGCTAAGCAAAGCAATTTTCGGTGCTATCTTTGCGATTGTTATTATTATGCTGTTCCTACGAAATATTCGAACAACGTTAATCTCTGTCGTTTCAATACCACTTTCTTTATTAATTGCTGTTTTAGTCATAAAGCAAATGGATATTACGCTTAACATTATGACACTTGGAGCAATGACCGTTGCTATAGGCCGCGTTGTCGATGACTCAATTGTTGTTATTGAAAATATTTACCGACGTATGTCGTTATCAGAAGAGAAATTGCGCGGAAAAGATTTAATTCGTGAAGCTACGAAAGAAATGTTTATCCCAATTATGTCTTCTACCATTGTAACAATTGCTGTATTTTTACCACTTGGACTAGTAAAAGGTATGATTGGTGAAATGTTCTTACCATTTGCCTTAACTATCGTCTTCGCTTTATTAGCATCATTACTAGTAGCTGTTACAATCGTACCGATGCTAGCTCACTCTTTATTTAAGAAAGAGAGTATGAGGGAAAAAGAAGTACATCATGAAGAAAAACCAAGTAAATTAGCAAATGGTTATAAACGCATACTTGCATGGGCTTTAAATCACAAAATTATTACATCAAGTATCGCTGTCCTTCTATTGGTTGGTAGTCTTGCACTTGTACCAGTTATCGGTGTAAGTTTCTTACCTTCTGAAGAAGAAAAAATGATTATTGCAACATATAATCCTGAACCAGGTCAAACGTTAGAAGACGTTGAAAAAATTGCAACAAAAGCTGAGAAGCACTTCCAAGATAATAAAGACGTCAAAACAATTCAGTTCTCATTAGGTGGAGAGAATCCAATGAGTCCTGGTCAATCAAACCAAGCAATGTTCTTCGTGCAATATGATAACGACACGAAAAACTTCGAAAAAGAGAAAGAACAAGTCGTTAAAGATTTACAGAAGATGTCTGGCAAAGGCGAATGGAAAAACCAAGACTTCGGAGCAAGTGGCGGTAGTAATGAAATTAAACTATACGTTTACGGAGATAGCTCAGAAGACATTAAGCCTGTCGTAAAAGATATTCAAAATATCATGAAGAAAAATAAAGACTTAAAAGATATAGATTCTAGTATTGCAAAAACATATGCAGAGTACACTTTAGTCGCAGATCAAGAAAAGCTAAGTAAAATGGGCTTAACGGCTGCTCAAATTGGAATGGGACTTTCTAATCAACATGATCGCCCTGTTCTGACAACAATTAAAAAAGACGGTAAGGATATCAATGTATATGTAGAAGCTGAAAAACAAAATTATGAAACAATCGATGACTTAACAAATCGCAAAATTACAACACCACTTGGTAATGAAGTAGCTGTGAAAGATGTTATGACTGTAAAAGAAGGTGAAACATCGAATACAGTAACACACCGAGATGGACGTGTTTATGCAGAGGTTAGTGCAAAACTAACATCTGATGACGTTTCAAAAGCATCTGCTGCAGTCCAAAAAGAAGTAGATAAAATGGATCTTCCTTCCGGTGTAGATGTTTCTATGGGCGGTGTTACTAAAGATATTGAAGAATCATTCAAACAACTGGGCTTAGCGATGTTAGCTGCGATTGCCATTGTATACTTCGTTCTTGTCGTTACATTTGGCGGTGCTCTTGCACCATTCGCAATTTTATTCTCGCTACCATTCACAATTATTGGGGCTCTTGTTGCCTTATTAATCTCTGGTGAAACATTAAGTGTATCTGCAATGATTGGTGCGCTTATGTTAATCGGTATCGTTGTAACAAACGCAATCGTGCTTATCGACCGCGTTATTCATAAAGAAAATGAAGGTCTATCAACACGTGAAGCTTTATTAGAAGCTGGTGCAACACGCCTTCGTCCAATTTTAATGACTGCAATTGCAACAATCGGTGCTCTTATCCCGCTTGCATTAGGATTTGAAGGTAGTGGCTTAATTTCTAAAGGACTTGGTGTAACAGTAATTGGTGGATTAACAAGTTCAACGTTATTAACACTTCTTATTGTTCCAATCGTTTATGAAGTATTAAGCAAGTTCAAAAAGAAAAAAGCAAAATAACAAAAAAATAACCTCGCTAACTGCGAGGTTATTTTTTATTTCCAAACAAGATTAGGAAATCGCCATAGCCTTCTTTCTCTAATTCCTCTTTTGGAATAAATCGAAGAGCTGCGGAATTAATACAGTAACGAAGGCCATTTGGTCCTGGACCGTCTGGAAATACGTGCCCAAGATGTGAGTCTCCTTCTTTACTTCTCACTTCTGTACGTGTCATATTATGACTCACATCCATCTTTTCTTTCACACTTGCTGACATAACTGGTTTTGTAAAACTAGGCCATCCACATCCACTATCAAATTTGTCTAGAGAAGTAAACAGCGGCTCACCTGAAACGATGTCTACATAAAGACCTTCCTCTTTATGGTTCCAATACTCATTTCGAAATGGTGGTTCTGTACCATTTTCCTGTGTTACATAAAACTGCATCTCATTGAGTTTTTCTTTTAAATGAGCATTATCCTTTGGCCAATGTTGCTTAATAAAAGCATCTCGTCCTGAGCCTTTACGATATAACTCATAGCGGAATGTGTTTTTCTTATGATATCCTTGGTGATATTCTTCAGCTGGATAAAATGTAGCTGCTGGTAATATTTTTGTCGCAATTGGTTTTGAAAAGCGTCCACTCTGCTCAAGCTCTTCTTTTGAGGCCTCAGCTTTTTTATGTTGTTCTTCATTATGATAAAAAATCACCGTTTCATAAGACTGCCCGCGGTCGTGGAATTGTCCCCCAATATCAGTCGGATCAATTTGTCTCCAATATATATTTAACAATTCCTCATACGGCATTTTATTTGCATCAAATGTAATTTGTACTGCTTCATAATGTCCTGTTGTTTCTGAGCACACTTCTTTATACGTTGGGTCCTCTTTATGACCGCCTGTATAACCTGAAACAACCTGTATAATTCCCTCCATCTCTTCAAATGGAGAAACCATACACCAGAAACACCCTCCAGCAAATGTAGCCAATTCTACCTTTTCATTTACAGCCATTACTTCACCCCTATTCTATATTCTCCTTACAGTATGGCATAAGAAACATAATGTTATAAAAGAAAAAGCATCGAACATCGATGCTTTTTCTCTACTTCACTTTATTTTGTTCCAACATCCTTCTCAATTTCATCACTTGTCACGTCTAAAACATCTAGTAAGAAAATGAAGATTGGAATACCGATAATCAGTCCCCATACACCTAAGAAGTGCTCTGAGAAAATTAATACCATAAAAGTATAGAAAATCGGTAAATTTGTTTTTTGCGACATAAACTTCGGATTTAATACGTAACTTTCAAGCGCATGAATCACTGTTACGATAACTAAAATATAAACAACGTACATAATACCGCCAATATTGTAAGCAATCATACAAAGTGGGAATAACGAAATGATAACCCCCGCTACTGGAATTAATCCAAGCAAGAAAATCATTAATGCTAAACCTAATAATTGCGGGAATCCTAATATCCATAGTGCAATCACGGATAAAACACAGTTAACAACTGCAATTAAAAATTGTGCTTCGATTACTTTTCCGAATGAACGTGCAAATTTCTTACCGAAGTACTCAATTTCAGTATAGAAAATTGCAAGCCTGCTTTCTTTAAACTTTGCAGTAAAACCAACAATACGAGATTTTTCTAGTAAGAAAAACAAACTCAAAATTAAAGAAAGTAAAACTTGAAGACCAAATTTACCAACATTCGTAATTGATTTATACAAAATGTCTACGCCTTGTCCTACATATTTAGAAAGCTCCATATGATTGACAGCATTAACTGCATACTTAATTAGTTCACTATCTGGTGGGTTTCTTAAAAATACATTGAATTGGTAAATCAATTGTGAAATTTGTATCGTTAATACTGGTAAATATTTAAATAGCGTAATAGCAATTCCACCAATTAACATTACATATAGAAATGCTATAATAATTTTTCGATTAATAGGCATGAAATGATCTAATTTGCGGGAAATAAACTTTTGGAATCGATCCATTAAATACGTGAGAATAAACGTAATTAATATTAAATTCAACATACTTTGCAGCCCGTATAACACGAGAGCAAGTATTACTAATACGAGTAACCTCTGAAATCCTTTGCTTTGAAACAGGTTTTTTATTTGCATAATCGACGAATACTCTCTCCTGTCCTATAAACTAAAACGTTAATAAGTAGATTTCTCTCTCTTTTCTACTTTTAATTATTCATTCATATTAAGATTTTTATAAACTCATTATATGCCTACCTTAACAGGTATATAGTAGCTTACTTCTTATTTTACAATACAATGACCTAATTCAAAACGTATTCTACATAGTATTAATGAAGATTTAAGGAAACTTACATTTTTTTAAATAGGTCTTACCACTACTGTAACATAAAAAGCAAGCTATCAGTAGAAATCTGTCCTACAAATAGCTTGCTTTTCTTATTTTTTAAGTAAGTTTCACTATCAAATGAATGGCATGAACATCGGGATGACAACTACTGTTACAACCCCAACTACCGTTACAGCGATACTTGCCATCGCTGCCTCTACCTCACCCATTTCAATTCCTACTGCAACTCCTAGTGCATGGCCCGCTGTTCCAAGTGCTAAACCTTTTGCAATCGGATGTTTCACTCTAAATGTTTTTAAGAATAATGCTCCTAATGCGTATACGATAACTGCGTTGAAAATAACCGCAAACGATGTAATTGCAGGAATACCACCGATACTTTCTGAAATTGGTAACGCAATTGCTGTTGTTGCTGCTTGTGGTAGCATTGAATTCATTACTGCTGTATCTAAACCGATTGCTTTTGCAACAATGAACACGACAATTACTGAACAAATAGATCCAACCACGATAGCTGATAAAATTTGCCACCAATATTTTTTCAACTTATCAACTTGTTTATATAGTGGGATAGCGAATGCAATTGTTGCTGGCTCTAAGAAGAAACTAATCATTTTTCCACCAGTATTATATTCTTCAAAAGTAAAGTTACCTACCTTTAGAAAGACAATCCCTAATACCATCGCTACGAATAATGGTGTAAATAGGAAGAACCCTTTTGAATGCTTGAATAATAATGTTCCGATTCCGTATGCGATTAATGAAACGACGATTCCGAAATATGGAGTCATTGTGCTTGCCATGTTCATTACCTCCTAACAATATATAAATTCAATGGTTACGCAACCTTTCCGTGCTTGCGTCCTTTATTTACTACTTTCAATTCTTTTGTATCTTCTGTTTCTTTTTCATCTTTTCCTAAAATGAATTGTGCAAATAATCCTGTTACAGCGAGTAAAATAACTGTTGCTACAACAATTACAGTTAAAATTTGTACAAAGTATTGCCCCATTACACCAAGAGAATTAATAACTGAAATACCTGATGGGACGAAAAGGAATCCGATAATACCGGTTAAAGCTGTTCCAAGTGATTCAACTTGCTCCAATTTAATTACTTTTAAACATAATAGACTAAATAAAATAACTAACCCGATTACCGATGAAGGCATTGGAATTGGTAAATGCGTTGCAATAATATTTGAAATTAACATAATAGCTGAGAATATAAATGCTTGTGATAAGAAACTATTTACTTTTTTCGTACTCATTTTGGCCACCTCTTTCGATTTGGTACCTTTATTGTATAGGATATAAACACCAAAGTAAGCGTTTACATAACAGAACGTCAAATATACAGAATCAGTTACAAATATAAAAGGATGAAATACAAAAGCCGCTTCTTAAATACGAAGCAGCTTCTTGAGTTCTTTTGCATATGTACGGCTAACAGGTACTTTCGATCCTTCTTTCATGATTAAATTATAAGTAGAATTGAACCATGGCTGAATTTCAGTAATATGATTAATATTCGCAATAAAGCTACGATGGATGCGCATGAAGCTTGCTTGTGGTAACTTCTTCTCTAAAATTACAAGTGTATCATGTGTTACATACGTTTCCCTCATTGTTTTTACTGTTACTTTCCCATCTACAAGCCCTACATATATAATGTCTTCAATATTCACAAGTACGATTGATTCTTCAATTGGTAATGCTAATTTATGCATCTCTGCTGCTACATCTGTCCCCTTTATTTCGTGCTTCGTTTCTATTTGCGCTTGTTTTTGTTTTTTATACTTCTTTAATGTTTGCACAATACGTTCTTCATCAAATGGTTTTAAAATGTAGTCTAACGCATCTACTTCAAATGCTTGCAGCGCATATTGATCATAGGCAGTAGCAAATACAATTGCAGGTGGATTTTTCATCTTCTTTAATATATTCGCGATTTCAAATCCGTTATCATCGGATAATTGAATATCTAAAAACACAATATCTGGTCTACTTTGCATTAGTTCTTCTAATGCGTCTTCCACACAATCAGCCTCACCAACTATCTCAACTTCTTTCGTTCTCTCTAATAAATACTTTAGTTCATCACGTGCTAACATTTCATCGTCAACTACTAATACTTTTAACACCCGGCTCTTCCTCCCCTACTTTTTTTGGAATAATAAAGGTAATCTCCGTCCCTTTATTTAATTCACTTTCGATATGAAGCATCGTTTCTTTCCCAAATAACCCAATAAGACGTTCATTAATATTATATAAAGCTGTTCCAGTCCCTTTCTTTGATGAAACTACCATCTTTCCTAATTGTTCTAAACGTTCTTCCTCAATTCCCTGTCCATTATCTTTTACTTCAAAGTGAACCATACCCTCTTTTTCAAAAACATGCACTTCCACTTCGCATATTGGTTGCTTCTTCGGAAAAGCATGTCGCAGTGCATTTTCAACCAATAGTTGAAGAACAAATGGTGGTACTAAAGTTGTCTTTAGCTCATCCTCAATATACATCTTTACCTCATACTTATTTGGGAACCTTGCTTGTTCTAGTGATAAGTATGCCTGTACGTGGTTTAATTCTTGCTCTAGTGGAATCAATAACTGACGTGCCCCTTGCAAATTACAACGAAAATACACGCTCAGCTGTAATAGTAACTTCCTTGCTTTTTCTACATCTGTTCGGCATAAAGCTGATACTGTATTAATCGCATTAAATAAAAAGTGCGGGTTAATTTGCGCTTGTAATGCTTTTATCTCCGCATCTTGAAGTAATTTACTTTGCAACTCAGCTTCTCCTAACTCTAACTGCGTGGAGAATATCTTTGCTAACCCTTCTGCTAATTCTTCTTCAACGCGACTTAACTGGTTAGAATTTTTGAAATACAGTTTTAATGTACCTATCGTATTTCCATGTGAAGTTAGTGGAATAACAATAGCGGCTTGTAAGGGACAGCTTTCATGTTGGCAATTAATAACCTCACGTGATTTCGCCTTCATTATTTGCCCTGTATGTAAAACCTCTTTTGATAAACCAGTTATTAAACTATGTGAAGGAATATGGTGATCTGATGCTAATCCAACGTGCGCTAATATTTTCTCTGTATCTGTTAAAGATACCGCATCCGTTCCTGTAAAGCGGTGAATAATTTGTGCCACATGCTTACACGATTCTTCTGTTAAACCTTGACGAAAATACGGTAACGTTTTATCAGCAATACGCAATACTTTATGAGTCTGAAGTGCTTTTGCATTCTCCTCCTGACGCAAAATAGCTTGTATCATAGAAAGTAAAATAAAACTTCCAAAACTATTTACAAGAATCATCGGTATCGCTATTGTTTTCACAACGCTAATTCCATCCTCTATAATTAATAAAATCATAACCATTTCTAAAGATACGATAAAAACACTTAAAACTGCTGAAAACTTAGGAGTAATTGTACGATTATATTTTTTGAAAATATATCCGATATAACCAGTTATAATCCCCGCTAAAATAGAAGAGATTGCGCAGCTTAGCGCTGTCGTACCACCAAGCATATAACGATGAATACCAGCAATAAACCCTACTCCAACCCCTACGATAGGGCCACCAAGTAAGCCACTAATACCAACACCCATAATACGCGTATTCGCAATTGTACTTGACGAAGAAACACCTTGTAACCAATTTTCATTCATAATCGTATTTCCTGCTATTTCAATCCCAGTGTAATTGCTTACAATTGTAAATACCGAAAAAATACAAATAAGCTTAAGCTTATCTACATAGCCATCCTGTTTATGAAGGAGACGTCTGAAAGTTTTAATATGAGAGAGTAAAAATCCTAAAATAACTATAAGTCCGACTCGTTCAATCATCATGAGTACTAAATTTAGCATCTTTGATTCATTCCTTTTTATTTAGTTAGTTTTATTATGGGAAAATAATGAAGTCGGCGTCAAGAAGAACGAAATATTTTTTGAAATATTTTACACATAATAACTTCCTCTTTATTTGACAATACAATAGAAGAGTGCTAAAAATAAAGTAATATAATACAGTCCTTTAACCCAACCCCGTGAGGTTGAGAAGGAAGTCGGAATACAATATACGTATGTTCTTCTTTGGGGATACGTATGCTTTTTTGGCCTTCTCATCATATCAGGTGAGAAGGCCTTTTGTTATTCTTCCATAGCGACTGTAGAAAATAAGGAGGAGTAATAATGAACGTCACTACTGATGTACAACAAATAACAGAGGAGACGAAAGCGAAAAGATATAAAACATTATTTGGTTCTGCGCTAGGATATGCAGCAGAAGGTTTAGATATGTTGCTATTATCTTTCGTACTTGTCTATATTTTAAAAGAGTTTCACTTAAGTCCTGTTGAAGGTGGAAACTTAACATTAGCTACCACAATAGGGATGTTAATTGGTTCTTATTTATTTGGATTTATTGCTGATTTATTTGGACGTATTCGTACAATGGCCTTCACAATCTTACTGTTTTCACTAGCAACCGCACTCATTTATTTCGCAACAGACTACTGGCAATTATTAATTCTTCGCTTTTTAGTTGGAATGGGAGTTGGTGGTGAATTCGGAATCGGAATGGCCATTGTAACAGAAACATGGTCTAAAGAAATGCGCGCTAAAGCGACATCTGTTGTTGCACTTGGATGGCAATTTGGTGTACTGGTTGCTTCACTCCTTCCAGCATTTATTGTCCCGCATTTTGGATGGAGAGCCGTTTTCTTATTTGGATTAATTCCAGCTTTACTAGCTGTCTATGTCCGTAAAAGTTTAAGTGAACCGAAAATATGGGAGCAAAAACAACGCTACAAAAAAGAACTATTGCAAAAAGAAGCTGCAGGTAAATTAACACCTACTGAAGCAGAACAACTAAAACATATAAAAAAATTCCCACTTCGAAAGTTATTTGCCAGTAAAAAAGTAACAATCACAACAATCGGTCTTATTATTATGTCATTTATCCAGAACTTCGGATATTACGGAATCTTCACATGGATGCCAACTATTTTAGCAAATAAATATAACTATACATTAGCAAAAGCAAGTGGCTGGATGTTCATTTCTACCATCGGTATGCTAATTGGAATTGCAACCTTTGGTATTCTAGCTGATAAAATTGGTCGTCGTAAAACTTTTGCAATTTATTATATTGGCGGTACAGTATACTGCCTCATTTACTTCTTCTTATTCACAGATTCAACATTATTATTATGGGGAAGTGCATTGCTTGGATTCTTTGCAAATGGAATGATGGGAGGATTTGGGGCAATTTTAGCTGAAAACTATCCTGCTGAAGCTCGCTCTACCGCAGAAAACTTTATTTTCGGTACAGGACGTGGATTAGCTGGATTTGGGCCTGTTATCATCGGCTTACTCGCTACAGGTGGCAACCTACTTGGAGCATTGTCCCTGATTTTTATCATCTATCCAATCGGGTTAATTACAATGCTACTATGTGTACCAGAAACAAAGGGAAAAGTATTAGATTAAACGTAAAAGAGGAAGCATCTCATTTAAGATGCTTCCTCTTTTACGTTTTTATTTATTTTGATTTACTAGCCTTCTGAAATAAGAATGCAGTTTTATCTTCTTCTTTTACAATACCTTGTTTTAATGCTAATTCTCCCGCAACTTTAGGCGCTAACCATAGCATCGGGAATAACAAAATTGATACCGGAACTGCCGTCACTACGATAAACGATTGTAGCGCATTAATACTTCCTTCACCCATATATAAAAGAATTGCTGCAACTGCTCCCATAATAAGCGACCAAAAAATTCGCAAACTAATTCTAGGATCTCCGTCTCCAGTCACTGCCATTGAAATGGAATACGCCATTGAATCTCCTGTTGTCACTACAAATAAAATTGTTAATAAAAGAAATGCTGGTCCAATAATATTAGAAAGTGGCAATTGTCCTGTAATTGCAATCATAGCTGCCGGCATACCAGATTCACTTAATGCATCCGAGATAGAACCAGGATTCATTAACTCATAAAACACACCTGATCCACCTAATATAGTAAACCAAAACGTTGTAATAATAGGTGCGATAATTCCAATTGCAACAATGATTTCTCGAATCGTTCTCCCTCTTGAAATTCGACTCACTAAAATTGCCATCATTGGTCCGTATCCAATAAACCATCCCCAGAAAAAGATTGTCCAAGATCCTAACCAACTTGTATCACCACGGTATGTGCTCATCGGTATAAACTCACTTACATAAAATCCAAACGAAGAAACAAACGAATCAATAATAAATCCACCTGGCCCAAATAGTAATATGAATGCCATTAACAAAATTGCTAATCTAACATTTAAATTACTTATAATTTGAATCCCTTTATCAATACCTGTTACTGCCGATATGGTAGACACGGCCACTACACAAACAATAATTGCTAATTGAGTAGTAAATACATCAGAAATTCCAAATAATTCTTGTAACCCATAACTTGCTTGTAAACCTAAAAATCCAATTGGGCCAATTGTACCTGCAGCTACTGCAATAATTGCAGCTGCATCAATTATCGTTCCAAGCAGGCTCTTTCTTAATTTTTCCCCAAAAATAGGATATAAAAGCGTTCGAGGTTTTAGCGGCATACCTTTATGATAATGTCCATACATCATAACTACCGCACTAATTGTACCTAAAATCGTCCATGCTAAAAATCCCCAATGCATATAACTTTGTGCTAAAGCAGGCATAACTGCTTCTTTCGTTCCAGCAGATATACCATCATGTATTGGTGGCACCGTCATCAAATGGTACATTGGCTCTGCTGCTGCCCAAAAAACGCCACCTCCGGCAAGTAATGTAGACATAATAATAGCAAGCCATTTTGCCGTACTAATCTCAGGTTTTTCTAATCCCCCAAGTTTAACTCTCCCATATTTGGAGAACGCCATACACATCGCAACAATAAATGTACCTAATAATAAAACTTGCCAGAAGGCACCAAAATATTTAATTGAAAAAGCGAAACTGTTATTAATCGCACTCTCTACATAATCCTTGTTCAAAAAAACTGCAATTACAAATAATAAAAGTGAACCACCGCTAATAATAAACACAGGCCAATCAGTTTTTCGACTCTTCATCCTCATTTACACTTCCTCCTTCCTCAGCAATCTAAAAAAACAACTTTATTATGTTTTATTGTTTAAACCCAAAACACAATAATTATATATGCATAACATTTTATCGACTTCCCACATACTTATGTTGTCCCTAAAAATATGCCAAATCCCTTATTAAAAAGAAAAATTCTCTTTCTCTTACATAAAAAAGCAAAACAAAAGACCTTATATTTCTATAAGGTCTTCGAAACAGAAATTTGATTATAACATAAGGAACTCCTTGGTTCAAAAATCCTCTTCCAAAAATAACCGAGAGTAAAGGCTTCCATTTGCTACATAACAGTAATTAAAAAAAATATATTTTGCAGAAAAAAACTGCACTAAATATTATTTATGAAAGAAATTTGGCTTCAAAATTTCATTCGGATACGGTTTATGATAAATATGAGTGGTAGCTGGAGATAGCGGTGGAATAAGCCACACCCAATTACCTGTTACAACACGACCACAAGCAGCTTCTTGCTTCTCAAATTGCTGAAATTGTTGTGCAGCAGTATGATGATCAACAATACTAACTCCTTGTTTTTTAAAAGAGTGTAGTACGGCAATATTCAACTCAATTAGCGCCTTATCCTTCCATAACGTACCGTTTCTCGATGTATCTAAATCCATCATCTCCGCAACAGCCGGAAGTAAATTATAACGATCATGATCCGCTAAGTTGCGCGCCCCAATTTCTGTTCCCATATACCATCCATTGAACGGAGCGGCTGTATAAGAAATACCGCCAATTTCTAAGCGCATATCTGAAATCATTGGAACCCCATACCATTTTGCTCCAAGTGATGAAATAGGGTATTCTGGGTGTTCAATTGGCACTTCTTTTACTTCTTTCCTCGGAATTTCTTTATATGTAGGCGCCTTCCCGTTTATAGAAAATACAAGTGGCAATACATCGAAATTCGTACCTTCTCCTTGCCAGCCAAGCTCCTGACAAAAGTCCGTAAATGTAGCGGAATGCGAGTCACCGATCACTCCCATTTCTGTTTTATATCCTGCATATCGAATCAATTGGTGATTATAAATTCGTATATTATTTTCCTCACCTTGATATTGCTTAAAAATCGTAATGGTTGGTTTAATTTTTCCATCGTTCGTTGCATATTTAATATGATGAATTAATGCATTATAAACACCCTCTTCATCATTTACTTCGCGCGCATCTAATATGTGCATCTTACTCCAAAATAGTCTTCCAATACATCTATTACTGTTACGCCATGCCATTCGTGAACCATGAACAAGTTCTTCAAATGTATGCTCATATGTCCCTGTCTTCTCTATCTCAATTTGAATTTCTTTTATACGTTCTTCTATCAATTGTTCTTTATGAAGCTCCTTATAACAAATCGTAATAAAATTACTTGCTTCCTCTATTAATTGTTTCGTTTTACTCATAAACAATCTCCTTCTATTTCAACAAAACCTTGCTACTTTACAGTATAAGCAAAAAGGATAGGAGTCACAAATGAAATTGAGAGTGTTACTTTTATTGTAATATTTTTCAGAAAATTAACAGACTTACTATTGACTTATATGGAAAATGGGTGTATTTTTGACTCAGGTAAAGTATTTTTACCTAGACCAACTTTTTTAAATAGAAAGGAGGTAATGTTATGTCTTCATTTCAATTGCCAAAGCTTTCATATGACTATGATGAACTAGAGCCACATATCGATAGCAATACACTTTCCATTCATCATGGAAAGCACCATGCGACATACGTAAACAATTTAAATGCTACTTTAGAAAATTATACTGAATTACATAATAAATCTTTAGAAGAATTGCTATGTAATTTAGATGCTTTACCGAAGGAAATTGTTACAGCTGTAAGAAATAACGGTGGTGGTCACTATTGTCATAGTCTTTTTTGGGAAGTGATGAGCCCACGAGGTGGCGGTGAGCCTAATGGAGACGTTGCAAAAGTAATTGATTATTATTTCAATACCTTTGACAACTTAAAAGATCAACTTTCCAAAGCAGCTATTAGTCGTTTTGGAAGTGGCTATGGATGGCTTGTTCTTGACGGTGAGGAACTCTCTGTTATGAGTACACCAAATCAAGATACGCCTTTGCAAGAAGGGAAAATCCCCTTACTCGTAATTGATGTATGGGAACATGCTTATTATTTAAAGTATCAAAATCGGCGCCCAGAGTTTGTTACCAATTGGTGGCATACAGTAAACTGGGACCAAGTAAACGAGAAGTATTTACAAGCAATTCAATCACAAAAACATTAGTCGTATGTATAAGGTAAATTTGGTAATGTAAAATCAGTATTGTCGAAATCCTCCAGAATCCCCCGGATTGCCACCGGGGGATTTATGATTACTTCATTGTATTTATATAATGTTTTAAAACATTTTTTATTTCTAGTTTCAGCTCTCGGAACAAAAATCCAAATTTACGAGCCTTTCCATTATGTAACGTACAGTTAGTTACCTCATTATAAGGAGCTATATTTTCTCCAGCTTCCTGGATGAGTGCTTTTATTCCCGTCTTCTCTTCTATGAAATGAATAATTTCTTCCGTAGAAACTACCCCGTTACTACAGGCGTTAATTGGTCCTTTCACATTTTCCATTCCGCACCAAGCTAGAAACTCTCCTGCCTCTTTTTCATGTATAAATGACAAAGTTCCATCTACATGATCCACAACGATAGGTTTTTGGTTCACAACACATTCAACGTAAAATTGTAACCTTTTCGTATAGTCATTTTCTCCAATAACAATTGGAAAACGCACTGCAACGACTGGGAATGTTGCATATTGAAATAAAACCGCTTCGGCTAATCGCTTTCCTTCACTATAATTAAAATCATTTCTATCTCCATATGTAATTGCATATTCGTATGGATTGAAGTCCTCTTCTAACAAACTTAATGCAGGTTCATAGACAGCCATTGAAGATGTCATAATATACTTCTTCGTTTTTCCTTTCAAAACTTCACATACCATTTTCGCTGCATTTGAACTATAGCATAAATTATCGTATACAATATCATAACTTTTTCCTTCTAGACGCTCTTCTAGTAGCTTTCTATCTTTTCTATCGACAATTATTCTTTTTACTGCGCTACCAAAAGAATCTTCAGTAACTCCCCTTGTGGCAATTGTTACATCGTGTCCAGCTTGCAAAAGGTACTCTACTAAATGTTTACCAAAAAACCTTGTTCCTCCTAGCACCAACACTTTCTTCAATTTCATCATCCCCATTTTCATGATTTATGAGATACCACCTCTTTTATTATAAAACGCTAATATATAAAAAAGCATGAAATCAGTTTAACGATTCCATGCTTTTATGCAGATCATATATTAACGTACTCGATATTTATAAATACAATAACAGAAGTACAAAATAGAAATTACTGATACATAAACCCATAGTTCATATACGAATCCCTCTCCCCATACTCCCATAAAATAAAATAGTGAAGGTAAAGTCAATGTTACCCATGATTGTACGAAGGCAATCCTTCCAAGATATTGATTGATGTTCTTCTTTTGTGTATTTAATACAAAGAATAAATACCAAAGTAATGCCCACATAAACCACGTTAATGCATTAACAACATCATGGAATTGAACAAATGAAACAACCATATAGAATAAAGCAATAATTGCTACCCAAATACAAAACCATCCTAGACCACTACTATCCATTCCTTTTATAAAAGTAACACCTACATATAAATAAGTTAATCCAAATAAGAAAGTAGCCGCATATGAATACACTGTCCAATTGCTTTGGTCAGAAATCATGATCAAATAAAACGGAATAATAATTTGTAGTGCACCCACAAATAAATTAAAAACACCCGCACTTTTCATCTCTGCTTTCCCTAATATAACAAGACTATTTAAAAATAAAGCTGCCCCTGAAAGTAATAATCCTATATAACCCATATATATTCGTGTGAAAATCTTTACCTTTCACACTTTTAACCTCCCCACACTATAAAGTGATACTGATATTATTTTTCTTCCCATTTAAAACTACATACATAATTTTTCATCTGAATAAGTCAGACCTCCTACCTCAAAAAAGAAGAAACTTAAAACGCTTTCAATAATAAATAATCCTATCAAAACATGAAATAGGATTCCTTGATTATAAACGGACTCTAGCAATGATACAAGTGTTGGAATACTTTTCAATAATACGCTTTCAATTCCCATGAAAAATTAACAAAATAATACATTCCTCTATCTCATTCTACTAGCTTCTAGCATAAGATATTGTAAAATCATATCATTTAAAACAGCAAACGTTCTTTTCTAAATTAGCTAATAAACTTAATGGAAAATGAATAAAAAAAAATGACCTATCGCTTTTATGCAAAGGTCATTTTTTTATTCATCATTAAACTTCTAAATAGCCATTTTTATTATTTGATTGCCATTTCCAAGAATCTGCACACATTTCTTCTAATCCACGTGTTGCCTCCCAGCCTAATTCACGCTTTGCTTTCGATGCATCAGCAAAACATACTGCCACATCACCTGGGCGACGTTCTGTGATCTTATAAGGGACTTTCTTGCCCGAAACTTTTTCAAATGCTTCAACCATCTCTAGTACACTATAACCCGTACCTGTGCCTAAATTATAAGCATCTACTCCTGTTGTACTCAGTACTTTCTCAAGCGCCTTGACGTGACCACTTGCTAAGTCTACAACATGAATGTAATCACGGACTCCCGTTCCATCTTTCGTTGGATAGTCATTTCCAAATACGCTTAACTCTTTTAACTTACCTACTGCTACTTGCGTTACATATGGCATTAAGTTATTTGGAATTCCATTCGGATCTTCTCCGATACGCCCACTTTCGTGTGCACCAAATGGATTGAAATAGCGAAGTAATGCGATACTCCATTCTGCATCTGCAAATGCTACATCACGCATAATTTGCTCAATCATTAATTTCGTTTGACCGTATGGATTTGTTGCACTTAATGGAAACTCCTCCGTAATCGGTGACGTTTCCGGGATACCATATACCGTTGCAGATGAACTAAAGATCATCTTCTTTACATTATGTTTCTGCATTACTTCACATAGCACTAACGTGCTTGTAATGTTGTTATGATAATATGTTAATGGAATCGCTACTGACTCCCCTACAGCTTTAAATCCTGCAAAGTGAATAACTGCTTCAATTGCATTTTCTTCAAAAATTGCGTCAAGCGCTTCGCGATTTAAAACATCTTCTTTATAAAACTTAAATTGTTTTCCTGTTATTTCTTTCACTCGATTTATAGATTCTACCGAGCTATTCGAAAGGTTATCCACTACTATAACTTCGTAACCGCTATTTAGTAATTCTACACATGTATGACTACCAATATATCCTGCTCCACCTGTTACAAGTATTGCCATAATTATAGTCCTCCATATTTCATTCATTATAAACTTCTCAAAGTATATCACATATTTCTTATCCTATGTTTAACATGCGAACACAGAAACTTACATTTTATCCCATAATAATTTTATAACATATATGATTCTAATCAGGTAATAAAAAAACGCCACATAATTTTTATTATGTGGCGTTTTTTTATTAAATTACGTAACAATATACACTTAGAAAATGCGCAAGACTACCTAATAATACAAAAACATGAAAAATTTCATGATGCCCCATATATTTAAACTCTAACCATTTTGGCTTTGTTCCATAAATAAATCCACCAATTGTATAAAAAATGCCTCCAAGTACTAAGAAAATAATGCCTCCTGTACTTAAATTCTCAGCTAACGGTGCAAAGAATAAAACAATTAACCAACCCATCGTAATATAAATTGCTGTCGATAACCATCTTGGACAATTAAACCAAAACATCTTAAATACAATGCCACAAATCGCAGTTGCATAAACTAAACAAAATAATAGTAAACCACTTGCTGAATTTAATGTAATTAAGCAAAAGGGTGCATATGTACCTGCAATTAATATAAAAATCATAGAATGATCTAGCTTCCTAAAGAAGTAAATAACACGTTCATTGGCCACAACACTATGATACACAGCTGATGCCGTATAAAGGACCATCATTCCAATACCAAACAAAATAACAGCTGTAATTGCAGCAAATGATGGCATCTTAATAGAAACTTTCACAAGCATAGCTAATAAGGCAATAAATGATAATATCGCTCCACCTAAGTGAGTAAATGCGTTAACTGGTTCCCTTACATAAGTATTCATAATAACACCCCTCATATAATTACATATAGTTTTAATAACTACATGTAATTATATACATATTTCTTTTTAAGGTCAACATTTACAATTCATTTGTTTCGTAATACCATATTTAAAGATATATTAAACATTAAGTTCCACTAAGTTATAAAAGTGAGGGATTTTACGTGGAAAATATAAATGAATTACTTGAGACATTACATTTAGAAAAAAATATTAAACTTGAGGATATTCCAAATGTTGACTTATATGTAGACCAAGTTGTCCAACTATTTGAGAATACTTATGCAGATACAACAAGAACTGACGATGAAAAAGTATTAACAAAAACGATGATTAATAATTACGCAAAAGGGAAACTATTTATCCCTATCAAAAATAAAAAGTATTCAAAAGAGCATATGATTTTAATTAGCCTAATTTACCAATTAAAGGGCGCACTCTCCATTAACGATATAAAAAGTTCATTAGAAAATATAAATGACTCCTTATTAAACGATGATTCATTCGAATTAAATGCGGTATATAAAAATTATCTTGCTCTTACTGAAAGCAATGTCGAAAGCTTTAAACAAGACGTAAATAAACGTGTTACAGAAGTAAATGAGATTTCTTCCTTAGAAGATACAAAGCTAGAAAAATTTCTACTACTAACATCCTTTGTGACTATGAGTAATATGTATAGACGTTTAGCAGAGCAACTAGTTGATGATTTGAAAAAATCATAAATAAAAAACTATCCACCTATTAAAGTGGATAGTTTTTTATTTACTTAATTGCCTCATGCACTTTTAATTGTTTCCCTTTAATCGTTGTAGTCTTCATGACTTTCAAGACAAGTGGCCCTTTTCCATTTAATATTTCAACATAAGAAACATTGTCTTGTATTGTAATAATACCTATATCATCAGCAGAAACACCTTGAATTTTAGCAATTGTTCCAACGAAATCTACCGCCCTAATTTTCTTTTTCTTTCCGCCATTAAAGTACAATTTCATAATTCCTTTGTTTAGGTCTGCATTTTTATCTTTCTTTATAATTGGTTTAGCATATATCTTTTCTTCAAATACTGCTTTCCCTTTTATAACTTCTTCTTTTGAAGGTGCCAGTTCCTTTGGAATTACAAATCCGATATATTCCTCAATCTCTTCTAAAAATCTATTTTCATAAGGCGTTATAAATGTAATAGCTTTTCCACTATTACCAGCTCGTCCCGTTCTTCCCGTACGATGTACATAGCTTTCTTTTTCTAATGGAATATCGTAATTAATAACATGTGTAATATTATCAATATCAATTCCTCTCGCAGCTACATCAGTTGCTACTAAATAACGGAACTTTCCTTTTCTAAAATCATCCATAACTTCAAAACGATCTTCCTGTACCATACCACCGTGTATTTTGTCACAAGGATAATTAACTCGTTTTAGCTGTCTATATACATGATCTACGTTTTCTTGTGTACGGCAGAAAATAATACAACTATCTGGATTCTCAATCGTTGTTACATCTTTAAGTAGTGAAAGCTTCTCGTCTTCTATTACCTCAAAAAGAGTATGTTCAATTTTATCCGTTGTAATCCCAGCTGCTTTAATTTCGATATGAGTTGGTGAATTCATATATGTACGAGACAATTTTTCAACATCTTCTGGAAGTGTTGCTGAGAATAGCATTGTCATTCTTTTTATAGGTAATTCATCAATAATTGCCTCTACTTGATCGATAAAGCCCATATTTAGCATCTCATCTGCTTCATCAATAACTAAATACTTCAAACACTCTAAAGAAAGGGTACCCTTTTCAATATGATCCAACACACGACCAGGAGTCCCAACTACAATATGTGTCTTTTGCTTTAATTCTAATTTTTGACGTGCAAATGGAGATTTCCCATAAACTGCCGCAGCCTTAATCCTTTTGAATCGACCTATATTTGTAATATCTTCTTTTACCTGTACCGCAAGCTCTCTCGTTGGTGTTAAAACTAATGCTTGTGGTTTATTCTCTTCCCACTCCACCATTTCACAAAGCGGAATACCAAACGAAGCTGTTTTTCCACTTCCAGTCTGGGACTTCACAACAAGATCCTTCTTTTGTAATGCGACTGGAATAACCTCACCTTGTACTTCTGTTGGATGATCATATCCTAACCCAGTAAGCGCCCTTACAATTTCCTTACTTAATTTATAATCAGAAAAACTTTTTTTACTCATATATTAACCTCATTTTATTCTGTATTATTTTCTTTTTTATCTTTTGTATACGTTACTATCACCCTACTTATTATACTTGAAACCTCACATAAAAAGGTGGATCATATCAGATTCATCTTTTTATATAGAAATAAACCTTATCATTTCATATATTGTTCAACTAATTGATAACATCTTTTGCTCGTATTGTTAGCATTAACCCTTTCATAGTACCCTCACCCTACCAAAAAATAAAAAGAATACATACAACCTTGTATAATTATCTCAATTTTTCAACTTTTTTTCATAAACGAACAATACAATTGAAAAAACGTTTTAAATTCGTTTTTAACGTTTTTTTTCAGATATAAAATCTACTTTTTAAAAAAATGTTAAGAAATCCTTTGACTTCTTAATAAAAATAATGTAAATTATCCTATGGACGAACATTTTTGATTAATAAAAATAAAATATTCGTATTTTAGGGGTGTAAATGATGGAAAACGTATTCGACTATGAAGATATTCAATTAATTCCTGCAAAATGCATTGTAAATAGCCGCTCTGAATGTGATACAACTGTCACTTTAGGAAAACATAAATTTAAATTACCTGTCGTGCCTGCAAATATGCAAACGATTATTGATGAAAGAATCGCAACTTATTTAGCTGAAAACAATTACTTCTATATCATGCATCGTTTCCAACCAGAGAAACGAATCTCATTCATTAGAGATATGCAATCACGTGGATTAATCGCTTCTATCAGCGTTGGTGTAAAAGAGGACGAATATGAATTCGTACAACAATTAGCTGCTGAGCAACTTACACCTGAATATATCACGATTGATATCGCACACGGTCATTCTAATGCTGTGATTAACATGATTCAACATATTAAAAAACATTTACCAGAGAGCTTCGTTATCGCTGGAAACGTTGGAACTCCCGAAGCGGTAAGAGAATTAGAAAATGCTGGTGCCGATGCAACAAAAGTTGGTATTGGACCTGGTAAAGTTTGTATTACTAAAATTAAAACAGGCTTCGGAACTGGTGGTTGGCAGCTAGCTGCACTTCGTTGGTGTGCAAAAGCTGCAAGTAAGCCAATTATCGCTGATGGTGGTATTCGTACACACGGCGACGTAGCTAAATCTATTCGATTTGGGGCAACTATGGTCATGATCGGTTCTCTATTCGCTGGTCACGAAGAGTCTCCAGGGGAAACAATTGAAAGAGATGGCAAACTTTATAAAGAATACTTCGGTTCTGCTTCTGAATTCCAAAAGGGTGAGAAGAAAAACGTTGAAGGTAAGAAAATGTTCGTTGAGCATAAAGGTTCTTTAGAAGATACGTTAATCGAAATGGAACAAGATCTTCAATCTTCTATCTCTTACGCTGGTGGAACAAAACTAGATGCTATTCGTACTGTAGATTATGTTGTCGTGAAAAACTCGATTTTCAATGGTGACAAAGTATATTAATTCTTAAATTTAAAAAGAAGGAGAAGCATTTCTATGCTTCTCCTTCTTTTTCATATATAAAAATGTGAAATATTTTTATTTTACTGAATTTTCTAGTATCATATTTTTAGATGCTTTTAATAAGGAGGATATAAGACATGAAAACTATAATTGAGAATCGTCTTGTTCGTGCGGAAGTACCTAACGAACTAAAATGGGATTTGTCTGATTTGTATAAGTCCAATGATGAGTGGCATACCGCATTAAACATATTAGAAAATGATATACAGAAACTTGATGCATTTAAAGGACGTTTACATACTAACTCCACAACTTTATTAAATTGCCTACTTTTAGAAGAAGAGCTTTTAATGAAGTTAACAAAACTGTACTCATATGCAAATTTAAAAGAATCTACTGATCGTACAAATCCAGTTATTCAAGCGAACTCTTCCAAAATTTCTGCTTTATGGACGAAAGTACATACTGCACTATCCTTTATTCATAATGAAATCCTCTCATTCGACGAAGGAACAATTGAAAAATATTTAACTGAAGAAACAAAACTCGAACCTTTCCGTAAGTCGTTACTAGAAATACTCAAAAAAAGGCAGCACACACTCTCTCCCGAAACAGAAGAAGCACTTGCTGCACTTGGCGAAGTTCATAGTTCTCCATACAAAATTTACGGCATGACTAAATTGGCAGATATGGATTTCACTTCTATACAAGACGAACAAGGAAACGAACTCCCTGTTTCATTCTCATTATTTGAAAGCAAATATGAATTTTCTCCAAGCACATATATACGTCGAAAAGCATATTCATCATTTGTTTCCACACTAAAACGATATAAAAATACAGTTGCGACAACATATGCTACCGAAGTAAAAAAACAAGTAACACTTTCTCGTTTACGTAAATATGAATCCGTTACCCATATGCTATTAGAACCACAAAAGGTTCCACTTGAAATGTATAACAACCAACTTGATATTATTTATAAAGAATTAGCACCTCATATGCGCCGTTTTGCAGATTTAAAAAAGAAAGTATTAGGACTCGATCAAATGCTTTTCTGCGACTTACACGCACCTTTAGATCCCGAATTTAATCCGACGATTACTTATGAAGAAGCAGCCACGCTCATTCAAGATTCTTTAAAAGTATTAGGCGATGAATATAGTTCCATAATCCAAAAAGGATTCAAAGAAAGATGGGTAGATCTTGCAGATAACGTAGGCAAATCAACAGGGGCATTTTGCTCAAGTCCATACGGCTCTCATCCCTATATTTTAATTACATGGCAAAATACGATGCGTGGATGCTTCACATTAGCACATGAATTTGGACATGCTGGTCATTTCTATTTAGCAAATAAAAACCAACGTATCATGAACGTACGCCCATCTATGTACTTTGTTGAAGCACCATCAACTATGAATGAATTACTATTAGCTCAGCATTTACTAGCGACTACTGACGATAAGAGGATGCGCAGATGGGTCATTCTACAACTACTCGGCACATATTATCACAACTTTGTTACTCATTTACTTGAGGGTGAATACCAACGTAGAGTATATGCTCTAGCAGAAGAAGGACAGGCCCTTACAGCTACAACTTTAACTGAAATTAAAACAAATGTCCTTTCCACATTCTGGGGAGATTCTGTAGAAATCGATGAAGGTGCGGGCTTAACTTGGATGCGTCAGCCTCATTATTATATGGGTCTATATTCTTACACATATTCCGCAGGCCTCACTGCATCAACTGCAGTAGCTCAAATGATTAAAGATGAAGGACAACCTGCTATTGATCGCTGGTTAGATGTGCTTCGCGCTGGTGGTACAATGAAACCACTTGAACTAATGAAACATGCCGGAGTAGATATGTCAAAACCAGATGCAATCCGTCAAGCTGTTTCTTACGTTGGTTCATTAATTGATGAATTAGAGCATTCTTATCAAGAATAAAAAATAAGCCCTCGCTTTATGAGGGCTTATTTCATATTTACTTCCCAAACCTTTTACGATATCCACATTTCCTACAAAGCTCTTCAACCGCAACTCTTTTTGAAAATCCATCGACAATGTTTGTTGCTCTTTCACCTTCTATAATGTTAGAAAATGAATCATTATTAATATTTCCAAGGTTAATAATCCCTTCACCATCTAAACAACAAGGAATAACCGTCCCATTCGCTAAAATCCCTGCTTGATTACGAAGTCCATGACAGAATCCTTTCCCATCATCCTCTTCTTCATGTAATGCTGGCCACTGGAATTCATAGTCTTGATTAATAAAGACACGTTCTGCAATTTTTATACCTTTTCCTGGTGTAAGTTTCTCTTCAATCTGATAAGATAGATCAAATTCATTTTCAATTATGGATAATAACTCCCTATTTTTCTGAATTTCAGCATTTGTTTTATTATCCTGAGTTAAATTCCATAACCTTAACGATACAATTAAATCTGATTGACTTGTCGCTTCCCTAATGAAGGAAAGTATACTCCTTACATAGCCCTCTTTATCTTGCGAACCTGGGTGTCCATCAAAACTATGCAGTGAAAAATTCATTTGTCTTAACGCGGGCTTATTTAACAGCCTATGCCTTCTCTTATTAATTAACGTTCCGTTCGTTGTAATATTAACTTTAAACCCTTTTTCATGACTTAAGTCTAATAGTTGATCTATTTTCGGATGGAGCAACGGCTCACCCTTCACGTGCAAATAAATGTAGTCTGTGTGAGGTTTAATTTGGTCTAATCTTTTAGCAAAATCCTCTACAGAAATGAATTGCTTCTGCCTTTCCGTCGGCGGACAAAAGCTACACGCAAGATTACACACACTCGTAATCTCCAAGTAAAACTTCTTAAACTTCTTCACCTTTAATTCCTCACTTCTCTAACTACTTATACTTTTTCCTCTTCATATTACAGCATATTTTTATGGAAATAGAAACATACTTATTTTAGGAAATCTATATACCATCTAATAATATTTAAAAGACCATCGGTAATTTTTGTCCAATGGTCTTTTTATCCTTTTTATATGCAAAGAATAAATTTATTTATGATACGGTTCATCATAACTATTCTAAATAAGCTTATTTTTTATTATTTTCATAATTAAATTTAACAAAAAAGGTAGTGCCTTCCGATCCTGTTTGAATTTCTATTTTTGCATTATGGCGGGCAGCAATGGCATAACATACACCTAACCCCAATCCAGTTCCATTATGTTTGGTCGTGTAAAATGGCGTACCCAGTTTCTCTAATACTTCAGGCCTGATACCTTTTCCTTGATCCCGCACTGCAAGCACCACACAATTTTGACCTTCCTTGTAGGTGCTAATGGTTAGAACTTTCCCTGTACTCATCGCTTCTAAGCCATTACGATATAGATTCATTAATAATTGCCGTATCTCATTACGATTTAAAAGTAATTCCGGAATGTCATTTGTATCGACTTGAATATATTTATTTTGATTATACGTATCAATCTTTATTAACGGAATAATATCGCGGATAATTGAATTTAAATCTAACATCTGCAAATCCAATTTCCTTGTATTACCCATTGAGAGAAATTCAGTAATAATAGAATTGGCACGGTTAAGTTCTTCAATCATTAAATGAAAGTACTTATTATGTTTCTCATAGGTATTCTCTTCTTTTAATAACTGCAAAAATCCTAGTACCGTTGTCATTGGATTTCTAATTTCATGGCTGATACCTGCTGCCATTTGCCCTATTAAATCAATGTTAGATAATCTTTTCAATTCCTGTTCATATTTCTTTTTTTCCGTTATGTTTTTAAAAATACAACAAATACCATCATCATACGGGTATGCAATAACTTCGTGCCAATATTCATCTGCAGTAGAAAGAAATTCGAAATGAACTGTAGTTCGTTCTGACATCGCACGATGAAATTCCTTATACATAACTGTGTCGATATCACTCGGGAAAACATCCCATATATTCTTTCCTAATACATCTTTTGCTGTTTTTCTTTGCGGAAAATATTGGTGCTTATTTACGTACGTAAATTCCCATTTATTATTTAAAGTAAAGAATCCATCCGTAATACATTCAATCACACTTGTAACTTTTTCATTAGCAGCAGCTAGCTCTCCCGTTCGCTCTTCCACTATACTTTCTAGTTTATCCATATATAACAAATTTGAAAACGTAGGGGCTGTGGCATCAACGATAGATTTTGCTAGTTGAATTTGAGAATTATCGTAATTGTGAGCTTTTCCTTCTTTCCGAACGACGATTACCCCTAATACTTCTCCCATTGAAATCAATGGGATCATCAATAAATCCTTACTATCTATATTTTTTGTTTGAATAACTTCTTGGATCTTGGCTTCATAGCTTTTCTCTGTCCAATCAGCTTCTGTCCAATCACAGCCCTTACTTAATTTCGTTGTTTTAATCGTTGTTTTGTCTAGCGGATCTAGAAGATGGGCAGTCATATTTTTACTCTCTAAAATCTGTTCTAAGTAAAAAAAGCATTTATCAAAACTCTCCTGTATCGAGGAACACATTGATAAATCACGGGTAACATTTAATAACAGCTGCTTCTCAACAATAAGGTCTTCCTTTTGTGTTAAATTATTTGCGTTTTGAATTGCGACCGCGGCCATATTTACATAAGCTTCAACACTTTGAATTTCTGAATCTGTTAAGTTCATCGGAATCCCATAATCAAATAAAAAAACCAGACCAAATAACTCTTGCCTAAATGAGATAGGCAGAGCTAATAAGGACTTAATTTTAAACGCATCAACTGGTCTCGGATCTGGTCGATGATCCTTTGAGGTATCAGGAATATAGATGGTTTTTTTCGTTTCAATAACTTCTTTTGCCAGTAAGTCTATTTCAGGATCCACTACCTGAGTATCGAGTGTTACGCCATTTATGGTCTCTGGTTTTCCTGCAAATCCTCTAAATGTTCCATCTTCCTGGGGTAAATAAATTCCAACAGCATCGCACCTAACAATCTCCTCTGATATCGCCATTGTCACACGCTGCAATACTTCACGTAGTTCTAATTTCGTATTTATTATTTTTGTTATATTCGCGAGCCTAGAATATCTCGTCTGATCACTTACCATTCACATAGCCTCCAGTTATAGGCATAATAAAATAAATATGATAATATCAGCGTCTTACCTTTGTTTTACATAGAATATTTTACTTATGATACGGTTCCCCACGATTAATCCGAAACGCTCTATACACTTGCTCAAGCAACACTAATCGCATTAATTGGTGTGGTAACGTCATCTTTGAAAAAGAAAGTGATTCGTTTGAACGCTTCATTACTTCTGAACTTAGTCCGAGTGATCCACCAATTACAAATGCGACTTTACTCTTTCCATATGTAGCAAGGCGATCTAGACTGACCGCAAATTCTTCTGATGACTTTTGCTTTCCTTCTATAGCTAATGCAATCACATGCGTGTCATCAGAAATCTTATCCAGTATACGTATACCTTCTTTTTCCTTTACAATTAACATTTCTGCTTCACTTAAATTTTCTGGTGCCTTTTCATCTGGCAATTCAATTACTTCTACTTTTGCGTATGCTGATAATCGTTTTAAGTATTCTGCTATACCTTGTTTCAAATATTTTTCTTTTAATTTCCCAATTGAAATAATCGAGATATTCACACGTATCCTCCACCTTACAAACATGTTATCCACAAAACTTATCCACATATCCACAAACACTACCCACATATTGTGTGAGAATCTGTGTTCGATACAACATATGTCGCCTCATTTTGACAAAATTCACATGTTTTTTTCTCTTTTTCTGAGTTATCCACACTGTTGATAACCGGTGCAACTTCACACTCATCCACAATAATATCTAACGCTAATTCAACATGTTCTAAACAACAAGGTAAATTCATTTTCTTCACCTCACTTTTCTACAATAGAAAACAGGAGGTAGGCCCTCCTGTTTTTAATACTTTTGAATGCCTAATTTCACTGTTGTTGTTACTCTTTTTGTACCACGATAAAACGTAAGAGTCATTTTATCATTAATTTCCTTATCATATAAGGCCGTGCGGAATCCAATAATATCGCGAATCGGTTTTCCATCTACTGCCACAATAACATCATGTTCTCTTAAACCAGCATCCGCGCCTGGCGAAGGACTTTTCACATCCAAAATACAAACTCCTTCTGTTACAGTACCTGGTAAATGTAATGTTTTTGACCAATAATAGTTTGGAATTTCATTTAATGACCTAAGTTCAATCCCAACATACGGTCTTCTTACTTTTCCATACTTCTCAAGTTCATTCATAATCGGAACAGCCCTAGTCACTGGAATAGCCAGTCCGATTCCTTCTACTTCTTTTGCAGCAATTTTCATTGAATTAATACCAATTAATTGTCCTGCTGCATTTACAAGCGCACCGCCACTATTCCCTGGGTTAATCGCCGCATCTGTTTGTAACACTTCTACTTGCCAATCATAATGTCCATCTTGATCTAAATCTACAGGGACAATACGTTCATTAGCTGAAATAATACCTTGCGTAACAGTTCCAGAGAATTGCAGTCCAAGTGGATTTCCAATCGCAATAACTGGCTCTCCTCTGCGAACAGTATTAGAATCGCCAATTTCAATTATTTTTTTCACATGCTTTGCATCTATTTCTAATACAGCTAAATCTGTGACTACATCGGTTCCTAATACTTTTCCAGGAACCTTCTTACCGTCACTTAGACTTACTTCAATACGATTCGCTCCAGCTACAACATGATTATTCGTTACAATATAAGCTTGACCATCTGTCTTTTTATAAATTACTCCTGATCCTGTACCAGCCTCTGAATCTGCCTCTGAAAAGTTATCTCGTTGAATGTTAATAACACCCACAACAGCTTCAGATGCACGATCAACAGCATCTACAAAGCTAATCTGTTTAATTCCTTGAGCTTCGGCCATATTACTTCCGCTTGCTTCAGCTTGCGGAAGCGTATCAGCAGAATTTGAAAATAAAGGAGCTCCAAACGCAAATAAAGAAGCTCCTACAATTGTTCCCGCTATACTAGAAAGAACTATACCTTTATGCTTCTTTTTTCCTGCACGTTTCATACGATAATTTTCTTCATCAATAAAGGACATATTTGTTCACCCATCTTCCTGAAAACAACTATATTCACCTTTATTGTTTACTAAAATGAAGAATTATACGTATTGAATTTTTGTAGGCATTTTTGGATCTGTATCGTGAATTTCAAAGGATTCACCCACTCCAAATCCTTTTTCCTCTAGTACTTGTGATACTGACATACGAGCTAGTTCTTTCATGTTATTATCTAAGCTTAAATGGGCTAAATAAATATGCTTTGTCTCATCTGTAATTACATCTGCCATCGCTAATGCAGCATCCTCATTACAAACATGCCCAACGTCGCTTAAAATGCGTCGTTTAATGCTCCATGGGTAACGTCCCATACGAAGCATTTCCACATCATGATTACTTTCAAATACGAAAGCATTAGCTCCCTTAATAACGCCCTTCATACGGTCACTTACGTATCCCGTATCTGTAATAAGCGCTAATTTCCTATTATTATTATGGAAAGCATAAAACATCGGTTCAGCCGCATCATGAGAAACTCCAAATGATTCGACTTCAATATCACCAAATGTTTTCAAATCCCCAACTGAGAAAATGAATTTTTGCTCAGTTGGGATATTTCCTATTAAATGTTCCATTGCATTCCATGTTTTCTCATTCGCATAAACGGGTAAATCATATTTTCGCGCCAATACACCTAACCCTTTAATATGATCACTATGCTCATGTGTTACAAGAATACCTGATACATCATTTATATTCAGTTCTGCTTGTTTAAATAAAGCCTCTGTCGCTTTACCACTTAAACCTGCATCGACTAGTAATTTTTTTTCATCGGTTCCTACGTATAGCATATTTCCTGTACTTCCACTTGCAAGTACGCTAAAATGCAACCCCATTATTTCTCACTCCAGTATGTTCATCAACCACTTGATTTTCCTTTTCCCCTAATTCCATAACTTGTCCTTCAATTGCATTCACAAAGAAGTCCTGCTTTTGCTCCGTTTTTAAATTCCACGTTGGAGCAAGTACTTGGTTATTAGAAGTAGATGCGGTAAGAGTGGCATAACCAATTTGCGCTTCTTTAACATGTGTATTTCCATGAATTTTATTTTTTAAATACAAATTTTCTAAAGCTGTTTGAGCCGTAATAATTTCTTGCTCTTTCGTTTTTTCACCTTCGCCCATTTCTTTTAAATCAGTTAGCATTGTCTGCGTATATGAAACAAGTTCATTTTTTTCATTTAATTCCACAACAATCATCGCCTGATTATTATAGAAAATAGGCTTATCTTTATATTTTTGGAAGAAATAAATTTTAGAGTCTTTCACCGCTCCAAATTCATACTTTTGTCCATCCAATACATAGTTCTTCAAAAATTCATTATACTTATCTTTTGATAATGATTTCGTATTTAAAAAAGGCTCTTTTAGCTTACTTTCTATCGTGTACATATTTTGTATATGCGCCGTTTGATTTTTCAAAGACTGTATATCATCTTCTTTAAAGGCTTTATTTTCCGCTCTAATAAATGACTCTTTCTTCGGTTCCTTAGGGATATTCCCTATAGTAATTTTATTTGCTTTTAATTCTTGATCTATCTTTGTTTCTGCAATAAGCTCCAATTGATTACTATCTTGCTTTTGAATGAATTGAAAAATGAGAAAGAGGTCCAAAACAAAAAAGGTCACAATAAATATGGTTTTAATTCGATCCCAATCCATTTAGTCCTCCCTCACTCCACTCATAGATTTGCTGTTTACCCGTTTCACCTTCAACAAGCTTTACATACCAAATTGGTTGTAGTCGAACTACTTGCCCATCTAGTGATAACTTGTATCCAATACCAATATCCTTAATTACTTGTTTCTTTATCTCTGGATTATTTTCTAGGGATGCTATTACAACATGCCCTGACGGAAGAGTAACTTTCTGTTCTATGCCTTTAGTATTTAAAGACAGCAACGGTCTTTCATATTCCATTACTTCTTCTGATCCCCATTTTTGTCTCAATTCAGCTAATCCATCTGTATTGAATACGGAATATCCATCTTCATGTAAGCGAAATACTGTCTCTCCTTTATTCATATAGTCCAAACGATATGAATCCAAACTTCCACTGTGACCACTTACAAATTCAAAGCTTTTTTGTAACAGCATTAAATTATCTATCGTTTTCTCAGTTAAGACAGAAGAGTTTTTATACTTTAGCATGTGACGATCGTTTTCAATTTCCATGGATCTAATACCATCTGTAAATGTTTCTTTCGATATCTCAGTAATCGGACTTAAATAACGAGGATCACTAAACAGAGCATTCTTAAACGTATCAACTGCTAAATTAGATGAAATATATGTTATATTGTTTAACTCTGTCGTGCCATCTGGTAAAAATAACTTTTTCATATCATTGATTTGATAATCAAAATAGGGCTTTGCTGATACTATAAATTGATTTTGAGCATTTACAATATCTTTTAAATACACACCACTTAATTTTGCCTCATATATTTTAAAGTTATCACCATCAGAAACAAAGTTAATTTTAATTTCTTGATCCTTACTCCCAGAAGGATCAAGGAGAATACGATTAAAATGTTTAGGCTTATCTGTACTTTTCTCTTTCATGTTAAACATAGATTTAACTGCATCAAATGGGATATCAGTAGGGAAAACAAATTCAATTTTCCCTTCACCATGCACATAGGATAGGAAATCACCCTTAGTGATTGATATCTCTCTAAACTCATGTAGTTCCCCTACTTCCAAAGGCTTATAGATTGATTCTATATCTGCCTCTCTTCTGCTCCCATAATGATTTTTATCTTTATGCACGATGATAGAAGTAGGACGGACAACATCGGAAATTTTAGTTTGATTCGTTCCTTCATTGCCCTGTACAAATTTTGCATTTTGCATGGATGTAGAATCTGGCACATACGTCCATAGGTTAAAAGTAAGAAACAGGCTAATTACAACTAGGTTAATTAAAACTATTGTTTTAAAGTTTTCCATACTCATTCCCAATCGTCCTCTTCATCTGCTGCCATTGGTAACGTGAAATAAATAGTTGTCCCTTTTCCTTCTTCACTCTTCGCCCAAATAGAGCCACCATGTGCCTCGATCATTTCTTTTGCAATTGCTAATCCAAGTCCCGTACCACCCATTTGTCTTGAACGAGCTTTATCTACGCGATAAAAACGTTCAAAGATTTTATCAACGTTTTCTTTTGGAATACCCATTCCTTGGTCACTTACGCTAATTTCTAATAAATCACCGCGATCACGTAAGCGATATGTTACTGTTCCACCTTCTGGTGAATACTTTAATGCGTTAGAAATAATGTTATACAGCACTTGAGTAATTTTGTCAGTATCCATATCAATAAACCTAGACTTCTTAGAGAAAGATCGTTTGAAACTTACATTTTGTTCTTTAGACATTTCAAAGCGATCAATAATATTATTAAAGAAATCAGTAAAGTCGACCCATTCTTTCATTAAACGGTGCTCTGTACTATCAAGTTTAGATAGCTGTAACAACGCATTTACAAGTCTAATCATTCTTTCTGTTTCTTCTTGTGTAACCGTTAAAAATTGTGGTGCAATATTCGGATCCTGCCATGCTCCATCTGTAAGTGCCTCTAAATAACTGCGCATTGTCGTTAATGGCGTCCTTAATTCATGAGAGACATTCGCCACAAACTCACGGCGTTCCCTTTCTATACGCTCCTGCTCTGTTACATCATATAATACGGCAATTAAACCATTTGCCTTCCCTGTTTCTTTTTGAATAACAGAGAAACTAGCACGTAAAATATATGGTTCATTTCTCGTACTAAAATCTAATAAAACAGAATCTGGCTCTTCATATAAATGATCGAGCGTAAATTCTTCCTGTATCCCTAATACCTCTAAAACAGATTGATCGAGCGCTGTTTCACGAGAAACATTTAACATTTTTTCCGCAGGGTCATTTAGTAAAATAATATCCCCTTTTCGGTCAGTAGCAATTACTCCATCTGTCATATGAGATAAAACAGATGATAGTTTACGCCTTTCACTTTCTGTAGAAGAACGAGCTTGTTGTAATTTTTTTGATAAATTATTGAAGGATAATGCCAGTTGTCCAATTTCATCATGGCTATGCACCTTTACTTTTCTCGAATAATTTCCTTTTGCCATTTCGATTGCTTGTCTCCGCATATCTGAAATTGGTCTTGTAATTGTTTGAGCCAATAAAATCCCAAGTACGGCCGTTACTAATAAGGCAATTACTGTTCCCGTAGCAAAAATTTGATTTATATCCTTCATTTGTTTATATACATCTTCCATAGATGCAACGATGTATATAACACCAAGCGCATCCTTGCCATTATCATCTAGAATCGGAGTAAGCATAACTTGAACACGATGGCCTGTACTACCATCCTTCTCAATTTTCACTTCTGGCTTTTTTTGCACCAACACTCGCTGAACAGCTATATCAGTTGATGTTCTATTCACCTTATTCTGCTTTGATTCATCTGAAATAGCCAGTAACTTTCTATGCGAATCAAATACACTTACCTCTTGTATAACTTTTTTTTGATCAGAGGCAAACTTTCGAATAGAAGTTTTAATCGTTTCATCTGTTGACTCTGTTTCTGCTTTTGTATAACTTTTTTTAAATTCTTGTTTCAAGTTATATGATAATAAGTTTGTTTGCTGCGTTAAAGAATCCCTAAAACCTTGTACTAGGCTCTTCTCTAATTCCCTTACAAAATATACCCCAATAACTTGCATCGCTATTAATATTAATAGCATATATATAAGCACAAATTTTAAATGAATAGATTGAAAAAAACCAACTTTCTTCATATACTATTCCTGCTCTGGGTCACGCAAGTAATACCCTACTCCACGTCTAGTTACAATTAAAGTAGGATGGCTTGGATTATCTTCAATTTTTTCACGCAAACGACGTACTGTTACGTCTACTGTGCGCACATCTCCAAAATAGTCATAACCCCAAACTGTTTGTAATAAATGTTCGCGTGTCATAACTTGTCCTAAGTGTTTCGCTAAATAATGTAGCAACTCAAATTCACGATGTGTAAGCTCGATATTTTCCTCGCGCTTCGTTACACTATATGCATTTGGATTAATAACAATTGGTCCAATAACCATTTCTGTATTTTCTTCTTTTTCTGCAGCACCACCTTGTTGGTGACGGCGTAAATTCGCCTTCACACGAGCAAGTAATTCTCTCGTGCTAAATGGCTTCGTTACATAATCATCTGCCCCAAGCTCAAGCCCTAATACTTTATCAATCTCAGAGTCCTTTGCTGTAAGCATAATAATCGGCATTTCTGAACTTTTACGTATTTCACGACAAACCTCTAAGCCATCTTTACCTGGTAGCATAATATCTAATAAAACCATATCTGGTTGTTCTTCATTAGCTTTTTCAATTGCTTCATCACCATCATGCGCCATTACTATTTCAAAACCTTCTTTTTCTAGGTTAAACTTCAAAATATCTGCAATCGGCTTTTCATCATCAACTACTAAAATTTTCTTTCCCATCATCGTCTATTTCCTCCTTATAAAAATATGGTCAATAATCCCTAAACATATTGATGTTTACATAGTATGTCCTATATGACCGCATCCTTTGTTTAAGTATTTTCTCCTCTATTCTCATAGACTCATGTATGATCCACTTTTACACGGAATCCTATACGATCTATAGAAAAACCTCTAGCTTCAACTGCTAGAGGCTCCTCGTTCTATTTTAAAATAACTACTCAGTTTTGTAAAATTACATAAATAAAAAGGATATTAAGTGGGCCCACTTAATATCCTGAGAGTGGCTCGGGACGGAATCGAACCGCCGACACGAGGATTTTCAGTCCTCTGCTCTACCGACTGAGCTACCGAGCCAAAACTATATATAAAACCACTAATGGTGGTATAAACAAAAGTGGCGGTCCCGACCGGGGTCGAACCGGCGATCTCCTGCGTGACAGGCAGGCATGTTAACCACTACACCACGGGACCAAAAATAAGCATAAAAAAACATGACCCGTACGGGATTCGAACCCGTGTTACCGCCGTGAAAGGGCGGTGTCTTAACCACTTGACCAACGGGCCACGAAAAATAAAATGGTGAGCCATGAAGGATTCGAACCTTCGACCCTCTGATTAAAAGTCAGATGCTCTACCAACTGAGCTAATGGCTCATACTCACCAACGTCATATTTTCGTGACGACAAGATGTATCATAACATGTATTCTGTATTCTTCGCAATACTTTTTTTCATTTTTTTATAAAAGATAAGAAAAAACTCATGCGGACATGAGTTTTTTCTTAAAATATCAATTAAGCTTCGTATACATTACGAACAATATTCGTTTGGTTACGATCTGGTCCAACTGAGAACATAGATAATTGAATTCCTGTTAACTCAGAAACACGTTCTACGTATTTTCGTGCATTTTCAGGAAGCTCGTCTAATGATTTTACACCAGTAATATCTTCTGTCCAACCTGGAAGCTCTTCATATACAGGCTCACATTTCGCTAAAATGTTTAAGTTTGCTGGAACTTCATCGATAACTTCGCCATTGTATTTGTAAGCAACACAAATTTTAAGAGTTGGAATATCTGTTAAAACGTCGATAGAATTTAATGATAGATCCGTTAAACCACTAACACGACGCGCATGTCTTACAACAACGCTATCGAACCAACCTACGCGGCGCGGACGACCAGTTGTTGTTCCGTACTCACGACCAACTTCACGAATTTGATGACCAATTTCATCATTAAGTTCAGTAGGGAATGGACCGTCACCAACACGGCTTGTATATGCTTTACATACACCTACAACGCGAGTAACTTTCGCAGGACCAACTCCAGTTCCAACTGTTACACCACCCGCAATCGGGTTAGAAGATGTAACGAATGGGTACGTACCGTGGTCAATATCAAGCATAACACCTTGTGCACCTTCAAATAATACACGGTGATTGTTATCTAGTGCATCATTTAATACAACAGATGTGTCGCATACATATTGTGCGATTTGTTGTCCATATTCGAAGTACTCTTCAAAGATTTCTTCTACACTGAAACCTTCTGTATCGTACATTTTTTCAAACAAACGATTTTTCTCTACTAAATTGCGCTCAAGCTTCTCTTTAAATGCTTCACGATCTAAAAGATCAGCCATACGGATACCAATACGAGCAGCTTTATCCATATATGCAGGACCGATACCTTTTTTCGTTGTACCGATTTTGTTATCACCTTTACTAGCCTCTTCTAACTCATCTTGTTTTAAGTGATAAGGTAAAATAACGTGTGCACGGTTACTTACACGTAAATTATCAGTACTTACACCACGGTCGTGTAAGTATTTTAACTCTTCAAGTAATGCTTTCGGATCTACTACTAAGCCATTTCCGATTACACAAATTTTCTCTTTATAGAAAATACCAGATGGAATTAAGTGTAACTTATATTTAACTCCGCCGAAAACAATTGTATGTCCCGCGTTATTTCCACCTTGATATCTTGCAACTACTTCCGCATGCTCAGAAAGAAAATCAGTGATTTTACCTTTTCCTTCGTCGCCCCATTGTGTTCCTACAACTACTACTGAAGACATTATTAAAGCACCTCCGCAATTTTCAAACGATCTATTCAAACAATATAATTGTACCAAAACCGAAAAAGAAGTCAACCAAAAAGCGAACATTTTTTTATTAAAAATCATTTTCGTTCGTAAGAATTATGTTTTCACCTTATGAAAGCCTTATCTTTACACCATAAAAAAAGAAACACATCTTATTATAAGAAATGTGTTTCTTTTTTATACTGCCTTTATGCCCCATCCTCAAAGCGTCGTTCTAAGTTAACGAACTTATTGAACTCTTTGACGAATGCAAGTTCCACTGAACCTACTGGACCGTTACGTTGCTTTGCAATGATAATTTCAATCGTATTTTTATTTTCCGTTTCACGGTCATAGTAATCTTCACGATATAGGAAAGCTACAATATCAGCATCCTGCTCAATACTTCCAGATTCACGAATATCAGACATCATCGGGCGTTTATCCTGACGAGATTCTACACCACGAGATAACTGTGATAAGGCAATAACAGGCACTTGCAATTCACGTGCAATCCCTTTTAAAGT
Source organism: Bacillus cereus group sp. BceL220 (assembly GCF_051776965.1). Lineage (NCBI taxonomy): Bacteria > Bacillati > Bacillota > Bacilli > Caryophanales > Bacillaceae > Bacillus > Bacillus cereus group sp. BceL220. The sequence goes on along the minus strand of NZ_JBPWBC010000003.1, from coordinate 27,643 downwards.
ACGAGAAATCTCAGATACTTCCTGCTGACGGTTCTCACCTGATTTCCCACTTCCTTGAATAAGCTGTAAGTAGTCAATTAAAACCATTCCAAGACCTTGTTCTTGCTTTAGTCTACGACATTTTGCTCGAATCTCATTTACCTTAATTCCCGGTGTATCATCAATATATATACCGGCATTTGAAAGACTCCCCATCGCCATTGTTAATTTCGCCCAATCATCAGAAGTTAGTGACCCGGTACGAAGTCTTTGCGCATCGATATTTCCTTCTGCACAAAGCATACGCATAACAAGCTGATCGGAGCCCATCTCCAAGCTAAAAATCGCTACATTTTCATCCGTTTTCGTCGCTACGTTTTGTGCGATATTTAATGAAAATGCAGTTTTCCCTACTGACGGACGTGCTGCTACAATGATTAAATCATTTCGCTGGAAACCTGCCGTCATCTTATCTAATTCAGTAAATCCAGTTGGTATCCCAGTAACTTCACCTTTTTGATTATGCAAAAGTTCAATTTTATCATAAGCATCCACAAGAACATCTTTAATATTTTGAAATGCTTTTGCATTCGTTTGATGGGATACTTCTAATATTTTTTTCTCGGCCTCATTTAAAAGGCCGTCCACGTCATCTTCTCTCTCGTATCCATCCGACACTATATGAGTCGCTGTTCGAATTAAACGGCGTAAAAGTGCCTTTTCAGCAATGATACGTGCATAATATTCAACGTTAGCAGCTGTTGGAACAACTTCTGCTAACTCTGCTAGATAAGACACTCCACCAACTTCTTCTAGTAATCCTTGATCAGCCATCGCTGATGTCATTATTACTAAGTCGATCGGTTCTCCTTTATCAGATAATCCAAGCATGACCTCAAAAATCTTTTGATGTTTCGTTCGATAGAATGAATCAGGTACCAATAACTCCGATGCTGACGTTAACGCATCTTGATCAATTAATATGGCACCTAAAACCGCCTGCTCGGCCTCTATATTATGCGGAGGGGTACGATCAGCAAGTACATCACTCATACGCAATCCTCCTTGCTTAATTTATTTTTATTGTTCACTAACATGAACTTTTACTGTCGCTGTTACTTGCGGATGCAATTTCACTGTTACATTTGTGTAGCCTAATGCACGAATTGCATCATCCATTTCAAATTTACGTTTATCAAGTTTAATTTTATGTGATTTTTGCATCGCATCTACGATTTGTTTGCTCGTAATAGAACCGAATAAACGGCCACCTTCTCCAGATTTCGCCTTTAATTCTACAGTTAATTTCTCTAAAGTCTCTTTTAACTCTTTTGCATTTTCAAGCTCTGCTGCTGCATCTTTTTCTTCTTTACGCTTTTGAGCTTCTAAAGTTTTCATACTGCTATTTGTTGCTTCAGCAGCTAATCCTTGTTTTAGTAAGAAGTTATTTGCATAGCCATCCGGTACGTTTTTTATTTCTCCTTTTTTACCTTTACCTTTTACGTCTTTTAGAAAAATTACTTTCATGATTGTGTGCCTCCCTGTAAATAGTCATCAATAACAAATCGAAGCTTCTCCTCAGCTTCATCTACTGTAACATTTTTCATTTGTGTGGCTGCATTAGTCAAATGCCCGCCACCGCCTAAGTTTTCCATAATTAGCTGCACATTCACTTCACCTAAAGACCTGCTGCTAATTCCAATGAGATTCTCACCACGTTTCGCAACAACAAATGATGCAATAATCCCTGTCATCGTTAATAACGTGTCTGCCGATTGCGCAATAAGCACTTGATCGTAGTAATCATCACTATCAACTTTAGCAATCGCAATTCCATTTTTATAAATGTACGCATTTTTTATAGCTTTTGCAACCCGTAAATACTGATCCATATCTTCCTTTAAAAGTTCTTGTACAAGCACAGTATCTGCACCATGTGAGCGTAAATAAGAAGCAGCATCAAATGTACGAGCCCCTGTCCGGAATGTGAAACTTTTCGTGTCGACAATAATACCTGCTAACAATGCCGTCGCTTCTAGCATTGTCATCTTTAAATTTTTAGGTTGATACTCAAGTAATTCTGTAACCAATTCTGCCGTTGAAGAAGCATATGGTTCCATATAAACTAGCAATGGGTCTTCAATAAAATCTTCCCCACGACGATGATGATCAATAACTACTACATTTTCAATTTTATGTAACAGTTTTTGCTCCATCACCATAGAAGGTTTATGCGTATCAACAACAACAAGTAACGACTCATCATTTGCAAATTCCATCGCTTGCTCTGGAGTAATAAAATGAGACCATAACTCCTCATTTTGTTTCACTTTGTCCATCAAGCGTTTAATTCCCTTATCAGAATCATTTTCATCTAATACAATATATCCTTTACGCTCGTTTAATTGAGCCACTTTTAAAATACCAATCGCAGCACCAATTGCGTCCATATCAGGAGCCCTATGCCCCATGATAATGACATTACTACTTTCTAATACTAAATCCTTTAACGCATGCGAAATGACCCTAGCACGTACACGGGTACGCTTTTCAACCGGATTTGTCTTACCTCCATAGAACTTAACTTTACCTGTCGCTTGTTTAATAGCTACTTGGTCTCCCCCGCGCCCAAGCGCAAGGTCTAAACCAGATTGAGCCATTGCCCCAAGCTCTGACAAAGGTAAATCACCTGATCCGACACCTACACTTAATGTAAGTGGTATATTCCTTTTAGACGTTTCTTCACGCACCTGATCTAAAATACTAAATTTCCCTTTCTCCATCTGCGTCAGAATACTTTCATTTAGCACAACGAAGAATCTTTCTGAAGATGCACGTTTTAAATACGCACCATACTTAAGTGCCCATTCATTTAGTCGCGATGTCACAAGACTTGTTATATTCGTACGTAATTGATCATCTAATCCTTGTGTAACTTCATCATAATTATCCAAATAAATTACAGCTAAAACAGTGCGTTGATCCTCATACATCTTTTCGATTTCCGTTTGTTCCGTTACATCAAAGAAATAAATTAACTTTTCTTCTTTCCTTACAAAAACACGAAACTTTCGATTATTTAAAGAGACTATATCATCAGAAGTTTCTCCTTTAATGAAAAGAAGTAATGTTTCTGATACATCGTAAAGGTGCCATCCAGCTAACGCATGCTGTCCCAGGCATGAAGATAAATAAGGATTTGCCCAATCAATCCCGTAATCCTTATTGTATAACAAAATACCAATCGGCATTTGGTTAAATGCTTCATTACTGACTTTCTTTACCCTCGTAATCATATCTGTCGTATGCTTTTCGAAATTCCTTTGAAAATTAAGTTCAAATCGTATAACGATAAAGAACACGATACAAAAAATGATAAAAGCAGCTATCCCCATAATTAAATGAAAATAACAGAGAATTGAAATGAGCACAAACACAAAAAATGCCAATACATAAACAGGATATAAAAACCACTGTTTCTTATCAAATTCAGGCATGTATACAACTCCTATAAAGTAAAACTAACTCACCTTCCAGTTAGTTAAACAGATTAAAATAGTATAAGGAATATTATTTTATTCCCCTATTTTAGAACGCAACGAAATCCCTAAGTCAATTATACCTAAGATTGTCACAAGAGGAAACAGCATCGGAATAAACATGCATACAATAAAACTAATAATAGGAACCCCTTTTGTAAAACCTTTTCTATACGCTAAAAAGGAAATGAATGTCAGCCCTTGCAGTACAAGCAATAGTGCAAATATGACATATAGGTTAGAAAATACCATATGTAAATATGATGTTGGATCTACTTTTATAAAAGTTGCTAACAAAATAAATATAACGTAATACCAAACAATACTCTTTGGTAATTGTAGATCTTTAAATTTAGGCCAAGGTATAATGTCGTGTTTTAACTTTTTCAAAACACTACCTGATATTATCACTGTAATCCAAGAAAAACATACCGAAACTAGAACAAGTATACTTGGAAATAACAATTGTAATATATCATTCATTTGTGTAAGTAACTCTTTTTGTTCCTTACTAATCGGCATACCTATAGCACTTACTATCTTTTCACTTTGCACCATACTTTCACTAAACATACTTTGCATCTGCTTCATTATATCTAGGTTGAAAAACTTTATACTCGCAACATAAATAAGTACAAAACCAATTAAGTACGCAAGCATCCCCGCTATTAAGATTTCCACTGGCTTTTTTCTTGTTTTATACGTATACCCTAAAACAATCCCTATCAATCCAAACATAATTGTCTTCACTAAATTCATAGGTTGACTCACAATAACAGTAACAAAAAGTGCCACTACAAAAATCACAAGCACATTAGATAGTTTATGTCTTATCGTTAATAGTATAAATGGTAACGGCAACGCAAAAGTTACAACAGTACCTAAAATTGGAACATACATAGATATAAGCAATAAAATTGCATATATAGCTAATAACGCTGCGCCTTCTGTAATAAACTTTGTTTGTTTCACATTTTAACCTCTCTTTCAAAAAAGAAAAGCATAGCAAAATGCACAGTAGAGTCCGACTCTACTGTGCATTTCATACGCTATTATTCACCAACATATGGTAAAAGTGCCATTTGACGAGCACGTTTAATTGCAACTGTAAGTTTGCGTTGGTATTTTGCGCTTGTCCCTGTTACACGACGAGGTAAAATTTTACCACGCTCAGAAACGAAACGTTTTAATAAATCAACATCTTTATAGTCAATGCGAGTGATGCCGTTAGCTGTGAAGAAACACACCTTACGACGTTTCGCACGTCCACCTTTGCGTCCTGCCATGTCTATTTCCCTCCATTCTTTGTTAAAACTAACAAATTTACTGTATTAGAACGGTAAATCGTCGTCGGAAATGTCGATCGGTTGACCTACATTTGAAAATGGATCGTCATTCTTCGTAAATCCAGAGTTCCCTTGATTACCTTGGTTACCTGAATTACTAGATTGACCAAATGGGTTAGAGCCTTGGTTACCGAAACCAGCTCCTGATGGTTGCTGATTGAATGAACCACGTTGCTCCCCACCGCCATTACGCGGCTCTAAAAATTGTACGCTTTCCGCAAGAACTTCTGTTACATATACACGTTTACCGTCTTGTCCATCGTAATTACGAGTTTGAAGACGTCCATCTACGCCTGCTAAGCTTCCTTTTTTCAAATAATTTGCTACGTTTTCTGCTTGTTTACGCCATATTACACAATTAATAAAGTCAGCTTCACGCTCACCTTGTTGATTCGCAAATGCGCGATTCACAGCTAACGTAAAAGTAGCTACTGCAACACCATTGGGCGTGTAACGTAAGTCAGGGTCCTTAGTTAAACGACCAACGAGGATAACACGATTCATCAATCGAACCACTCTCCCTTATATATCAATTATTTTTCTTCTTCTTTAACAACGATATGACGAAGGATGTCTTCGTTGATCTTAGCTAAACGGTCGAATTCGTTAATCGCTTCTGCGTTAGAGTTCACGTTTAAGATCATGTAGAAACCTTCACGTAAGTCGTTGATTTCGTAAGCTAAACGACGCTTACCCCACTCTTTCGTGTTAATGATTTCTGCACCATTGTTTGTTAAAACACCTGCAAAACGTTCAACTAAAGCTTTTTGAGCTTCTTCTTCAACGCCAGGACGAATGATGTACATAATTTCGTACTTTCTCATTACACTTTCACCTCCTTTTGGTCTAAACGGCCCATAATGGGCAAGGAGCAATTAATTTATAGTAATTACTCACGAGTTTAGATTATATCATAGTAAGTTATATGAATCAACTCACCAATACATAAAAAACTTGGCAAACATATAATATATTCGCCAAGCTCATATCTTTATTTTTCCTAGGAAATATTAGATTAAACGTTAAAACGGAAGTGCATAACATCTCCGTCTTTTACGATATACTCTTTTCCTTCTAAACGTACTTTTCCAGCTTCTTTTGCAGCTGTCATAGAACCGTTTGTCATTAAGTCATCGTAAGAAACTGTTTCTGCACGAATAAATCCACGCTCAAAGTCTGTATGAATAACACCAGCACATTGTGGTGCCTTCATACCTTGTTTAAATGTCCAAGCACGTACTTCTTGAACGCCAGCTGTAAAGTAAGTAGCAAGTCCTAATAGGTCATATGCTGCACGAATTAATTGATCTAAACCAGACTCTTCAATACCTAGTTCTTCAAGGAATACTTTTTTCTCTTCCTCGTCTAATTCAGCGATTTCTGATTCGATTTTTGCACATACAACGATTACTTGAGAATTTTCATTTTCTGCAAATTCTTTTACCATTTGTACGTATTTATTTTCCGAAGGATCGATAACATCGTCTTCACTTACGTTCGCTACGTATAACATTTCTTTTGTTGTAAGTAAATGAAGGCCTTTAACAATCTTCATCTGCTCTTCTGTAAATTCAACAGTACGAGCCGGTTTCCCCTCTTCAAAAGCCTCTTTTAAACGAACTAAAATTTCATGCTCATATACAGCTTCTTTATCTTTTTGTCTTGCTAATTTCGCAACACGCTCGATACGCTTATCAACAGACTCTAAGTCCGCTAAAATTAGCTCTAAGTTGATTGTTTCGATATCATCAATTGGATCTACTTTCCCTGAAACGTGCGTAATATTTTCGTCTTCAAAACAACGAACAACTTGGCAAATTGCATCTACTTGACGAATGTGAGATAAGAATTTATTTCCTAAACCTTCACCTTTACTAGCACCTTTTACGATACCTGCAATATCAGTAAACTCAAATACAGTCGGAACAGTCTTTTTCGGTTCTACTAATTCCGTTAATTTATTTAAACGCTCATCTGGTACTTCTACAATCCCTACGTTTGGATCAATTGTACAGAATGGATAGTTTGCAGATTCTGCTCCTGCTTGTGTAATTGCATTAAATAAAGTGGACTTACCTACGTTAGGTAATCCAACAATCCCAGCCGTTAATCCCATATTTTTCACTCCTATGTCTCAATCTTTCATCATTATAGATAGTAACGAAAAAAATGACAAGTTTCCGCCAAACGAAAAAAAGTAACAGTTACCTACTGTAACTGTTACTCTCCCTCTATTCTTCGTGCTTCACAAGTATTTTTTTCACCTTACGATCAAACTCTCTTCGAGTAATCATTACTGAATGGTCACATCCCTCGCACTTAATGCGGATATCCATTCCCATACGAATAATTTTCCAACGATTCTCGCCACATGGATGTGCTTTCTTCATTTCCACAACATCGTACAAGTTATATTCCTTTTGCTCCACTCTTCAAACTCCTCTCCATACTAAATTGCTTTTCCACTAACCAATTCTTCACGATTGTATAAAACCATACGTGGATATGGAATTTCAATCCCATGTAAATCAAGACGATTTTTAATCTCTTTACGAAGTGCCCTTGCAATAACTGCATGTTGCATCGGCTCTACTTCAGCGATAACGCGTAATATAACTTCTGATGCAGCTAACGTTTGCACACCTAATAATTGAGGTGTTGTTACCATTTTTTCATACTTTAAAGGTAACTCTACTAATAAATCTTCAATAACCTGTTCTGCTTTCGCAATATCAGCCTCATATGAAATAGATACATCAACAAACGCTACACTATTACTAACTGAATAGTTAGTAACTTGAATAATACTTCCATTTGGTAAAGTATGAATTTCACCTGTCCAACTCTTTACTTTCGTTGTACGAAGTCCAATTTCTAAAACGACTCCTTCAAATTGACCGATTTTAACATAATCGCCAACTGAAAACTGATCTTCTAGCAAAATAAATAAACCTGTAATAACGTCTTTCACTAAACTTTGAGCACCAAATCCGACTGCTAAACCAATTACCCCAGCACCCGCTAATAAACCTGATGCATTAATATCAAACACACCTAAAATCGCAATTAGCATAATGAACATAACAACATACGCTACAATATTTTCAAGTAATTTCGCCACTGTAACTGTACGACGTTCTGAAATTTGAATTGGAGAACGACTCCCCATACGAAACGCATTTCGTACAACCGCTCTTGCAATTCGCACAACAACTGCACCAATTGTTAAAATAATACATATTTTTAATGTCGCAACTCCAATATGAGCCCAACGATCAGCATCTAATAAATACTGTTTCGTAGAATTAAACCACTTCGTTAATAAATCCATGTACCTCTACCTCTCTAGCTAAAATTTCTTTTTAGTTATCCTTATTATTGTATCAGAAGTCCTCTAATTGCTGAAAAAATTTTATGATTTTAATCCTATTTTATCCCCGCCATTCAGGTATAAAATGGAACGAATATATATATACTAGTACTATTATTTCCGTTTTCATTCACATTTTGCAAAAATTACGCACTTATAGCTTTCCATTTTTCTCACCATATAACATATATTGAAAATTTATTAAAAGGATGGGTGCTTCATGAACATTGGAATTTTTCGCTTACCATTTTTTGAGAAAGAAACTCAAAACGTTATGCACCAAGATCTAGAAGCCTCTGAGATAATCAGTAATTTCTTACTTACCCATATTCCTATTAAAACTAATATACCACTCATTCTCGTTTGTATCGGAACAGATCGTTCTACAGGTGACGCACTCGGCCCGTTAGTTGGTACAAAACTTGAACAAATAGACATCAAAAACCTCCAAATATTCGGTACACTCGATGAGCCAGTACATGCACTAAATTTAGAAGAAAAAATTCAGAATATACAGAAAGAATATCCTACTGCATTTATAATTGCTGTTGATGCATGTTTAGGAAAGTCCCAAAATATTGGGTCAATCACTACTGGAAAGGGACCTAGTAAACCTGGTGCTGCTATGAATAAGAAATTACCTGCAGTTGGTGATCTGCATATACACGGTATCGTCAATCTAAATGGGTTTATGGAGTTTTTCGTTCTTCAAAATACAAGATTAAGTTTAGTCATGAAAATGGCTGATGTAATCGCACAAAGTATAAAAGAGACGGATCAAAAATTATCCGCATTAAAAAAAGCAAACCATCTATAAATAATAAGATGGTTTGCTTTTTAATTTTTCTGTGCTAATAGTTCTAAAATACGATTTAAATCTTCTTTATTAAAAAATTCAATTTCGATTTTACCTTTTTCTTTTTTCGTCTCTTTAATTTTCACATCTGTGCCAAACTTTTCTCTTAAGAACGTTTCACGTTCTACGAAAAATATATTTCGCTCTTTTTTCACTTTTTTTGTTTCACGTGAAACGTGTTGATTAATCTCTTGGACGATTTTCTCTAATTGACGAACATTTAATCCTTCTTTTTCAATGCGTTTCAATAAGGACTTCAATTGTTCTTCGTCTTTTATCGTAAGTAAAGTTCTCCCATGAGCCATTGAAAGTTGACCATTTGCAATCATATCTTGGACGAACGAAGGGAGGCTTAATAACCGAGTATAATTTGCAATGTAAGGTCTGCTTTTGCCAAGACGTTTCGCTAATTGTTCTTGCGTTACATTTAGCTCATTCATTAACATCTGGTATGCCATTGCCTCTTCCATAGGATTTAAATCTTCTCGTTGTAAGTTTTCTAACAAAGCAAATTCCATCATTTGCTGTTCAGTTAATTGTCTTACAACCGCAGGTACCTTTTCTAAACCAGCCTCTTTTGCAGCACGAAATCGTCTTTCACCTGCAACGATTTCATATCCTTTAATACTCTTTCTAGCAATTAATGGTTGTAGAATACCGTGTTCCTTAATCGAAATTGCTAATTCCTGAATAGCCTCTTTATTAAAGTGTTTACGCGGTTGATATGGATTTGGCCTTAATTCAGTTACAAGAATCTCCTGAATTGTTTCCTCTTCTTTCACATCTAAATCAGGAAAAAACACATTAATTCCTCTTCCTAATCCTTTAGCCACCTGCAATCACTTCCTCTGCTAAATCTATATATACTTCTGCTCCTCTTGATTTAGCGTCATACTGCATAATAGGTTTCCCATGACTTGGAGCCTCGCTCAAGCGTACATTACGCGGAATAATCGAGCGATATACTTTATCCCTAAAATACTTTTTCACTTCATCTATAACTTGGATCCCTAAATTTGTACGAGCATCCAACATTGTTAACAATACGCCTTGAATTGCTAAATTTTTATTTAAATGTTTTTGTACAAGTCGAACTGTATTTAATAGCTGACTTAATCCTTCTAGTGCATAATATTCACACTGTACAGGAATAATAACAGAATCTGCTGCTGTTAATGCATTAATCGTTAATAACCCTAAAGACGGGGGACAGTCGATAATAATATAATCATATTCATCACGAACTGGCTGTAATGCTCTTTGCAAACGTACTTCCCGGGAAATAGTCGGTACCAATTCAATTTCAGCACCAGCCAATTGAATTGTAGCGGGTAGAACATCTAAGTTTTCAGTTGCGGTTTTCTGTATAACCCCTTGAACATCTGCATCTTCCACAAGAACGTTGTAAATACATTGATCTAATTCAGATTTTTCAATTCCCACACCAGTCGTTGCATTTCCTTGAGCATCAATATCTACAAGAAGGACTTTTTTACCTACTTGCGCCAATCCAGCCCCTAAATTAACAGATGTTGTGGTTTTTCCAACACCGCCTTTTTGATTAGCAATAGCAATGATTTTTCCCATGATGTCACCTACTTTCAACCTTTCTATCTTATTCTAGTAACAATTACGTTTATTGTAACATGAAATAAAACTTTTTCTTTTACGTCCTTTATTAAACTTCAAAATTTATTTCTAAACTCCTTCTTCATTTAACAAGAAAATATAGTAAAAGAGACCTCTCCAATAGGATAAGGTCTCTAACACGTCATTATTATTTTTTCTTTGGAATTTTAATTGTAATTTGATAGTACTCATCAAATTCTTCTTCCTCAGAATTAACATTTAAACCACTTTCAGTAACCATTTGTAAAGATTGTCTAATTGTATTCATAGCAATCCTCGTATCTCGACTTACTGCTTTTTGCTTTGCCTTACGCTTCGGTTTTGCTTCCTCTAGTAACTTCGCAATTCGTTCTTCTGTTTGCTTTACATTCAGTTGTTTCTCCACAATTTCCTGTAAAACCTTCAGTTGTAATTCCTCATTTTTTAAAGGAATGAGAGCGCGGGCATGACGTTCTGTAATGCTTTTTTCTAATAATGCACTTTTTATTTCTTCAGGCAACTTTAACAATCGCAACTTATTTGCGATTGTAGATTGTCCTTTTCCAAGTCGTTGTGCCAATGCTTCTTGTGTTAAATTATGTAACTCAATCAGCTTTTGATATGCCACAGCTTCCTCGATTGCCGTTAGTTCCTCACGTTGCAAGTTTTCAATTAAAGCTACAGAAGCTGTCTCTGTATCATTTAAGTTCTTTATAATTGCAGGAACCTTTTCCCAACCTAACTTTGTTGCCGCGCGAAAACGTCTTTCTCCAGCAATAATCTCATACTTATCGTCCTCATATTGCCTTACAACAATCGGCTGAATAAGTCCATGTGTACGAATCGTTAATGCTAGCTCATCAATACGCGCATCATCAAAAACTGTTCTTGGTTGATAACGGTTAGGGGTAATATTTACTATCGGAATTTCTTGTATTTCCTCATATACCTTTTTATCTATCTCTTCATGGCTTTCGTCTTGTAATTCGAATTCGCTCTCTTTATCTCCAAAGCCAAATAAACGAGAAAACGTATTTTTCATACATATTCCACCACCTTTTAGGCCTATTGACTATTCTCCATAAAATGTTTCCTATGAAACATTTACGTTTTCATTTATATAATTTAATCTTACGTCTAATAAGATTTATTTTTCAATAGGTAATTTATTGGGTGTTCCCGGTTTGCGTGGATATTTCTTTGGTGTCTTGCGCTTTTTCTCGATTAATAAAATATTACGTTCACTCTCTTCAAACGGTAATTGGAACGTAGACATCTCTTTTAACTCTCCGCCTAGCACCTCTAAAGCATACTTGCCATTTTCGATTTCTTCGTTTGCTGCTGCACCTTTCATTGCAATGAATGTTCCTCCAACTTTTACAAGTGGTAAACATAGCTCACTTAATACAGAAAGACGCGCAACTGCACGTGCCATTACAATATCGTATGATTCACGTACACCTTCTTTTTTCCCAAATGTTTCAGCACGATCATGACAAAATGCAACATCACTTAATTCTAACTTTTGTGCTAAGTGATTTAAGAAATTAATACGTTTTTGCAATGAATCTACAATTGTTACTTTTAAGTGCGGGAAACAGATTTTTAAAGGAATACTTGGGAATCCAGCCCCTGCACCAACATCACAAATTGAGAATGGTTTTGAAAAATCATAATAAAAAGCAGCTGTAATGGAATCAAAAAAGTGTTTTAAGTATACTTCTTCTTTTTCTGTAATAGCCGTTAAGTTCATTTTTTCATTCCACTCTACTAATGTTTCAAAGTAGATTTTGAACTGCTCTAATTGTCTAGAAGAGAGGGTGATTCCCTTCTCTTCTAGCATAGATTGAAATTGTTCTATGTTCATCTAGCAATATCTCCTTACTATGTTATTGGTTCGATACGCGCGCAATTTTTCCTTGTTCTATATACACAAGTAAAATGGAAATATCCGCTGGATTTACGCCAGAAATACGTGAAGCCTGCCCCATTGAAAGTGGACGAACATCTTTCAATTTCTGTCTAGCTTCTGAAGCAAGGCTAGAAATCGCGTCATAATCAATATCTACAGGGATTTTTTTACTCTCCATTTTCTTCATTCGCTCTACTTGCTGTAAAGATTTCTCAATATATCCTTCGTACTTAATCTGAATTTCAACTTGTTCTGTAACTTCATCACTTAATTCTACTTCACTTGGTACTAAAAGATGAATATGCTCATATGTCATCTCTGGACGACGTAATAAGTCACTTGCACGTATTCCATCTTTCAATTCACTTCCGCCAATATTGCGAATTAATTCTTGAACTTCAGGACGTGGTTTAATAATAATGCTGCTTAAACGTTCCTTTTCCTGTTCAATTTGTAATTTTTTATTTGTAAATCGCTCATATCGCTCTTCTTTAATTAATCCTATTTCACGACCAACTTCAGTTAAACGAAGATCAGCATTATCGTGGCGTAATAATAGACGGTATTCTGCACGAGACGTTAATAAACGATATGGTTCATTTGTACCTTTCGTTACAAGATCATCAATTAAGACACCAATATAAGCATCCTCGCGGCCTAAAACAACTTCTTTTTTACCTAAAGAACGGCATGCTGCATTAATCCCAGCCATAAGCCCTTGTCCTGCCGCCTCTTCGTAACCAGAAGTTCCATTAATTTGTCCTGCTGTATATAAATTTTTAATCTTTTTCGTTTCAAGTGTTGGCCATAGTTGTGTTGGCACAATTGCATCATATTCAATTGCATAACCTGTGCGCATCATTTCAACATTTTCTAGGCCTGGAATTGTTCTAAGCATGTCACGTTGTACATCTTCTGGTAGGCTTGTGGATAAACCTTGTACATATACTTCTTGTGTATTACGCCCTTCTGGCTCTAAGAAAATTTGATGACGTGGTTTATCATTAAATCTTACTACTTTGTCTTCAATAGAAGGACAGTACCTAGGGCCTGTTCCTTTAATCATACCAGAATACATAGCTGAACGATGTAAATTTTCATCTATTAAACGGTGTGTTTCTGTACTTGTATATGTCAACCAACATGGAATTTGATCCATAATAAATTTCGTTGTTTCAAAAGAGAACGAACGTGGCTTATCATCACCTGGTTGAATTTCTGTTTTACTGTAGTCAATTGTATTACTGTTTACACGCGGAGGTGTCCCTGTTTTAAATCTAACAAGATCAAATCCAAGCTCCTCTAAATGCTCAGATAATGTAATAGACGGTTGTTGATTATTTGGACCGCTTGAATATTTTAAGTCGCCCATGATAATCTCGCCACGTAAAAATGTTCCAGTCGTAATTACAACGGTTTTTGCTGTATATTCTGCACCGGCTTGTGTAACTACCCCTTTACATATACCTTCTTCAATGATTAAACGCTCTACCATTCCTTGGAACAACGTTAAGTTTGGTGTTTCTTCAATTGTTTTCTTCAATTCATGTTGGTAAGAGAACTTATCAGCTTGCGCTCGAAGCGCACGTACAGCTGGCCCCTTACCTGTATTTAGCATACGCATTTGAATATGAGTTTTATCAATATTACGTCCCATTTCTCCGCCTAATGCATCAATTTCACGAACAACAATCCCTTTTGCTGGTCCACCAACAGAAGGGTTACATGGCATGAATGCTACCATATCTAAGTTAATTGTTAACATTAATGTTTTTGAGCCCATTCGTGCTGCCGCAAGACCAGCTTCACATCCTGCATGACCTGCACCGATTACTATGACATCGTATGAACCGGCATTGTATCCCATTGTTTATTCCTCCTAATAATCTCTATCTTTCTAAAACATCACTATATTATTTTCCTAAACAAAATTGAGAGAACAACTGGTCAATTAGGCTTTCATGGACTGTGTCACCAGTAATTTCACCAAGTATTTCCCACGTTCTTGTTAAATCAATTTGCACCATATCAATTGGTACACCATTTTCTATTGCCTCAATTGCATCACCGATTGTTTGTCCCGCTTGTGTTAATAATCCAATATGTCTCGCATTAGAAACATATGTCATATCTGCAGAATCGATTGTTCCTTCAAAGAATAAATCAGCTATTGCCTTTTCGAGTTCATCTATTCCTTGTTCCTCAATTAAGGATGTTGTAATAACACGATTTCCCTCGGCTAACTCTGTAACACGTTCCATATCAATCGCTTGCGGTAAATCAGTCTTATTCACAATAACAATAAAGTCTTTTCCTTGTACCGCATGGAATAGATCTTCATCCTCATTTGTTAAAGCCTCGCTATAGTTGACAACAACTAATACTAAATCTGCTTGGCTCATCATTTCTTTTGAACGCTCCACACCAATTCGTTCAACAACATCTTCTGTCTCACGAATACCGGCTGTATCTATAAGTTTAAGAGGTACGCCACGCACATTAACGTACTCTTCAATAACATCACGAGTTGTTCCTGCAATATCAGTTACAATTGCTTTTTTCTCCTGAACAAGGCTATTTAATAACGATGATTTCCCAACATTAGGTCTACCGATAATTGCTGTAGCAATACCTTCACGTAAGATTTTCCCTTGTTTTGATGTTTCTAATATTTTTTCGATTTCCGAACGAACATGCGTTGCTTTCTCAATTAAAATATTATGTGTCATCTCTTCTACATCATCGTATTCTGGATAATCTATATTTACCTCAACATGAGCTAATGTTTCTAATATTTCTTGACGTAAGCGACCAATTAATTTAGATAATCGCCCTTCCATTTGATTAATTGCTACATTCATCGCACGATCTGTTTTTGCTCGAATCAAATCCATAACAGCTTCTGCTTGTGATAAATCGATACGTCCATTTAAAAAAGCACGTTTTGTAAATTCGCCCGGTTCTGCCAATCGTACTCCTTGCGCTAGAATAAGTTGCAATACTTTATTTACTGAAACAAGTCCGCCATGACAGTTAATTTCCACTATATTTTCACGTGTAAAAGTCCTCGGTGCGCGCATAATAGACACCATAACTTCTTCAATAACTTGATTTGTATCTAAATCAACGATATGACCATAATGAATAGTATGAGAAGAAACCTCTGTTAAATCCTTCCCTTTAAAAATACGGTCAACTTTCTCAACCGCATCATCCCCACTTACTCGAACAATGGCAATTGCACCCTCTCCAAGCGCTGTGGAAATCGCAGCAATTGTATCAAATTCCATGTCCTTTCACCTCACTTGCTTATTTATCTCTATTTCAACATGATTATTTCTTTCACTAAATTATTAGGATACCATAACGAACCTATCTACAAAAGAAGAATAACTCATTTTATTATATCCCCATGTAAAAAACACTAAACTTATTCACAGTGGATAAGTTTAGTGTTTTTTAGTTATCCACATCTATTTTTCGCTCAAAAAAACCGGCACTCATTTGAGCAACCGGTCATTTAGGAGATATTACAACATGCCGATGTGGTTCATTTCCTTCAGAAGTTGTTTTGATACCTTGATGATTTGATAATGCCTGATGAATAATTTTTCGTTCAAAAGATGGCATCGGTTCTAAAATAACTCTTTTTTTCGTATTAGATACTTGTTTCGCTAATCGATAAGAAAGTGATTCTAACGTACTTTTTCTTTTACTACGATAATTTTCAGCATCTAGTGTAATACCGATATACTGCTTCGTGTTACGATTTGCGACAAGTTTTGTTAAATACTGTAAGGAGTTCAATGTATTACCTCTTTTTCCAATTAAAACTCCTACATCATTACCAGAAATTGTAAATTCGATCTCGCGTCCTTTTACAATTTTACTAATTTCAACTTCCGCACCCATATTGTGAATAACATTTCTTAAATATTCTTCACATTCCTGAATTGGATCTTTCTTCAATACAACTTCTACTACTGCAGGACGATTCCCAAATAAACCTAAGAACCCTCTTTTACCCTCATCGACAATATTTATATCTACTCGATCTTTTGATGTGTTTAATTGCCTTAAAGCATCCTCTACTGCCAGCTCGACTGTTTGTCCTTTAGCAGTAATTATACTCACTTGCTTGAGCCTCCAGCTTTGTTAGCCTTAATCTCTGGCCCTTTGATAAAGTACATTTGAGCAATACCAAAGATATTACCAACAACCCAGTAAAGTGATAATGC
This sequence comes from Bacillus cereus group sp. BceL220, assembly GCF_051776965.1. Classification (NCBI taxonomy): domain Bacteria; kingdom Bacillati; phylum Bacillota; class Bacilli; order Caryophanales; family Bacillaceae; genus Bacillus; species Bacillus cereus group sp. BceL220. The sequence continues at coordinate 10,795 of NZ_JBPWBC010000003.1, read as the reverse complement.
AGCTGGGAAGTTAATTGCAAAGATTAAAATCATAATCGGCATAAGCCAAAGCATCATTGCCATTTGCGGATTTTGACCAGCTGTTCCTGCCATTGCAAGCTTTTGCTGAATAAATGTCGTAATTGCCGCAACAACTGGTAAGATATAGAACGGATCTGCCTGTCCTAAATCAAACCATAAAAATGTATGTTCACTAATTGCTGTTGTTCTCATAATCGCATGATAAAACGCGAATAAAATAGGCATCTGAACAAATATCGGTAAACATCCTGCCAATGGATTTACACCATTCTTTTGATATAACTGCATCATTTCTTGTTGTAGTTTTTGCTGCGTTGCTTGATCTTTAGAACTATATTTCTCTTTTAACTTCACCATTTCTGGTTGTAACGCTTGCATTGCCTTTGTACTCTTCGTTTGTTTAATCATTAATGGTAATAATGCAAAACGAATGATAAGAGTTGTAATAACAATTGCTAAACCGTAATTACTGTTAAATAAGTCGGCAAAATACGTGATTAACTGAGAAAGTGGATATACGAAATATTCATTCCAAATCCCAGTACTTTTCGATGTAATCGGCTGACCCGTTTCACTACAACCGGTGGCAATCGCCATTAATGCAACGACCATGGCTAGTAAACCTAATTTCTTTTTCAAAGCCTACTCCTCCTTGTATCGGTATGTATATAGTGTAATTCATTTCCTTACGCTACTTTTTTATTCTTTTCATACCAGAGCGTTTAAAGACATGAATTAAGCTTTTCTTTACTTCTTCATATGTCATCTCTGCACAAGGCTTCCTTGCTATTATAACAAAATCTTTTCCAGAATCTATCTCATCTTTTAACTCTGTAATAGCCTGACGGACCATGCGCTTAATTCGATTACGAACTACTGCATTTCCTATTTTCTTGCTAACAGAAAGGCCGATGCGAAAGTTTGGCTGTTCTTCTTTATCTAATTGGTATACAACAAACTGACGATTCGCATTTGATTTTCCTTTTTGAAAAACCGCCTGGAATTCATCATTCTTCTTTATACGATGTTTTTTCTTCATATCAATTGACACTCCTGTATTTCATCAGCGGAAATTCACTATTATTAGAAAAAAAGACCACTGAACGATCAGTGGTCTACGCAGATAATACTTTTCTTCCTTTACGACGACGAGCTGCTAGCACTTTACGTCCGTTCGCTGTGCTCATACGGCTGCGGAAACCATGTACTTTGCTGCGCTTACGTTTATTTGGTTGGTAAGTTCTTTTCATTATATGACACCTCCCTGAGGAATATCTGTTAAAGACAGTCCTATAAATTATAGTTAATTAACTAGGAAAATGTCAATGGTTCTAGAAATTTTCATCAAATATTCATTTTGAACCTATTCACATACTTTTTCACAGCATCTATATTTCATTGTGGATAAATGTTTTTTCACGTTTTTTATATCCACAAACTTTTTTCCCACTTTTACACAGTATATCGTGTTGTGGACAAGTTTATTCCACAAGGTATTGATTTTGTGGATAACTTTCTTAAATTCATTGCTATAGCCACTTTTTTTTGATATTATAGTTGTGTTTTCACTTTGAATAAGTTTTCCACACCTTTATCTTATCCACAATTTGTGTATAACATGTGGACAGTTTTAATCACATGTGGGTAAATAGTTGTCCACATTTGCTTTTTTTGTCGAAAACCCTATCTCATATACAAACGACGTTTTTAGGTTTTAAAATACGTTTCGTATAAATATACATTTTATATTTATTAGGTTGTACATTTGTTGCGCAACCTTATTCTTTTACCATCTTAGTAAAGGAGGGACACCTTTGGAAAATATCTCTGATTTATGGAATAGTGCCTTAAAAGAATTAGAAAAAAAGGTAAGCAAGCCTAGTTATGAAACATGGTTAAAATCAACAACGGCTCATAACTTGAAGAAAGACGTATTAACGATTACAGCTCCAAATGAATTTGCTCGTGACTGGCTAGAATCTCATTACTCAGAACTAATTTCGGAAACACTATACGATTTAACAGGGGCAAAATTAGCAATTCGCTTTATTATTCCCCAAAGTCAATCGGAAGAGGACATTGATCTTCCTCCAGTTAAGCGGAATCCAGCACAAGATGATTCAGCTCATTTACCACAGAGCATGTTAAATCCAAAATATACATTTGATACATTTGTTATCGGCTCTGGTAACCGTTTTGCCCATGCAGCTTCATTAGCTGTAGCCGAGGCGCCAGCTAAAGCGTATAATCCACTCTTTATTTACGGGGGAGTTGGGCTTGGAAAGACGCATTTAATGCACGCAATTGGTCATTATGTAATTGAACATAATCCAAATGCAAAAGTTGTATATTTATCATCAGAAAAATTTACGAATGAATTTATTAACTCTATTCGTGATAATAAAGCTGTTGATTTTCGTAATAAATATCGCAACGTAGATGTTTTATTGATAGATGATATTCAATTTCTTGCTGGAAAAGAACAAACTCAAGAAGAGTTTTTCCATACATTTAATGCATTACACGAAGAAAGTAAACAAATTGTAATTTCTAGTGATCGACCACCAAAAGAAATTCCAACTTTAGAAGATCGTCTTCGTTCTCGCTTTGAATGGGGACTTATTACAGATATTACGCCGCCAGATTTAGAGACACGAATTGCAATTTTACGCAAAAAGGCAAAAGCTGAAGGGCTTGATATACCAAATGAAGTTATGCTTTATATCGCAAATCAAATTGATTCAAATATTCGTGAATTAGAAGGTGCACTTATTCGAGTTGTAGCTTATTCATCTTTAATTAATAAAGATATTAATGCTGATTTAGCAGCTGAAGCACTTAAAGATATTATTCCAAATTCTAAGCCGAAAATTATCTCTATTTATGATATTCAAAAAGCTGTCGGAGACGTTTATCAAGTAAAATTAGAAGATTTTAAAGCGAAAAAACGCACAAAATCAGTTGCGTTTCCTCGCCAAATTGCAATGTATTTATCACGCGAACTTACGGATTCCTCTTTACCAAAAATAGGTGAAGAATTTGGTGGACGTGATCATACAACAGTTATCCATGCCCATGAAAAAATTTCTAAACTACTAAAAACCGATACGCAATTACAAAAGCAAGTTGAAGAAATTAATGGTATTTTAAAGTAGTAGCTGAATAGTGTGAATAACTTACCTTGTTTTACGCACAGTCTATCCACATGTAGATAGACTGTTTTTACATCCTTCAAAGGGGTTATCCACATATCCACAGGCCCTATTACTATTACTACTATTTTTTTATCTTTATTAATTAAATAAAATCTTATACTTACCGGAGGTTTTTCTTTATGCGTTTTACAATACAAAAAGACTATCTTGTAAGAGGTGTACAAGATGTAATGAAGGCAGTTTCTTCTCGTACAACAATCCCTATCCTTACGGGAATTAAAGTTGTAGCTACTGAAGAAGGGGTTACATTAACAGGAAGCGATGCTGATATTTCTATTGAATCGTTTATTCCAGTCGAAGAAAATGGAAAAGAAATCGTAGAAATAGCTCAATCAGGAAGCATTGTTTTACAAGCAAAATATTTTAGTGAGATTGTAAAAAAACTACCTAAAGATACTGTCGAAATTTCTGTGGAAAATCATTTTATGACAAAAATAAAATCTGGAAAATCAGAATTTAACTTAAATGGTTTAGATTCCGCAGAATATCCGTTATTACCACAGATTGAAGAACATCATGTATTTAAGATACCAACAGATTTACTTAAGCATATGATCAGACAAACTGTATTTGCAGTTTCTACTTCTGAAACAAGACCAATCTTGACAGGTGTAAACTGGAAGGTATATAACAGCGAGTTAACTTGTATTGCAACAGATAGTCATAGACTAGCACTTCGAAAAGCGAAAATCGAAGGACATAATATTGCAGATGAATTTCAAGCTAATGTTGTTATCCCAGGTAAGAGCTTAAATGAATTAAGTAAGATTCTAGATGAGTCTGAAGAAATGGTGGATATCGTTATTACGGAGTATCAAGTATTATTCCGTACAAAACATTTATTATTCTTCTCAAGATTGTTAGAAGGAAATTATCCAGATACAACACGTTTAATTCCAGCAGAGAGTAAAACGGATATTTTTGTGAATACAAAAGAATTCCTACAAGCAATTGATCGTGCTTCACTATTAGCGAGAGATGGCCGCAATAACGTTGTCAAATTATCAACTTTAGAGCAAGAAATGCTAGAGATTTCTTCGAATTCACCAGAAATTGGAAAAGTTGTCGAAGAAGTACAATGTGAAAAAGTAGATGGAGAAGAGTTAAAAATATCTTTTAGTGCAAAATATATGATGGATGCATTGAAAGCCTTGGATAGTACAGAGATTAAAGTTAGTTTTACTGGGGCGATGAGACCGTTCTTAATTCGTACAGTAAATGATGATTCAATTATTCAATTAATTTTACCAGTTCGTACTTACTAGGTAAGGAATAAGGGTTGCTAGTTTAAAGATGCTAGTGGCCCTTATTTGATTTTTGGGTATTACTTTCCTAATGTTAGTTTATTTAGTACAATGAAAGAATGAACACTTTCAGAAAGTGAGCGATTTTATGAAACATATTAAAATTTCAACAGAGTATATTACACTAGGACAATTTTTAAAGTTAGCTGATGTAATTGATACAGGTGGCGCTGTAAAATGGTTTTTACAAGAATATGAAGTGTACGTGAACAACGAACTTGAAAATAGAAGAGGTCGCAAACTATATGCGAATGATGTTATTGAAATTCCAGGAAGCGGAACTTTCCAAGTTCAAGCATAAAGGGGGAGCCCTTTGTTTATTTCAGAAATACAATTAAAAAACTATCGTAATTATGAAAAATTAGAGCTTTCCTTTGAAGATAAGGTAAATGTAATTATCGGCGAAAATGCACAAGGGAAAACAAACTTGATGGAAGCTATTTATGTTTTAGCGATGGCGAAATCTCATAGAACCTCTAATGATCGCGAACTTATCCGCTGGGATGAAGAGTTTGGTCAAATAAAAGGTAAATTACAAAAAAGAAACAGTTCTTTGTCTTTGGAATTAAATATTTCGAAAAAAGGTAAAAAGGCAAAATTAAATCAACTTGAACAACAAAAGTTAAGTCAATATATTGGCGTGATGAACGTTGTCATGTTTGCCCCAGAAGATTTAAATCTTGTAAAAGGAAGCCCTCAAGTAAGAAGACGCTTTTTAGATATGGAATTAGGACAAATAGCTCCTGTATATTTGTATGAATTAAGTCAATATCAAAAGGTGCTCACGCAACGAAATCACTTGTTGAAAAAAATGCAAGGGAATAGTAAGAATGAGGAAACGATGTTGGATGTATTTACACTTCAACTAATTGAGCATGGTGCAAAAATACTGCAAAAACGTTTTGAATTTTTGCATTTGCTACAGGAATGGGCAGCTCCAATTCATCGCGGTATAAGCCGTGGATTAGAAGAGTTAGAAATTGTCTATAAACCAAGTGTAGATGTATCAGAATCAATGGATTTGTCGAAAATAAAAGAAGTATACTATGAAAGTTTTCAATCTGTGAAACAACGTGAAATTTTCCGTGGTACGACTTTAATTGGTCCTCATCGTGATGATTTACAATTCTTCGTTAATAGTAAAAATGTTCAAGTCTTTGGTTCGCAAGGACAACAACGAACGACCGCACTATCCCTAAAATTAGCTGAAATTGAATTAATTTATTCAGAGGTTAAAGAATATCCAATCCTTTTACTGGATGATGTTTTATCAGAATTAGACGATTATCGTCAATCACATCTGTTAAATACAATTCAAGGAAAGGTGCAAACATTTGTTACAACGACGAGTGTCGACGGAATTGAACACGAAACATTAAAAGATGCGAAAACAATTCATGTAACGAACGGCACGGTAGATTGTGAAATAGATAGGGCATAAACCCCTGTTTAAATGGAAAAGTAGGTGATCTTTGTGTCAATGGAACAAAAGCAAATGCAAGAAAATGCATATGATGAAAGTCAGATACAGGTACTTGAAGGACTAGAGGCAGTTCGGAAACGTCCGGGTATGTATATTGGATCTACGAGTGGGAAGGGACTTCACCACCTTGTATGGGAGATTGTCGATAATAGTATCGATGAAGCGTTAGCAGGATATTGCGATGAAATTAACGTTAGTATCGAAGAAGATAATAGTATTCTTGTAACGGATAATGGACGTGGTATTCCAGTTGGTATACAAGAAAAAATGGGACGTCCTGCAGTAGAGGTTATTATGACTGTCCTCCACGCTGGTGGTAAATTTGGCGGTGGCGGTTATAAAGTTTCTGGTGGTTTGCACGGTGTTGGTGCATCTGTTGTAAATGCCTTATCAACAGAATTAGAAGTATTTGTACATCGTGATGGCAAAATCCATTACCAAAAATACGAAAGAGGTATTCCGGTTGCAGATTTAAAAGTCATCGGTGATACAGATAAGACTGGAACAATAACTCGCTTTAAACCGGATCCAGAAATTTTTAAAGAGACGACAGAATATGAATTCGATACGCTAGCGACTCGTATGCGTGAGTTGGCGTTTTTAAATCGTAATATTAAATTAACAATTGAAGATAAACGTGAACATAAGCAAAAGAAAGAGTTCCACTATGAAGGTGGAATTAAATCATATGTTGAACATTTAAATCGTTCAAAACAACCAATTCATGAAGAGCCTGTATATGTAGAAGGTTCAAAAGATGGTATTCAAGTTGAAGTTGCGCTTCAATATAACGAAGGATATACAAATCATATTTACTCATTTACAAATAATATTCATACGTATGAAGGTGGTACACATGAGGTAGGATTTAAAACTGCCTTAACACGTGTGATTAACGATTATGGTCGTAAAAATAACATTTTAAAAGATGCGGATAGTAATTTGACTGGTGAAGATGTTCGTGAAGGTTTAACAGCAATCGTGTCAATTAAACATCCAAATCCACAATTTGAAGGGCAAACGAAGACGAAACTTGGAAATAGTGAAGCGAGAACGATTACGGAGTCAGTATTCTCTGAGGCTTTTGAAAAATTCTTACTGGAAAATCCCAATGTTGCACGTAAGGTTGTAGATAAAGGGACGATGGCAGCACGTGCGCGTGTAGCAGCTAAAAAGGCTCGTGAGCTAACTCGCCGAAAGAGTGCTTTAGAAGTTTCAAGTTTACCAGGGAAATTGGCAGATTGTTCTTCTAAAGATCCAGCAATTAGTGAAATTTATATCGTAGAGGGTGACTCTGCGGGTGGATCTGCAAAACAAGGACGCGATCGTCATTTTCAAGCAATTTTACCGCTGAAGGGTAAAATTATTAATGTTGAAAAGGCACGCTTAGATAAGATTTTATCAAATGATGAAGTTCGTACAATTATTACGGCGATTGGTACAAATATTGGTGGGGACTTCGATATCGAAAAAGCACGCTATCATAAAGTTATTATTATGACCGATGCTGATGTTGATGGTGCGCATATTCGTACCCTATTATTAACGTTCTTCTATCGTTATATGCGTCAAATAATTGAGTGTGGATATATATATATCGCACAGCCACCTTTGTTTAAAGTGCAACAAGGTAAAAAAATTCAATATGCTTATAATGATAAAGAACTTGAAAAAATATTAGCTGAGTTACCAGCCCAGCCGAAACCAGGAATTCAACGTTATAAAGGTCTTGGAGAGATGAATCCAACTCAGCTATGGGAGACGACAATGGATCCAGAAGTACGTTCGTTACTTCAAGTTTCCCTTCAAGATGCAATAGAAGCAGATGAAACATTTGAAATTTTAATGGGTGATAAAGTGGAACCGCGTCGTAACTTTATCCAAGAGAATGCAAAATACGTGAAAAACCTTGATATTTAAATGAGTAATGACAGGAATCTAAGTATTCCTGTCTTCTACATATAAATCAATGTATGTGTAACGGAAATGTAAGAGGAGGTGCTCGTTGATGTCAGACAATCAACAACAAGCACGAATTCGAGAAATTAATATTAGTCATGAAATGCGTACCTCATTTTTAGATTACGCAATGAGTGTTATCGTATCTCGTGCATTACCAGATGTTCGTGATGGATTAAAACCTGTGCATCGTAGGGTTTTATATGCGATGAATGATTTAGGAATTACAGCTGATAAAGCGTATAAGAAATCAGCACGTATTGTCGGTGAAGTAATCGGTAAGTATCACCCTCATGGAGATTCAGCCGTTTATGAAACAATGGTACGTATGGCGCAAGATTTCAGTCAACGTTATATGCTTGTAGATGGGCATGGTAACTTCGGTTCTGTAGATGGAGATTCAGCGGCGGCAATGCGTTATACAGAGGCAAGAATGTCTAAGATTTCTATGGAATTAATACGTGATATTTCAAAAAATACAATTGATTACCAAGATAACTACGATGGTTCGGAAAGAGAGCCGATTGTATTACCAGCGCGTTTCCCTAATTTATTAGTAAACGGTACGACAGGTATTGCAGTTGGTATGGCAACAAATATTCCGCCGCATCAACTTGGCGAAGTAATTGATGGTGTGTTGGCATTAAGCCATAATCCAGATATCACTATCGCGGAATTAATGGAATATATTCCTGGTCCAGACTTCCCGACATCAGGTTTAATCTTAGGGCGAAGTGGCATCCGTAGAGCTTATGAAACAGGACGAGGTTCTATTATGCTTCGTGCCAAAGTTGAAATTGAAGAGAAATCAAATGGTAAACAATCTATTATCGTAACGGAACTACCTTATCAAGTTAATAAGGCACGATTAATTGAAAAAATCGCAGAATTGGTTCGCGATAAGAAAATTGAAGGTATTACAGATTTACGTGATGAATCAGACCGAAATGGTATGCGTATTGTCATGGAAGTACGTCGTGACGCTAATGCAAATGTACTATTAAACAATCTATATAAACATACAGCACTTCAAACAAGTTTCGGTATTAATATGTTGTCTCTTGTAAATGGAGAGCCTCAAGTACTAAACTTAAAACAAAACTTATATCATTATTTGGAGCACCAGAAGGTAGTAATCCGTAGACGTACTGCTTATGAATTAGAAAAAGCAGAGGCACGTGCCCATATTTTAGAAGGATTACGAATTGCTTTAGATCATCTTGATGAAGTTATTACGTTAATTCGTAGTTCAAAAACGGCTGATATTGCAAAGCAAGGCTTAATGGAACGTTTCGGTTTAAGTGAGAAACAAGCGCAAGCGATTTTAGATATGCGTCTGCAACGCTTAACTGGATTAGAACGTGAAAAAATCGAGCAAGAATATCAAGACTTAATGAAATTAATTGCTGAATTAAAAGCGATTTTAGCAGATGAAGAGAAAGTTCTTGAGATTATTCGTGAAGAATTAACAGAAGTAAAAGAGCGTTTCAATGATAAGAGACGAACAGAAATTACAATTGGCGGTATGGAATTTATTGAAGATGAAGATTTAATTCCTGAGCAAAACATTGCGATTACGTTAACTCATAACGGTTATATTAAGAGGTTACCAGCTTCTACGTACAAAACACAGAACCGTGGGGGACGTGGTGTACAAGGAATGGGTACGAATGATGATGACTTTGTTGAACACTTATTAACAACGTCTACTCATGATCATATTTTATTCTTTACAAACAAGGGTAAAGTATACCGTACGAAAGGATATGAAATCCCAGAGTATAGTCGTACTGCAAAAGGGCTACCAATTATTAACCTATTAGGGGTAGATAAGGGTGAGTGGATCAATGCCATTATTCCAATTCGTGAATTTGGTGACGACCAGTTCTTATTCTTTACAACGAAACAAGGTATTTCTAAGAGAACGCCACTTTCATCATTTGCAAATATACGTACAAACGGTTTAATTGCAATTTCGCTTCGTGAAGAAGATGAAGTGATTTCTGTACGTTTAACATCTGGCGATAAAGATATTATCGTAGGGACAAGCAACGGTATGTTAATTCGCTTCAATGAACAAGATGTACGTTCTATGGGCCGTAATGCAGCTGGTGTAAAAGCTATTACATTAGGCGAAGAGGACCAAGTAGTAGGTATGGAAATTGTTGAAGAAGATACGAATGTTTTAATTGTAACGAAAAACGGGTATGGTAAGCGTACTCCAGTTGAAGAGTATCGACTACAAAGTCGTGGTGGTAAAGGTCTTAAGACTTGTAACATTACAGATAAAAACGGTAAGTTAGTAGCGGTTAAGTCTGTAACAGGTGAAGAAGACATCATGCTAATTACAGCCGCAGGCGTTATTATTCGTATGCCAGTTGATCAAATCTCTCAAATGGGACGTAATACACAAGGTGTTCGTCTAATTCGTTTAGAGGATGAGCAAGAGGTAGCGACAGTAGCAAAAGCACAGAAAGATGAAGAAGAATCTAATGAAGAGGTTTCTTCTGAAGAATAAGAGGGGGGATTTTCCCCCTCTTATTTTTTTATAATAATACTTGCATAGTAATAGAAAAGTCTATATAATAGGCAGAGTCAGTAAATGAGAGATACAAATTATCTTGAAAAACTTGTTGACGAAAATAATATACTATGATATATTATAAAAGTCGCTGAAACGCGATATTGAACTTTGAAAACTAAACGAAACAAACAACGTGAAACGTCAATTTTTATTTTTAGATGCTAGACAAACTAACTTTATTGGAGAGTTTGATCCTGGCTCAGGATGAACGCTGGCGGCGTGCCTAATA